>NZ_CP023865.1:3894000-4588500 GCF_003711105.1 Actinoplanes teichomyceticus ATCC 31121
CTGGTCGGCTCAGCTCCGCGGAGCGCACCCCCTCGCTGATGGCCCGCTCGCCCAGGAGCCGGGATGCCGGCGGCCCTCGACCGCGAAACCACCCGGGTCAGCTGCCGCGAAACCGGCGACCCGCCGTCAGCGCGACGCGCGGGCGGGTGCGACCCGGCTCGGGCGAGAGGGCGTACCGCGCAAGGGCGGTGCCCGGCACGCGGCCGGGCACCAGGGATCAACCCTGCTTCGTCTCCCGGAAGATCTTCGAGATCTCCTCGATCCTGGCGAGGAGCTGGTCGGCGACCGCCGGGTCGGCGGAGCCCTTCGCGCCGCCGGCGCCGGCCAGCTTGGTGGCCTCGTTGAAGAGGGTGTGCAGCTGAGGGTACCTCTCGAAGTGCGGGGCCTTGAAGTAGTCGGTCCACAGCACCCACAGGTGGTGCTTGACCAGCTCGGCCCGTTGCTCCTTGATGATCAGCGAGCGGGTCCGGAACTCCGGATCCTGGTTGGCCTGGTACTTCTCGCAGATCGCCTTGATCGACTCGGCCTCGATACGGGCCTGGGCCGGATCGTAGACGCCGCAGGGCAGGTCACAGTGGGCGCTCACGACGGTACGCGGGCGCAGCAGACGCGGCAGTCGCATCAGAATCCTTCGGTCGGGGTCGAGGTGACGAACTTTCTGGCGTGATGGATCAGCGGCCGGTCGTCCGGGCCGTGGAACACCTCCAGCACGGAGGCGATCACCAGGGTCGACTCGCCCACCGGCACCCGGTGCAGGGGAGCGGCCCGCAGGGCGGCGACGGCGCCGGGCAGCACCGGCTCCCCCGAGGGCAGCGTGCTCCAGCCCTGCTCCGGGGTGAAACGGTCGCCGCCGGAATGGGCGAATTCGCGCGCCACGCCCAGGTGCCGGACGCCCAGCAGATGGACGACGAGGCTCGGCGCGTCCAGCAGGACGCGCGCCGAGCGGGTGCCCATCACCGAGAACGACACCGCCGGCGGGTCGACCGATACCGACGCGACACTGGACGCGGTCAACCCGACCGGCCCGTCCGGGCCGAGCGCGGTGATCACCGCGACGCCGGTCGGGTATCGGCGGAAGGCGCCCCTGAGGCGCTCGCCGACACCCGACTCCTGCACTGTTCCTAGATCCACGTCAAGACGCTAAAACCTCAACTCCGGTTCATGTCAAAGCGTTGTTGCTCACTTGGTCCTTGCCGGCCAGGACGTTGGTCCCGGGCGGGACGCGGTTGTGCCGGACCGCCCGGGGTGGGCTCACTGCGGGAGCGGGCGCACGATGTAGACCGGGCAGGCCGCGTGGTGCAGCAGCTGCAGGCTGGTCGAACCCACCAGCGTGCCGGTGACCAGCCCGTGCCCGTGGCTGCCGACGATGATCAGCCGGGCCTTGCCGGACGCGGCCACCAGCGCGGCCGGCGGGGTGTCGTGGGTCAGCACCACCTCGACCCGGACGTCCGGGAACTTCGACCGCCACGGCGCCAGCTGCTCGTCCAGGCGGGCGAGTTCGGCGGCCTCGACGTTCGGCGGGTCGGCGGTGACCCACGCCGGGACGACCGGCGGGCAGGCCCGGATCACGGTGACCGGGCAGTTCTGGTCGGCCGCTGCGTTGAACACCGTCTCCAGGACCAGGTCGGCGTTCGGGGAGTCGTCGATGCCGGCGGCGATCGGCGCGTCCGCGGCCGGGCTGCCGCCCACCACGACGACCGGGCAGGGGGCGTGGGTGGCGACCCGCTGGCTGGTCGAGCCGAGCAGCATCCCGGCGAAGCCACCGCGCCCGCGCCGGCCCAGCACCAGCAGCTGGGCGCCGCGGGCCGACTCCAGCAGCCGCGGAACGGCGTGCCCGATCAGGGTGAACGTCTGCGGGGTGAGCTCCGGCGCGATGTTGCGGACCCGCTCCACCGCCGCCGCGATGATGCCCTCGGCCTGCGCCCGGGCGGTGTCGACGTGCTCGTTGCCGATCTCGAAGCGCGACTCGCGCCAGTCCCAGTCGAAGGCGTGCACGATGCGCAGGGTCAGGCCGCGCTGGTGTGCTTCCCGAGCCGCCCAGTCGATGGCGGCGTCGCTCGTTTCCGTGCCGTCGGTGCCGACGACGATGCCAGTGGTCCGCATGGCAGGTTCCCTTCGTCTCTGCTGCCATCTTCGCCAACGCTCGATCTTGCCGGGCAGGGCTGGTAGAACCCGCGCCGGCGGGCCGAAGGTCCCGGCGGCAGTATGGAAGGCATGGATTCCGGTACGACGCCCGCAGACCGCCCGTACAACCAGGTTTCCGGCATCGCGCCCGGCGACCGGCCGGGCCCGGACACGCGGCCCGGCCGGGTCGCCCGGGACCGGGACCCGGCCGGTCGCGCCCGCAACGCCCGGCCCCGCGACGGCCTGGGCCGGCCCCTGCCGCACGGGATGACCGGGGTGCCCACCACGCCCGACGACCTGGCGCTGCCGCCGGAGGAGGCGCTGCGCGAGGCGGAGCGGCTGCTGGCCGCGGGCCGGCCGTTCCACGCGCACGAGGTGCTGGAGGGGGCGTGGAAGGCGTGTGACGACGACACCCGGGAGCTGTGGAAGGGTCTGGCGCAGCTCGCGGTGGGCGTCACCCACCTGCGGCGGGGAAACCAGGTCGGCGCGGTCCGGTTGCTGACCCGGGCGGCGGACCGGATCGCGCCGTACGCGGCCGGCGCCCCGCACGGGATCGCCGTCGCCGCGCTGACCGCCTGGGCCCGGACCCTGATCGCGCGGATCGGCAGCGGCCCGGTGCCGCCGGAGATGCTGGCGCCCCGCCTGGTCGACTAACCGTGCCGGGGCGGCGGTGCGGTGCCGCCGGAGATGCTGGCGCCCCGCCTGGTCGACTAACCGTGCCGGGGCGGCGGCCCGGCCGGGGTGGCGGCGGAGCCGGACGCGGCGGTCACCGGCGCCGGTGGGTCAGCGGCCGGCCGCAGCCGGTACAGGACCTCGCCGGCGTCGGGCACCACGAACGTCCCCGGGTCGACGGCCAGCGCGGCCAGGTCGAGGCGGGCCGGGTCCAGGTGGTCGAGGTTCGCGCCGCGGACCACGTGCTCCGGGATCCCGGTGGCCAGGGTGACCGTGACCCGGGGCCGCTCGCCCCCGACCGGGTCCCAGACGCCGGCGCCGCGCAGGTGGGTGGAGTGCGCCAGGACACCCCAGTGCTGGTCACGGAACCGGTCCCACTGTTTCACGAAGTAGTCGCGGCAGTGGTAGCCGATCCGCTCGATCTCCGGATGCATCGCGGAGATCCGGGTGATGTGCGGCGCGTAGACGATCACCTGGCCGCCGTCGGCGACGATCGGCTCGACCTTGTAGAAACCCTTCGCGCCGGTCCACATGTCGGCGTACTTCTCCGGGATGATCGACAGCACCCGCCGGACCGGGGCGTCGAGGTACCGCACGTGCGTCTGCGCGGAGATGTCGGCGCACGCCGCCCACGCCTGCTCGGGAGTGCCGAACGACGCCGCGTGCAGCGCGCCGGTGCCGGACTGCACCACCAGGCACAGCGCCCGCCGGCGCGCCGGGATCATCGCCGCCGCCTCGTCGATCAGCGCCCGGACCGGGGTCGTCCCGCGGGTTCCGATGATCTCGGCGCTGCTGATCAGCGCGCCCAGCCAGTGCGAGAAGTCGATGATCTCCTGGCCGGCGATGCCCGGGAAGAAGTACTTGTTGCCGCCGGAGAAGCCGACCACCTCGTGCGGGAAGACCGGGCCGATCACCAGGCACACGTCGTGCTCGACGACGGCGCGGTTGAGGGTGACGTCGATCGCCTGCCGCATCCGGCCCTCGGACAGCCGCGCCACCCGCTCGGCGCCGATGCGGCCGAGCGAGACCAGCGTGTCCGGCAGCCACCACTCGTGGTTGCGCACCTCGAAGCCCGGGTACGGCCCGCCGAGGTGCCCGCTCAGCTGCGCGTCGGACATCGGGGCGTGGGTGCCCAGCGCGATCAGCACGGTGACCGCGGCGGCCCGGCCGTGCAGCGCCTCGTGCACGGCGCCCAGCAGCAGCGGCAGCGGGCAGCTGCGGGTGCCGTCCGGGACGATCACGCAGACCCGGCGGCCGTCGAGATCCTCCGCGGCCAGCCGGGCCAGCACGAACGCTCGTACGTCGCAGTCGCTGAGCGTGCGCCCGGCGGCGCCGATGGTTTCCGCCATCCCTGCACCATGCGACGCGGCCGGACCGGCCGCAAGCAGGATGACCCGTCAGTGGGGGCTGACCCGCACCCGGGCGGCCGGCAGGCCCTCGAACCACGCGGCCTCGCGGAGGGTGTCCAGCAGCCGCTGCCGGGCCCGCGCGTCCTGCCGGTCGATGAACAGAATCCCGTCCAGGTGGTCGGTCTCGTGCTGCAGGCACCGCGCCAGCAGGCCCTCGCCGACCACCTGCACCGGGTCGCCGTGCCGGGTGTAGCCCTTGGCGACGGTGTTCAGCCGGCGCTTGGTGTCCAGGTAGATGCCGGGAATCGACAGGCAGCCCTCCGGACCGGACTGCTCCTGCTCGTCCGGGAACTCCAGGACCGGGTTGACCAGGTGGTCCAGGCGGCGGTCGTTGCCCGGCAGGTCCGGGTTGATCGCGAAGACGCGCAGGCCGACCCCGATCTGCGGGGCGGCCAGGCCGGCGCCGCGCGACTCGGCCAGGGTCTGGGTCAGATCCCGGACCAGCACGGCCAGCTCGGCATCGAAGTCGGTCACCGGCTCGGCGACGCGGCGCAGCACCGGGTCACCGACCTGCCGGATGGGGAGCACGGTCACGGCGGACCTCCAGGATCGCGGGACAGGCGCCGTCCGCACCGGCCGGCGCGGCCTCCGGCCGTACGCTACCGCGCCGCCGGGCGGCCCGGGACCGTCGCCGGTCGCCCGGCGTGCCTCGCGTGGGTGTGCGCGGTCGCGAAGGCGGGTACCGCGGGATCCGTGGACGACACCGCCATGGACAAGATCGCCGTCGCCGACCGGGCCGCCGCGCCGGCCGCCTCCGGTGACGAGGAACGCAACACCGGCCGCAACGCGGGGGAGAGCACCTGGACCGTGCTCGTCGCGGTGGCCGCCAACGGGGCGATCGCCGTCGCGAAGATCGTCGCCGGGCTGCTCACCGGGTCCGCGTCGATGTGGGCCGAGGCGGCCCACTCGATCGCCGACACCGGCAACGAGGTCCTGCTGCTGATCGGCCTGAAACGCTCCCGGCGCGAGCCCGACGAGCGGCACCCCTTCGGGTACGGACAGGAGCGTTATTTCTGGACGTTCCTCGCCGCGCTGGGCATCTTCCTGGTCGGCGGGGTGCTGTCAATCGGTGAGGGCGTACGCGGCATGCTGATGCCGGAGCCGGTGGAGTCGCTCGGGGTCGGCATCGGGGTGCTGGTGGTGGCCGCCGGATTCGAGAGTTACTCCTGGTACACCGCGCACAAGCAGCTGCGCGCCGAGTCCCGGCAGCGCAACCGTTCCCTGCGGCACCACCTGCGGCACGCCTCCGACCCGAGCGCGACCACGGTCTTCCTCGAGGACACCGCCGCGCTGGCCGGGCTGGGCATCGCGCTCGTGGCGCTGATCCTGCACGCGGTGACCGGGTGGGCCGGCTGGGACGCGGTCGGCAGCATGTCGATCGGGCTGCTGCTGATCCTGGTCGCCTGGCTGCTGGCCCGCCGCTCGAAGGGGCTGCTGCTGGACGAGTCGGCGCCGGCCGACGTGCTCGACCCGATCCGCGAGCAGGTGCGCGGCGAGGCGTGGGTGGGCCGGATCCGGGACCTGCACGCCGTCTGGGTCGGACCGTCGCAGCTGCTGGTCAACGTCTGGGTGACGCCGGCCGCGGCGGTCCGCGACGCGCCCGCCGCCCAGCTGCTCGCGCACTCCGACGACCTGCGCCGCCGGCTGATGGCCGACGACGCGATCGCCCGGGTCACCGTCACGCTGGAGCGCGACTGACCGCCGCCGGAAACCGGTTTGTCCGGTCGGCCGGACCGGTCCAGGATCGGCTCATGACGAGTCAGCGGGTGGTGGGTCATGGCGGCATGTGGGCGCGTCCGGAGCAGGACCCCCGGACGAACGGGACGCCGGTGGGCGAGCTGGAGACGATCCGGGAGTACCTGAGCAACTACCGGCGCACGCTCGCCATGAAGTGCGAGGATCTCTCGCCGGAGCAGCTGGCGGCGCGCTCGGTGCCACCGTCCACGATGAGCCTGCTGGGCCTGGTCCGGCACATGGCGAAGGTGGAACACCTCTGGTTCCAGGCGACCCTGCGCGGCAGCGACATGCCGGCGCCGTTCTGGTCCGCCGACCGGCGCGACGTGGACTTCGACGGCGCGACGCCGGACGCGGCGGTGGTGCGGGAGGCGTTCGTGACCTGGGAGGCGCAGGTGGCCGGCGCCGACCGGGTGCTGGACGGGCTGACCGACCTGGGGGCGATGGTGGCGTTGCCCAAGGGCGGCGAGTCCAGCGTCCGGGACATCCTGATCCACCTGATCGAGGAGTACGCCCGGCACTGCGGGCACGCCGACCTGTTGCGCGAGTGCATCGACGGGCGTACCGGGCAGTGACCGGGGCGCCGGCGGCGTGGCACTCCACGCCGCCGGCCGCGGGTCACGCGGCGTAGGTCTCGAATTCGGCCACCCGCGGCGTACCGGAGGCGGCGGTGATCCGGAAGGTCAGCTCGGTCAGCGCGGTCGCGGGGAAGGGGACGACCCCGGCTCCGCTGCCGGCCAGGACCGCGCCGGTGCCGCCGTCGAGGACCTGGTACGAGCGGATGACGCCGGTGGCGCCGGTGTGCAACGCGACTCACCCTCGGCGGTCGGCCCCGGGTCGCGGCGCCCGCGCGCGTCACGGCCGCTCAAGCCACGAGGAAACCGTTCTCCAGGTAGACCGCCCTGTGCTCGGCCCGGGCCCGGACCGCCGCGGCGATCCTGCGGGCCAGCAACCCGGAGAGCCGCTCGCCGGCCTCCGGCTCGGTGCACCAGGCCCAGCCGCGCAACTCCTCGGCGGGCAACCGGATCCGCGCCGTCTGCCGTGGCGTGAGGATCCCGCCGTCGAACACCAGCATCAGGCCCTCGGTCCGGCCGGGGCGCGGCGGCACCCAGTCGGTCACCAGCAGCCGGCCCGGCCGCACCGGCAGGCCCAGCTCCTCGTCGAGCTCGCGCACCGCCGCCGCGTACGGCGACTCGTCGGCCTCCACCGCGCCGCCCGGGATCTCCCAGTGGTCCTTGTACGTCGGCTCGACCAGCAGCACCCGGCCTCGATCGTCGGACAGCAGGACCGCGGATCCCATCCGCTTGCGCGGCAACGTGGCGGTGAAGTCGGCGTCGGTCACCGGGTCAGGCTAACCACCAGCCGCTCGCCGTGGGTGTCACACCGCATCACCGAGGGCCCGGGCGTCCGCCCCCGCCCGGAACCCGCACGGTCCGCAGTGGAGCCGGCGGATCCGCCTCACGGGATGACCGGCCGGCGGGTGAGCCGCCGGTAGAGGTCGGCGGGTGGGCCGACGGCCTCGACGGCGTCCGGCCGGGCCGGCGCACACCGATGGCTGGGCGGCCGGCGTGCGGAAGCGCCGCCACCGGCGCTACGTCGCGGTGAGGGCGCCGGGCGGCGGTACGGTCGGCGACGGCGCGAGGTCGAGCGCCGGTGGGTGCGGCGCCGGTGTGCGCGGGCAGTGCCGGCGGGCGAGCCGGCCCAGCGGCTCGGCGGGCTCGTCGGCCTGCGCGCAGGCCACCGTGCCGAGGCCGGTGGTCGTCCAGGACGTGAAGGTGCCGGTGACCGGCGGCGCGCAGTCCACCGTGAAGTCCGCCGTGATGGTCTCCACGCCCTGGTAGAGCAGGCTCTCCGGAATGCTGGGATCGTCCTGGGCGCCGCCGAGCATGCTGTAGCCGCCGTCCGGCAGCCGCACCGGCCCGGTCCGCACCGTGCTGCCGGTCGCGGTGCTCAGCGACGCGGCCAGCGCGGCGACCCAGCCGTCCGGTGCGGTCACGCCGGCCACGGAGGCGGTGATCGGCTCGTCCAGCACCACCGTGCCGGTGCCGCCGGCGTCCGAGGCGAACAGGTCGACCCGGGTCAGGCGGGGCTGCCGCACCGGTGTCGACCAGTGGACGGTCGCGCCGGACGGGTCGCAGCCGGCCGGCACGGCCGCAGCCCCCGCCGTGCCGGCGGCGGCGCAGCCCGCCGCGGCCACCGCCGCCAGGGTGGCCAGAGTCGCGCCCACGGCCCGATGGTCGATCATGAGCAGATCATCGCCGCCGCCCGCGCGGGCGGCGGGTTTGGGGTGGCCCTGCCGGGGAAAGCCGCGCTCATGACCACGACCAAGGAAGACCGGCAGGCGCAGGAGCGGCAGCAGCGGCCGCCCGGTCACACCACCCAGATGGACCGCAAACCCGACCACGGCGAGGACAGCTACCGCGGGTCCGGACGGCTCACCGGCAAGAAGGCGGTGATCACCGGCGGCGACAGCGGCATCGGCCGGGCCGTGGCGCTCGCCTTCGCCCGCGAGGGCGCCGACGTGCTGATCAACTACCTGCCGCAGGAACAGGACGACGCGCGGGAGACCGCGGCGCTGGTGGAGGCGGCCGGGCGCAAGGTCGCGCTGGCGCCGGGCGACCTGACCGACCCGGACCGGAGCCGCACGATCGTCGAGCAGGCGGTCCGCGAGCTCGGCGGCATCGACGTGCTGGTGAACAACGCGGCCTACCAGATGACCCACGAAACCGTCGAGGAGGTCTCCGACCAGGAATGGCAGCACACCCTCGACGTGAACATCACCGCGATGTTCCGGCTGGTCAAGGCCGCCCTGCCGCACCTGAAGGAGGGCGCGTCCATCATCAACACCAGCTCGGTCAACTATGACCAGCCGAAGCCGACACTGCTGCCGTACGCGACCACGAAGGGCGCGATCGCCAACTTCACCGCGGGGCTGGCGCAGCTGCTCGGCGACCGGGGGATCCGCGTCAACGCGGTCGCTCCCGGGCCGATCTGGACGCCGCTGATCCCGTCGACCATGCCGCCCGAGCAGGTCGCGGAGTTCGGCAAGAACACGCCGCTCGGCCGCGCCGGGGAGCCCCGGGAGGTCGCTCCGGCGTACGTCCTGCTCGCCTCCGACGAGGCCAGTTACATCTCCGGGGCGGTCATCCCGGTCACCGGAGGCAAGCCGATCCTGTGACCGCCGCGTACCGAAGAGAAGGCCGCCGTGACCACCGGCGGCCTTTCTGCCGCCCGGCGTGCCCCGCGCCGGCTGCGGGCGGGCGCGCCGGCGCAGCGGTGGGCGCGACCGGCGATCCCGGGCAGGATCTTCGGCATGGTTCGATACCTGGTGGCCGCGGTCGGCGCTCGGTTGGCCGACGAGGGCGCCCGGGTGGCGATCGTGCTGCTGGCCCTGGAACGGCCCGGCGATGCCGGGCTGGGCGGGCTGCTGGTGGCCGCGCTGATGGTGCCGCACGTGCTGGCCGCGCCGCTGGTCGGCGCGGCCGCCGGTGACCACGGCCGCGGCCGGAGGGCTGCTCGCGGCGTACCCGCCCGCGGTCGTGCTGACCGCCGTCGCCGGCTGCCAGCTGCTCGGCGTGGCCGCCGGCGGTGCGCTGCTGTCCGTGGACCGTGGTCGGCGGCCGGGCGTCAGACCCGCTGCGTCTCGGTCGTCGAGGGGTGCAGCTCGGCGGTCGTCTTCTTGACGAACCGGCCGGTGCTGGTGCTGCGGTGCACCTCGCGGTCGCCGTGGTCGCCGCCCACGTGCTCGGTGGTCGTGGTCCGCGGCTCCTTCCTGGCGGTGCTCTCCTTGACGAAACGTCCGGTGCGCGCGCTGCGGTTCACGTCGTGCTCGTTGCTGGCCATGTCGGGGGGTCCTCCTGCCGTGTCGGGTTACCGGTGGCTGTCTCTGTGCCCACTCGCCGCGATCGGAAACGCCGCGGCCCCTACGCGGGGTGACGGCCGCGGGCCGCCGCGAGGCTTCGCGGTGGTCCGGGCGGGTTCCTTTTCGGTACGACCCGAGCCGTCCCGCCCGCGGTCACGCGCCGGAGTCCGTGCCCGTGCCGCCCGGCGGTCCGATCCGGACCCGGCGCCCCGCCACGGCGCGCCTCGACCGCACGATCGCGTCCATCGTGGCCCGGGCCCCGCGGCCGGCGATCCGGTGACGTGCCGCGCCGGCGCACGGCTGGCGGCCCCGCGGCCGGCGCTCACGCCGGTACGATCGTGACGCCGGCGTCGCGCAGCGACCGTACCGTCGGGTGGTCCGGCGCGGCATCGGTCACGATGCCGCTCACCTCGCCCGGAGCGAGCACCGTGAACGGTGCGGCGGCGCCGATCTTCTCGCTGCTGGCCAGCACGTAGGTGTCGGCGGCGCGGGTGGCCAGGACGCGTTTCATCGCGGCCTCCTCGACGTCACCGGTGGTGAGCCCGGCCTCCGGGTGGACGCCGGTCACGCCGAGCAGGAACAGGTCCGCCGAGATGCCGCGGGCCGCCTCCGCGGTGGCCGCCCCGCAGGTCACCACGGAGTGCTTGAAGAGGCGGCCGCCGAGCACGTAGACGTCGACCGCCGGGTGCGCCACCAGCGCGGCGGCGACCGTCGGACTGTGCGTGACGATGGTCGCGGACAGCTCCGGCGGCAGGGCGGCGGTGACCGCCAGCGCGGTGGTGCCGCCGTCGAGCAGCACGGTGCTGCCGGGCCGGATCAGCGTGGCGGCCGCGGCGGCGACCCGCGCCTTGCTGTCGGCCGCGACGGTGGCGCGGGTGGCGTGGTCGGCGGTCGCCGCGGAGACCGGCAGCGCCCCGCCGTAGACCCGCCGGCACAGGCCGGCCGCGGCGAGCTCGCGCAGGTCCCGGCGGATCATGTCCTCGGTGACGCCCAGTCGCGCCGCGACGTCCTTGGCCACCACCTTGCCCGTGGTCTGCAGGTGGGACAGCAGGACCGCACGTCGCTCCGCGGCCAGCATCCGTGTTTCTCCCCGATGTTGTCGACTGTTGCGCGTTGTCCCGGGTAGGTTACCGGCATGACCGCACAACCCGGCATCGACATCCCGGACGCTCGTGGCCGCACCGGCCTGGACCGGGCGGGGCGCGACCTCACCGGCAACCCGGACGTGATCGTGCGCGATGTGGAGCTGCTCGCCACGGCCTGGCACGTGCTGCGCCGCACGACGTACGACTACCGCCGCCGCGACGGCAGCTGGAGCCGTGAGCGGCGGGAGACCTATGACCGCGGCGACGGCGCCACCGTGCTGCTCTACCACCCCGAGCAGGAGACCGTGCTGCTCACCCGTCAGTTCCGCTACCCGGTCTACGTCAACGGGCACCCCGACGGCATGTTCCTGGAGACCGCCGCCGGCCTGCTCGACGGCGAGGACCCGGCCGCCGCGATCCGGCGTGAGGCGAGCGAGGAACTGGGTGTGGTGATCGGCGAGCTGGAGCCGGTCTTCGCGGTGTGGACCAGCCCCGGGTCGGTCACCGAGCGGGTGCACTGCTTCGCGGCGCCGTACAGCGCGCAGTCGCGGGTCGGTCCGGGCGGCGGTCTGGCCGACGACGGCGAGGACATCGCGGCCGTGGAGATGCCGTTCACGCAGGCGCTCAAGGGCATCGAGACCGGGGAGATCGCCGACGCGAAGACCATCATGCTGCTGCAGTGGGCGGCGCTGCGCGGCCCGTTCCGGTCGCGCTGACCGGTGGCGTCGCCGGCCTCGGACCGCACCGACCGCAAGCCCGCGCGCTCGGGGTCCGCCCGTTCCCGGTCCGCGCGTTCCCGGTCCGCGCGTTCCCGGTCCGCGCGTTCCCGGTCCGCGCGCTCCCGGTCCGCGCGCTCCCGGACTGCCTGCTGCGGCCTCGCGCGCTCCCGGACCCGCGCGCTCCCGGACCCGCGCGCTCCCGGACCCGCGCGCTCCCGGACCCGCGCGCTCCCGGACCCGCGCGCTCCCGGACCCGCGGGCTCCCGCCCCGCCGGGGCGACCCGAACGGCTGAATCCCGTGCGGTCGGCACCCGGCCCGCCCGAGCCGTCCCCCGCGGCCACCGCAGGTGGGCGGCTCGCCCCGCGCGCACCGGCCGGAATTGCGGCTGATAGGCGGATATCGTGATGGACGACCATTTCAAGATCGCTACGAGCCTGAGCGTGGCCGGCGACGGGGTGACGACGTTCAGCGTCACCCTGGCCGGCTCGCTCGACCTCGGCAGCCGCGACGAGCTGCGCGCGGCACTGCTCGGCATCGTCCAGGCCGGGGGCGGCGGCCGCATCGTGGTGGACCTGAGCCGGGTCCGGTTCATCGACTCGGAGGCGATCAGCGCCCTGATCCAGAGCTACCTGGCCGCCGAACGGGCCGGGTACTCGTTCCGGCTGATCCGGGCCGTGGGGATCGTCGAGCGGGTGCTCACCGTCGTCGGCCTCGGCTACCTGCTGGAGCGGCCCTGACCGGGGACCGCGCGGCGGCCGCCGCCGTCGCGGTACGCGCGGTGCCCCGCCACCCGGTCCACCGGCTCGAACCGCTGTCCCCGCACCCGGCCGACCGCTGTCCCGGCCGGACCGGACAGGGCGGGGTCACCGGGCCGCCCTCCCGGGGCAGCACGATCGCGTCGTCGATCAGGTGCCCGCGCGGGCGGCCGGCCGTGCCGGACGCCAGGCTGCCCCGCGGGTGAGGTGCCGCGACCGAGCGTCGGCACCCCGGACCGGGGAGGATAACCTCGGCACGCGGCACGGCGGGTGAGCGGAAGGGGCGGACGGGCTTGACGACCGAGGACGACCTGCTCCTGCTGCGCGCCTACGAGCCGGTGCTCAGGTTCACCGCGGGCGAGTGGTTCCACCCGGTCTCGGTGGACCGCTACGTCAGCCGGGCCAGTCTGTGGCGTGCCGAACCCGGCGCCGGCCCGGTCCGGGTGGCCGCGGCCGGCACGCTCAGCCTGGACACCCTGGCCGCGGCCGGGGGCGCCGAGCAGGGCCTGCGCTACTCGCTGTCCGGGATCGGCGGCACCGAGAAGCACCTCGCGCACGTCCCGCTGCGGGAGCGGCCCCCGCACCTGGCCCGGGCCAGCCGCCTGGCGCAGGTCGGCCTCACCGCCCGGCTGGTCGACGCGATGAACCGCTTCTCGCTGCTGTTCCGTGGCAGCGTGCCCGGCGGCAGCGCCGCGCAATCGTTCCTGCTGCAGCGCGACCACCTGGAACCGCACCGGCCCACCTACTACGGGCGGGTGCTGCGCGACGACCCGTGGATCGTCTGCCAGTACTGGTTCTTCTACAGCTTCAACAACTGGCGGTCGGCGTTCGGCGGGGTCAACGAGCACGAGGCCGACTGGGAGCAGGTCACCGTCTACCTCGACGGGACCGGGGTATGCGACCAGGACGGGCTGCCGCCGCCGCGGTGGGTGGTGTTCTCCGCGCACGAGGAGGTCGGCGACGACCTGCGGCGGCGCTGGGACGACCCGGACCTGACCGTCGCCGGGCACCGGCATCCGGTGGTCTTCGTCGGGGCCGGCTCGCACTCCGGCGCCTACCTGCCCGGCGACTACCTGATCACGGTACGGCCGCCGAAGCTGCGCGGCCTGGTCACCGCGCTGCGCTGGTCGGCCCGGCTGCTGGCGCCCTGGTCGGCCGAGGACCGGCGGATGCTCGGCATCCCGTACGTCGACTACGCCCGCGGCGACGGCCGGGCCATCGGACCCGGGCAGCCCCAGGGCTGGCATCCGGTGCTGATCGGCGACGACACGCCGTGGGTGCGCGACTTCCGCGGGCTGTGGGGCCGCGACACCCGCGACCGGCTCGGCGGCGAGCGCGGTCCGGCCGGTCCCCGGTACTCCCGCGACGGCGTGGTGCGGCAGTCCTGGGCGGACCCGGTCGGGTGGGCCGGGCTGGCGAAGGTGGTCCCCAACCAGGTGGCCGAGCGGCGGCTCGCCGAGATCCGTACCCGCCGCAACGAGGAGCGGCTGGCCGGGTTGGACCGCGAGATCGACGCCCTGCGCCACGACCTGGCGGTGGCGGCGGCCGGCCTGCCCGCCGCCGCGCCGGAGGTCCGCGCCCTCGCCGGCGGTGAGCAGCGGCTGCTCGACCTGCGGATGGAACGCACCCGCCTGGCCGACGAGCAGCGGCGGATGGCCACGGTCTGGCCGGTCGCCCACGACCCGCACGCGCACCTGCTGCACCGGCGGCTGCCGATGGAGCCGGCGACCGGTTTCCTCGGCCGGGCCCGTTCCTGGTGGGCGGTGCTGAGCACCCCGCTGATCCTGTGGGCGGTCGGCGCGGTGGTGTCCCCGCTGCCCATCGCCGGCAAGCAGACCGCGCTGGTCCTGCTGCTGGTGCTGCTGATCGTGGAGGGCCTGGTCCGCGGGAAACTGCTGGCCGTGCTGCTGCGCCTGCTGCTGGCCGGGGCGGTGGCCGCGTCGCTGGTGGTGCTCTGGTTCGACGGCCGCTACGTGGTGAACTTCGCGTTCTTCACCGCGGCCGTGCTGGTGCTGCTGGTCAACATCCGGGAGGCCTGGCGCCGCTGAGGGCGCGGCCGACCGCCGCAACGCTGAGCGCTGTCGCGAGCAGTCCTGCACCCCTACGGCAACCCCGGGGAAACCGACCGCCAACGGTGCCGGTGCTGAGATGGCGTGGTGACACGTTCGAGCAGGCGACCCGAGCCCTCCACGGCGCGAGCGAGCGCGCGTGTGCCCCGCTCGCCGGCCTGGATGCTGTGGTGCGGGATGGCGGCAGTGCCCGCTGTCTGCCACTTCATCGTCCCGGCGTCGAACGCCGTCGCGCAGTCGGTGCTCTACTGCCTGGTGACCGCAGGCACGGCGGTCGCGTTGGTGGTGGGCATCCGGCTGCATCGGCCGGCGGCCGGAGCCGTCTGGTGGCTCTTCGCCGGTGGCCAGACGATGTACCTCGCCGGCGACGTCGCCTACTTCGCTGCCACCGCCGGGGGCGACACCGGTTACCCCCTGTTCGCCAACGTCCTTTACCTCGCGCAGTACGTGTTCGCCGCCGCGGGGCTGGTGCTGCTGGGCGCGCGGCGCTTGCCTCGGCGCAATACCAGCGCGCTGATCGACACCGCGATACTCGCGGTGGCCGCGGCGGTCATCTGGTGGGTGTTCCTCATCCACCCCGCCGTCGCCGCGCCCGGCTTCTCCGCGCTGGACCGCGTGTGGGCCACCATCTATCCGGTCATGGACCTGTGCGTGCTCACGGTGGCGATCCGGCTGCTGCTCGGCAGTGGCGCCCGTCAGAGGTCATACCTTCTGTTGCTGGCGTACCTCGGCCTGACCCTGGCCGCCGACACCGCGTACGGCCTGTTGTCGTTGCACGGGGTGTACGTGACCGGTGGCTGGTCGGATGCGGTGTATCTGGCCAGCTACCTGGCGCTCGGCTCGGCTGCCCTGCACCCGTCGATGCGGCAGGTCGCCGATCCGGTGGAGGGCCGGTCGGGCGCGACGATGTACCGCGTGGTGCTGCTGGCGATCGCCACCCTGATCGCTCCCGCGGTCCTGCTGGTGCAGGCGCTGCGCCACGTCTCGAGCTCGGACCTGGTCGTGGTGGCCGCCTCGGCGGTGCTGTTCCTGCTGGTCCTCACTCGCATGGCCGGCCTCATCTCGGCGCAGCGCCGGATCGCCACGACCGACGGACTCACCGGCGTCTACACCCGCCGCTTCCTCTCCGAGGCGCTGGACGTCCACGGCGAGCGGGCCGCCCGGCACGGCACCTCGCTCGCCATGCTGCTGCTGGACGTGGACCACTTCAAACGCATCAACGACACGTACGGCCACCCGGCGGGCGACCAGGTCCTCGTGGAGGTGGCGCGCCGGCTGCAGGACGCCTGCCGCAGCACCGACATCGTCGCCCGATTCGGCGGCGAGGAGTTCGCGGTGCTGGTGACACCGGATCCCGACGGCCTGGCCACGCTGGCGGAGCGCCTGCGGGAACGGGTCGCCGGGACGCCGGTGCTCGTCGACGGCCGCGCGGCGGTCGCGGTGACCATCTCGATCGGCGCGGCCGAACTGCCCGGTGGCGCCTCCACCGACGACCTTCTCAACGCGGCGGACGCCGCGCTGTACGCGGCGAAGCGCGGCGGCCGCAACCGAGTCGTCATGAGCGATCCGGAGCACGCCGCGATCGCCCCGGACACGGCGAAGCCGGCCGCCGGCGGGTCGGCCGACGTCGAGGAGCAGATCCGGCAGTGGACCGCGGCGGTGGCCGAGGCCGTACGCCGCCGCGCGGACGACCCGGGCGTGCCGACCAGCCTGGTGGCCGGCGTTTGCACCGCGTGGGCGGTCATGCGCGCCGCCGGGCATCCGGGCCTGTCGGCGGAGCAGGCCCGCGCCGAGCTGCGGCGCTGCCGGGGGCTGGTGTTCCACCCGCACGCGGTCGACGCGTTCCTCGCGCTGGAGGCGGCCGGGCTGGTCGGTACGCCGGAACCCCGTGGCGGCGCCACGGCTGCCGGCGACGCGCGGATAGCGGTGTCCGCCTGACCGCTCACCCGCGGCTTCGATCATCGGCCGGCGCCGGCCGCGCCCGACCCGTGTGCTGCGGTGCGGCGCCGCCGTGCGGCCGGACGCGGGAGAGTCGTCGGTCCGCACGCCGACGCCGCCCGACGCATGGATGCGGCATACATCATTCCCGCGTCCGGTCGTGGTGTCCGGATCGCTGAGACTCGATCTGTTTCCTGTTTCCTGCCCGGCCTTGCCACCTCGGCGATGCGGGCCGCCGTCGGCGCCCGATCGAGCGTCTCCACGCTTCGGCACGTGTCCACGCTCTCCGCCCGCCGGGCCTGGCGGAGCCGATGAAGCCCATCATCGTGGTCCTGTCGCGGACCGGAATGGCGACCGGGTCCCCCCAGCAATCGCAGGCTCTCCTGGGTGGCGACGCGGTGCGGGGTCGTGTGCCTGAAGCAGCTGCACGACGTTCGCGGGGTGGCTGAACCGGGGAGCCCCCGCCCCGGACCGGTGATCAGAACGTGCGGTGACCGGCGTACGACGGGTCGGCGTCGCTGCCCGGCGGCCGGGCGGCGCCGAAGTCCGGGGCGGCGCTGGGGCGGCCGTAGAGGTAGCCCTGCAGCAGGCGGTAGCCGAGGTCGTACAGCGCCTCGGCCTGCTCGGCGGTCTCCACGCCCTCGGCGACGGCGGTCAGCCCCAGCCCGTCGCTGACCTGGATGAGCGCCCGGGCGATCACGGCGTGCCGGCCGGCCTCGGTGACCCGGTCGACGAACGACTTGTCGACCTTGAGCACGTCCACCGGCACGGTCTGCAGCAGCCCGAGCGAGGAGTGCCCGGTGCCGAAGTCGTCCAGCGCGATCCGGACCCCGAGCGCGCGCAGCTGGTGCAGCGCCTGCACGGCCTGGCCGCCGCCGAAGACCGCGGTCTCGGTGACCTCCACGGTCAGGCACCGCGGCGGCAGGCCGGTGTCGCGCAGGATGTCGGCGACGGCGCCGGGGAACTGCGGCCGGGCGAGCTGGCGTGCCGACACGTTGACGCTGACCCGGTCCGGCGCGGCCGGGCCGAGCTCGGCGCGCCAGCCGGCCATCTGCTCGCAGGCGGTCCGCAGGATCCATGCGCCCAGCTCGACGATCAGGCCGCTCTGCTCGGCCACCGGGATGAACTGCGCCGGGCTGATCAGGCCGCGCTGCGGGTGCCGCCAGCGGACCAGCGCCTCGACCGCGGCGACCCGGCCGCCGGGCAGCGCCACGATCGGCTGGTAGACCACCACGAAATGGCCGGCCTGCAGCGCCGCCTGCAATTCGGCGCCCAGCCGGGCGTGCTCGCCGGCCCGCTCGTCCAGCGCCGGCGACCAGTGCCGGTACGGTTCCCCGGTCTCCTTGGCCGCGTGCATCGCGGCCTCGGCCCGGCGCAGCGCCTCCACCGGTCCGGCGGCCTGCGCCAGTCCCAGACTGGCCCGGGCCAGCAGCTCGTGCCCGCCGGCCTCGACCGGCGCGCTGAGCGCCGCGGCGACCCGCCGGGCGATCTGCTCGTCGGTCACGGCCGCGGGCAGCAGCAGCCCGAACTCGTCGCCGCCGAGCCGGGCCACCAGGACCCCGTCCGAGGCCGCCTGACCGATCCGGCGGGCCAGCACGATCAGCACCCGGTCGCCGACCGGCCGGCCCAGCTCATCGTTGATGCTCTTGAAACCGCCGAGCCCCAGGAAGGCGACCCGCAGCGGACCGGCGCCGGCCGCCTCGGCCAGTGCCTGCTCGAAGTGCCGGCGGTTGGGCAGCCCGGTCAGGTCGTCGTGCGCGGCGATCTCCTGCAGCGCCGCGGCCTGCCCCTGCACCTGCCGCATCAGCCCGACCATCCGCGCGGCGACCAGCAGGAACAGCGCGGCCGAGCTGGCGCCGATGGCGAACCGGTCGACGGCACTGTCGCCGGCGCCGGGCAGGAACAGCATCGCCGGCGACAGCAGCGCGCAGCCGGCGAGCAGGGCCAGCTGCGCCCGGCCGACCCGGGCCGCGCGGGGTGCCGCCGGCTGCGCCGGCCGCGCCATGGACGGATGCAGCGCCGCGGCGGCCCACAGCACGTAGGAGAGCAGCCACCCGAAGTTGAACTGGTGGCCGTCGGTGTCGCTGTGCAGGCTCACCACGGAGTAACCGACGTCCGCGACCAGCAGCAGCAGGGCGGCGGCGCCGAGCAGCCGGGTGCTGACGGTCGGGCCCCGGGTGGTGAACAGGCGGGCGAGCAGGGCCAGCAGCAGCGCGTCGGCGGCCGGATAGGCGGTCGCGACGATCCGCAGCAGCGGGGGACTGCCGGACTCCGCGGCGACCGGGTGCAGCACGAAGATCCAGAACACCAGGCCCAGGCCGATGCCGGCCATGGCGGCGTCCGCGAGACCCTCCTTGCGGCTGCGCACCAGCAGCCACAGACCGGTCGCCAGCAGCGGATAGCTGCCCAGGTAGAACACGTCGGCGACGGAGGCGTCCGGATCCTGGTGGGCCACGTAGCTCAGGTACTCCCAGAGCAGGTCGCCGATCGCCGAGGCCGCCTGACCCGCGCTGAAGAGGTACCACGCGGCCGGACGGCGCGGGCGGTGCAGCCGGATCCCGACGAGGATCGCCACCGCGGACAGCAGGCCGATCGCGTTGTAGTACAGGTTGGCGGCGAGGCTCCCGTTGGGCAGCGTCAGCTGGCCGGCGGTGGCGGTCACGCCCACCGCCACCCACCAGCCCCAGACCGTCGATCGCCGCATGGACTGTCCATCGTCCGGCGTCGCTCCTGCTTGAGCCTCGACTCTTGATCATTTCCGGGCGGGGTGGCACGGTGGGTGCCGTGTCCAGTTGGCAGATGCACGGCGTGGCCGCTTTCACCCGGCTGGTCTACCGGCGCCGGTTCACCGCGGAGGCCGCCGGCCGGCGCGCCCTCGACCGGCCCAAGGGGCCGTCCGCGCCGCCGCGGGCGCTGACCGGCCGCTTCGACGTCACGGTCTCGGCCACCCAGGGCTTCCCGGTGTACCGGATCAGCCACCGGGCCGGCGACGACCGCCCGGTCCTGGTCTACCTGCACGGCGGCGCCTACACCAGCGAGATCGTCCGGCAGCACTGGTCGCTCGTCGGCTACCTGGCCGACCGGACCGGGTGCGACGTCCACGTGCCGATCTATGGACTGGCGCCGGCGCATCAGGGCCTGGCCGCCCGGGAGTTCGTCACCCGGGTCGTCGCGGGTCTCGGGCGGCCCTGCTACCTGGCCGGCGACTCGGCCGGCGGCGGGCTGGCGCTGCTGGCCGCGCAGGCGTGCCCCGGACAGGTCGCCGGGGTGACGATGCTCGCGCCGTGGCTGGACCTGTCGATGTGCAATCCGGCGATCGCGGCCCTGGAGCCGTACGATCCCTGGCTGGCCCGGCCGGGCCTGCGCCCGATCGCCGACGCCTGGGCCGGCGGGCTGGATCTGAAGGATCCGCGCCTGAGCCCGATCTACGGCGAGCTGTCCGGCCTGCCGCCGCTGCAGATCCTGGTCGGCACCCGGGACATCACCCTCGCCGACTGCCGTGCCCTGCGCGACGCGCTGCCGGCCACGGTGCCGCTGACCTACCACGAGCAGCCCGGGGCCCTGCACGTCTACCCGCTGCTGCCGGTGCCGGAGGCGCGCGCCGGGCGGGAGGCGATCGTCGCGCACCTGACCGCCTCGCTGCGCGGCGCGCCCTGACCCACGCCCCGGGCGGTGCATGTCCCGGCGCGGCGGCTGCGGCGCCGCCGTGACCGAGTGCCTGCCGATACCGCGGTGGAATGCGCTTTTCCGCCGCCGCGGCACCCGGGCGCCGCGCTCGTATTCCGCGCGCGGCGGGCATTCCCCGCCCGGCCCGTTCCGCGCATTGCGCCGGGCTGCGACCCGCCGCGCCGGAACGCCATTTCCCGGGGCGCGGATATGATGCGCGGATGGCAGAAGCGGACGTCCAGAACTCGTTGGCGCAGGTCAGCAAGGCCGCCGAGAGTTATGGCGTCACCGAACAGGACGTGCAGCGGTGGCGTTCCGGCATCGCCGACCGCCCGGCCTGGGCGCAGCGCGCCCACGTCTCCGGCATGCTCGCCCAGCGGCTGGTGATGACCGCGCTGGAGCACCGCCAGGAGTGTTCCGTCCAGGACTGCCGAACCTGCGCGGGCCTGCGGGAGATGCTGACGATCGCGCTGGCCGGGGTGCGCACCGTGGTCGACGACCGGCTGGGGGAGCTGTACCGCCGGCCGGCCCGCTGGCCGTGGCGCCGGCGCAGTCTCTGACCCGTCGTCGCGCCGTTCGGCGGGTATCGGTCGGCGGGAAATCCGGCCGGTGGGGGCTCGCCCGCGAATGACGGCGCTGTGCGCGGCCGGCTGTTTCACATTCGTGAAATCAGCCGGTGACCGCCGGCTGACCTTGCGTGGCCAGCAATCACGGTATTTACTGACGTCGCTTCCACGAATGCCTTGACGTCGATTCCTGGCCGTCGCTACGCCCCGCTCCGGGCCGCCCCGGGCGGTCATTTGTCGTGCCCGCAGCCGGCGCCGCTGCGCTGCCGAATCCCTGGAAGAGGTGTAACTGCCGCATGTCCCTCAACCGTTTCGGATACCAGCAGCAACTGCGGCGTGAACTGCGTATCCGGGACCTGACCGCCTACGGCCTGGTCTTCATGGTGGTGATCGCGCCGTTCGGCATCTTCGGCAGCGTCTTCCAGGCCAGCGGCGGCATGATCGCGCTGGCCTACGTCGTCGGCGCCGCCGCGATGATCGTCACCGCGTCCTCCTACGGCGTCATGGTCGGCAAGTACCCGGTCGCCGGCTCGGTGTACGGCTACGCCGGGCGCGCCGTCTCGCCGGCCGTCGGCTTCCTCACCGGCTGGGCCGTCCTGCTCGACTACGTGTGCATCCCGCTGCTGCTGTCGCTGGTCGCCGGCGCCAGCATGACCTCGATCGTGCCGAGCGTGCCGGTCTGGGCCTGGGTGATCATCTTCGTGGTGGCCAACACCGGGATGAACGTGTTCGGCATCAAGACCACCAAGCTGCTCAACTGGATTTTCCTGGCCGCCGAGCTGGTGGTGCTGCTGATCTTCCTGGGGTACGGCCTGACGGCGCTGGCGCAGGGCAAGGGCCACGGATTCGACCTGGACCCGTTCTACAACGGCACCAGCTTCACCTGGTCGCTGGTGCTCGGCGGGGTCTCCATCGGCATGCTGTCCTACCTCGGCTTCGACGCGCTCGGCCTGCTCGCCGAGGACGCCGCCGACGGCGCCCGCACGGTGCGCCGGGCGATGTACCTGTCGCTGCTCGTGGTGGCCGCCCTCTTCGTCGCCCAGACCTGGGTCGCGGCGTTGCTCGTACCCGACCCGGACGCGCTGATCGCCGACGGCGACCCGGCCGGCTCGGCCTTCTACGACGCCGCCGAGGTCGCCGGCGGGCCCTGGCTGGCCACGCTGACCGCGCTGGCGACCGCGCTGGCCTGGGGCGTGGCCAACAACATGGTCGCCCAGGTCGCCACCAGCCGCCTGCTGATGGCGATGTCGCGCGACCGGCAGCTGCCGGCCTTCCTCTCCCGGGTCTCGCCGGCCCGCTCGGTGCCGACCAACGCGGTGCTCACCACCGCCGCGATCTCCCTCGGCGTCGGCGTGTGGATGGCCAGCCGGGAGGACGGCATCACCCTGATGAGCGCCATGGTCAACTTCGGCGCCATGATCGCGTTCATCGTGCTGCACCTCTGCGTGATCTGGGACTGGGCCCGCACCGGCCGCACCGGCGGCGTCGGCCGCAACGTCGTCGTCCCGGTCCTGGGCGTCGCCATCCTGCTCGCGGTGATCTGGCACGCCAACCTGCTGGCGCAGCGCGTCGGCCTGATCTGGCTGGGTCTCGGCGTGCTGGTGCTGATCCTGCTCACCGCCACCGGCCGCGGACCGGCCCTGCCCGAGGCGCCGGCGCCGGCCGGCGACACCACGACGAGCCGCAAGGCGGTGACCGAGAATGTCTGAGATCCTGGCCGACCCGGGCAACTACGGCTACACGTTCGGCGGCCGCGAGCCGGTCGCCGAGGTCAAACCCGGCATCCCGATCCGGCTGCGCACCCTGGACTGCTTCGGCGGCCGGGTCCGCACCGTCGACGATCTGCCCAGCCGGGTGTGCGAGTTCCCGTACCTCAATCCGGTCACCGGGCCGCTCTTCGTGTCCGGCGCGCGGCCCGGCGACACCCTGGCCGTGCACATCGTGTCGCTGACCCCGGCCGCGCCGGTCGGGATCTCGTCCACCTTCCCGCACTTCGGGGCGCTCACGTCCACCGGCCACACCCGTACCCTGCAGGCCCCGCTCGAGGAGCGGGTCTGGCTCTACGACATCGACCCGGCCGCCGGGACCGTGCGTTACCAGGCCCGGCGCAGCGACTTCGCCGTCGACCTGCCGCTCGCGCCGATGCTCGGCACGGTCGGCGTCGCGCCGGCCGCCGGCGAGGTCCGCCAGAGCATCGTCCCGGACGTGCACGGCGGCAACCTCGACACGCCGCTGCTCGGCCCCGGCGCCACCCTCTACCTCGGCGTCAACGTGCCCGGGGCGCTGCTCGCGCTCGGCGACGGGCACGCCCGCCAGGGCGACGGGGAGGTGTGCGGGGTGGCCGTCGAGGTCGCCATGGACGTCACCGTCGTCGTCGACGTCGTCCCCGGCGTGCCGACCGGCACCCCGCGGCTGGAGACCGACACGCAGCTGATCTCGCTGGGCGCCGCGCGGCCGCTGGAGGACGCGTTCCGGATCAGCCAGGAGGACCTGGTCCGGCACGTCGCCGAGCTGACCGGGCTGGACCTGCTGGACGCCTACCAGCTGGTCTCGCAGACGACGCACGCCCGCGCCGGCAACGTCGTCGACCCGCAGTACGTGATGAGCGCCGGCATCGACAAGCGCTACCTGCCCGGCACGGCCGCCTACGGTGGCGTCCACGACCGGCTGCGGGCCGGCTGAGGCGGTCATGCGACGCCCCGGATACGACCCCACCCTCGTACGGGAGCAGTTCTTCCTCCTCGCCCACGACGAGACCCGGCACATGCGGCCCCGCCTGCACCTGCCGGCCCTGGCCGCCGGCCTGGCCGGCGCGACCGTGATGGATCTGCTCATCGCCGGGCGGGTGGCGGTCGCGTCCGGGGCCGTGCATCCGGACCGGTTCCAGCGCGACCTGACCGGCGACCCGGTCACCGACGACGCCCTGGCCCTGATCCTGCAGGTGGTGCCGGCCCCACCGCTGCCGGAGCTGATCCGCACCGTCGCCCCCGGCGTGTACGAACGCACCGCCGCCGCCCTGATCCACAAAGGCGTGCTCGTGCAGGGGCCGCCGCGGCGCTGGCGGCGCGGCCGCGGCTACGAGATCGCCGACGAGGGCATCGTGGTGCGGATCCGCGCCAAGGCCGGCTACCGCATCGCCGGGCGTGACGCGCCCTCACCCGGCGCCGACTGCCTGTGCGCGCTGGTGGCCGCCCTCGGCCTGCACCGCGCGCTGATGCGCGGCGAACGCGCCGAGGTGGACCCGCTGCTGCAGCGGGTGGTCCGCGAGATGGCCGAGAGTGGCCGGCGCGCCCGCCACCCGGTCGGCGGGGCGCCGGCGGTCGCGGCGGCCGTCCTCGGCGTCGTCCAGGACCTGGCCACCTCGGCGATGACCTGACCCCGGTCACCGCCGCGGCGCCGGAGCGCGCCGCGCCGCGGCTACGCGCCGAAGCGGCGGTGCCGGGCGGCGTACGACCGCAGCGCCCGCAGGAAGTCCACCTTGCGGAAGCCGGGCCAGTACACGTCGCAGAAGTGCAGCTCCGAGTACGCCGCCTGCCACAGCAGGAAGCCCGACATGCGCTGCTCGCCGCTGGTCCGGATCACCAGGTCCGGGTCCGGCTGCCCGTGGGTGTAGAGGTGCTCGGCGATCCGGTCGGCGGTCAGCCGCTGCGCGACGTCGTCCAGGCTGTGCCCGGCCCGCGCCTCGCTCTCCAGCAGCGAGCGCACCGCCTCGACGATCTCGTCCCGGCCGTCGTAGCCGATCGCGATGGTGACGTGGAACTGCGCGCCGTTGTCCCGGGTGGCCTCCTCGGCCAGCTTCAGGGCGTGCCGGGTCGAGTCCGGCAGGACGTCCGGGCGCCCGGCCAGGTGCACCTGCCAGCGGCACGGCGGGCGGCTCAGGCGTGCCGCCACCACCTGCTCGATCATCCGCAGCAGGTTGTCCACCTCGTCGGCGTCCCGCTTGGCCAGGTTGTCCACCGACGCCACGAACACCGTCACGTGCCGGATCCCGGCCTCCAGGCACCAGCCGAGCACCTCCTCCAGGTGCTCGGCGCCGTAGCGGTGACCGATCCGCGGATCGTCGAACCCCATCTGCCGCGCCCAGCGGCGGTTGCCGTCCATCACCATCGCGACGTGCCGGGGCAGGGTGGCGCCGGCCAGACGGGCGCGCAGGCGGCGGGCGTAGAGCGCGTAGGCGGCGGCCTTGACGGACCTCATCATGGCTTCCGATCACACCACCGCCGGCGGCGTCACGTCCCGGCCATCACGAGATCTCCACGAAACCGTCACCACGTGCCGCGCCGGGCCTCCCACATCGCGCGGGTCATCTCGTACTCCACCTCGCCGGCCTGCGACCCCGGCAGCGGATAGTCCCAGAACTGGTGGAAGGTTCGTACGTACCGCATCCCGATCCGTTCCATCACGCCGCGCGACGCGATGTTCACCGCCATGGCCTGCGCGATCACCCGGCTCTGCCCGACCGTGTCGAACGCGTGCCGCAGCAGCATCCGCGACGCCTCCGCGGCCAGTCCCTGCCGCCAGTAGCGGCGGTGCAGCCGGTAGCCCAGCTCGGCGACCGTGGGATCGTCGGGCAGGTGCTCGCCGTGCGCCGGCGGCAGCATCATCAGCCCGACGAACTCGCCCTCGGCCTCGGTGTCCGGCCCCGACGACCCGGGCCGGCCGCCGTGCGAGCCGAACGCCATCCAGTACCCCAGCCCGTCCACCTTGGCGGCCAGCGCCATCCGCTCGGCGTGCGAGGACACCACCTCGTCGCGGGTCCGGGCCCGGCCCCAGATGTACTTGAGCACCTCGGCGTCGGCATCCAGCTCGACCTCGAGTTCGAAGTGCCGGTCGGCCAGCGGCACCAGCAGGAGCCGCTCGGTGCGCAGCGTCGGTTGCCCCATGTCGCCACCCAAACACAGGCCCCGTCCCGGCGCGATCACATTTCCCGGCGCCGGTCCGGCCGCCGTGATGCGGTGACCCGCCATCCGGACCGGCCCGGGCGGGCCGTACCGGCCGACGGGACGTGCTCGCGATCGGGGAGTGACCGCCCGGGCGCTGCGCTAGACCGCGGACTCCTCGCCGGGGCCGGTGCCCAACGCCGTGATCAACTGCTCCGGCCCGGTGCTCCGCGGACGGTCGCTGACCTGGCCGTCGCCGATCTCGACCAGGCGCCAGCGGCCGTCGTCGCGGCGGGCCAGGTCGGCGGTGGCGAACGGCAGGTCCAGCGCGTGCAGCACCGGCGCCAGGAAACCGGGGTCGAGGTCGGCGGGCGGCAGCTGCGCCGGGGTGTCCGGGTGCGCGGTCACCAGCCGGCAGACGCCGCCGACCCACCACGTCCGCGCCTCGGCGCCGGTGAACCGCTCGAACCGGCGCAGCACGAACCCGCCGGTGAACTCGTCGTCACGCAACTGGCGGAACCGGCTCGCCACCCGCCAGGCGTGCTCGTGGTCCGCGACGTCGGGCAGGTACGCCGCCTCGTGCCAGTGGTGCTTCATCGACTTGGTGTAGTCGCGCAGCACCGCGGCGCCGTCGCCGAGCCGGGCGCACGCCGCGAGGAAGTCGTCACGGCCGTCGCCGGTGGTCCACACCGACGCCGGGGTGTGGGCCTCGGCCGCCGCGTACCAGCCGGGCAGCTCGTGCGCCCGCCGGTATCGGGCGGCGTCGGTGCGCAGGGTCACCCCGCGGCGGGCGAGCGCCTGTGCCAGCGCCTCGTACCGCTCGGCGCGCACCATCCAGCCGCGGTAGACCGCGTCGTCGCCGGCCGGCACCCGGGCCACCGCCGCATCGCCCGGCCCGCCGCGGACCAGCGCGTCGTGGTCGATCACCGCGACGTCGATGCCGGCCGCGCGGGCCGCCTGCACCTCGCCGGCGAAGTGCTCGTCGGGCCGGCGTGGCCGTACCACGTCCCCGGGAACCAGCACCATCATGCGTCGATGATCGCCCACCGCCCGGGGCCCGCCGCGACCGGGTGGTCGCGCCGGGCGGGCCCGCGCACCCGGTGGCTGACTCTGCGTGACGTCGCCCGTCACGCGTGCGGTCGGCCCGCCGCGGTTCGACCGGCGCGGCCCGTGCTGCCGGGCGATGCCGCTGGCCGCGCCCTACCGCGGGACGCGGTGTAACGCTGTGTGACTTAGCTCGTCTTGACGCAGCGTAGTTTCTGACCCATGCTCTGAAGGTCCGATTCGCGCGTTAAGCCTGATCAGTACCATCCAGCTTCGCTGGAGTGGGTCACCGCGCGTGATGACGGCGTAGCCATTTCCGCCACTGCGTGGTGTGGCCCGTCACCAACGGCGACCCCGGCCAGGCCGGCACCAGGCGAAGGAGTGCCCCCATGACCTACGCTCTCGACGACGACACCCTGCGCGTACGCTGCGCGACCGCGCTGGGCGAGCACCCGTCGGCGAACCGGTTCGTCGCGATGGCCGTCGGCCCGGACGACCCGATGGCCGACGTGGCGCGCACCGTCGAGCGCGTGGTGTTCGAGGCGTCCTTCGGGCTGGACGAGACGGTGATGAACGCCGAGTACGGCCCGTACGAGCAGCAGAGCATCTTCTTCCTGGTGCTGGACCGCGAGACCGGCCTGCCCGCCGGCGCCGGCCGGGCGATCGACGGCGGCGGCAAGACGCTGGACGACGCGCCGGAGCTGATCGGGCGCGAGCTGTCCGAGATCGTGCGGGTGCACGGGATGCACGAGGGGCGGATCTGGGACTACGCGACGCTGGCGGTGCTGCCCGAGTACCGCGCGCACCGGTCCAGCCTGACCGTCAGCGGGATGCTCTACCGTACGTTCATCAACGCGGGTCGCCGGGCCGGCGTCCGCCACGTCGTCTGCATGCTGGACCAGGGCGCCTACCGGAACCTGACCATGCTGGGCTGCCGGTTCGTCCCGATGGCCGGGTCCGAGCCGTTCGAGTACCTGGGGTCCGCCGCCAACCGTGCGCTCTACATCGCCCTCGACGACATCGCGCGCTCGATGGCCGACGAGGCGCACCGGCTGAGCCTGCCGGAGGTCCCGGACGCCAGCGGCCGCCGCCGCCCGGCCCTGCGCCGGATCACCGCCCGGCTGGCCGCCCAGGTCTCCTCCGGCGACGACCTCGACCCGCACATCGTCCTGCCCGGACTGGAGCGCCGTCGTCGTCCCCGCTGACCGCCCGTCCCCGGTGCCGGCTCCCCGGCGCCGCGCCCGGGCCGGTGGGCCCGGCGCCGCGCCCGGGCCGGTGGGCCCGGCGCCGTGGCTCGGGCCGGCGGGCCGGGCTCCGCTGCCTCAGGCGCGGGTCGCGGCGACGCGCCGGGCTGCGGCGAGCGCGCCCGGTCGCGGTCTCACGGGCGCGCCCGGTCGCGGTCTCGCGAGCGCGCCCGGCCGGGCTTTCACTGGCGCGCCGGGGCCGGCAGGGTGAGGATCTCGGCCCCGTCGTCGGTGATGGCGATGGTGTGCTCGCTGTGCGCGGTCCGGCAGCCGGTGGCGCTGCGCAGCGTCCACCCGTCGGCGTCGGTGACCAGCTCGGCGGTGTCGGCCATGATCCACGGCTCCAGTGCCAGCAGCAGGCCGGGGCGCAGGCGGTATCCGCGGCCGGGCCGTCCGGCGTTGGCCACGTGCGGGTCCTGGTGCATCGTCGACCCGACCCCGTGGCCGCCGAACTGGGTGTTGATCGAATATCCGGCCGCGCTGAGCACCGAGCCGATGGCGTGCGAGATGTCGCCGACCCGGACGCCCGGTCCGGCGGCGGCGATCCCGGCCTGCAGCGCGCGTTCGGTGGCGTCGATCAGCGCGAGGCTCTCCGGCTGCGCCGAGTCGCCGACGACGAAGCTGATCGCCGAGTCGGCGACGACCCCGGCCAGGCAGACGGCGAGGTCGAGGGAGAGCAGATCACCGTCGGCGAGCGCGTAGTCGTACGGCCGCCCGTGCAGCACGGCGTCGTTGACCGACGTGCAGATGTAGTGGCCGAACGGCCCGCGCCCGAAGGACGGCTCGTAGTCGACGTAGCAGGACTCCGCGCCGGCCTCGAGGATCATGGCCTTGGCCCACCGGTCGATGTCCAGCAGGTTCGTGCCGACCGTGCTGCGGCTCTTCAGGGTCTGCAGGATGTCGGCGACCAGGGCGCCGGTGTCCCGGGCGCGGGGCAGGTCGGTGGGGTCCAGGATCTCGATCATGTGGCGCCTTCCTCGCGCGACCCAATAACTATCCCGGCCATACTATCCCGGTATTAGAATCGGGTCATGGTCAGGTTGCCGCTCACCCCCGAGGACGTCGAGCGCGGGCAGCGCCTCGGCGCCCTGCTGCGCCGCGCCCGGGGGGACCGCTCGATGCTCGACACCGCGCTGGACGCCGGCGTCTCGCCGGAGACCCTGCGGAAGATCGAGTCCGGCCGGGTGGCCACCCCGGCCTTCCCGACCATCGCGGCGATCGCCGACGTGCTGGGCCTGTCCCTCGACGCGGTGTGGGCGGAGATCAACCAGCCGGACCGTGGCGCGGTGCCGGCCGGCTTCGGTCGCGCGGCACGCGCGCGGCTCGCCTCGTAGCGCGGTCGGTCAGCGCGAGGTCACCGGCGCGCCGAACCAGCGGGGCAGGTGGTCGAGCAGCTCCCGCTGGTCGTCGCCGACCCAGGCGACGTGGCCGTCCGGCCGCAGCAGGGCCGCCGGCACGTCCGGCCCCGCCCCGCCGGCGGCGACGTGGTCCACCCGGTCCGCCCAGCCGGCCACCGACAGCCGGCCGGTGCGGTCCAGCAGCAGGCCGCGGCCGCCGCGCATCAGCTCGTACAGCCGGCCGCGGCCCAGCGGCACGTCCGCCATCCGGCGGCCGAGCAGCTCGTGGCCATCGCCGAGCTCGTAGCGCACCGCGATCGCCGTGATCTTCTCCATCAGGTGGCGGTTGACCTCCTCGAAGTCCATCAGCTCGGACAGCAGGCGGCGCATCGCCCGCGCCCCCGGCTCCGGGGACATCAGCGTGGCCTGGGCCCGGGTGGTGTCCAGCACGTCGGCCGCCACCGGACGCCGCTCGGCCTGGTAGCTGTCCAGCAGCCCGTCCGGCGCCCAGCCGGCGATCTCGGCGGCCAGCTTCCAGCCCAGGTTGAACGCGTCCTGGATGCCGAGATTGAGCCCCTGCCCGCCCATCGGCGGGTGCACGTGCGCGGCGTCGCCGGCCAGCAGCACCCGGCCGACCCGGTAGCGCTCGGCCAGCCGGGTCGCGTCGCCGAACCGGGACAGCCAGCGCGGCGAGTGCGCGCCGAAGTCGGTACCGGCGGTCGCCCGCATCTGCCGGGTGAACTCGGCCAGCGTCGGCGGGGTGCGGTCCCCGGTCACCCCGGCCGCCGGCGTGATCACCCGGTACAGCCCGTCCCCGATCGGTCCGGCGCCGAACAGCAGCTGGGTCCGGCGCACCTCGGCGGTCACCGCGGCCACCTCCTCCGGCGGCGCGGTCAGCCGCATCTCGCCCAGCAGCGTCTCCCATCGGGCCGGCTCGCCGGGGAAGCCGACGCCGAGCAGCTTGCGGACCGTGCTGCGGCCGCCGTCGCAACCGACCAGATGACGTGCGCGCAGCCGGGTGCCGTCGGCCAGCTCCGCGCTCACCCCGTCCGCGTCCTGGCTCAGCCCGGTCAGCTCACAGCCGCGCCGCAGCTCGGCGCCGGCCCGCACGGCGTGCTCGGCCAGCAGCCGCTCGGTGACCGGTTGCGGGATGCCCAGGATGTAGCCGTGCGCGGTGTCCATCCCGGCCGGCCACGGCTTGGTGATCCCGGCGAAGTACCCGCCGATCATGTGCCGCGTGCCGAGCGCCAGGAACCGGTCCAGCAGGCCCCGCTGATCCATCACCTCGATGCTGCGCACGTGCAGGCCCAGCGCCCGCACGTGCGGCGCCGGCTCGGCCTCCCTCTCCAGCACCACCACGTGCACACCGTGCAGCCGCAGCTCACCGGCCAGCATCAACCCGGCCGGCCCACCGCCGACCACGATCACATCGATCATGAGGCCCCCTCCCTCGCGTCCTGTTCCCGCGGGTGGCAGCGATTCTTCGCCTCGACCGGGGCCTTGCCGCAAGCCCCCGGCCCGGCGATATGGTGAGGGTGGCGGGGGCGCCCTGCGCTCGCCCCCGCGCTGCCGTCCGGGCCGGCCGCCCGCGCCGAGCAAGTCGAATGCCGCGCGGGACGCCGCCGGCAAGGCACGACGCCGGGTCGCCGCCGAGCTGATCGCCGACCTCGAGAGGATCTACCAACGCTCCGAACAGGCCGATAAGGAGCTCAAGGACCTGGTCGCCGCTACCGGCACCACGCTGATGGCATTCAGGTGAGGGAAGTTGTTCGGCGGTGCGAAGATCGCTTGGTGTAGATCCTGGCCGACCTTGCCCGCGGACATGGCGAAGGCCGCACAAAGTCGATATCGCCAACGCCCGGTCCGTTCACCTCAGGCTGATGAACGCCAACCAAGCTGCCGGTGCTGCGGTGGAAGTTGATTCCGTGCACCAGCGCTGAGGTGTTGTTGCCGACGCCGACGACCCTCGCCTTTTCGATCACTGCACGAGGTTACCGGCGTACGCCTGTCAGCGGGTATGCCGCCGCGGGCAAGCAGCCGGGGGCAGGCGCATTGCTTTCGGCACGAGAGTGGCCGACAATCGCGGATCCGTACGCTGCGGGACGGCCGCCCGGAGCGCCGCGCACGACCGGCGGCATGTGGGTGGGTTTCCCACGAATCACCCACAAAAACTCAACCCAGTTCCAGTGTCGTGACGGCGTAGATCCCATGCTGATCAATCTGCGGGGCACCGCCGGTGTACATCCGGGCCGTGTCCCAGCCGGCTTCAAGCCCGACCCGCTCCGCGAGCTCGACCGCCGCGGTGTTGTGCGCCGGTACGTCAATCATCACCGGCGGCGCCTCCCCAGGACGACCGACCGTGCTCAGGGCCGCCAGCAGCGACTCGGCGACCTCGGGTGAGTCAGCGAACACCGGGCCGATCCGGTCCACATTCCCGGCCGGGCGCCGCACCGCGAACCCCACCACGCTCCCGTTCCGCCGGGCTGCCACCGCTTGCCGCCCCGGCGTCGTGATCCAGAGCGCGAGAAACGCATCCCGCTCCGCCGGGAAGAACCGTCGGTCGAAGGCGGCCAGCTCGGCGAACCCGATGCTGCGGGCATCCACCGTCTCAACTCCGGCCGCGCGGCGCGCACCAACCAACAGGCCCTGATAGCGGGTCGTCCTCCAGGCTGGGCGAAAGCCCGATTTACGGTAGTTGGCCTGCTGCGCCACGACCCCGTCGAGGCCGATGTTGCGCCCGGCCAGTCGTTCCATCCCGGCCTGCCAGGTACGCAGTCCGTATCCCTGTCCCCGATGGCCCGGCACCGTGATGTACAGCCCGATGAATCCGTGGCCCCTCCCGTAGCGAACCGCCGAGATCGAGCTGATCGGCTGGCCATTCAGCTGCCCGATCAGGAAGCCGTGGGGATCGGTGGGGAAGAAAACCTCGTCGTCGCCCGCGCCCGGCTGCCATCCCTCGGCAGCCGCCCATTTCGCGATCAATCGCATCTCCTCGACGCTGGCCACCGAGATACTGAATCCTGCCATCTCCACATCTTATCGACGGTATGTCGGATTTATCCATGACTGCTTCAGGGCTGCGAGACCTGGGCGCAGGGATGTTGCACTGGCATCACGGGGATAGCTCTTGACGCACTCTCGTCGGCACGACCGCGTGTTGATGCCGGCTACCTTCCGGAGGCCATGAAGGCGGCGAGGATGTAGTTGGGGTGGCGGTCGAGGTTCTTGCGGGCGCGGTCGTAGCGGATGGTGGTGCGGGGGCCGGCGTCACGTTCGTCGACGGCGCGGTCGATCGTTCGGGCCACCGCTGGCGGTAGTGGCACGAGGGCGACCGTGCCACCTTTGCCGCGGACCTTGAGTACGCGGTGGCCGTGTTCCTCGCCGAGGTCGGCGATGTTGGCGCCGCAAGCTTGCCGCGCGTGACGGCGCCTAGTATCCGGGTGGCGGGCGGCAGTGCCCTGTCGTGAGGTTCTCCCCGAGCGATGACTTCTGCCCGGCACCTCGTCGTCTCCTACTGCCGCCGCCCATCGCACTCGCGGCGGCAGATGCGGACGTTCTCGTCGGAAGGTCGTGCCCCAATCCCGCCCATGCCCGAGATCGCCACCGCGGCGCTGGTTCGTGAAGGTCGAGTCCTGCTCGTCCACTGGACTGCATACGAGTACTTCATTGCGAGGTTGGCGGATCGCTCTCAGGCCCGCGCCGGATCGGTCGGGCGCGCAGCTGCTCGACGTACGCCATCACCACAGGGACTGCTACCGGCACCGCGAGCACCCACCACGATTCATAGACGTAGCCCAGAACGATGGCCACCGGCAGACCGAGCCCCAATGTCAAGCATCCGGCCAACACGGTCGGCGGCATTGGTGGCGCGCTATCGCTGTCTGCTGGGTTGACCGCCTGGACGACCGGTGGCGGAAGTTGTGGGTGCGGGGCAGGCAGATCCGCGAAGATCCGTAGCAGCTCGGACTGGGTACGGGCCCGATCGCAGGCCTCCGCGCGACGTTCGTACTCGCTGGTGTTCAGTCGTCGGGCCGTCATGTGCGTTTCCAGCGCTTCCAGCGCCCTCTGCCGCTCGGGTGTACCGATGAGCAGCTCGAAAGCGCCGTCCGAGTCGCTGTTCCGGCCGTCCCTGTCGTCGCTGCTCATAGCTGGCAGCGTAGTGACCGCTTCTCGCGACGCCGAAGCGACTGATCCTCGAGACCAGGCGCTTGTCGGAGCTCCCACGCGTGCGGGAGCGAATGCGGATGCGCACGGATCGACAAAGCGCGGCATCCGCTCATCGGCACGAGCGGGCGTCAGCCGGCCCTCGCCAGCCGTAACGCCGTGTAGTGAGCAGATCGTGGCACGAGAGTGCGTCAGGCGACGTCTTCGAAGGCATATTCTCCCGGACGCCAGCACATCCAGCTCCCGTCCTTGAAGCCGGTTAACAGAGCGATCTCAGGTCCGGTCAAATGGTCGATGTCGGGGTGCAATCGGACCGCACCTCCCTCGAACTCGATCCGGATGCCTTGGCCAGTTCTTTCTGTTGTCGCGACAACATGGCCTGAGATGAGTTCCCGTAACGCGTCGGCCCAGCCGACCTGCCCAGGAGCTATCGAACCCGTCGGCAGTTCCACGACGGGTAGCACATCGCAATTGAGAACAGGCATGTCCGCTGTTGGCCCATCGAAACGCAGTTGGACGTAGTCCATGACGAACTCGATTGAGTAGAGGCGGAAGCCGACGAGACGACTCAACAGCTCATTGGGCACATATGAAGTTCGTTCTGGCGACACACGGCCATAGTGCCAGAAGAAACTACCAACGAACGACCTCGATTCGGCAGATCCGGACGCCGCCGGGTCGATCAACATGACCGACTGTAGTCGACCGTTGCTGCGCCGGCTCGGCCGTCAGCTCGCGGCTCCACCGCAGATGTCGATAGCTGCTGTGCACTCGGAGCCGTACGCCGACACGGGGTGTCGAACCGGCGGCGGTTCAGCGGGCGACGCTCGGCCGGCCGGAAGCGTGCGGCCGGCCGAGCGGGTCAGCGGTCAGGCCGTGAACGCCAGGCGACCTCCGCGCGCCTCGGCGGCCGGCGCGCCGGTCAGCAGTAGCCGGACGGGCACTCGCCGCTGGCCAGCAGCTCGTACTGCTTGCAGCGCGGGCAGATGGGCCGGTCCGGGCGGGCCGCGGGCCGGGTGCTCCTCGTGGTCGCCTTGGGCGCCGCCGCGGCGCGCGGGGCCCGCGGGGCCTTGGCCGGTCCGCCCGACTTGCGCAGCTCGACGGCCTGCACGGCGGCCGCCAGCACCGCGTCGTAGCTGGCGTCGATCAGGTGCCCCTCGACCGACACGAACGGCACCGGGTCGTCCGGATCCTTCACCGTCGCGCCGACGATCGAGGCCGCCACCTCGTCGGCCTGGTTACGCGCCACGGCGATGTCGACGCCACCGGGATGGATGTGCACCGCGACGGTGCGCCCGCCCTGCGGCCGCACCTGCAGGCTGCGCCCGGCCGGCTTCACGTCGACGGAGGCACGACCCCGGAGCTCCAACAGCAGCCTCGCCACCGACGGCGCCGCGCCGACCCCGTCGGACTCCGTACCGTGCACGTCCATTCGACCCTCCGTTCCCCTGACGGCCCGGCGCCCCGGCGCCGGGGCGCCGGCCGCGCGATTCAGCCGTCGATGGGAGCCTACTCGGCCTCTATATCGCGGGGGCGGGGGCTGGCCTGTCTCGGCCGTCGGCCTCGGTGCCAGTCGTTCCCGGCGCGCTGTCCAGGGCCTTTCCCGGTCCGTGCGCCGGGCGGCCCGGCCGGGCACTGCTCAACGAGAGCAAGCACCTCCGGCGTACGCCGTCCGGCTGCCGGGGGCGGGCACGGCCGCGTTCGGGTGTCGCCGCCGGCACTCACGAGGTCATGCCGGAGAGCGAGCCGGTCCCCGGATGAAGGGCTCCGGCACATCGACGGGACGGGTGGCGAGCGCCTCGTCGATGCGGGTCCACATGGCCTCGTCGGACCAGTAGCCGGTGTGGCGGCGCATCGGTGGCATCGGCTCCCCCGCGATGTACCAGGAGGTCGCCGGATCCGGCAGCACGACGTCAGCCCCCGGGCAGCCGACCGGCCCGCCGATGTAGTCGGTCCGGTAGGAGAAGTTGAGCCACGGGTTGCGTACCCGGTCACACAGGGTCCGGTTGATGTAGGCGGGGAACCCCCAGCCGTAGAGGGTGGTCAGCGGGGAGCCGAAGGTGACCAGCACGGTGTCCGGGTCGGGCTGCTGGGCCAGCGTCGCCGCCGCCAGCACGCTGCCCTGGCTGTGCCCGACGAGCACCACCCGTGCGCCGGTGTCGCGCAGGAACCGGATGCGGCGCTGCAGGTCGGGGACGGCTCGCTCGGCATAGCAGGGCGGGGCGAACGGGTGATAGGCCCGCGGCCAGAACGTGCCGACGTCCCACAGCACACCCAGCCACCGGCGGGCGCCGGGACGCCGCCAGCCCCACCGCAGCAGGAGCACCCCGGCGCACGGGATCACCACGGCGAACGAGACGGCGAGATCGTCGGCGAACGTCGCGACACCCCGGCCCCGGCTCAGCAAGCCCAGCCGGTAGAGGGCGGGCAGCAGCAGGACGACCACCACGATGCCGGCCGCCAGGTAGCGGGCATCGGCGGGGAAGGTGGCCAGCTTCCGGGCCTGGGCGATGGAGCGGACCCAGCGCAGCGCCCGTCGTCGGAAGTGCGCGGACATGCCCGGTTGTGGGAGGGCGCTGCGGCGCCACACGTCCCAGGGAGGCTGTGGCGGTGGGTCGGCGCCGGCCCGCCCGGCGTACTCGGCCACGATCGGCGCCGTGTTCCCGCCGCGACCGGCGGCCACCCATCGCATCGACTCGACCAGCAGGAACACGATCGTCACCGCGGCGGGGGCCAGGGTGAGCCACGGGGTCACCGCCAGCAGGAAAGGAAACATGGCCAGTTCGCCGGCGCGCACGGAGCCCTCGATCTCCCACCGCACCGAGCCGAGCGCCTTGCCGACGGCGATCACGCAGCCCAGCCCGACGACGTTGATGCTCACGATGCTCAGGACCGCGACCATGAACGGTGCCGCCAGCCACTTCCGGTCCACCGGGGCACCGGTGTCCACGCCGCGCCGCAGGCCGAGCAACCGCAGCAGCGCGATCAGCGGCACCAGCAGCACCCACGCGACGGCCAGCACGAGGATCAGGGCGAAGGTGGCCTTCACGGCGAGCAACATGCCGTCCAGGTGACCCGTCACCGGGTCGATCCGCGCCCCGGTCCACACGCGGAACGCGACCCAGCCGGCCGTCAGGCCCGCCGCTACGGTCAAGGGGAGGAGCAGCCAGTCACCGGCCGCCTCCACGGCGGTCAGCCCGATCGCGATGGCCAGCACCGCGGCGGGCGGCCCGGCCGTGACCGGGTCGAACCGTCCGCCCGCGCCGACGTGGGCCAGCAGCAGACCGAGCCACGCCACGCCGGCGCCCAGGTGCAGCCGGGCGAGCCGCCGGACCGTGGCCTGACTGTCGTAGAACCGCGGATGGGTGACTCCGTCCGGCAGCGCGGCCGCGCTGCGCCGCATCGGTGTCCGGGCCGGCGCACCGACCGGCGTGACGTCCTCGTAGCGGCTGCGCGTCCGCCGGGTCAGCAGGGCGATCACCAGCAGGTCGGCCAGCACCAGGCCGGCGCCGACGACGACCCGGCGGCCGTCACCCAGACCGTCGAGCGGCGCATGGAGCATCCGCTTGATCCACGGTGACCCGTCGGGCAGGTCACGGCCGCAGAACTGGTACGCCCAGACGTCCATGGCGACCATCGCGGCGGTCAGGAGCAGGTTGAGGGTGACCGCCAGCGCGGCCAGCCGGCCGCATGCCCGGTGCACCGCGAACATCCACCGGTCCCGGCGGATCCGGGCCGAGCAGGTCCAGCCCGCGACGTTGGCCAGCATGAACGGGAAGAGCAGCAGCCACAGGACGCGGGAGCTGCTGCGTGAGGTCATGCCGCCCCAGCAGTACGCTTCCACGCTGCGGCCCCGGCGTGGGGCGTCGGCGGCGTAGAAGCCCGCGATCCGGTCGCCCCACACCTGCCGGTGATCCGTGGTGCCCAGCAGCGCGCTCGGAGACGTGCCACCCACGCCGTGTACACGCAGTTCGACCGTCGGGCGACGGATCTCAGCCACAAATAACACTTTATGCGGACATGCTGCCGCACAGGCAGCCGCGCCCGCGTTTTCGCGATCATGGGGAGTTCTGGGACGGTGTGCCGGACGGATCCGCGAGTGCTGGGCGTCGATGACTTCGCGCTGCGGCGCGGGCATGTCTACGCCACCAGGACGTTGCCGGATTCCGCCGCTTCCTGCGCGAGCACGCCACCAGCGGCCCCGACGAGGAGCTGCTCGCGGCGAAGGTGATGGGCCGGTGGCGCAGCGGCGCCGCCCTCGCGCTGGCCCCCGAGCGTGATGACCCGGCACTGGGCGCCGACCGCGGCCGCAACAACGCGTTCGGATTCGGCGACGACCCGAACGGGTTCACCACCCCGGGCGGCTGCCACATCCGCCGTGCCAACCCCCGGGGCTCCGCCGTGGCCGGTGAGCCCCGGCTGCACCGCATGATCCGCCGTGGCACCGCGTACGGGCCGCTGCTGGCCGATGGTGTGCTCGACGACGCGCCGACCGCGGGTTGATGTTCGCGTTCGTCGGCGCCCACCTGGGCCGGCAGTTGGAGTGCGCGCAGACGCAGTGGCGCAACGACGGCGTGTTCTTCGGCGCCCGGGCCCACCCGCGATCCGATCGCCGCCACCGGCGAAGGCCCCCACGACTACACCATTCCCCGCCGGCGGGTCCGCCGGAAGCTGTCGAGCGTGCGCGGTTCGTCACCACCCGCGGCGGCGAGTACGCGTTCCTGCCCAGCCTCAGCGCCCCGCGCTGGCCGTCACTATGCGTGACGAGTCCACCGAAACGGAGCCAGAGCCCATCCTGGCTCTGGCTCCCTTGTGGTGGACTCGTGACGTGGCGTGTCGATCCAACTGGCGCGCGGTGGTCAGGTGAGAAGCCGATGCGCCCAGTAGACCTGGCTGTCGGGGCCTGCGCTGATCAGTACGATCATCAGATCGCTGACTGCGGCGGGGCGGTGGCAACCGCAGCGCGGGGTGGGGTTTCCGGGCGTGCTTGATGCAGCACGGTTCGGAATGTGACCGGTGACGCGTCCAGCGACGACGTGATGAACGTGCCGGCACCCCCATACGATCGGTCGGGCTGGCGGGTGTCGGAGCCGTGTCCGCCGCAGACAGATGGCGCGCGGTCGACGGAGGACGCCGGTCCGGCCGGGCGGTGCCACCGATGATGCGGACCGGGGCGCCGCAGGTTTCTGGTGTCGTGGGTTGCGGCGCGGCGCTCGGCGGACCGGGTGCAGTCCCGAACAATCCAAGGTCATCAACCTTACCAACCTTCGAAGGTACTGCCCCCCAGGGGGTATCGCATCCACAATCGACGGTGCCTGGTTGGGTGGAACGCGGGTCACAAGCCCGTTTCATGTCTCGACCACACGAAGGATGAGGACCATGCGTACCACTGTCAGGGCCGTTCTGGCGGCAATGGCCATCACCGCGGGGCTGGCCGCTTCCGCCACGCCTGCCGCCGCCGCGCCGGTCGAACCGCGGGAGGGCTACGTCGCCACCATCGAAGTCCTCCGGGGCCCGCCCGAGCCCGGCGAAGAGGTCATTCCCAACGAGAAGTTCCGTGTTCAGCTCATCGAGCGCCAGGACATCAAGGACGCGTTCGAAGTCCTGCGCAGTGCGAACTTCACGAAGCACATCAACGGCGAGATCGTGCGTACCCCGTCGCGGTACAACCCCGGCTACACCTGGCACCTCAACCCGTACAACGTCGCGTTCTACGAGAGGAGCATGGAGGTGTGCGACGGCCAGCCCTCCTTCGTCACCGCGGACTGGTGGAACGAACCGCGCTTCTGCCCCTGGCACGGCAAGGTCGTGAAGATGGAGCGCGTGAGCCGCTGACGCGACGCCGATAGCACCCTGCTCCGGTGGGCCGAATCCCGGTGGGGGCTCGGCCCACCGTCGTATGCCAGCCGGTACGAAGGCCGACAGCCCTTCGAGCCGATGGCCGGCCGGGGTGCGGCCGTCGGCCAGTGCCGGGACAGTTGCCCGTAGCCGGTCGGGCTGCCGTGCGGGCGGACCCGTGACGGGCCCGAACTGGTCGACCGCGAGCACCCGCTGCGGGACATGGCTGCTCATGTGGTCGATACGAGCCAGCTTGGCGTCCTCGGCGTGTCCGCTGACCGGATCCGCATGGCGGCGGGGAAGGCCGGACCGGCCTTCCCCGCCGCCCTTGCCCGCCGGGCGCCGCTACGGTGCCAGGACGACCGAGTTGTACGGGGTGTAGTTGTAGTCGCCGTACGTGCCGGCGGGCTGGATCCCCTGGCAGCCGGTGCCGTTGTATCCGGTGCAGTTGCGCGCGATCGCGCCGCCGGTCTGGTTGTTGAAGAACCGCTTGACGCCGAACTGGCCGCTCAGGTTGTGCGCGCCGTAGGTGTAGAACTTCAGTGACGGCTGGCCGTTGTTCCAGCCGGCATTCGGGTAGATGCACACGTAGCCGGACGGGCACCCCTGATAGGCGGCCGCGGCGTGCGCCGCCGTGGCGCCCGGCAGCAGTGCTCCCGCCGCGGCCACGGCCGCGACCGTCAGCGTGCCGGCGGTCCTCCTGATGATGTGCATGTCAGCCTCCGGGTGTCGGTGGACGCGCCGCGCGCAGCCGCGCGGCGCGTCGGGTGGGATGGCCGGATGTCGCGCCGCCGGTGAAGGGGCGTCGCCCCGTCCCGGCGGCGGCCATGTCGATGCTGTGCCCGGTAGCGGGATCGCGACAACCGTCATCTGTCCCCCGGGGCCGGTCAGCTGTCTGTCGCCGACAGCAGGAGCGGCGCCCCGACACGTCGGAGGGGGCCGTCATGCGGGTGCTGTCTCCCCGCCGGTTGCCGGGGCATCACGCAGGTCGGATCCGGTAAGAGCTGCCCTTTATAGTGGAGTTAGTCGATGTATGGGGGATGCGTTGAACGAGCCGCTAGACCCGTGGTGGCGGGACGTGCACCATGCGGCACAGCTGCTCGCCTCGGCGCTCGGCGCCGCGGTGACCCGTGCCGGCCGGGACGGCGTCTACACGCCGCCACCGGGTTCCCCGCCGGGGCGCCGCCGCCGGCGGCCGGCATCGCTGCGGCACCTCGCCGAGATCATCCACACCCACCGGATGGCCCCCGGCCTCTCCGTCGACAAGGACATCGTCGCCGCTGTGCTGGCCGGTAACCTGCGCTACATCACCGATCCGACGGCCGTGGTCGCGGTGGCCCGGGCGGCACACCACATCGGCGGGATGCCCTTCGGCCCCGACGACGCGCGGCGTCTGACGGTCGCGTGCGAACACATCGCCACGCTCGTCGCCGCAGCGCAGGATGCCGACCGCCGGGCGTTCGGCCGAGTGCCGGCCGTCCCGCCCGGCGAGCCCCTCGTCACGCAGACTCCGCACGCCGAGCCGGACGCGGCGGCGCCGGTCCTGGACGCCTACTTCACCACCCGCCGTCCCGTCCGCCGCTGGTCCATGATCGCCGCCATCGCCGCGCTGGTCCTGCTCGCTGGGGGGACGGCGGTCGTGGCGGCGTACCACACCGGCGCCGCCGATTCCGCCGGCCCGGCGGCGAACCCGAGCTCCAGGGCGATCGTCGACAACGACTGCCGGCTCGGCGCCGCCAGCAACGACATCATCATGGATGCCATGACGGTGTTCGAGGACAACGCCGCCACCCGGCTCGACCCCACCCTCGACTTCGACGAGATGAACGGCTCGGCCCGCTACGCCCGCCACGACGGCCGCACCTACTACTGGGGCCGCGCCGGCTCCGACGACGAGAACCCGCGGTCCGGCGGCGCCCGGATCCGGTGGAAGACCTCGGACGGCCCGTGGCGCAGCTGCGCCACCCCGCTCGCCGTCACCGAACGCGGCTACGTGCACACCCCTGCCGTCGCCACCACGATCGGTGGCCGGGCCGTCACCATCCAGGTCTGCCTCTGGCGTGACACCCCGCCCCGGGAGAACTGCCTGGACGAGATCTCCACCGGCTGACCGGGTCGGACGGAGGCGGTGCCGGCCCGCCGCTGCCGCCACCCCGTCCGGCATCCCCTCGCGCGGCGCCCACCCGGTCCGCCCGGTTCGGCGGACGCGGAGAACGCCGGCGCCGACGCGGCGCCGCGGGCTCCGGGGGCCACCGGCGCCCGCGGGTGTGACCGGCCCCCTCGCCACGGACGACACACCGGCGTAGCGGCCGGACCCCGCCCGGGACGTTCGTCAGGAGGCCGGCGGATAGGCGTTGCGCACCAGCTCGGTGAAGGCCCCCGGGAACCACTCGCCACGCCAGGCCATCTGGCCTCCCGGCCCTGCGGGCTGCCCCGGATCTCCCGGATCACCCGGTGGCAGGGCGCCCCGCCGCCACCGGACCTCGGCGGCGACCCGGAGGGCCGGCTCACCCTGCGCTTCATGGACGGTTCGCACCTGTCCGTGATCGCTCCCGCGATGCAGGCCGTCCCGTTCGCGCAGGCGGCACGCCACCGGTGAGGGGCGCCGGGCCGGACCCGCGACCTGGCGTCGACCGGCACGCCGGGAGTCGGCCCGCGGCCCCGACGACCCCGCACCGGCGGGCTACCGGCGGGCCGGGCGGATGCCCGCCGCCAGCCGGACCACCTCGTCGTGGCGCAGCCGGATCTGCCGCGGATCCCAGTTGACGGTGATCTGGCTGTCGCCACCCCACTCGACGACGAGGCCGGCCGCGTCCGGCTCGTAGGCAACCCGGCGGCCGTCGACGGTCCACGACTCTGTGGCGGAGGCCGGATCGAACCCGGCGTCGTCGGTGAGGTCGAAGCACAGCCCGTCGGGTCGCCGCTCGGCCGCGGCGATCCGTGGCGGGGCCAGACACAGCACGGTGTCCGACCAGGTCTGCGGGACCAGCCCGGCGGGGACGAACGGCAGCGTGTACGGCACCGGCTCGCGGGCGGCGATGTGGCCGCCGGCCAGGCCGCGGGCGAAGCGCAGCACGTCCGCGTCGGAGCGTTCGCCCCAGCTGAGCACCGACACCCAGCGGCCGTCGGCGAGCCTCCACCGTACGCCGGCGAAGCGCTCGCCCGCGTCCGCGCCGTCGTAGGTCTGCGCCACGTGCACCTCGGCGTCGCGGCCGTGGACCCGGGCGGTGTAGACGCGTTCCGCCTCGGTCTCCCAGTCGGCCTGCAGCGGCCCGACCTCGGTGGCGAGCACGGAGCCGTCGGCGTTGCGGTACTCCAGGCGCCGGTTCGGGCCCATCTGCGCCACGAAGGGATAGGTGTCGAGGCCGGGCGGCATCCAGGTCGGGCGCAGCGGGAAGACCGGCGTGGGCCAGCCGGGTGCCGCGGATGTGGTGGTCGTGGCCGGCACGGCGGGCCGCGGGTCCGTACGCTGGTGCCGCAGCACCGGAGCCGCGGCGCCGGCCGCGATCACGGCGACCACCGCGCCGACCGCCACGACCCGGCGTCGCCGCCGGTCGCGGTGCACTGCGGCGGCGACGGTGGCCCACAGCTCGGGCTGCGGCGCCGGCACGGCGGCCCGATCCCGCAACGTGGTACGCAGTTCCTCTTCCAGGGTCATCGCCGGGCTCCCGTGACGGTCGCGGACAGGGTGGAGGTCATGTCGTCGCGCAGCCGGGCCAGCCCACGGGTGGCGTGCACCCGTACGGTGCTCGGCGCGCACCGCAGGACCTCCGCGATCTGCCGGTCGTCGAGGTCCTCGTAGTAGCGCAGCACCAGCACCGCGCGCTGGGCCCGGGTCAGCCCGGCCAGCCGCGACCACAGCTCGTCGCGGTCGGCCTGCCGGTCGGCGAAGTCGGCGCCGGCCGGACGGTCGTCACCGACCGTGGCGGGGCGTTCGGTGTTGGAGCGCCGGCGCAGCCAGGACACGTGCGAGCGCACCAGTGCGGTGCGCAGGTACCGGTCGGGGTGCTCGGTCTCGATCTTCGACCATCTGCGGTACGCCTTGACCAGCACCTCCTGGACCAGGTCCTCGCCCAGATGCCGGTCGCCGCAGAGCACGTACGCGAAGCGGCGCAGGGCGTCGCCGCGCGCTCGCACGTATTCCTCGAATCCGCCGTGCACTCATGTCCCCCCGCCGTCGGTGTGCCGCTCACCCCCAAGGACGCGGTTCGCGCCCCGATCTGCTTACCGCCCGGGCCGTGCAGCGCCGGCGCGAGGCCGGCCGCCGCGGGGTCACCGCTGATCGTGGTGCCGGTGACCTCGACGAACCGCCGCCACGGGGCGCCGAGCCGGTCCACCCTCGTGCGCCGGATCGTCACGGCATTTCTCACGAAGTCGTCAGCGGCGCCGCACGGCAGCGTCGCCGGGTCCGGCCGCAGCTCGTCGCGGGTGACGCGGAGGCCGTCGAGAAACGGCTCGCGGCCCTGCCGCCGCCGCAGCTGCCCGTGAACGGCGCGCACCTGGCGAGGGTCCGGAAGCGCGCTGGTGACCGCGACGAAGTCGATGTCACTGACACCGGCCCCGGTGGTCGCCAACGCGATCGACCCTTGCAGGTACAAGCCCTACACCCTCCGTGACACAGCGATACACCAGCTCGGCCGACCGGGGATGAGGGCAGTGGACCGAGGCGTGGGTTGGCTGACCCCACGCCTGACACACGTGGAGCATCCTGTACGCAGCGTGATGGCGCATCGGGCACCGGCACGCGCGTCGCGGATGCGGATGCGGTTCTCGCTCGATCTTGTCAGCCTCGGCTCGGAGCCGTTCTGCGTGCTTGTCCCAGTCCGGTCGAAGGAGTGGAGATCTGCCGCAGCTTCCCGCCGCAGATCAGCGTCGTTCGGCCGTTGATCTCGCGGGCCAGCGCCAGCGCCGCCTCGAACTGCGGCCTGACCCGCATCCGGTCGGAGACCTTCTCGGAGAAGATCTTGTCGCGGGGGATGCCGTGCGCGGCGAGCGCGTCCGGCTGTGACTGGAGTTCCTGGGATCAGGGTGCTGCACCGGGCGTACCCGATCCGGATGTCGGCGGCCCTGCCGGACCGCTGGCTCGGCCGCCCGGAGGTGCGGACCGGGATCGAGCCGCCGGTCAGGCGCCGGGTGCCTCCTGGCCGGTCATGAGCTCGACGAACAGATGGTGGGCCGCGTCCACCTCGGCCGGATCCTCGCCCGCGAGCAGGTCGACCAGCAGCCCTCGGGTGACCGCGACGCCGAGCCGCAACGCTGCCCGGTCCGTCGCGATGCCGAGCCGCTCGCCCGCCCGCTCGGCGTCGTCGAGCCAGCTCGCGGTAAGCCCGGCCGGCAGCGGGGCCACCCCGCGTGCCGCGAGCGCGAACACCTCGAAGAACAGTCGCACGAACGGCCGGATCCCGGGATCCGAGACGGCCCGCCAGATGCCGGTCATCAGCTCGGCCGGGTCGGCCGCGGTCTCGGCCAGCGCGGTCATCATCGCCCGCTGCCGCTGCTCCATCGCGCTGACCACAGCGGTGAGCAGGCCCTCCCGGGAGCCGAAGTGGAACAGCAGCATCCGGTGGCTGGTCCCGGCGGCGGCCGCGATCTCCCGCAAGCTGCGGTCGGCGAGCCCGTCGCGGGCGGCGACATCGAGGATCCGGTTGAGCAGCGCGGCACGCGCATCAGACATGTACCAGATGGTACAGTCGCGGTATGGGCTACGCGGAGAGCACCCTGATCGACGCGCCGGTCGAGCTGATCTGGCGGCTGACCACCCACATCGACGACTGGCCGGTCTTCCTGCCGACCGTGCAGCGGCTGGAACGGCTCGACGCGGGCGAGCTGCGGGTCGGCAGCGCCGCCCGGATCAAGCAGCCCGGTCAGCTCAGCGCGGTCTGGACGGTGACCCGCCTCGACCCGGAGCGCGAGTTCACCTGGGAGACGCTCCGGCCGGGCCTGCGGCTCACCGGCCGCCACCTGCTGGAGGCGGCCGGGGCGGGCACCCGGATGACGCTCGTCCTGGAGACGTCCGGCCGGGCAGCCGGCGTGATCTCCGCCCTGCTCGGCGGCATGATGCGTTCGTCGCTGCGCCAGGAGGCGGCCGGTTTCGCGCGCCGGGCCGCCACCGTCCGCCAGTCCGGAGCGCAGGACGCGCGGGACCATCCGTAGGGTGGCCGGGCGGCCCTTTCGTTCGTCGCGGGGCGCCTGCCATCGCGCCTGGGGTTCGCTGTCGGCCCGCTGGCGTTCGTGACCGCCGCGTTCGAGCGCGGCCCGCCAGCGTCGTTCCTGGGCTCGGGCGTCCGAGGTGCCCGGCGCGTCGACGGCGGTGGCCAAGGCAGCCCGGACCTGAGCGCCGGCCTGCCTGAACCTCCTCGCCCCGGGCGACAGTGTCGTGACCTGCACCGTTTCCGTCTAAATCAGCGGCCTGACCTGCGACGATGCAAGCTTCGAAGAGTGACGGCGAAAGGAGCGGGTCATGACCACGCAGGAGCGGACCTCGGACGAGGACGACGACGATGGCCAGCGAGTCGGCGAGTCGGCGGCGCCGCAGGCCACCGGGGAGTGGGGCAGCACCCTCGACGACGACCTTCCGCCGGTTGTGCCGGACGCGGAAGTCGAGGTGCCGGAGACGCCATGACCCCGCCCGGCGGGCCGGGCGGTCACGCCATGTGGGGGCCCACCGCGTGCTGCGGTTCAAGGTCAGTAATGTTCCGGTGACTCGGGCATCCCCATACGCGGCCGGGTCGCGGTCCGCAGTCGGACCACGCCGCGGCGCGGCCCGCTGCCGCCCCCGGTTCAGCGGATCCTTGCCAGCCTGCCCACCCCGGTGGTGACCAGCTTGAGGAACCGGTCCCGGCTCTGCTCGCTGCCGCGCATCTCGGTGAAGATCGCGGTGACCTGGCCGCTGGCCACGACCACGTGGTAGTAGCGGCTCCACTCGCCCACATAGTCCTGGAACATCTCGTCCAGCCCGGCCGCCGGGGCGCCCAGCTCCGGCAGCGGCAGCCGGGAGAACTTCTTGGTGGTGTAGTTGCCCTCGACGAGCGGGCAGCGGGTGGGTACCGCCGCCGTGGCCCGGACGATGTCGCGGGCCGCCCGCGACCCGGTGGCGACGATCTCGATATCGATCATGCTGCCGCCGGAGTGCTGGAACACCCGGTGCGCCCGCGCCCTGGGCACGCCGCGGTCGAACGTCCCTTCGCGGCACCAGCCGGAGCCGGGGACCTCGGTGGTGCTCGCCGAGTCCTCGTCGAACAGCGTGTAGCCGGCCGGCAGGTCGGCGAGACCGAGCAGTCCCTTCCGCAACTGCGCAGCGGTGGGCAGCCCCGCGCCGGTGACCACCGACACGACCCGCGCGGGCACGGCCGGGTCCACGGCCACGCCGGCGGACGGGCCGGCCCGGTTCGCCGCCAGTGCACCGGCGAGCAGGACCGGCACGACACCGGCCAGTGCGATCGATCGTCTCACCAGCTCAGCGTATGCGTCAGGCGGCCGGCGATCCCCGGGTTCCGGTACGCCCGGCGCGGTCGGCGCTCGGTCACGACGCGGAACTCGGCGGTGGACACGATCGCACCGGCGTACCCGGCGGCCAGGTCGGCCGTCGCGGTTGTCGGCGGCGAGCTCGCGGCGCAGGGTGGCGGCTTCTTCGGAGGCGGCCAGGGCCTCGGCGCGCCGGGCGGCCTCGGCCAGCCGGATGGCGTGGTTGATGCGCCACGAAAATTGGTTGCCTGCCCATCTTGCCTCCCCAAGGCTGGCCCGATGGACCTCAAAGACGCGGCACAGGCATGGCGGACCGACGGTTTCGTGATTCTTCCCGGGTTCTTGCCCGCGGACGAGCTGGCATCAGCCGTGCAGGAACTGGACCTGCTGTTCCCCTCGGCCGACGGATTCCATGACGGGACCGATCCGCGTCACGAACGTTTCATCGGCGACGAGTTCGCCGGGATCGACACGTTCCCGTTCGCCGGCACGGAGATCAGCCTGGTCGCCGTGAACCATCGCATCCTGGAATTGGCCGAGGCTCTGCTGGACGACGATGTCCACCTCTACGGAGCTGAGGCCTGGGCAAAGTACACCGGCGCCTGCGACTACGACCAGGCCCTGCACCGTGACTATCTCAACCACACCGTGCTGGTGCCCAGCACCACGCCAGGCTGCCGGCAAGTCGAAATGTTCGTGTTCCTCAACGACGTACCCGATGAACTCGGGCCGCCGCATCTGGTCTCCCGTAAGCACACCGCCGGGCTTCCCGCCGTTCCCAACTGGTTGCTGCGACCAGGACAGGAAACTGCCGATCGTTTCACCGGCGACGCCGGTCCAGAACTCTACGAAGCCGAAGTCTCCGGAGCAGGACCAGCCGGAACCGTCATCGCGTTCGAGCCGGGAACCTTCCACCGCGGCACGCAACTGACCGCACCCCGAGGAGCGCGGTACAGCATGCACCTGGGCTTCCGTCCGCCCGCTCTGCAGTGGGGGCAGCGGGTCGCTTGGGCGGCGAAGAGCTTCACGACCGAGTGGGTCGAGTTCGTCAACCGGGCCACGCCGCGCCAACTCCAAGCCCTCGGCTTCCCACCGCCTGGACATCAGTACTGGACGCCCGAGACGCTGGCCGGTATGGCTCTGCGCTATCCGAGGCTCGACCTTCTGCCCTGGCAGCCAACGAACTAGGGCGTGTATCGAAGGCATAACCATTCGTTGATCGCGGCGATGGTGGCGGTGGCTGCGTAACGCACGGCGAGTTTCTCGAAGCGGGTCGCGACGGCCCGGTGGCGTTCGAGGCGGTTGATGCCGCACTCGACGGCGTGGCGTTGCTTGTGGATCTCGGGTCGAGGGCCGGTGGCCGGCCGCCCTTCGACCCGAGTGTGCGCCGGTCGGCCTTGCTCGGGATGGTCGCCTTGATACCGCGACGGCGTAGGTGACGCCGGTCAGCGGGGGAGGTGTACGCCTTGTCCGTCCGCCAAGGCACGGTCGGGCCGGGTCCGTGGCCGGCCGGCCGGCCGGGGTACTCGGATGCCTTCCAGCACCGCGATGAACTGCGGGCTGTCGCCGCGCCGGCCCGCGGTCAGCACGATCGACAACGGCTTCTGTCCTTGCTCACGGCTCAGATGCAGTTTCGTGGTCAGCGCGCCCCGGGAACGTCCCAACGCGTGATCGGCCGGTTTGACCGCGACACCACCCGGCGGTTCGGCCTGCAGATCCCCCCTTCTACGCGCACCAGCGGCATGCTGATGCGCCCGGGCCATTGTCGAGTCGATCGACACGTCCCACACGATCCGGCCGGACGCGTCCGCCGCTGCCTGCAACGCGGTCAGGATCCGCGCCCACGTCCGGTCACGCTGCCACCGTCGAAACAGCGCATACACGGCTGCCCAGGAGCCGTACCACTGCGGCACGTCACGCCAGGGCGTGCCAGTCCGGATCCCATCGATGAGCTGCCGTTTCGTCCAGGTCGGCGGACGTCCCGGACGATGTGGCGCGGGCAGCAACGGCTGCAGAGCCGTCCACTGGACGTCGGTCAGGTCGTACCGCCTCGTCACCGTCAGGGTGTTCAGAGGTCTCCGGTGGTCTCCGGTTTTGCTTGGTCGCTAAGCCGTCTACCGGAGACCTCGCTATTTAACGATCACCGACACGCCCGTGATCTCACCTGAACCATCGACTTCGATACGCGCCCCAGGTGAAACGACCGAGCGCGTCGGCGGCGGCACGGGCAACGCCCGCACCGTCAACCGCAGCGCCGGCACCAGCCGGGCGGTCGGCTGTATCGGGCGGGGTGACCACGTCCGCCCGCGACGAAAGCCACCGCCGCAATCAGCCGGAGCGTCAGCGGCGACCGCCCGCGCTGACGCGCAGGCATCGGCGCCCCAGCCGCCGCCACGACGGCCGGGCCGACCACCGGGTGATGGGCGCCGGCCCGCTCGGTGCTCTCCCGGACAGGCCGGCCCGCCTCACCCGCGACACCAACCGAGCCGACGGGACCGCCACAGCACACCGCTCATGGCCTCTCCGTCGCAGCGAGTAGCCGGTCAGCGCGGCCGGGATGTTCAGCTCGCCTTCGGCGTCCCCGACGATCGTGGCGACGACGTGAGCGGCCTGGCTGTGGTGGTGGCGGATGAGCCAGTCGAGCATGTGCGCGGCCTGCCGGCCGATGGGCAGCAACGCGCCGGGGGGCGTCGAAGTCCTCGGGTCCTTCTCAGTGAGGCGCTGCCGGTAGATGAACCGGTAGAGGACGGCGTCGCGCACGCTGTGCCCGAGGTCGCTGATGGGGACGAGGCAGCGCAGGCCGCCGCCGGCCCGAGGAGCTTTACAACCTATCCTCCTAGGATGCCCTACGCGCTGTGCCGTGCCGATAGTGGACCGGCTCGACGCTGCCAGAGAACCCGGCCACGTCGACTGGCGCGCGCGGCACCTGCTGCTCTCCGCGGACGGAACATCCACCGGGATGACACCGGCGGGGCGCCTCGCGGTCCTGGCCAGGAAACGCGGGTCGCCCGGTCCCGGTCGCGGTCCGGGTCGCCCGGTCCCGATCCCGGTTCGGGTCGCCCGGTCCCGGTCGCGGCCCGGGACGCCCGGTCCCGATCCCGGTCCGGGTCGCCCGGCTCCAGTCCCGGCCCGGGTCGCCCGGGGTCTGACGCCGCCTGCGATCCTGTGGCCCGGACGGCAGGGCGCGGGTCCCGGTCGGGGAGTGGGGTGGCTGTGGAGCGAGGTCGGCAGGTGCGGCGCGGTGTGGCGATCGGCGTCGCTCCGCATCTGGTGCTGCTGGTCTGGGTGGTCGTGCTGGCCGTGTCGGCCGAGCCGGACAGCCGGGCGTACGTGCCCTTCTACGGCCTGCTGGAGATCTACCTGGCGCCGGCCGGGGTGGTGGCCGGCCTGCTGCTGTGCTGGCGGCGGTCGCGGCGGCCGTTGGCGGGTGGGGTGGCGGCGGGCACCGTGCTGGGTTTTCTGCTCGTCGTGGCGTGCTCGTACCTCCTCGCCGGACTGCTGGGCTGAGTTCGAACGAACGTCAGGGATCGATGAACATTGTTACTGGGAGCGCTCCCATGTAACGATGGCGACACATGCCTTCCGTTCTCGAAGGAGCTCCCACATGCACGCCCGAAAATGGCTGGCCGGCGCCACCGCGCTCGCCGCGGTGGCGATCACCGCGGCCGTCGCCCTGGCCCCGCCGGCTTCCGCCGCCACCGGCGGAACCGGCACCGGCTACCTGCACACCAACGGCAACAAGATCGTCGACAGCACCGGCGCGACCGTCCGGCTGACCGGCATCAACTGGTTCGGCATGGAGACCGACAACAAGACCTTCCACGGCCTGTGGTCGAGCAACCCGTGGCGCGGCCAGATCGACACCATGGCCTCGCTCGGCTACAACACCCTGCGGATCCCGTTCTCCGACGACGCGCTCAAGGCGGGCGCGACCGCGACCAGCGTCAACACCGCCTCCAACCCGGACCTGGTGGGCCTGTCGCCGCTGCAGATCCTGGACAAGGTGGTGGCCTACGCCGGCACCAAGGGGATGCGGATCATCCTGGACCGGCACCGTCCGACCTCGGCCGGGCAGACCGCGCTGTGGTACACCTCGGCCGTACCGGAGAGCACCTGGATCGCCAACTGGAAGGCGCTCGCCCAGCGCTACGCCGGCAACCCCACCGTGATCGGCGCCGACCTGCACAACGAGCCGCACGCCGACGGCACCAACCCGGCCGCCACCGGAGCCTGCTGGGGCTGCGGCGACACCGCCCGGGACTGGCGGCTGGCCGCCGAGCGGGCCGGCAACGCGATCCTCGCCGTCCAGCCCAACTGGCTGATCTTCGTGGAGGGGGTGAGCTGCCCCAGCGGCGGGCTCAACAACACCTGGGACAACGACACCAGCAACGACGAGGACTGCGGCTGGTGGGGTGGCAACCTGTCCAAGGCGGGGCAGTTCCCGGTACGCCTGGACGTGCCGAACCGCCTGGTCTACTCGCCGCACGAGTACGCCACCTCGGTCTACCACCAGGCGTGGTTCGACGACCCGTCCTACCCGGCGAACATGCCGGCGATCTGGGACAAGTACTGGGGCTACCTGTACAAGCAGAACATCGCCCCGATCATGATGGGGGAGTTCGGCACCACGCTGCAGAACGCCGTCGACAAGGTGTGGCTGCAGGAGCTGCTGAAGTACACCGGCACCGGGGTGAACGGCATGTCGTTCACCTACTGGGCGTGGAACCCGAACTCCGGTGACACCGGCGGCATCGCCAACGACGACTGGACCACGGTCAACCAGGCCAAGCAGGCCATCATCACGCCGTACCTGATCGCGCCGGTCGCCGGTGGCGGCACGCAGCCGTCGTCGTCGGCCTCGTCCTCGACCCCGCCGGTCCCGGTCGGCGGCTGCACCGCCACCTACACCCAGGACAACAGCTGGCAGGGCGGCTTCCAGGGGCAGCTGAAGGTGCAGAACACCGGTGGCGCCGCGGTCAACCCGTGGCAGGTGACCTGGACCTGGCCGTCCGGGGTGAGCCTCGGCAGCGGGTGGAACGCGACGGTCACCCAGAGCGGGACCGCGGTCACCGCGGCCGCGCCGGGCCATGCCCCGTCGCTGGCGGCCGGCGGCTCGGTCACGGTCGGCTTCACCGCCAACGGTACGGCCAGCGCCCCGGCCGCCGTGAAGCTCAACGGCGTGGCGTGCTCATGAGGTACCTGCCCGTGGCCGTGGTCGTGGCGGTGACCGGCGCCGCCATCGGCCTGGCCGCTCTCGGCCCGGCCCAGGCCGCCGCGTCGGTGTGCGACGTGACCTGGACGGCGAACCAGTGGAGCACCGGGTTCACCGCCGACGTGCGGGTGACCAACCGCGGCGCGGCGGTCACGTCGTGGACGCTGAGCTGGGACTTCGCCGGCAACCAGCGGGTCACCTCGGCGTGGAACGCGACCGTCACGCAGTCCGGGACCACCGTGACGGCCGCCAGCGCGACGTGGAACGGCTCGCTGGCCACCGGCGGGTCCGCTTCGTTCGGCTTCCAGGGCGCGTATTCCGGCGCCAACCCGGCGCCGGGCGCGTTCCGCTTCAACGGCGTGCCGTGCGGGGACACCCCGACGCCCGGGCCGTCCGGCGGCAGCGCGTCGCCGTCGGCGAGCGGCCCGTCGCCGTCGACCGGCACGCCGGGTCCGGGCACGGGTTGTCCGGCCGCGGCGCGCTGTGACGGCTTCGAGTCGCAGACCGGCAGCGTCCCGGCCGGCTCGTGGGCGGTGACCAGTCCGGACTGTTCCGGTGCGGGCACCGCGGCGATCGACCGGACGGTCACCCACAGCGGCGCCGCGGCGTTGCGGATCAACGGCGCGGCCGGCTACTGCAACCACGTCTTCGCCCGCAACACCGACCTGCTCGGCGCGGGCAACGGCGTCTGGTACGTCCGCTACTGGGTCCGGCACACCACCGCGCTGCCCGCCGCGCACGTCACCGCGGTGGCCCTGGCCGACGCCCGCGACGGCGGCCGGGACCTGCGGTTCGGCGGGCAGAACGGCGCGTTGCAGTTCAACCGTGCCTCGGACGACGCGACGCTGCCCGAGCAGAGCCCGGCCGGTGTGGCGCTGTCGGCGCCGCTGCCGGTGAACACCTGGAACTGTGTGGAGTTCAAGGTCGACGGCACCGCCGGCACCATCGAGACCTGGCTCAATGGCGCCTCGGTGCCGGGCCTGGCCGCCGACGGTGTCCCGACCCACGACATCGACGGCCAGTGGCTCAACCGCACGTGGCGCCCGGCCCTCACCGATCTGCGGCTGGGCTGGGAGAGCTACGGCGACGGCGCCGACACCCTCTGGTACGACGACGTGGCGGTCTCCGGCGTACGCAACGGTTGTTGATCCGGTGGCCGGGCGCGGCGGGACCGCGCCCGGCCACCGTCCCGCCGTGTCCGGGCCGCCGGCGCGGCCCCGCCGGCACCGGGCCACCACGCGGGCGAGGCCGGGCGCACCCGCGCCCGGCCTCGCCCGCGTGGCGCGGTCGGTCAGCTCGCGGTGCAGGTCAGCGCCGGGACGCTGTTGGTGCCGGTCCAGGAGCCGAGGAAACCGAACGAGGTGCTGGCCCCGGCCGCCAGGTTGCCGTTGTAGCCGGCGTTGCGGGCGGTCACGGTGGACCCGCTGCTGGTCACGGTGGCGCTCCAGGCGTTGGCGACGGTCTGGCCGTTGGCGTACGTCCAGGTGACGGTCCAGCCGGTGATCGCCGAGTTGCCGGCGGTCACCTTGACCTCAGCCTGGAAGCCGCCCTGCCACTGCCCGGCCACCCGGTACGTCGCCGAGCAGCTCTTGCCGGTGGGCGTGCTCTGCGACGGCGAGGCGGACGGGCTGCTGGAGCTCTGCGACGGCGACCCGGTCGGTGAGGACGTGCCGGAGCCGCCGAAGACGGTGGCCTGCCGGGCGGTGGCGGTGATGCCGTTCGGGCCGTCGAAGACCCGGTGGTACCAGGTGGTCTTCTGGTTGACGTCGAAGTTGAGCACCATGTCCAGGATCGGGTCGGTGTTGCCCGACCAGGACCAGCCGAGGTAGCCCAGGTCGCGCTTGACCGCCTCGGCCAGCACGGTCTGGTCGGCGACCTGGCCGGAGTCGAACTGCCAGCCGAACTCGCCGATCACCAGCGGCCAGCCCTTGGCCTTGAACGTGTCCAGGTACGACGTGATCGTGGAGGGCTGGGCGTACACCGAGTACATGTGGATCGACAGCACGGTGTTGTGCCGGCTGTCCGCGTCGAGCACGGTCTGCGCGTTGTCGCGCATCACGTTCTGCCAGTCCTGGCCCCAGTTCGGGGCGTCGATCATCAGCAGGTGCTGGAAGCCGTTGTCGCGCATCTTCTTGATCGCGGCGGTGGTGGCGGCCGTCCACTGGGCCGGGTTGGTGTTGCCGATCGGCTCGTTGCCGATGTTGATGGAGATGTAGTCCTCCTGGCCGACGAGCACGCTCTTCAGGCTGATCCAGTAGTTGACCGCCTGGTCCAGGGAGTACGCGGCGCTGTCCTCGCCGTACCCGGTGGTGTCGTGGTCCTCGAGGACGCAGATCAGCCTGTTGGCCTTGCACAGCGCGATGATGTCGGCGACGTCGCCCGCGCTGTTGGCGGTCCACCGGCCGCCGCTGAGCACCACCCGCACGGTGTTCGCGCCGGCCGCCTTGATGTTGGCGAACGAGCTGGTCTGGCTGGTGTACCAGGTGTGCGCGTGGTTGACGCCGCGCATGACGAACTTGGTGCCGTTGGCCTCGTAGATGTCGGTGCCGACGACGTGCAGGCCGGTGGCCGCGTACGCCGGGTTGCCCAGGGCGAGAACCGCGCCGGCCGCGGCGAGCAGGGCGGCGCAGAACGCGACGAGCAATCTTCGCATGGTCTGCCTCCCCTTTCTGGGGATCGATGGGGGTCGTTCGGGAGCGCTCCCATAGAGTTCCGGATGTTTCTTAGTTTGGTCAAGATAGTCACGTCGGTATTTCGTCACCCGCCTCGACGCGGTCCGGTCGCCGGCCGTCGGCCGTCCCGTCCAGCGCATCGAGGCGGCCCCGTGCCACCGCGCGGCGCGGCCTGCGATCATGGGTCCCCATGTGGATCCCCTCGGACGCGCAGATCCGGTCACTGCACGAGCGGGCCGCGCCCACGCCCGAGGCGTTCGAGCTGGTGTGGACGCACTGCGAGATCGTCTGCCGGATCGCCGAGCAACTGCTCGACCGGCTCGACCACCGGGTGGACCCGGATCTGGTACGGGCCGGCTGCCTGCTGCACGACATCGGCGTGTACCGGCTGTACGGCCGCGACGGCGTGCTCGACCACCGCAACTACATCCGGCACGGGCTGCTCGGCCACGAGCTGCTGCGCGCCGAGGGGCTGCCGGAGCCGCTGTGCCGGTTCTGCTCCTGCCACACCGGGGTCGGGGTGACCCGCGCCGACATCCTGGAACAGGGCCTGCCGCTGCCGCCCGGCGACTACGTCGCCGCAACCGGCGAGGAGAGCCTGGTCATGTACGCCGACAAGTTCCACAGCAAGAAGAGCCCGCCGGTATTCGTGTCGGCCGCGGCGTACACGCTCAGCGTGACCCGTTTCGGCGCGCACAAGGCGGCCCGCTTCACCGAGATGGTCGCCGCCTACGGCGAGCCGGACCTGGCCCCGCTGTCCCGGGAGTACGGCCACACGATCGTGGCGTAACCGCGTCGCGCGTAGCGGCCCCCGGGCCGGTCCGGGGGCCTGCGCCCGTGGCCGGGCGCGCTGCTCGGCGTGGCGGCAGGCGCAGCCCGGGGGGCCGGCCGGGCCCGGGTCCGGGAACGCCGACCCGGGCGCCGGGCGCGGACAGCCGCCGCGCGCACGCCGCGCCGCTCCCGGAAGCACCGCCGGTGATCGCCGCGACCAGCCCGTCGAGTTCGTTCACCGCCACGCCTGGCCCGCCGGCCCGGGGAGGCGGAGGCCGTGCCCGGCGACCGATGCGATCCTCACTTCTTGACCACGCTGCGGTGCCGGCCCAGTCCGTCGATCTCCAGTTCGACCACGTCGCCGGCGCTCAGGTACGGGAACCGCCCGCCCAGCGCCGTCCCCGCCGGCGTCCCGGTGTTGATCAGGTCGCCCGGCTCCAGGACGGTGAACTGCGACAGGTGCCAGATCAGGTACCCCACGTCGAAGATCATGCCGGCGGTGCTGGCGTCCTGCCGGGGCTCGCCGTTGACCCAGGAGCGCAGCCGCAGCGGGAAGCGCAGCTCGTCCGGGGTGACCAGCCACGGTCCGAGCGGGTTGAACGTCTCGCACGACTTGCCCTTGGACCACTGCCCGCCGGAGCGCTCCAGCTGGTATTCACGTTCCGACACGTCGTTGGACAGCACGTATCCGGCGACGTGCGCCAGCGCCTGCTCGGGGGAGTCCAGGTAGCGGGCGGTCCGGCCGATCACCACGCCCAGCTCCACCTCCCCGTCGGTGCACTGCGAACCCGGTGGCAGCAGGATGTCGTCCTCCGGGCCGACCACGGTGTTGGGCGCCTTGTAGAAGACGATCGGCTCGGCCGGCGGCGGCGCGCCGGACTCGGCGGCCTGCGCGGCGTAGTTCTGCTCGATGCAGAGCACCACACCGGGGCGGGCGATCGGCGCGCCGAGCCGGTGCCCGTCCAGGTCGGCCGGGGGCAGCTCGGCCGGGTCGCCGGTGAACCCGCCGCCGGCCAGGAACTCGGCGTCGATGTCCGGGGTGACCTCGGACAGGTCGCGCAGTACCCCGCCGGCGTACAGGATCGGCCGCTCCGTGCCCGGCGCTCCAACGCGCAGATACCTCATCGTGTGTCCCATCGGTAGACGCGGATCGCGGTACGGCCGAACACGTCGTCGGGGCGGCCGTCGAGGATGCCGGTGAGCGTGGCGGCGACCTGCCCGCGGGTCGCCACCGGCTCGTACACCGGCCGGTCCGGGCCGGGCATCAGCCGGCCCGGGCCGAACAGGTCGAGCGTGGTCCGCGACCCGGTCGCGGATCCCGGCCGGCGGGCCGCCGGGTCCCGGCCGGCACCGACGGCAGCTGCGGGCCGGTCACGGCGGCCCCGCCGACGACCGCGGCGGTCTGCGCGGTACCCGCGGCGATCTGTGCGGTATCACGGGTGCGGCACGTCGGCGTCGAGCAGCCCGGCCCGGACCAGGTCGTGCCAGAGGGCGCCGGGGATGTCGACGGCCGCCATCGCGGCGGCGTCGGCGGCCTCCGCGGCCGAGCGGATGCCGATCAGCACGGCCGCGACGGCCGGGTGCGCCAGCGGGAACTGCAGCGCGGCGGCCCGCAGCGGCACGCCGTGCCGCGCGCACACCCGCGCCAGCGCCCGGGCCCGGGCCACCATCGCCGCCGGGGCGGCCCGGTAGTCGAAGGTGGCCTGCCGGTCCGGGTCGGCCAGCAGCCCGGAGTTGTAGACGCCGCCGCAGATCACCGAGATGCCTCGCCGCGCGCACTCGGGCAGCAGGTCGGCCAGCCCCGACTGGTCCAGCAGCGTGTACCGCCCGGCCAGCAGGAAGCAGTCGAAGTGGCCGGTGCGGGCGAACTCGGTGAGCATCGCGGACTGGTTCATCCCGGCGGAAACCGCCCCGATCGTGCCCTCCGCGCGCAACCGGACCAGGGCCGGCAGCGCGTCGTGCCGGGCCGCCGCGAAGTGCTCGTCCGGATCGTGCAGGTGCAGCATGTCGACGCGGTCCAGGCCCAGGCGGATCAGGCTCTCCTGCAGCTGCGCGTGGACGCCGGCCGCGGTGAAGTCCCACGACGGCGCCGCGCCGGACGGCTCGGACCAGATGCCGGTCGCGTCGTGCGGGCCCGCGACCAGCCGGCGGCCGACCTTGGTGGACAGGGTGAACGCGTCGCGGTCCCGGGCGCGCAGCGCCGCGCCGGCGCGCCGCTCGGACAGGCCCGCGCCGTACAGCGGGGCGGTGTCGAAGAACCGCACGCCGTGCTGCCAGGCCGCGTCCACCGCGGCGGTCGCGCCGGCGTCACCGACCGGGGCGAACAGGCCGCCGATCGGGGCCAGGCCCATGCCGAGCCGGGTGACGGTGACGCCGGTGCCGCCCAGCGGCACCTTCTCGAACGGATCCACTGCGCGGTCCTTTCGTGGATCCCGGAGGATCCGCGTACCTGTCCGATGCGTATCGATGCCTCGATCGACCGAGCCTCAAACCATCGAGCCCCGGTCGATCGAGCCCCGGTCGATCGCGGCCCGAGCCGATCGAGCCGCGGTCGCTGGATGCTGTGGTCGCTGGATGCTGTGGTCGATCCCGGCCGTAGTCAATCTATCCGTAGAGGGCGATCGATGCCCGCCCGATCCGGGACTCGGTGCTCAGCGGCGGCGGTCCACGAGTCGGTCAGGTCGGCGATGCGCGCGGCCCTGACCCCTGCCCGGGCCCGGCGTCCGGCCGCCTTCGACTGACGCCGCGACCTTCGCGGCGCGCAGGCGCCGCCGCGGCCGGCGCTTTCTCCTGTGCGCCGGGCGTCCGTGGGTCCTTCGCGGCGCGCAGGCGCCGCCGCGGCCGGCGCCTCCTCGCGCGCCGCCGGGCGCCGCGGGATCTTCCGCGCCGCTGCGGCTGCGCGCCGCCGGGCGCCGGCCGTGGTCAGGACGCCGGGTCGGCGGCGGCCCGGTGCGTGCTGATCCATTTCTCGATGTCGTCGGCCAGCCAGACCCGGCCCTGCTCCAGGTCGGCCACCGGCTTGGGGAAGTGCGCCTTGGCGGTCAGCTGGTTGACCCGCTGCCGGCTGATCGAGCCGAGACGCACCTTGATTTCATGGGTGCCCATCAATTTGACGCGGTTGCAACTCATGCGCATGACTATAGGCACTAGACAACTTGGCGGGTAGCCCACGGGCGGATTATTGCGGAAATTTTGTGGGGCGCCGGGGGAGCGTTCCGGCGCGTCGCCAGCCCGGCGCCGCCGCCTGCCGGGCCCGATGCCCGGTGGGCCGTGCAGGTGCACGGGCCGGGTCGTCGGCGTCCTCCCGGACGCCGGGTCACTGGCTCAGCACCCAGAACGGCAGCGGCTCGGCGGCCGAGGCGATCACCCGCCACCCGGCCCGCTCGTACATGCCCACGTTGCCTGGCGAGGCGGTCTCCAGGACCGCGGGCAGCCCGGCGGCCGCGGCCCGGCGCAGGCCCTGCGCCATCACGGCGTGGCCCAGCCGGCGGCCGGTGTGGTCCGGGTGGGTGCCGAGGACCCCCAGATACCAGTGCGGCGTGGTGGGCAGCACGGCGCGCAGCGCCTGGTCGTAGGCGTGGACCCGGGCCCGTACCTCGGGCGGGAAGCGCTGGGCGAGGTCGTCGCCGGGCGCGGCCGGAGCGGCGGGCGGCTGCCAGATCGCGACCGCGTTGCCGCCCTCGGCGATCCAGGTGGCGCCGAGCCCGACGCGCCGGTCGAACAGGTGGCCGAAGAACACCGCGGCGTGCTGCGGGTAGGTGTCGTCGGCGGGGAACAGCCAGCGCAGGATCGGGTCCGTGGAGAACGCGGCGACCAGGGAGGCGACGACCCTCGTACGGTCGGCCGGGGTCGCCAGGGCGATGTCGGGAGCGATCACGGCTGGCGACTCTAGACGGCCATCCGGGCGTGCGAGATCCGCAGATGATGCTCGGCGCCGGGATGGGTGTCCGGGTCGACGTGCACGGTGGCCTCGCACAGCCTCGGCACGTGGCGGGTCAGCTGGTGCTCGGCGTCGGCGGCGATCTCGTGCGCGGCGATCAGGCTCAGATGCGCGTCGACCACCACCGCGGCCTCGGCGTGCAGCCGGTGCCCGACCCAGCGCATCCGCAGCCCGGACACCTCCCGCACGCCCGGGATCAGCCGCAGCTGCCGTTCGGCCCGGTCCACCAGCTCCGGGTCGACCCGGTCCATCAGCCGCCGGTAGACCTCCCGCGCCGCGTCCTTGAGCACGACCAGGATCGCCGCGGTGATCAGCAGGCCGACGACCGGGTCGGCCCATCGCCAGCCGAGCCCGGCGCCGGCCGCGGCGAGCACCACCGCGAGCGAGGCGAACCCGTCGGTGCGCGCGTGCAGTCCGTCGGCGACCAGGGCGGCCGAGCCGATCCGCCGGCCCACCGCGATCCGGTAGCGGGCGACCAGCTCGTTGCCGGCGAAGCCGATCAGGCCCGCCGCCGCGACCCACGGCAGGTGGCTCATCGCCTGCGGCTCGACCAGCCGCCGCACGGCGACGAACGCCGACGCCGCCGCCGACGCGGCGATCACCAGCACGATCACGATCCCGGCGAGGTCCTCGGCGCGGCCGAAACCATAGGTGTACGCCCGGGTCGCGGCCCGCCGCCCGAGCCAGAAGGCGATGCCCAGCGGTACGGCGGTGAGCGCGTCCGCGACGTTGTGCAGGGTGTCGCCGAGCAGCGCCACGGAGCCGGAGAGCGCGACGACGGCGGCCTGCGCCGCGGCGGTCAGCCCGAGCGCGCCCAGCGAGATCCACAGTGCGCGGATCCCGGCGCGTGACGATTCCAGCGCCGGATCGACCTTGTCGGCGGCGTCGTGCGAGTGCGGTGTGAGCCGGCGCCACCAGGCCGGTCCGTGGTGCTGCCCGGCCGCGTGGCCGTGCTGGTGTGCGGTCATCGTGGTGCCCCCTCGTAGCCACGTGTCACATCGCGCCCATAATATGTGCTCATGCGCGCACGCGACAACGTTGCACATGCCAGTGACCTGCAGAAACACCCTTCCGGCGACAACGTGGACGCCGCAGCGATCGAGGCTGCCACGACCGTGCTCGCGATGCTCGCCGACCCCACCCGGCTGCGGCTGCTGGCCCACCTGCGCGCCGGCGAGCGGGACGTCACCGCGCTGACCGCCGCCCTCGGCTCGGCCCGCCCGGCGGTCTCGCAGCACCTGGGCAAGCTGCGGCTGGCCGGCCTGGTGCGGGTCCGCCGCGAGGGCCGCCGCCAGGTGTACGCCCTGTCCGGCCCGCACGTCGCCCGCCTGATCGCCGAGGTGCTGCACGCCGCCACCCGGCGCTGACCCGCCGCGGGCGCGCACCGGTCGAGCCGGCGCCGGCTCGACCGAAGCGGCGGCGTTCACCAGCCCGTCACCGGCCGGCGCGCGCCGCCGCGGGCAGGCCGGCCTCGACGAGGTCGGCCGCCCGGGCCGCGCCGCCCTGCTCACGCACCTCCTGCCGGATGGCGGCGCACCGGGCCGCCACGGTGGCGTCGCAGGTGAGCTGCAGCAGCGACTCACGCAGCTGCTGCGCGGTGACGGTGGCCGAGTCGACGACGCGGGCCACCCCGAGCGCGGCGAGCTGGTCGGCGTTGGCGAACTGATCGGCGGCCTGCGGCGCGGCGATCATCGGGGTGCCGCAGTACAGCCCCTCGCTGCTGCCGCCCATGCCGGCGTGGGTCAGGAACGCGTCCGCCTGTTCCAGGATGGCCAGCTGGGGGACCCAGGGGTGCACCTCGACGCTGTCCGGCACGGCGCCGAGCTGCGCCGGGTCGACGTGCCGGCCGATCTGCAGCACGGTGTGCCAGCCGGGGAGCGCGCCGAAGGCGCTGATGCAGCGGCGGTAGAAATCGGGATGCCGGGTGAAGGCCGACCCGAGCGAGACCAGCAGCACCTTGTCGGCGGTCGCGGGGCGCGTCCAGGAGCCCTGCGCGCAGCGGTCGCCCAGGGCCGGGCCGACGAAGCGGTAGACGGCCGGATCCACCCGGTCCGCGTGCGGCTGCAGGGCGCGGGGGATGAGGGCCAGGCAGTGTTCCGGCCGGCCCTGGAAGGCGATGCTGTCGGTCACGGAGGATCCGTTGGCTGCCAGCCAGTCGGTGAACCGCCGGTAGTACTCGGCTCCCCGCGGGTCGGCGCGCATCGCCTCGATGGCCGGCGCCATCTCGGTCTCGTACCCGTCCCAGGCCACGAACGTGCTGGAGAGCTGGATCGCGGGGATGCCCCACCGCTCGCCCAGCAGCCGGGCCGGCGCGCCGGCGATGTCGTAGAGGAACAGGTCCGGCCGGTCGCCGGTGTAGGCGTCGTGCAGCTGCGGGAGCATGGCGATCGCGTCGTCGAGGAACAGCGTCAGCTGCTCGATCGGGTCACCGGTCCACTCCTGCTCGGTGCTGGGCAGCGTCGAGCGGTACGGCTTGAGCTCGGCTCCGGTGCCGGCGATGACGGCGGCGAACGACGGGTCGTTGGCGTAGCTGACCCGGTGGCCCCGGGCCACGAGGGTGCGCACGATGTCCAGGCTCGGGTTGACGTGCCCGTGTGCCGGGATGCTGACCATAGCGATGTGGGCCATGACTCTCCTCAGAGACGTGACGAGACGTTTCGTCTCGTTACCCTGCCGTACGGTCCGCCGTCCGTCAAGACGAGGCGTCTCGTCTCTTCTGCGGTAGGGTGGCGGCATGCCCACTCCCGATCCCGGCCGCCGCAACGAACGTGCCCGCCAGGCCATCCTGCGAGCCGCGCTGGAGCTGCTGGCCGACAGCGGCTACGCGGACCTGACCGTCGAGGCCATCGCCGCCCGCGCCGGCGTGGGCAAACAGACCATCTACCGGTGGTGGCGCGGCAAGGGCGCGGTGATCCTGGACGCGCTGGTCGAGTCCGCGACCGCGGGCGCCGCCGCGCTGCCCGACACCGGTGACCTGCGCGCCGACCTGCGCGCCGTGCTGCGCGGCACGGTCGCCGAATTCGCCGACCCCAAGCTGTCGGCGACCACCCGGGCGCTGACCATCGAGACGCTCTCCGACGACCGGCTCGCCGAGGAGGTCCGCGACCGGCTGCTGCGACCACAGCTGGCCGCGGTCGCCGACCGGCTGCGCGCCGCCCGCCGGGCCGGGCAGGTGCGCGCCGACGTCGACCTCGACCAGGTGGTCGAGCTGCTGATGGGCCCGGTGTACCACCGGTGGCTGCTGCGCACCGGGCCGCTCACCGACGACTACGCCGACGCCGTCGTGGAACTCGTCCTGACCGCCGTCGCCCGCTGACCGCCGCCGCGACCCGTCGCCCGGATCCGCGTCCGGCGGGCCTCACCCGGGCGGACCCGCGGCGTGCGCCGCCCGGCTCACCGCCCGGCAGATCAGCGGATCGGTCAGGACGTCGGTGCTGTCGCTGATCTGGTCGATGGACCCGACCGGCCGGCGGCCACCGAGCAGCGCCGCGGCGAAACGGTCCGCGCCGATCACCGGGTAACCGCGGTCGAAGTACGGCCGGCGCGCCGCGTCGACCGGCGGGCCCAGCCGCAACGCGTTCTGCCGGCGGCCGGCCTCCTCGTAGGCCGCGCACAGGGCCGCGGCCCGGCTGCCCGCGTCGCCGGTGGACAGGGCCGCGGCCAGGTGCGCCGCCGCCGGGTCGCGGCGCACCGCCGCCGACAACCACTTCTGGTACGGCGGCCACCGCCGCTGCTGCAGCAGCAGCAACCGGGCCAGATCCCGGACCAGGCGGGCGGTCACCATCCGCGACCCGGGATCGTCGCCGATCTCCGCGGTACGCCCGACGAACGCCTCCTCCTGGCCGATCCGCGCCCACTGGCAGCCCAGCACGTACGTCCACACGTCCGGCGGATACCAGGACAGCCGCCGGCGGATCGCGCGCAGCCGGCCGTCCGGGTCGTGGAACACCGCGCCGCCGGTGATCTCGGCGAGCCGCTGCCACGGCGTGCCCAGCCAGTCGATCTCGCCGGCCGGGTCGTAGCCGAGCCGCTCGCGCAGCCACGCGCCCGGCTCGGCGACGGTCACGTAGTGCTCGACCGGCCCGTCGGTGTCGGCCATCGACCGGACCCGGGCGCCCGGCGGCGCGAAGTGGGTCGGCCAGCCCCGGAAACGCTTCGGCAGCGTGTGCCGCAGCCGCTCGGCCAGGTCGCCCGGCTCGGCCAGGAACAGCTCGACGCGCGGACCCCAGTCGTGGTCGGTGGACCGGACGGTGTCGAACCCGAGCACGTCGCTGCCCGGGCCGATCCGGGCGGCGGCGTGCGGCCGGTCGCCCAGCAGCGGGCGCACCGCCTCGTGGTAGAACAGGCCGGCCAGTTCGACGCCGGGACGGAAAATGGGCATGGCACCGGTCTAGCATCGCGGCATGGCAGAGATCATGGCATTTTCGTGGTGAGCGCGGCCGCCGCGCGGCTGGCGCAGAGCACGGCCAACGAGGTCACCGACGGGGTCTGGCGGGTGCCCCGCGACGGTGGCACGGCGGTGCCGGAAGTCCTCATGCCACGGCGGGACGGGGCGGCGGCGCACCTGGCGGCCGGCGCCGAGCCCGGCCACGTCACCTACTGGCGGCGCGAGCCGATCGCGTACGCCGAAGGGTTGGCCCGGACCGCCTGCGCCGGCGTCCTGACCGCGGTGATCGACGGCTACGTCCGCGGCATGTCCGCGACCGATCCGGCGCTGGTCGAGCGCGCCATCATGACCACCGGGGCGGCCAAGTACTTCTGGCTGGCGCCCCGCATGATCGACACGCTGATGCGCGACCAGCGTGCCGTCGCCTACGACGCGCGGGGCGGGCCGGAGCGGTTCGCCGGGCGCGCGCCGGTCCTCGAGGTGATCGCCCGGTGGGCGCGGGAGGCGTTGCGATGACCGACTGGCGCGCCGACCGGATCGGGTCGGCGGTGCGCGGGCACAACCCGACCGTGCTGGCCCGGATGCCGGGCGGGTTCGCGGTGATCGGGGACACCCAGTTCCTGCCCGGGTACTGCCTGCTGCTGACCGCCGATCCGGCCGTGGAACGGCTCAGCGACCTGCCCCGCGCGGCGCGGACGGCGTTCCTGGACAGCATGGACCGGCTCGGCGAGGCCGTCGAGCGCGCGTGCGCGTCGCTGGATCCGGCGTTCCGGCGGATCAACCTGGAGATCCTGGGCAACACCGACCCGTATCTGCACGCGCACATCTGGCCACGCTACGAGTGGGAGCCGCCCGATCTGCGGCGCGGCCCGGTGTGGCGCTACCCGCCGGCACAGTGGACGCGGGCGCCGCTGGGCCCGCGGCACGATCCGCTGCGCGCGGCCATCGCCCGGCATCTGGGGCCGGCCGCGGCGACGGGCGCCGGGGCCGGCGGTCCCGCGCGGGGAGCCGGGGCCGGTCAGCCGGTGGTGAAGGGTTTGACGAAGCGGGCCGACGAGGAGCAGATGTCCTCGTAGCCGAGCAGCTTGTAGAACTCGTGGGTCCGGGTGCGGGTGCGGCTGCTGGTCACCTCCATCTTCACGCAGCCGGCCGCCCGGGCCTGCTCCTCGGCGGCGGTGACCAGCGACCGGCCCACACCGCGGCCGCGGTAGCGCTGGTCGACCACCAGGGCGACCAGCCGGCCCATCCGCCCGGTCCGCTCCAGCAGGGGCAGCACGTGCAGCGCCGCGACGCCGACCAGGGCGCCGTCGTCGTCGGCGCCGATGAGCCAGCTGCACGGCTCGTCCAGCCAGAGGTCGAGCCGTTCCCGCACCGATGTCTCGGTGGTCGGATAGCCCAGCTGGCCCAGCAGGGCGGTGAGCGCCGGCACGTCCCGGTGCCGAACCGGGCGAAGCGGTATATCCATACCGGCATTGTGGTGGAACGGCGATCCGCGGGAAACCCGCCCACCCGGTCGCGACCTGAGCGGCGGCGCCACCGCCGGAGCCGCGCGCCCCGGCCGGTTGCCCACGGGTTGCGGGTCACGCCGTACCGGATCGATCCGGCGGCGAAGCTGAGCGGCATCTCGGGGACCGTGTGAGGTCGACGGTGACCGGCCCGGCCGCCCGGAACCCGGCGCACCAGGTCGCTGTCGTGGCGGGCCACCGCCGACCGGATGGCGCGGCTGCCGATCGTGAACGGCACGCCGGCCGCCATCGGCCCACCGTCCTCGAGCAGGAACGGCGCCCCGGCCGGCGGCCCGTCGGCGGCGGATTCGCCTCGGGGGAACGTCATGGGCGTCCGGTGCTACCGCGCCGGTCCGTGCCGGTGTGCGCCGGGTTGACACCCGCACGTTCGAGCAGCTGGCGGAGCCGCTGCCGGACGTCGACCCTGGCGTCCAGGGAGTTGAGGGCGACGACGGCAAATTCTGCGTGCTACGCATCTTTGCGTACCACGCAACTACCGGTAGTGTGGGTGGCATGGCGGGGCTACGGGAACGCAAGAAGGCCGAGACGCGGGCGGCGCTCGGCTGGGCCGCGATCCACCTCACCGCGCAGCGCGGCTACGACAACGTCCGCGTCGAAGACATCGCCGAGGCGGCCGGTGTCTCCCCGCGTACCTTCAACAACTACTTCTCCAGCAAGGCCGAGGCGATCGCCTCCCGCCACCTCGACCGCAGCCTGCGCACCGCCGCCGCGCTGCGCGAGCGCCCCGCCGAAGAGCCACTCTGGACGGCGTTGCGCAACGCCGCGCTGCAGCAGTTCACGCCCGGCCCCGAGGTCGAGGCGATGCCCTCTCCCGCACACGCCCAGTGGGTGACCGGCGTGCGCGCCATGCTCGCCGAGCCCGCGCTGCAGGGTGAGCGGCTGCGCGCCACCGCGATCGCCGAGGCCGAGCTGGCCGCCGCGGTCGCCGAGCGCACCGGCACCGACCCGGCCACCGACATGTATCCGCGGCTCGTCGCGGCCGCCGCCAGCGCCGCGATCACCGTGGCCATGCAGCACTATCTCGACAGCGCCGACCCGCCCACCCCGATCGAGCGGCTCATCACCGACGCCTTCACCCAGGTCGCCGCCGGCCTCCCGACGCCGGCCCGCTGAAACTCGCGCACGCGAGGCCCGCTTCGCGCGCAGCGCAACCCCACCACGTTCCGCAACCGCGTCACACCCCGCGGCGGGCCGGTCGTATGCCGTGCCTGCCGTGGCGATGACGCACACCCCGAAGGGATCACGATCATGATCGATGTCCTCATCGTCGGGGCCGGCCCCAACGGCCTCATGCTCGCCTGCGAGCTGGCCCTCGCCGGCGTTCGCCCGGTCGTGCTCGAACGCCACGCCGTGCCGCCCGGTGAGCCGCGCGCCAACGGCCTGGTCGGACAGGTGGTGCGCCTGCTCGACCGGCGCGGCCTCTACGCGGGGCTCAGCGGCGAGAGCACGCCGCCGGCTCCGCGGCCGGCGTTCACCTTCGGCGCGTTGCCGCTGGACCTGACGATGCTCGCGGAGAATCCGCACTACGCGCTCGGCGTGCCGCAGACCCGGCTCGAGGCCGCCCTCGCCGCCCGCGCCGCCGAGCTCGGCGTCGACCTGCGCCGCGGCCACGAGCTCGTCGACCTGCGCCGGCGCAGCGACGCGGTCGAGGCGTGCCTTGCCGACGGTACGCGCCTGACCTGCCGGTTCCTCGTCGGCGCCGACGGCGGCCGTAGCACGGTGCGCCGCCTCGCCGGCATCGACTTCCCCGGCGTCACCCACGACCGCTCGGTCTCGCGCACCGCCACCGTGACCGTCCCGGCGTCCTGGCTCGACCCGCAGACCGGCGGGCTGCGCGTTCCCGGCTACGGCGTCGTCCCGCCGTTCCAGCACACCCGCACCGACCGCGGGCTCATCGTCTGGGCCCCGTTCCCCGGCCGCCCGCCGGTGCTGAGCACCACGGAATGGCCCGACGCGCCCACCAGCGACGAGAAACCGATGAGCCTGGCGCAGCTACGCGAGAGCGTCGCCCGGGTGATCGGCGCCGACATCCCCCTCGGCGCGCCCGACGGCCCCGCCCTGCTGCGGCGGCTGACCGGCGGCAACACCCGCATCGCCGCCCGCTACCGCGCCGGCCGGGTGCTGCTGGTCGGCGACGCCGCGCACGTGCACCCCGCGATCGGCGGCCCCGGCCTCAACCTGGGTCTGCTGGACGCGGTCAACCTGGGGTGGAAACTCGCCGCCACGGTGCGCGGCTGGGCGCCGCAGGGCCTGCTCGACACGTACGAGACCGAGCGTCGCCCGGTCGCCGAACGGGTCGTCATGTCCACCCGGGCACAGTCGGCGCTGATCGGCCCCGGCGACGACGTCACCGGGCTGCGGCAGCTGTTCGCCGAACTGCTGCGCACACCGCAGGTGACCGGGCACATCGCGGAGCTGATGTCCGGCGCCGACACCCGCTACCCGGGCGATCCGGCGGATCCCCTGGCCGGCCGCTGCGCGCCGGACGTGGTGGTGCACGGTGAGCACGGCCCGACACGCCTCGCCGAGCTGACCCGCGCCGCCCGGCCGCTGCTGCTGGATTCCACGGGCGCCTACGCCGAAGTCGCCGCGCCCTGGCGGGACCGGGTCGACGTGGTCACCGGCGCGCTGCGGGGCACGACCGCGACCGCGATGCTCGTGCGTCCCGACTGCTTCGTCGCCTGGTCCGCCGGCGACGCCGGCAGGCTGCGCGCTTCGCTCACCCGGCACTTCGGTCTTCCACGGTGATCCGGAGAACGCGCGCTCACCGCGGCGGGCCCCTGTCGAGCGCCGGTAGCCGGGGCGGATCAACGCCGCGCCCGGCCCGCGGGCCACCCCGAGCCCGTCGTCATCCGTGCTGATCGGTGCCACCGCGGGTGGGCGCCGAAACTCAGCAGTGACACCTGTCGGCCAGAAGTAGACGGCGTGACCGAGGTGGTCCTATCTTCCTAGGAAGCCTGAGGGGCGGTGCGGCAAGCCGCACCAACATGCCGGCTTCGCCGACGGAGCCGGCCCCGAAACCGGGGCGTCGCCGCACCGGGCAGGGCCGCGGTGAAACGAGGCCGGTTGGCGGGTCCGGGCACCGGAGATGCGCGGGGTCCCCGGCCGCGCACCGTGCCGGAGGTGCCGCGCGGTCCTCAATGGCGCACCGAGGTCGCCGCCGGCGTGCTCGCCGGCGCCCGGATGCCGGGGCCCGGCGGCTGGGCGTTTCCCGACATCGGCCCGGTGTGAAAAAGTTCGGCCGGGGATGTCGAGGTGGGTGGTCCGGCTCCGACCATCGGGCAGGGAAGGCCCCTCCGGGGCCTGCGGAAGATTGCGGGGTACGCCATGAAGTTCGTGATCAGTATGCTGATCAACCCGGCCGTGCTGGAGTCGCTGACCGAGGAGGAGATGGCGGCGATCGGTGACGGACACAGCCGGTTCATCGCCGAGCTCAAGGAGTCCGGTGAGCTGATCGCCACGCAGGCGCTGGTCGACCCGTCGCAGGCGGCGGTGGTGTCGGTGCGCAACGGGCAGCCGGTGGTGACCGACGGGCCGTACCTGGAGTCGAAGGAGTACCTGGGCGGGTTCTACCTGCTCGACGTCGAGGACCGGGCGCGGGCGATCGAACTGGCGGCGCGGATCCCGGACGCCGCGGTCGAGGGGCTCGGCGTCGAGGTGCGGCAGGTGATGTTCGCGGACGGGGTTGTCGAGGCGTGACCGGCCGGGGCATCGAGGACCTGCTGCGTGAGCTGATGCCGCAGGTCCTCGGCGCGCTGGTACGCCGGTACGGGCGGTTCGACGGGTGTGAGGACGCCGTGCAGGAGGCCGGGCTGGCCGCGTCGGTGCAGTGGCCGGTCGCCGGGGTGCCGGCGAATCCGCGCGGCTGGCTGACGACGGTCGCGGCGCGGCGGCTGATCGATCAGGTGCGCAGCGAGCGGGCCCGCCGGGAGCGTGAGTCGCTGCCGCCGGAGCCACCGGTGGACGTGCCGGACACCGACGACACCTTGCTGCTGTTGCTGCTGTGCTGCCATCCGGCGCTGACCGCGGCGTCGCAGACGGCGTTGACGTTGCGGGCGGTCGGTGGGCTGAGCACGGCGGAGATCGCCCGGGCGTTCCTGGTGCCGGAGGCGACGATGGCGGCCCGGATCAGCCGGGCCAAGCAGCGGATCCGGGCGGCGGGCAGCTCGTTCCCGCCGCCGGTCGGGGCGCAGCGGGAGCAGCGGCTGCGGGTGGTGCTGCACGTGCTGTACCTGATCTTCAACGAGGGGTACACGGCGTCGTCGGGGGAGTCGCTGCACCGGGCGGAGCTGGCCGCGGAGGCGATCCGGCTGGCGCGGATGGTGCACCGGCGGCTTCCGGACGACGGGGAGGTCACCGGGCTGCTGGCGCTGATGCTGCTCACGCATGCGCGGCGGGCGGCCCGGACGACCGACGGCGGGGATCTGGTGCCGCTGCCCGAGCAGGATCGGAGCAGGTGGGACGCGTCTCTGATCACGGAGGGGCTGGCGCTGGCCCGGGCGTCGCTGGGCGCGCCCGCGCTGGGGCCGTACCAGTTGCAGGCGGCGATCGCGGCGACCCATGCGGACGCGGCGTCGGCGGCGCAGACTGATTGGCGGCAGGTGTACGCGCTGTATCTGATCCTGGAGCGGATCGCGCCGAACCCGATGGTGACGGTGAACCGGGCGGTGGCGCTGGCCGAGGTGGCCGGGCCGGCGGCGGGGCTGGCGCTGCTGGCCGGGCTGGACGGCGACGAGCGGATGCGCGGGCATCACCGGCTGCTGTCGGTGCGGGGGCATCTGCTGGAGAAGGCGGGGCAGCGGGCGCAGGCGTACGCGCATTACCGGGACGCGGCGAGGGCGACCGCGAGTCTCGCGGAGCGGCGGTACCTGCGGTCGCGGGCGGCGCGGCTGCGACCGTGCTGAGGCGTGGGGTGGGTGGGCGCCGTCCGTTCCGCGGTGGCGGCGGTGCGCGGGGGCGTACTCCGGAAGGGTGATCCTTTTGGGTCAGGGTTACCGGCGGTCAAGGTGGGTAGCCGGTGCGTGGCAGTCGGGGCGGCTGCCGTGGGCGGACGGGGGCGGGGGCCCATGCCGGTGCTGGATGAGGTTGTGCTGACTGACGCTCGGCGGTTGGCGGCGGTGGAGCGGGCCCGGCGGGTCCTGCCGGCGTTGCCGATGCCGTTGGATGCGATCGCCGCGCTCGCGGCGCGGTTGTTGGGCGCCCCGATGGGGACGGTGACCTTCGTCGGGCGGCACGAGGAGTACTTCGTCGGGGTGCACGGCCTGCCGCCGGGCCTGGCCGGTGAGCGGCACGCGCCGCTGGCGTACTCGGTGTGCAAGTACATGGTGAGCGAGGATGCCCCGGTGCGCAGCCCGGACATGGCGGCCGAGGATGATCCGGCGCTGCGCGAGCATCCGTTGCTCACCGAGTTCGGGGTGCGCGCGTTTCTCGGGGTGCCGCTGCGCGATGCCGACGATCAGCCGGTCGGGTCGCTGTCGGTGCTCGACGGGGAGGCGCGGCAATGGAGCGACGCGGATCTGTCGACGCTGATGGAGATCAGTCATCTGCTCAGTCTGTTCCCGGCCCCCGCGCAGCGGGCGGCCTGCCCGGTGACGGCGGCGCTGGATCCGCAGGCGCTGGTGGAGGGCATGAAGGAGGCGTTCGTCGCGGTGGACCGGCGGGGCGTGGTGGTGGAGTTCAACCGGGCCGCGCAGGAGTTGCTGGGGTGGCCGGCCGACGAGGTGCGCGGGCGGCCTCTGGACCACACGGTGCTGCCGGACTACGACGGCCGGCCGGTCGGCGAGGCGCTGTCCCGGCTGTTCGCCGCCCCGGCGGCGCGTGCTGTGCCGCACCGGGTCAGCGTGCGTCACCGCGACGGGCGGCGGCTTCCCGCGCGGATGGTGCTGTCCGTGGTGCGCGGCACGCTGGGGGCGCTGGCCTGCGCGTTCATCACCGACCTGTCGGAGCAGGACGCGGCGGAGAGCGACGCCGAGCGGCAGCGGCGGTTCCTGGCCGCGTTGCTGGACAGTTTGGATGTCGGGGTGGCCGCGGTCGACTCGGCCGGCACTCCGGTGGTGGTCAACCGGGCGTTGCGCCGGGTGCACGGCATCGGGGACCGGTGGAGTGCCGAGGATGTGACCCGGGCGGTCGGTAGCAGTGTCCGGGATCTGGACGGCACGCCGCTGCCGTTGAGCGGCACGCCGCTGTTGCGCGCGTTGCGTGGCGAGCACGTGCGCGGCGCTGACGTGCTGGTCAGGATGCCCGGCAGCGCGGACCGGATCATGGTGGCGCACGCCCAGCCGATCACCACCGCGGGCGGGACGCGGATGGGGGCGGTGGCCGCGCTGCACGATGTGACCGCGGTCCGGCGCGCGGAGGGGTTTCGGGCGTGCGAGCAGCAGGTGCGGCAGATCCTGGCGGCCGCGGCGACGGTCGGTGACGCGGCGGCGGCGACGTTGCGCGCGGTGGCCGAGGCGTTGGGGTGGCCGCACGCCGAGCTGTGGCTGATCGACTCGCTGACCGGGCATATGCAGCGTACCGGGCACTGGAGCGCGTCCGCGGGGCAGTGCGGCGATCTGCATGCCGATCCGGTGAGCCGGGGTGCCGGGGTGATCGGCACCGTCTGGGAGACCGGCCAGCCGTTGTGGGTGCCGGACATCGCCGGCGCCACGGATCTGGCCGCGGAGCATTCGGTGGCCCGGGCGCAGGATTGTGCCCGGATGGGATTGCACACCGTCCTGGCGGTGCCGATCCGTGACGGCGCGGCCATGCTGGGGGTGCTGGTGTGTTACAGCGCCGCCCCGGAGTACGACCGGGATCTGCTGACCGTGCTGGTCGGTGGGGTGGCGGCGCAGTTCGGGATGTTCGTGGCGTTGCGCCGTACGGCCGATCTGGCCGAGAAGTTGAAGCGGACCCGCAACGACTTCCTGACCCTGGTCGGGCACGAGTTGCGCACCCCGCTGACGTCGATCACCAGCTATGCCGGTCTGCTGGCCGAGGATCCGGCCGTCCCGGCCGCGGAGGCCCGGCAGATGCTGCTCGTCATCGCCCGCAACGCGGACCGGCTGGGCGCGGTGGTCAGCGATCTGCTGGAGTTGTCCGGCCTGGAGGCGGGTCATCTGCGGCTGGCCGTCGGCGAGCACGATCTGGCGGTTGTCGTCGCCGCCGCGGTGGCCGCGGCGCAACCGATCGCGGCCGATGCCGGGGTGCGCCTGTACGCCCGTCTGCCCCGCCGGCTGATGGTGCACGGCGATCCGGTGCGGCTGCGTCAGGCGGTGGACAACCTGCTGTCCAACGCCATCCGGTACAGCCGGCACGGGGGTGACGTGCGGGTGCGCCTGACCGCGCAGCCCGACATGGCCGAGCTGCGTATCACCGACACCGGGATCGGCATTCCGCCGGGCGAGCACGATGACCTGTTCCACCGGTTCACCCGGGCCAGCAACGTGGCGCACCACGGTTTTCCGGGCGCCGGTCTGGGGCTGGCGCTGGTGCACACGATCATCACGTTGCATCACGGCGACCTGATGTTCGACACCGGTCACCGTCCGGGCACCAGTGTGCTGCTGCGCCTTCCGCGCCGCCAGCCGGCGCCGCGAGGCTGAAGGAGCGTCGTCGTGGCCTCGATCCTGCTCGGGGAGAACGTCCCGGACCTGCGTGAGGCGCTGATCCGGCTGCTGCGCCGCGCCGGGCACGAGGTCAGCATCGCCGGTACCGCCGACGACACGCTGACCGCCGCGCTGGCCGGGCCGTTCGACCTGGTGCTGATGAACCCGGCCCTGCCCGGCAGCGATGGGCTCGACGGTCTGGAGGTCTGCCGGCGGCTGCGCGCGGTGGCGGCGACCGCCCGCCTGCCGATCATGATGCTGTCGGTGCGGCAGTGTCCCGCCGACGTCGCGGCCGCCGATGCCGCCGGCGCCGACGACTATCTCGGCAAGCCGTTCGACAATGCCACCCTGCTGGCCCGGGTCGCGACGCTGGTGGCGCGGGGCGAGCCGGCGCCCGCGGCGGACGTGGATCTGGGGTTGTTGCGGGCGGTGCGGGAGGTGATGGCGGCCTCGCACCTGATGCAGGCCGACGAGGTGGCGCCGACGCTGGACCGGGCGCTGTCGCGGCTGGGCATGGGCGCCGTGATCTTCCTGATCGACCATGATCAGGTGGTGCTGCGGGCGCTGCCGGTACGGGGGCGGGAGCCGTCGGAGCCCGAGCCGGTGCACGAGGGGTCGCTGCCCGGCCGCGCGTACATGCTGGTGCGGCCGGAGCCGGATCCGCAGCGCCGGGGCCGGTTGTGGGTGCCGCTGCTCGACGGCACGGAACGTTTCGGCGTGATCCGGTTCGAGGTGCCCGGGGCCGCCGGGGCGTACGACGTCAGGTGGCAGCAGCGGTGCGAGCTGATCGCCGAGATCGTCGCGCATCTGATCGCGTCGAAGATGTCCGGCGGCGACATCCTGAAGGTGGCCCGCCGGGTCGAGCCGATGACCGTCGCCGCGGAGCTGATGTGGCAGATGCTGCCGCCGCTGACCAGCAGTCACCAGCGGCTGGCGCTGAGCGCGATCGTGCAGCCGTGCTACGACGTCGGCGGCGAGGGCTACGACTATGCCGTCGACGGCGACACCGCCTGGCTGGTGCTGCTCGGGGCGGTGGGGCGGGGGCTGGGCGCCGCGGTGGCCGGCGCGGTGGCGCTGTCGGCGATCCGTGCCGCGCGCCGGGCCGGCGGTGATCTGCCCGAGCAGGTGCGCGCCGCCGACGAGCATCTGATCGAGCAGTGCGGTGGGAGCCGGCACGCCCGGTTCGTCACCGGCATGCTGGCGCGTTTCGACCTGGAGAGCGGGCTGGTGCGCTACATCAACGCCGGCAGTCCGCTCCCGGTGATCTTCCGCGACGCCGATCTGCTCGGGGTGGTGACCGGTGGCGCTCGGGTGCCGCTGGGCGTGCGGGCCGAGGGCGAGGTGCGGGTGGGGGAGAAGGTGCTGTGTCGTGGGGACCGGATGCTGCTGCACACCGCCGGGGTGACCGAGGCCCGCGCGGCTGACGGCAGCCTGTTCGGGGCGGCCCGGCTGACCCGGCTGGCCGCCGACTGTGAGCAGGCCCGGCTGCCGGCTCCGGAGACGCTGCGCCGGCTGGCGCTCGCGGTGGCCGAGCATCGGGGCGGGCCGCCGTCCGGTGACGCCGCGATGGTGCTGGTGGAGTGGTCGCCGGCGGCCGCGCGGCGCACCGTGGTCGGGCCGCCGTATCCGGATTCCGCAGGCGAGGCCGAGGCGCCGTCGTGAACCGGTCCGGCGGCGGCCGGCCCGGGCCGCCGCCGGACCGCCGGGGTCAGGGCCGCCCGGCGTCGCGGACGAACAGCAGCCCGTCGAGGCTGTCCAGGTGGTCCGGATCGAGTGGGGCGTAGCCGTACCACGGCGACTCGCGCGCCACGATCGGGTCGGCGGCCAGCGCGGTGGCCAGGCGGCGGGGCTCGACGATGCGATGCGGCTGTGCGAGCGCGTACAGCCGGCCCTCGACGGTGTTCTCGGGCGGGGTGGGCACGCCGTGCTGGCGCAGTGTGCCGACGGCGGTGGCCAGGAAGGCGTACCGGGTGTCCAGATGGGTGCTGACGATCGCGCCGGCGCTCCACCAGTGCGCCGGCTGTCCGTCCATCCGGAGGCTGCTGCGGCGCCGTTGCAGGTGGCTGTTGTGCGCGTTGACCAGGGTGGGGCCGCGCTCGGCGAGGGCGAGCAGGTTGTCGGCCATGATCGCATCGCGTGCGGTGAGCAGCCGCGCCATGCGGCCCGGTGAGGTGTCGGCCAGCGCGCGGTGGTAGCGCAGCAGGCCGGTGGCGGTGCGGGCGTACAGGTGGGCCCGGTGCCGCTGTTCCGGCGTCGACACCGTGGCCAGGTGCGGCGCCTGGGACTCCAGCAGCGCGATCAGGTCGTCGGCGAGCAGCCGCAGCCGCTCGGCTTCGGGTGTGCGCCCGGGCGACTGTGCGGGGTCTCTCATCGCGGCCGGGTTGGTCCAGCGCTGGTCGGCGCCGAGCAGCCGGTCGAGGGCCGGCGCGGTGCAGGGCAGCAGGTGCGGGTCGAGTCGGGTGGCCAGATGGTCGTACAGGGCGGTGAGGGCGTGCCGCGGGCTGGCGGCTCCGGTGATCTCCAGGGGGCCGTCGATCCCGGCGAAGCGGACCTGTGCGCAGGGCGGGCGGCCGTCGTTGTACGCGCGCATCCAGCGCACCAGTTCGCGGTTGCCGGCGAAGGCGCCCCACTCGTGACTGAAGCCGCGCCGCATGACGTCGTCGAGCACGCCCGGGCCGCCGGTGACGTAGTCGTCGACCAGTAGTCCCGCCAGGCAGTCGCTCTCCAGGGCGAGCGTGCGGTAGCCATGCTCCTCGACGAGCTGGCGGAACAGGTCGTTGCGCGCTCGCAGGAGGTCGTTCTCGCCGTGGACGGGTTCGCCGAGGGCGAGCAGCCGGGGCCGGGTGGGCAGCAGGTTCATGACGGTGGCGGCGTCGACGGGATGGGTGGCCGCAGTGATACCAGCAGTCATTTCCTGAACAGTATCGTTGAATTGCCGAGGAAAGCTTTTCACCGGAAGCCGCAGTTCGCCGCCCCACAAGTTCAAAGCAGCTCACTGGCGCCCGTCGGTTCCGGCCGTTGACAATGGTCAGCAGACCGGCTCTGTGATCATCCTGGGATGACCGGTTTTCCCGCGACCGCTCGCCGGGTTCGTGACGAGAGCCTCGACTCCTGGCAACGGCGGGCGCGTCTGCGGAACTGCCTCCATCACTTCGCGCCGTATGGTTTCCGGGCCACGTGGCATCACCTGGCGACCACTCACCGCATCGCGAGACGTCTCGAGGCCGATCCGTCGTCGCTGGTCGCAGCCCTCGACGAGCTGGAGACGGCCCGCGCCCTGGTGCTGTCGAGCGCGGTCGCTTTCGCGGCCCGGCGACGCCTGCAGAAGCGGGAGGGCCGGCGCGTTCCGGCGGAGCTGCATCCCTGGGACTCATGGGGTTGCCACGACATCGCCCACTGCCCCGATCCGCGGAAGCATCCGGCCGAGCCGCTGCCCGTCGTGGTGGGCCGGGTGCTCGATGCGTGCGCGGCAGGAGCCGACCGGGCCGGAACGTGCCCGGTCTGCGGCCAGCAGGACGGGGCCCTGCGGAGTGTCTGCCGGCACTGCGGCGTCGCGTCCGGAGGCCGAGGCACCCTCACTGACGCAGGAGGGATCCAGGAGATCGCCGTGTCGGGATGCCGGCGAGAAACGTGTCACCAGCCGCAAACGAGCGTGGTCTGGCGGGATTCTGAGCGCGGTGCAGGCAGAATGGCGCGCGCGGTTCGCGTAGGTCACGGATGTGGTTGCAGAGCGTGCCGGGGCTGACGCCGAGCAGCTTCGCGATCGCGGTGACGCTGGCGTCGGGCGCCGGTCGGCCATCGTGGACGGCGATGAGTAGCGACGAGTCCCGGCCATCGTCGATCCGCCGCCCTCGGGCGGTGGGGAAAAGGTGCTCCTCGCGGGGGCCGGTGAAGGATCTGCGGGACGCGGTGTACCGCTCGTACGCGGAGGCCGACCGGCCGCAGCTGGCTGAACTCGCCGAGCGGATCGCCTTCCTTGCATGTGGAACGACGCGGTGGTGGATGGCTTAGGCCAGGATGGATCGATGACTGGTCCTGATGGCGGGCATCGGCGGCCGTGGTGGCGGTTGCCGCTGCTGGAGGCGTTCTTGTTCGTCGCGCTGGGGGCGTTGACGAACGTCTTCACAGGCTTGCTCCCGGAGCCGTGGAAGTGGGCGCATGACCTGCGGTTGATGGGCGGGGCATTCGTGGTGGTCGCTGTGCTGACCATGATGGTCACGTTGGTGCGGCAACGCCGGGACCGGCAGGCAGTCGCTGATGAGCCGGTGCCGGCGGTGCGTGCGGTGACCGCGCAGACCTTGCACGGTCCGGTGATGACCGGGGACGGTGCGGCCATTGCGGGACCGGTGGTGATCGGCGACGGGGCGACCGTTGTGCAGCAGGCTGCGCCGCGGGAGTTGGCGCCGTCGGCGGCGGTGCCGGTGCCGGACGGGCTGATCAACGTGGCGGCGCCGGGCGTGTTCGTGGGCCGTACCGCGCAGTTGGCGCAGCTCGATGCGGTGCTGGAGCGGCCGGGAACGGTGGTCGTGCAGGCGGTCCACGGGCTGGGTGGGGTGGGTAAGAGCGCCCTCGCGGCCGAGTGGGCGCGACGTCATCGGGATCGGTACCGGCCGGTGTGGTGGATCGAGGCGGATACCCCGGCGGGTATCGACGCCGGTCTGGCGGCGTTCGCGACGGCGTTGCAGCCCGTGGTGGCGGCTGGTCTGTCGTTGGAGGTGCTGCGGGAACGGGCGGTGCAGTGGCTGGCCTCGCATGTGGGGTGGCTGCTGGTGCTGGACAACGTCGATGATCCACGCGATGTCGCCGCGGTGGTGAGGCGGCTGGGTGTCGGCCGGGTGCTGGTGACCAGCCGGCGCTCCACCGGCTGGGCGGGTATCGCCACGCCGGTCAGCGTGGGCGTCCTCGATCTGGGCGAGGCCGTGGAGTTGATGCGCCAGGTCCTGGCGCACGGCGGCCGCGACCACGACCCTGCCGGGCTGGCACGGGTGTGCCGGGAGCTGGGGTGTCTGCCGCTGGCGGTGAAGCAGGCCGCGTCGTATCTGACCGAGACGGGGCTGTCACCGGACGGCTATCTGGACCTGTTGAAGGCGTATCCCGCCGACATATTCGCCCACGGTGGTGAGGGTGACGGCGAACGTACCGTCGCCCGGGTCTGGCGAGTCACCCTGGACCGGCTCGCTGACACCCCTCTGGCGGGTGAAATTCTGCGGGTGGTGGCGTGGTACGCCGCTGACGGCATCCCGCGAAGCCTGCTCGACGGGCTGGCCGGCCCGCCGGAAATCGCCTGGGCGCTCGGCCGGCTCACCGCCTACAGCATGATCACCGTCGATGAGGACACGCTGACCGTGCACCGTCTGGTCCAGGCGGTCGCCCGTATCCCGGATCCGGATGACCCGCACCGGCAGCCCGAGTACATCTACGCCGCCCACACCCAGGCGGTCACTCGACTACTAGCTGCCATGCCTGATGATTGGCGACGGCCGGACGCCTGGCCTCGCTGGCGGGTGCTGGCACCACATGTCGAGGCCCTCGCGTACCAGAGCCGGGACCACCGGGACGACGACGCGACCGCTGGCGCTCTGTACAACGGGGCAGCGTTGTTCCTTGCCGAGCAGGGCGCCCTGGCCCGGGCGGTTCCGCTGTTCGAGCAGGCGCTGGCCGACCGGCGGCGGGTGCTCGGCGACGACCATCCGGACACCCTGGCCTCGGTGAACAACCTCGCCTACGCCTACGAATCGGCCGGGGACCTGGTCCGGGCGGTTCCGCTGTACGAGCAGGCGCTGGCCGGCTGCCGGCGGGTGCTGGGCGACGATCACCCGGACACCCTGATCTCGGTGAACAACCTCGCCGGCACCTTTCGGGCGGTCGGGGACCTGGCCCGGGCGGTCCCGCTGTTCGAGCAGGCGCTGGCCGGCTGCCGGCGGGTGCTCGGCGACGATCACCCGGACACCCTGATCTCGGTGAACAACCTCGCCAGCGCCTATCGGGCGGTCGGGGACCTGGTCCGGGCGGTCCCGCTGTTCGAGCAGGCGCTGGCCGGCTGCCGGCGGGTGCTCGGCGACGACCACCCGCAGACCCTGGTCTCGGTGAACAACCTCGCCGGCGCCTACGAATCGACCGGGGACTGGTCCGGCGGTTCCGCTGTACGAGCAGGCCCTGGCTGACCGGCGGCGGGTGCTCGGCGACGATCACCGGACACCCTGGCCTCGGTGAACAACCTCGCCGGCGCCTACGATCGGCCGGGACCTGGCCCGGGCGGTCCGCTGTACGAGCAGGCGCTGGCCGGCTGCCGGCGGGTGCTCGGCGACGACCACCCGGACACCCTGGCCTCGGTGAACAACCTCGCCGGCACCTTTCGGGCGGTCGGGGACCTGGCCCGGGCGGTCCTGCTGTTCGAGCAGGCGCTGGCCGGCTGCCGGCGGTGCTCGGCGACGATCACCCGGACACCCTGATCTCGGTGAACAACCTCGCCAGCGCCTATCGGGCGGTCGACCGGTCCGGGCGGTCCCGCTGTTCGAGCAGGCGCTGGCCGGCTGCCGGCGGGTGCTCGGCGACGACCACCCGCAGACCCTGGTCTCGGTGAACAACTCGCCGGCGCCTACGAATCGACCGGGGACCTGGTCCGGGCGGTTTCCGCTGTACGAGCAGGCCCTGGCCGACCGGCGGCGGGTGCTCGGCGACGATCACCCGGACACCCTGGCCTCGGTGAACAACCTCGCCGGCGCCTACGAATCGGCCGGGGACCTGGCCCGGGCGGTCCCGCTGTACGAGCAGGCGCTGGCCGGCTGCCGGCGGGTGCTCGGCGACGACCACCCGGACACCCTGGCCTCGGTGAACAACCTCGCCGGCGCCTATCGGGCGGTCGGGGACCTGGCCCGGGCGGTCCCGCTGTACGAGCAGGCGCTGGCCGGCTGCCGACGGGTGCTGGGCGACGACCACCCGCAGACCAGGATCGTTCGTGGGAATGCAGCTGCCGTGGCTACTCACCCGCTCGGTGAACCGTGACGCCAGGGCCTCGGCGTCGCCGCCGGACTCCTAGCAGTTCCACGCCGGCGTACCGGCTGTCGTACCGCGCCACGACAGCCGGATCGATGTCGCTGAGATCCAGCTCCGGGTCACCGGCGGCGAGCGCCTCGATCAGGCGTACGGTGGCTTGCCGGACCGTCCCGGCGTGCTCCGGCCGCAGCTCATCGGGCCTCGATCAGCAGCTCAGAGGTCAACTATTTGACATCACGGCAAAGTTTGTAAATCATCGATACGTGACCACCGCCGTTGGTGCGTGGCGCGACGCCAAGCGCCCGTTGTGGCCGATGGCCCTCGTCGTGCCCGCGTTGCCGTTCGCCGCCCCGCTGACCGCCACCGCCACCGGCTCGGGCTGGGGCTGGTGGCTGACCCCGGTCTTCATCCTGGGCGTCATCCCGGTGATCGACCTGCTCGTCGGGGACGACCGGGACAACCCGCCGGACACCGTCGTGCCCGCTCTGCAGACCTCCCGCTACTACCGCTGGATCACCTACCTGTTCCTGCCCGCGCAGTACGCCGCCCTGGTGATGACCTGCGCGGTGTGGTCCGGCGGCGTGGACCTGCCCGGTGCGGCCGGCCTGGTGCTCACCGCCGGCCTGGTCAACGGGATCGCCATCAACACCGCGCACGAGCTGGGCCACAAGCGGGAGGCGGTGGAGCGGTGGCTCTCCCGGGTCGCGCTCGCGCCGACCGGTTACGGCCACTTCTTCGTCGAGCACAACCGCGGCCATCACGTACGCGTGGCCACTCCCGAGGATCCGGCCAGCGCTCGGCTCGGGGAGTCGTACTGGCGGTTCTGGCCCCGTACGGTGATCGGCAGTCTGCGGTCGGCCTGGCGCCTGGAGACCAGCCGGCACCGGCTCCGCGGGCGCAGCCCGTGGACGTGGCGCAACGACATCCTCAACTCCTGGGCCATGTCGGTCGCGCTGGCCGCCGCCCTCGGCGTCGCGTTCGGCCCCGGCGTGCTGATCTTCCTGGCCCTGCAGGCGCTCGTCGGGTTCTCCGTGCTGGAGGCCGTCAACTACCTGGAGCACTACGGGCTGCTGCGGCAGCGCAACGCCGCCGGCCGTTACGAGAAGGTCGACCCGCGGCACAGCTGGAACAGCGACCGGCTGACCACCAACATCCTCCTGTTCCAGCTGCAGCGGCACAGCGACCACCACGCCAACCCGCTGCGGCGTTACCAGACGCTGCGCACCTTCGACGTCTCGCCGCAACTGCCCGCGGGGTACGCCACCATGCTGTTGCTGGCGCTCGTCCCGCCCCTGTGGCGGCGGGTGATGGACCACCGGGTGCTCGCCCACTACGGCGGCGACCCGGCGCGAGCCAACACCGTCCCCGGCTACCAGGCCCCGTCACCGACCCGCTGACCCGCGGGCCCGGACCGGCGGCCGGCGCGCGTACCGTCGAGCCCCCGACGGCGCGCGCCGGCCGTCCACCCCCGGCGGGTGCGTACACTCCGTGATTCATGGAGGCCACCTCGTCGTACCGGGAAGCCGGCCGTGCCCGGCTCCGCGGCGCCCTGGTCAACGCGGCCCGTGAGCTCGCGGTGCGGGACGGTTGGGAGAACGTCCGGATGGCCCAGGTCGCTCGGGCCGCCGGGGTGAGCCGCCAGACGGTCTACAACGAGTTCGGCGATCGGGCCGGGCTCGCCGAGGCGCTGGCGTTGCGCGAGATCGAACGGTTCGTCGCGGACGTCCGCGCCCGCCTGTTCGAGCACGGCGGCGACGTTCGCGCCGCCGGGCACGCCGCGATTTTGCACACCCTGCTCGAGGCGGCCCGCAACCCGCTGGTGCACGGCATTCTCACCAGCGTCCGCGGTGGGTCCGAGGACCTGCTGCCCTATCTGACGACCCGCTCCGGCGCGGTCCTGGCGGCGGCCGGCGCGGTCGTCCAGGAGTGGGCGTCAGCGCACGCGCCGCAGGTGGACCCGGCGACGGTGAGCCTGGCCGCCGAATCCATCGTGCGGCTCACCATCAGCCACGTCATGCTGTCTCTGACGCCCGCGCCCGAGTCGGCCGACGCGCTGGCCGAGGTCTTCGTGCGGCTGCTGCGCTGATCACCGCCGCGCAGAGGCCCCGCAGGAGGAGAGTGACGGTCGGGCATCCGCGGGGGAGAATGCCTGACCTGGCTAGATATGGGCACATGACGCCCGGTTGCCGCCACGGGTGCCGGAGCGGATGAGCAATCTCGCTGCAGAGCTCAGCGAGTTCCTCGCTCTCCCACGCCCTGCCAGGTAGCCACCTCGCAGCCACACGCAACCACGCTCCGCCCGCGTCCCCGTGGGCCGCCGCGGTGCGTAAGCGAAGCCCTTCCGGGCTGGCGGCATACCGGTTACATCGCATAGCTGAGCCGGCCAGGCTCAGGGCCGTCCCCGGCCATCCAGGCCAGTCCTATCTTCCTAGGATGACCTAGGGGCAGTGCGGCAAGCCGCACCAGTACCAACAAGGACGGCTTCGCCGACAGAACCATTTGAAAACCAGCACACCCTTCCGGCCGGCCCGGTCCTGACCCGATACACCCCGGGGGCAGGGGTCCGACGGTGCGGAGCCGTCTGGTGGATTCACCCGCACCCGGCGCCGGATGCAGCAGCTACCGCGGCGCGCCCGTGGCCCGCGGCGAGCGGGTCGTCATCGGTACGACCCCGGTGCCAGTATCGCGGACGGAGGCGGCGCGCAGCGTGCCCCGATGTTTCCGATCGCGGGTGGATGGCGGGGCTCGGGCGCTGGCCGAGGCTGGGCGGACCTCTACCGAAAGCAGGTCCGTCCGTGGTCGCCACGCTGTCCGATCGTGCCGCGTCGATCGTCTTCGTGCTGGTGGTGCTCGGGGTGTCGCTGGGCGCCGTCGATGTCGCCGGGGGACTGCTCCTGGCTTTGTCTCCGCTGCTGGTGGTGCTGGTGATGCTGCTGGTCGTCACCCGGGAGGGTTACCGGCGTGACGGCTGGGGGCGGCTCGGGATGGTCGGCTCGGGTTGCGCTGCTGGCCGCTGGCGGTCGTGACCACGGCCGGTGTCTGCCTGCTGGCGACCGTGGGGGTCGTCGCGCTGGGTTGGCGCGGTTCAGCGCTCCGCGGGGGCCGTGGCTGGGCGACGTGCTGGCGTTGTGTGTGGCCGGCCCGGTTCTGGCGTTCGCGGAGGAGATCGGCTGGCGCGGTCACCTGCAGCCGCGTCTTGCTTTCCTGGGTGAGCGGGCGGCGATGCTGGCGGTGGGTGTGGTGTGGATCGGCTGGCACCTGCCGTACATCGTGTTCACGCCGTATCACCACGGCGGCGGGAACCGGGTCGTGGTGCTGACGCTGTTCAGCGGTTGCGTGATCGCGTTGTCGTTCCTGATCGGTCGGCTGCGGACGATGTCCGCCAGTGTGTGGCCGGCCGTGCTGGCCCACTTCGCGCACAACGCCACCTTCGCGGCGAGCATCGTGGTCGTCCCCGATCGGCCGGTGGTGGTGGACGAGTACCTCAGCGGCGACTCGGGGTTGTTCGTGCTGGTGGGCACCGCTGCGGGTGCGGCCGGGCTCGGGGTCGGCCGGGCGCGTGCGGGTCGTCGGTCGTCGCGTGGGTCTGCGCGAGGATGACGGCCTGCACCCGGTCGCGCAGGTGCAGTTTGCGCAGGACCGATCCGACGTGGGTCTTGACGGTGGACTCGGCCACGTGCAGCCGTGCGGCGATCTCGGCGTTGGTCAGTCCGAGCCCGATGGCGGAGAGGATCTCGCGTTCGCGGGTGGTGAGTCGCGCCAGCGTGGCCGGCGGGTCGGTGGCGGGCGGGGCCGGTGCGGTGAGGACGAACGAGTCGATCAGGCGGCGGACGAGCCGGGGCGAGACGGGCGCCTCGCCGACGGCCGCGGCGCGGATCGCGGTCAGCAGTTCGGCCGGGCCGGCGTCCTTGACCAGGTATCCGGACGCTCCGGCGCGCAGGGCGGCGACGAGCAGGTCGTCGGAGTCGAAGGTGGTGAGCATGACGCGGGGGCCGGCGGTCAGGGTGCCGTCCAGGGCGCGTAGTCGTTCTCGCATCCCGTGCAGGCCGTGGCCGGCTGCGGTGGTGGTCGCGGCGGTCCGGTGGCCGGTGCCGTCGTCCTGGATGTGTACGTGTACGGCGTGCGGTGTGCGGTGGATGCTGACCCGGGCCGTGGCGTGGGCTCCGGCGTGTTCGAGCACGTTGGTCAGTGCTTCGCGGACGATGCGCAGCACGGCGAAGCGCACCGCGGCGGGTGTCTGCGCGACGGCGGCGGGGTCGGTGTGGAGTTCGACCGGCAGTCCGGCGGCGCGGACTGCCGCGGCGAGCCGGGTCAGGTCGGCGGGGTTGACCGTGGGTTCGGGTGGGTCGTCGGTGGTGTCGGGGTCGCGGAGTACGTCGATGACGTCGCGTACCTCGGTCAGTGCGGTGCGCGCGGTGTGGGCGATGGTGGCCAGGGCGGTGCGGGTGTCGGTGTGGTCGCCGGGTCCGGGGTGTTCGGCGGCGTAGTGGGCGGCGTCGGCTTGCACGATGACGACGGTGAGGGAGTGCGCGACGATGTCGTGGATCTCCCGGGCGGCGGCGACTCGCTGCTGTGGGGCGAGGAATCGTGCGCGTTGCCGGTGGGTGTCGTGCAGCCGTGCGGTGGCCTGGTGGAGTGCGTGCAGGTTGGTTTCGCGGCCGCGTACGAGGTTGCCGATCATCCAGGTGAGGGTGGCCGGGACGGCGAGGAGCGCGGTGATGACCAGGGCGTTGCGGGTGTACTGGGGTTCGGTGCTCCGGCGCAGGCCGGCGGCCAGGCTGCCGGCGAGGGTGTGGAGCCGGATCGTCAGTGAGGCGGCCGTGTAGATCGCGAGTGCCTGGGCGATGTTGGCGGGCAGCGGGAGGGGTGTCAGGGCGAGTTGGAGCGCGAACATCGCGGCGGAGTGGGCCAGCGTGGCGACGGGGTGGCGGCGGCGCAGGGTGAGTGCGCCGATGGTGGCGGTGGCGATGAGGAGGCCGGTGGGTCCGGCGATCAGGCTGGGTAGGCCGAAGAGGAGCCGGAGGGTGGCGCGAGTCCGTCGACCAGCAGTGGGTGGGTGCGTGACCAGCGGTCGGCTCGGGCGGCGAGGGTGGTGTGGTGGTCCACTGCCCTCCTGCCGGGTGTCGGTCTGGCGGGCTTCAGCCTAGCCGTGTGGTCGGCGCGGGGGGTCGCCGTGGTGTGCCGGGTGGCTTGTCCTCAGCGGGTGGTGGGAGGTTGCTGGTGAGGGTGGTGAAGGGGGCGCTGCCGGGAAGGAGACCTGCCTGCTGCGCGACGCGTCGCGCAGCAGGCAGGTGGCGGGTCAGGCGGTGACGGTGCCGGCGGGTTCGCTGTCGCGGGTGGCCAGCCGGTGCAGCAGGCCGGCGAAGCCGAGGCCGAGAGCGGTCCACAGCAGGGCCTGGGTGCCCAGCGAGGCGATCCGGAACTTCCACAGCAGGTCGGCGGGGAAGTTGGCGGGCACCTCGTCGAAGCCGGGCAGCAGGGTGTAGGCGACGGTGACCACGATGAGGAAGGCGAGCACGCCGGCGGTCGCGCGCCGCCATTCGTGGCTCTGGGTGCGGGCGGCCAGCACGCCGGCCCAGACGGCGACCAGGCCGAGCGCCAGCGCGGCGAGGTAGCCGGTGGTGCGTTGGTCGATGGTGGCGGGGTCGCCGACGGCCGGCGGGTTGGGCGGATATTTCAGGTACGGCACGAGCACGACGCCCAGCAGCGCGGCGGCGGCCAGGCCGAGGGCGGCGCGGGTGTCGCTGCGGGTGCGCAGGTGCCGGCGCAGGAGTGTGTAGCCGACGGCGAGGAACCCGCCCAGGGCGGTGCCGTAGAGGCCGGTCGCCAGGGGCAGGCCGATGGTGCGCTGGGTGTCGCGGCTGACCAGTTGTTCGCCGTCGTCGTGGCCGGCTTCGCCGTGCGGGGCGCTGTTCTGCTGTTCGATGGCGATGGCGGCCTCGACGCGGGGTTCGCCGGCCAGGTAGGCGAATGCGCCGGCGAGCAGGCCTGCCGCCAGTCCGGCGAGCAGGCCTGCCAGCAGAATCCGGCCGAAGGTCGGTTTCCGCTGGGGTGTCAGTGGCACGGAACGCCCAGCAGGTGGCGGCCGTCGTGCATCAGCTCGTGCATGTACATGCCGCTGCGCGAGAGCGCGCCCTGGTCGAAGGCGACAAGGTAGGCCAGGGCGAGCAGCAGGACGACGGCGCCGGCGGCGATGAGCAGCAGGCGGGTGGAGACGGCGGGCGTGGTGAGGGTCCGCACGGTGTGGGTCTTGGGCATGATGGCTGAAACCTCCTACGGGATGGCGCGTCCCGGTCAACAAGGCTGCGGCGCGTGAGCGTCCTGACTCACTGCCGGTGACGGCAGTTCACAGTGGCGCGACCGCACCGGAGTCTCACCGGTTTCCCTCGCGACGCCGCAGATGGCTTCCACAACCTAACGGTCGTCGCGGTGGGGGCACAACCGGGATGGCGCACTGCCGCTGAGATTTGCCATCGTCGCTGGGAAGGGAGGTGGGGATGGTGGGGCCGTGGTGGGCGGTGGTGTTGCTGGCCGTGCCGGGGTGCCCGGCGCCGGCGGTGACGGGCGGGTATCGCGCCGATCAGCTGGCGCCGCTGGCGAGCGGGGCGTCGGTGCGGGTGGCGGTGGTCGATTCCGGGGTGGACGCGGCGCATCCGCTGCTGGCCGGGCGGGTCGGGGCGGGCCGGGATCTGCTGGGTGGGCGGGAACGTTGTGCGGGTCACGGGACGGCGGTGGCGGTGGCGGTGGTGTCGGTGGCGCCGGGGGCCACGATCGTTGCGGTGCGGGTCGCCGACGGTGATCCCGGTGACGCGGCGGGTGTGGCCCGGGTGGCCGAGGGGATCCGCTGGGCGGCCGGTCCGGGCCGCGCCCAGGTGATCAACGTCTCGTTGGTGGTGGGTGTCGACGATGCGCGGGTGCGCGCGGCGGTGGCGCAGGCGGTGCGCCGGGGTGTGGTGGTGGTCGCCGCGGCCGGCAACGATCCGGCGCGTTCGCGGGTGTTCCCGGCGGCGTATCCGGGGGTGATCGGGGTCGGTGCGGTGCTGTCCTCGGGTGAGGTGGCGCCGTTCTCGCCGGTGGGTCCGCAGGTGGATGTGGTGGCCGCCGGGGATGGCGGGACCAGTGTGGCGGCGGGGTTCGTGTCCGGGACGGCGGCGCTGTTGCGGCAGCGGTTCCCGGGGCTGTCGCCGGGTGAGCTGGCGCGGCGGCTGGTGGCCACCAGTGACCGGTCGGGGCGGGTGAATCCGTACCGGGCGTTGACCCAGGCGGATCTGCCGCCGGCGGTGGCGGCGTCCACGCGGGTGGCGGTCGAGGCCGGGCCGGGTGCTGCGGCTGGTGCCGGTGCGCGGGGGCGGGCGCTGCGGTTCGCGGGGGTGGTGGTGGGGGTGGTCGTGGTGGGCGCGGTGCTGGCTGTGGTGTTCTCGCGGGGCCGGCGTCGTGGCTGGCGCGCGGCGACGGACGTCTAGATCGACCCCGGTTTCCGGGTACGGGCGGGGATGTCCTGCGCGCAGCCGCGCGCGCCCCGTGGCCCCGCGCGCGCCGGGCGGACCTGGCGCCGGGCGGGGCTCGCGCGAGGGGCGGGGGCGGGGCTCGGCCGGTGGCCTGCGGACGGGGGCGTGCCGGTCGTACCCGGGAGGGGGTTGTCAGTCGGGGCGGTTGAGCGCGGAGTGCCGGCGGCTGTAGGTGAGGTAGACGGTGAGGCCGAGCACGAGCCAGACGGCGAAGCGCAGCCAGGTGACCGGGTCGAGGAAGGTGATCAGCCAGAGGGAGAAGACGATGCCGAGGGCGGGGATCAGCGGCATCAGCGGCAGCCGGAAGGTGCGCGGCAGGTCGGGCCGGCGGTGGCGCAGGACGATGACGGCGACGCAGACGACGACGAAGGCGAGCAGGATGCCGATGTTGGTCAGTTCGGCGGCTTCGCGGATCGGCAGGAAACCGGCGATGAGCGCGGAGGCGGCGCCGACGATCCAGGTGACGCGGGTGGGTACCCGCCGGACCGGGTGCAGGTGGGCGAACCAGGCCGGCAGCAGGCCGTCGCGGCTCATGGCGTACCAGACACGGGTGACGCCGAGCATGAAGGTGAACATCACGGTGAGGATGCCGATGATCGCCCCGACCGCGATCACGTCGGCCAGGCCGTTGAGCCCGGCGGCGGCGAACGCGCTGGAGAAGCCGCTGGTGGGGTTGATGTCGCGGTAGTTCTGCATGCCGGTGAGCACGAGGGTGGCCAGCACGTAGAGCAGCATCGAGACGGCCAGCGAGTAGACGATGGCGCGGGGCAGGTGCCGGCGGGCGTCGGCGGATTCCTCGGCGGCGGTGGACATGGCGTCGTAGCCGAAGACGGCGAAGAAGACGGTGGCGGCGCCGGTGAGGGCGCCGCCGGCGCCGAACGGGAAGTACGGCTGGTAGTTGGCGGTGTCGATGTGCATGGCGCCGACGACGACGACCAGCAGCACCACCAGGATCTTGAGGGCGACGACGGCGGTCTCGACGCGTGCGGCGGCGCGGATGCCGCGGTTGAGCAGGTAGGCGATGAGCAGGCAGAGGATGACGGCGAACAGGTCGACGACGTGGCCGTCGCCGGTGCCGGGCGCGCCGAGCATCCAGGCGGGCAGGTCGAGGCCGAGTTCGCCGACGAGGAAGCTGAAGTAGCCGGAGATGCCGATGGCCACCACGGCGACGATCGCGGTGTATTCCAGCAGCAGGTCCCAGCCGATGAGCCAGCCGGCCAGCTCGCCGAGGACGGCGTAGCCGTAGGTGTAGGCGGAGCCGGCGCGGGGGATGAGGCCGGCGAACTCGGCGTAGGACAGGGCGGCGGCCGCGGAGGCGACGCCGGCGATCAGGAACGAGATCAGTACGGCCGGTCCGGCGGTTTCGTGGGCGACGGCGCCGGCGAGGGCGAAGATGCCGGCGCCGATGATGCCGCCGACGCCGATGGCGGTCAGCTGCCACAGCCCGAGGGTGCGGGCCAGGCCGGTGCCCGGGGTGTCGTCGGTGATGTCCTCGACCGGTTTGCGGCGGAACATTGCGGTGCTCATGGCCACCTCCCTGTTGCTCTGGCGTACCACGTACGGCCGCCCGGCGCATCTATAGCCGCTGATTTGATGCGGGTGGGGGGGCGGGCTCCGGCCGGTCCATCCGGGGTGGACGGGGCCGGGGCCGGGTCCGTACCTTGTCGGGGTGTCCCATGAGATCAGTGAGAAGCTGGCCGTCGCGGCGGGCGCGGCGGCGCAGCTGGTCGCCGCGATCGGTGACCAGCAGCTGGAGCGGCCCACCCCGTGCGCCCGGTTCACCGTGCGGGACCTGCTGAACCACCTGATCCAGGTGGTCGGCAACTTCCAGGCGCTGGCCCGCCGTGAGCAGGTCGACTGGAGCGCGGGCCCGGACCGGGTCACCGGTGACTGGCGGGCCGGGTTCGCCGCGCAGACGCGCGCCCTGGTGCGGGCGTGGTCGGATCCGGCGGCGCTGCAGGGGGTCTCGCCGGGGATGGGGTTGCCGCAGCGCACCGTCGCGCAGATGGTGCTCAGCGATCTGGTCGTGCACGGCTGGGACCTGGCGCGCGCCACCGGCCTGGACTACCGGGTGGAGGCCAGCCTGTTGCCGGTGGTGCGCGAGTTTCTCGACACGATGGCCGAGACCGGCCGCGCGATGGGCGCGTTCGGCGATCCGGTCGACTGCCCGCCCGGCGCCGGTGAGTTCGAGCAGCTGCTCGCGGTGACCGGGCGTGACCCGGCGTGGGCGGCGCGCTGAGCGGCGCCGGTCAGCCGGCGTCCGGCGGGTCGAGCCGGCGCAGGATCGCCGTGGCGGTCAGGGCGACGGCCGGCTCCGGGTCGCCGGTCAGCGAGCGCAGCACGTCGCGCGCCAGCGCGGCCGGCATCTCGGCCAGGGCCTGGGTCAGGCGTACCCGCGCCGTGGGGTGCCCGGGGTGTGCGTGCAGCCGGGCGGTGAGCGCGGCGACGATCGAGCACGCGTCGGCGGGGTCGCCGGCGAGCGCGCCGAGCACCTCGGCGGCCTCGACGTCGCCGGCGCCCTCGACGATCATGGCGATCAGGGTGGGCGCGGCCGCGGTCACGCCGCGCCGGCCCGCGGCCAGCGCGGCATGCCGGCGTACCGCCGGGTCCGGGTCGGCGAGCGCGCCGGTCAGCAGCGTGGTCGTCTGCGCGCCGCCGATCGCGGCCAGTGCCTGGACGGCGCGGCGGCGCACGCCGGGGTCGCCGGCGTGCACGCCGCCGGCCACCCCGGCCACCGCGGCGTCGCCCGCGCGTGCCAGCGCCCAGCGCAGGGCGCCGGCGACGTTCGGGTCGGTCTCGGCCAGGACCGCCCCGGCCAGCAGGTCGGCCGGCAGCGCGGTGTCGGCCAGCACGCTGCGCTGGCGGCGGGCGGCGCTGGGCGAGCGCAGGTCGTGCAGCAGCTCGACGATGCGCGTGACGCCCGGCCAGTCCTGCGGTGTGGAGGCCTCGACCGTGCGCAGCCGCTCGAGCAGCTCCTGCTCGCGGCGCAGCCGCTGCTGGCTGGACGCGATGAGCTCGCCGATGAGTGCGGACGGGGTGAAGCCCGGATCCTGCAGCACCCGGGCGATCTGGCGCAGTGAGAGCCCGAGCGAGCGCAGGCTTTCCACGTGGAAGATCCGGCGCAGGTCCGCGGCGGTGTACTCGCGGTAGCCGCCCACGGTGCGCCCGCTCGGGCGCACCAGGCCGAGTGTGTCGTAGTGGCGCAACATGCGGGTGCTGATTCCGCAGCGGCGGGCCACCTCGCCGATCAGCACGCGGCTGCCTCGCCGTCCTCGTGGCCGAGCGCGAGGATCCGGGTGGCCTCGTCGGCGGCCTGGTCGAAACCGGTGTCCGGGTCGTGCAGCAGCCGCAGGGTGGCGTGCGCGTGCGCGCGCACGACCGGGTCGCTGCCGGCCAGGGCGGCGTGCAGCAGCGGCTCGCCGGACTCGCCGAGCGTGACCAGGGCCCGGCTGAGGCTGCGCTGCACGCGGCGGTCGCCGCGCCCGAGTTCGCGCGCCAGTTCCGCGGCCAGCCGGGCGCGCCGGTCGTCGGGCACCAGCGCGACGGCCGCGCGCCAGGCGCTGCGCGCGACCTCGTCGTCGCCGTCGTGCAGCAGCGCGCCGGTGATCGCCGGATAGACGTCCCGGTCGCCGATCTTGGACAGGGTGTGCAGTGCCTGGCTGCGGGCCTGCGGGCGCTGGTCGTGCAGGTGCGCGCGCAGCCGGGGGACGGTCAGGTGTGCCGGTAGCCGGGTCAGCGCCCAGGTGAGCATGTCGCGGACGAAGAAGTCCGGTTCGACCGCGCAGCGCTGCACGAGCGTGTCCAGCAGCTGCTCGTCGGCGCTGCTGCCGGCGGCCAGGGCCGCCCGTAGCCGGACCGAGGATGCCGGGGCGCTCAGCGCGTCACGCAGGCGCGTCTGCGGTGAACCGGTGGGTGTCGGGTTGATCGGGACCACCTCCTGCACCCCAGTGAAAACCTTGTCACAGTGTCAAGGTCAATCCCCGGTCGGGTGCCTGTCGAGGAACCGGCCGATCTCGGTGAGGAACGCGGCGGGCTGCTCGGTGTGCACGTGGTGCCCGGCGGTGACGCTGACCAGGGTGGCGTGCGGGATCCGTGCGGCGCTGTCGGTCAGCAGGTGGCGCGGGAGCGGGCTGCGCGCCCCGCTGATGATCAGCGTCGGTGCGGTGATCCGGTCCAGCGCCTGGAACCAGGCCGGGTCCGGATCGTTGAGCTGCGCGCGGATGGCGTTGACCGCGGCGAAGTCGAACGCGGTCGGCTCGGCCGGCGCCGGCAGCGGCGGGCGGGTCAGCATGCCGGGCCGTGGCACACCGGCGTCCTCCAGCACCAGGTGGGTGACCCGGTGCGGGGCGGTCTGGGCCAGCAGCGCCGCGACCATGGCGCCCATCGAGTGCCCGACGAGCACGCAGCGGTGGATGCCGGCCGCGTCGAGCAGGCCCAGCACGTCGTCGCGCATCAGCGGCAGCGAGTAGCTGCCCGGGTGTGAGCTGTCGCCGTGCCCGCGCAGGTCCAGCGCGTACACGTGGTGGGTGGCGGCCAGGCCGGGCAGCACGCTGTGCCAGTCGGCGCTGCTGTCGCCGAGCCCGTGCAGCAGCACCATCGGCGTAGCGCCGGGGTCGCCGGCGGTGCGGTAGGCGATCGTCACCCCGCCCACCTGCAGCGTCCTGGTCACCGGTCGGCTCCTTCCGGTCGCCCGCGGGCGGGCGCCGCCACCCTATCCGGACGCGGCAAGCGCGGGCCGGTCATAGCGCCGATGTCGCGCCTCAGCCGGGCCGGGGCGGGTCGATATCGGCGCGGGCCGGGTAGTAGCCGGGTAGTGGACAGCGCAACGACGACCGAAGGGAAGACCCGTGATGAGCACCGACCGTGACCACGTCGAGGGCGCCGGCACCGACCAGCACCCCCGCGGATTCGCCGAGCGGGGCACGTTCACGACCGACGAGCCGCCGGCCGCGGACACCCCGGCCGACGGCAGCAGCAACGCCGGTATCAACGCCCGGCGCGCCAACCGGCCCGGCGCCGACGACGACCCGCAGGCGATGCCGACCGGCGGGTGAGTGACCCACCCGGTGACCGAGTCGGGCGCCGACCGTCGACGGCCGCACCAGGGGCCCTGGTCGGCGCCCGCGGGCCGCTGCTGGGGCCGGGCCGTGCGACGACGCGCCCGGGTCAGCCGCGTGCCCTCGTCCCGGCCGCGCCGGCGGCTCGGGCGCGGCCGAGGCGGGCGTCGAGGGAGCAGGCGCCGGCCCCGACGATGAGCAGGAACAGGCTGCCGCACAGTTGCGCCAGGTCGGTACGCGATTCGTGGGCCAGGTCCCACCAGCCGGACTTCCCGGCGAACAGCGCGGCGTCGCCCCACAGGATGGGCAGCTTCGTGATCAGCAGCGCGCCCACCATGTTCACGATCATCGGTACGACGGCGACCCGGGTCAGCAGACCGGCGAGGATCAGCAGCCCACAGCCGATCTCGAAGACCCCGTCGAGCGGCGCGAAGAAGCCCGGGGCGGGGATGCCGGCTCGGTCGAAGCGGCCAGTGCCCAGCGCGTCGGGGCGAAGGAACTTCAGGACGCCCTCGGAGAGGAAGATCGCTGCGACGTACAGGCGAATGAGGACCGTGGCGGCGGGCGCGTCGGTGGCGGTCAGGTTCGCCCGCCAGGTGCTGAGCTGGGTCATGAGGTGCCCTTTCCCTCACACGGCGAAATCGGGTCTGGATATCGTCGCGCGAAACAGCGGGAGGATCGGCGGTTTTCCCGCCCGTGCGGGCAAGCGCCGCGGCCAGGGGTTGCCGGGCCCGCGCCGCGGCGAGCGGTTTGCCGGGCCCGCGCCGCAGCCAGGGGTTGCCGGCGGCGGTCAAGCGCCCCGGACCCGGTCCGGCCAGCACGCGGCGCATGTCACCGGCACTGCCGCGACCGCGACGGCGCCGGCCGCGACGTGACGGCCGCGACGTGACGGCGCGCTCGGCCGCCGGGCCGGGGGCGAGGCCACGTCGGGCCGCTGGAGCCGGCCGAGGACGGTGGCCGGGTCTTCCCGGCAGCGACCGCGCCGGGCGAGGCAGACGACGGTGCGCGCGGTGTGTTCCCGGGCGGCCGGACGCCCCGTGCGGGCCGGGCCGGCGTGGCGGGGCCCTCCTAGGGTGAGCGCATGGAAGCGGAGGAACGTCGGCGGCACGCCTTGTCGTTCGGCGCGGCGGCGAGCGCGTACGCCGAGCACCGCCCCGACTACGCGCAGGCCGCCGTGCGGTGGGCGCTGGCGCCCGCGCCCGGGTCACGGGTGCTCGACCTGGGCGCCGGCACCGGCAAGCTCACCGCCGGCCTGGTCGCGGCCGGCGGTGAGGTCAGCGCGGTCGAGCCGGACCCGGCCATGCTCGCCGAGTTGCGCCGCGCGCTGCCGCAGGTGCGTGCGCTCAGCGGCAGCGCCGAGGCGATACCGTTGCCGGACGCGTCCGTCGACGCCGTGCTGGCCGGCAACGCCCTGCACTGGTTCGACATGGCCGTCGCGGGCCCGGAGATCGCCCGGGTGCTGGTGCCCGGCGGCATCCTGGCCGGGCTGTGGAACGTCCTGGACGACCGGGTCGACTGGGTGGCCGGGCTGGCCCGGATCAGCGGCAGCGCGGCGATCGGCCCGCGTGACACGCCGGCCGGCTGGCGCGCCGCGACCGCGCGGCTGCACCTGCCGGCCGACGGCACGGCTGCCCGGTTCGGTTCGCCGCAGCAGGCCGCGTTCGGCCACGGGCAGCGCCGCACCGCGGTCTCGCTGGTCGCGGCCCTGGCGACCCGGGCCGGGATGCTGGTCATGCCGGACCAGCAGCGCCAGGCTGCCCTGGACCGCATCCGCGCCTTCCTGGCGGGCCGGCCGGAGACCGCGGACGGCGAGTTCACCCTGCCGATGCTGACCTGCGTGCTGCGCCTCCGGCCGCGCGCGCGGAAGGTGGCGGCTTGAGCCCGGCGCCGGTTCGCCCGTGCGGGATGCGCCGCCGCGCGGCCAGGGCCGCCGGTCGCTGCTGTCGCCGGGCCCGGTGACAGGACGAGCGCCGAGCGCTGCCCGCGGCCGGCTGTCATGGCATGTGCGGATGGCGGGTCACTGCCGGATCTGCATGTCGGCCACCAATCCGCCGTCGAGCCGATAGACGTGCCGGACGGTGCGGTCGGCCAGTGTCACCCCGCTCCGGTCGCGGACCACCTGGTGGACGTGACGACGATGCGAGCGTCATCGTCCGTGGCGAACGCGGTGGGCGTCACGGACGGTTCGAGCTGCTCCCACTGAGGAATGCCCGGATCCCGGGATCCGGGCGCCGCCGGGCCGCTCCCGATCAGGTACGCCGTGATCCTCACCGGCGGACCGTGCCGGCAGGGCCCGAGGCTGCCGTCCCCGCCATGAGCTTCACGGCAAGCGCCAGATTACCGACGAATGGATTAGCCGGGTCTCGGCCTTTCAGCCAGTTTTTTGGGAGCCTCTGAGGAACGGATAGGCCGCCTTGTGGCGATTTCTTGTCCGCGCCGCGAAACGTCTCTCGCGGCGCATATTCGGAGATCGTCGCATCGGCGGCGGCCACGGGGTGCAAACAGATCCCGCGCGAGAGGGCCGGGAAACGAACCGTGGCACCCGGCTGGGCCGCGGATGCCCCCGGCGGCGCTGTGCGCCCGAAACGTGCTGCTCGTGATCGTTCATTTCGCCGGAGGCGACTCCCGCCGGCCCATGCGAAGGCGTGGCCGGATCTGTCGTTGCCACGCCCTCGCACTCCGCGGTCGCAAAAGAGCACCGATCGCGTCACCGGAGACCTTCCGGAAATGTACGATCCCGCACCGCACACGCCAGTCGCATAGCCGACTATAAATGCGTGGCGTTCGGTTCCGGTGATTCGATCGGTCTGCATGCGATCCGGAACGGCCGGGTCGCCTCAGCCCGAGGAACCCGATGATACGAGCCTTGACCCGCCGCGCCGCGGTCTGCGCCGTCGCGGCGGCCGGCGTCCTGCTGGCCGTCGCGCCGGCCCCGGCGACCGCCACGCCGGTACGTAACAACACCCCCTGGTCGGTGCTGCTGTGCAAGTCCAGTGACCGGCCGGCCGAGCCGCAGGCCCCGTCCTTCTTCGCCAACTTCCTCACCCAGGCCGGCGCGGGCACCGGCGGGGCCGCCGACTACTTCGCCGACCAGTCCGGCGGGCGCGTCTCGCTGGCCGGTTCGGTCGTGCGCGGATGGTTCACCGAGCAGTTCACGTTCGAGCAGAACAGGACCACCGACCGGTGGACGCGCATCCAGCGGTGCGTCGACGCGGCGGCCGCGGGCGGCTACACCGTACCGGCCAGCCACCGGATCGTCGCGATCATGAACGACGGCGTCGACTCCGGGTCCGCGGGCGGGCGGGTCCTGCTCGACCAGAACGCCTGGAACCTCGGCTTCGCCGCCCACGAGATGCTGCACGGCTACGGCCTCGGGCACTCGTTCTCCAACGACACCACGTACCAGAACGCGCCGTGGTCGCTGCCGGGCGAGTACGACGACCCGTGGGACGAGATGAGCGCGATGAACATGTACGCGTCCGCCGGCACGTACGGCGCCAACCCGGTCGGCCTCAACGGCTACCACCGCGACGAGCTCGGCTGGCTGGCGAAGAACCGGGTCCTCACGATGGCCGCCGACGGGGTCGCCACGCGTACCGTCACCCTCGCGCCGCTGGAACGGCCCGGTGCGCCCGGACCGCTGCTCGTGCGCATCCCCTTCAACCCGGGCGACCTGCACGCCGGGTACACGGTGGAGTTCCGCCGCAAGACCGGTTGGAGTTCCGGCATACCCGGCGACACGGTGCTCATCCACGAGGTGCGCGACGGCACGCCGTACCTGCTGCGCAACGGCCCTCGGGGCGCGCCCGTGGCGTCGCTGGACGCCAACGGCGTACGGATCAGGATCGACGGCGTCGCCGGCGACGCGGCGACCGTCACCATCAGCACCGACATCGTCAGCCGTTGCCTGCAGGGGTACGTCTGGCGCGAGGCACGGCCCGGCGACCAGGTCTGCGTGACCGGCGCGACGCGCTCGCAGGTGGCGGCGGACAACGCCGCGGCACCCTCGCGGTGGGTCACCGGCGCGTACGGTCCGCACACCTGCATCCAGGGGTACGTGTGGCGCGAGGCGTTCGCCGGTGACGACGTCTGCGTGACCGGCGCCCAGCGCACCCAGGCCGCGCTCGACAACGCCGTCGCGGCGAGCCGCCGCAACCCGGCCCGCCTGGTCTACGGGCCCAACTCCTGCGCGGACAACTACGTCTGGCGCGACGCCGACCTGGCCGACTACGTGTGCGTGACCGGCGCGACGCGCTCGCAGGTGGCGGCGGACAACGCCGCGGCACCCTCGCGGTGGGTCACCGGCGCGTACGGTCCGCACACCTGCATCCAGGGGTACGTGTGGCGCGAGGCGTTCCTCGGTGACGACGTCTGCGTGACCGGCGCCCAGCGCACCCAGGCCGCGCTCGACAACGCCGTGGCCGCGTCCCGGGTCGCCCGGCCCGCCGGCTGAGCTCCCCCGGTGAGCCACCGGGGGAGGGGCGGGTGCGCGACCCCCCGAACCCGGTCCGCCGGAGGCTCGGATCCAGCCCTGTCTGCCGGACCGGTCGCCGCACCGCGGCGGCCGGTGGACCGGTCACCGGGAAGCGACCGAAGCGATTCGCGTGGAAATGCCACCGGGTCGCCGTGGCGGGACCGCACTTCGGCGAGGCATTCCGATGGTGCTCATGAGCTCAAGGGCGCCAGGGGCCGGTAACCGCGCCTTCCGGCCGGGTGCGCCGGCCGGGAACCGGCGCGCGGCGGATCTGCCGTCCCGATCGCGTACCCGGTGGTTTCCGGTGACGTCCGGGGGCGGCGGCCACCGTTGCCGACGAAACGGACGGCGATGCGCGGCAACGGCTTCGGCGAGCAGTACGGGGAATCCCGGACCGGCTGGCGTACCGGCCAATACCCTCCGAGGATGACGGCCATTTCCCGGCGTTGCCTGCTTCTTTCGGCCACCGTGGGTGCGGGTGCGGCTCTGGCCACCTCCGGCGCCGTTGCGGCGCAGGGCGCGAACGCCGCCGGCGTGCAGTACTACTGGGGTTTCTCCAACACCTGTTATGCGATGTTCTTCTTCGGCCATCCGACCACCACAGGCGTGTGCCCGGCGGGCGGGGGACACGTCTACGCCGGCTACAACTTCGGCCTGCCCCACGACGTCGCGCCGTCCGAGCACGCCCAGGGAGATTGGCGTAACTGCGCGGATTGTCAGGTGATGTTCTACCGCGGTTGTCCGGACAAGGGCAGGTGCGCGGCCGGTGGTGGGCACATCATGGCCGGCTACGACTTCGTGCTCCCGCACGACGTCACGCCGCCGCCGAACCATCAGCCGGACTGGCGGTACCGCCGCAAATACAAATCGCTGTTCTTCGACGGCTACGAGCAGAAGGAACGCTGTCTCGCCGGTGGCGGGCACCGGCAACAGGGGTACATGTTCGTGCTGCCGTACCTGTGAGTCGCGCGGCGCCCCCGCCGCCGCCCCACAGGCTGCTCGAACGGTCCGCCGGCCCACCCGCTGCGCGATGAACGACATGACGCACGATCCGGCGGGCCGGCGCGACGATCTGATCTTCGGTGTGTTGCGACGCTTCAGCGAAGGGCCGGTTCACTGTCGGATCTGCCCCTCATCACGGCGGCAGTACACCGAACTCGTTGCCGTCGGGATCGGCCAGCACGACGACGCCGTGCTCATCGACCCGCAGCCGGGTCGCCCCGAGAGACACCAGCCGCTCGACCTGCGACAGCCGCTGACGCCGGTGTGGCTCAGGATCGCCGTAGCCGTTCGCGCTCACCCGCGGGGCGGCGTCGGGGGCCAGGTGGCCGGCGAGGTCGCGCAGGCCCGGGCTCGGTAGCCGGCGTCGGTGGTGCGGTTCCGCCGCACTGTCCGGGACCGGATCCCTGCCGCCCGCCGCCACGGCGCTGACGGGGCTGGCCACCGGTTGAGCTGCGGCAGCTGCGGGAGAGGGCGGGCAGGCCGGGCTGCGTTGACCTGGAGGCCGGTGAAGCCGCCTCGCTGTAGGCGCAGAAGTTGTGGTACCGGCAGGGCTCGGCGCGCTGCTCCCGGCCCGGCACCGGAAGGATCAGCTCGGCACCCGGCATCGTGATCTTGTCGGGTGCCACTTGAGTGGCACCCGACCCGAGTTCCGCCAGGAGCCTGTCGGCCTCGGCCTGCAGTGCGGCTGCCTTGTCGGCCGCCCGGGCGTTCGACTGATCGGCATGGACGTTGTGCCGGAGTCGGTCGTCGCCGACGTCCCGGCTCGCTGGCCGAGGCCTCTGCCTAGCGCCGCGCGGGTTGTCTGGCCCCTGTTCGGGGGCGGTCGGACAAACAACTCCGGACAACGCGGTGGCACGTGGCGATGGGCGTCGCGCTGCGGCAGGGAGATGCCGGGAGCGACCCGTGGGCGACGATGGCGGCGGCCCGGTTGCGCACCCGGGGCCGGGCTGCGGCGGTTGCGGGAGGAGGCTGGCAGGCCGGGCTGGCGGCACATGGCCGCTCGGTGAACCATCCGGGGGCCGCACTGTCTCCGCGGCCGCGGCTACCGACGCTGGCGGACGCCACCGCGTGCGGCGGTGATCCGGGGCAGTGGCATCGGCGCCGACGGGAGGTGGAGCGCCGTAGCGTTCCGTCCACGGTACGGGGAGCGCCCCGGCCGCCGCGACCGCGTGCTCCGTAGTGTTCCGGCGCTGCCGCACCGGTGGACGAGCGGGCGGCCGTCTCCGGGCGGCGACGGTTTCTGGCGGTGTTCGGCTCGTCGGGCGCCGGGAGTCGTCACCGGCACCCCGACCAGCTGGGAGTCCCGTCAAGTCCGGCTGAGGCTTGACAATGCGGCGCGCGGCCAGCTGTGGCCGTATTACCGCATTGCCATTTCCAGTAATCCAATAATTCGGCGACACTCCAGAATCCGACAAAACGCCGCTACACCATAGTGACAGTTATGTTGTACTCCCGGGCGTGGCGGTTGCGTCGTGCCAGCGGAGCAGTGGTGACCGGCCCGAGCTGGACGACGACGGCAGCACCGGCTGCGGATCGGTCGCCGACAGCGAGGCGGCCTGGTGGTTCGACGGTCGGTAACCGGCCCTGCACGGCGTCGACGCCGGGCTCGCTGACCGCGATCACGTCGAGCTGCCAGGGCGGCTCGCCCCAGCAGACGGTTCCTCTGACGCTCGGGGACCAACGTTCGGGAAAGTCCCGGTAAGGCCCGGCCCTAGTTTCTCTGGAGAAACAACGACAGGCGAGCGTCCGGGCGGCCGGTGCCTACACAATGGACGTCCGGATCGCTAACCACCTTCAGGGGGTCGTTCATGTCTGTCCGTTTGCTGCGGCGCGCAGCAATCGCCCTGCTCACTGTCGGCGTCGTCCTTGGATTCAGCGCCGTGCCCGCTTCCGCCAACGGCGTCGACCAGCTCCGGCGGCAGAATGGCAACGTGTGCGTCGTGGTCCGCGGGGCGGCCGAGAACGCGCCGGCCGTGCTGACCACCTGCGCGAACTACGCCGATCAGAAGTGGAACGCCGTGGAGCACACCGGCGGCTGGTGGTCCTTCCACAACGAGAACTCCGGCAAATGCCTTGCGGTACATGGCACGGCCAACGACACCCAGGCAGTTCAGACCACCTGCGCGCTCTCCCAGAATCCCGACCAACGCTGGTGGCTGGAGGTCTTCGGTGACGACCTCTGGGGATTCCGGAACGTCAACAGTGGCAAGTGCCTGGTGGGCAAGGGCGCCGCGGGCGGCCGAGTGGTGCAGAGCACGTGCGACGGCGACCGCTACACCGACCAGAGGTGGTACCACGGAGGGGTCCAGCTCTGACCGGCCAGCGCCACTGATGACGGCGTCGTGACTCACCGGTAGGTCCGCCTCGTGGGTCGGCTGCCCAGGCGCACGGCCGACCAGTCCGGACCCGCCGCCCGGCCTCCGGCGAGCGGGCAACCCCCAAGGTGAAGGTCACGCCCTGGCGGAGGCGTCACCTGCGGCTGTCTCCGTGGCGTTGGCGCAGGGCGGCCAGGACTGCATCGTGACGTCCAGCCGATGGCCGCCCTCAGGTTCGACTGACGCGTGGTGGGGTCTGCCGTATCGCCCACCACGCGTCAGCGGCGATGCCGGATCAGCAGGAGTAGGAGGTGACGATGTAGGAAGTATTCGCGCCGATCAAGTGCACCCCGGATCCCAGGTCAGGGTACTGCCGGTACCACGTCACGCCGTGGTCGTCCGAGCGCAGCTGCCAGGTGCAGTAGTTCGGTCCGGTGTAGAAGCCGCCCGTCGTGTTCCAGCCGAAGCGATCGTGGGTGTACATGTTCACGGGCAGGACGTAGTCGTACTTGTTGGGCACGTTGTAGTTGCCGTCCTTGGCGCCAATGACACCGATGCCGATAGCGCTGGCGTTGCCGATGGTGTTCGTCGCCCATGAAGGCACGATGGCCTGCGCTGTCAGGGACTGGATGACGGCCTCCGAGACTTTCAGACCCGATGCCGCCTGTGCGGAGGCCGGGCTGACGAGGCCGGCGGCAACTACGGCGACGAGCGCCGCAAGGTACCTCAGACAAATTCTCATGTCTCGATGTAAGTGAAGGATCGACAGAACCTCAACCGCGATCTGTCGGTCGTTCGAATGCATCTGTCCGTCCACGACAGATATGGTCTGGTCTTGTCGTCCCCGGTCGCGCCTCTGGCGTCGACGAGCGGATCCTGTCCGGTGAGCCTGCGGGCTGCCTGCCCGGACCGTACGGTGCTCAGGATGATGCGCCAGCCGCAGTTTCAGCAGGGAACTTCGCGGCAACCCGCAGTCGGCTGCGGGAGAGCGGCCACCCCGGCGGGGGACATCCGGATCGAGTACGCCCGGTGCAGCACCTTCGCCAGGAGCCTCCTGACGAGCGCTCCGCATGAACGGCCATGGTGAGAGTCGGGCCAGGATCGGCCGACGGATCGCGATTTCGCACCGTTCCAGTCCTCAGAACGCGTTCTCACGCAGGCGTGTCGTGGTGAGGTTCTGAGGAAAGCTTGTGCGGACATGCTGGCTGATGAGAACCGTGAATCCGACTCGCGTGACGCCGCCGGGGTGGAACGGCACTCGTGCCCTCGGTGCCAGGTGCAGCCGCGCTCGCCGTGCCGGTCGCCAGGCACGGTGGAGCAGGCCCTGGATGGAAAGTCCGATCGATCCCGTGAACCCAGCTGGACGGAGGTCGCCCGTGAACAGGACACCGAAACACGGCTGCTACGCCACGAACACCGAACTGCGGTTTCTCCGATGCAGGCATATGAGACCGAGCGGGCAACACGGGCAGCCATATCGAGCGCCACTTCTCTCGGCCTAACCGCCCACGACGCCGCTGTCCTGCACAACTCCAACACGCTCACCCTGCGGTTGCAGCCCTGTGACGTGCTCGCCCGGGTGGCTCCGGCCGCGCACCAATGCGCCCGGCTCGAAGTGGATGTCGCTCAACGGCTGGCCGAAGCCGGAAGCCCGGTGGCCGCGCTGGAATCACCTCGGGTCTTTGTCCGAGGGGACTACGTTGTCACCCTCTGGACCTACTACGAACCGGTGACCACTCAGCCGATCCCCCACGCGGAATACGTGACCGCGCTGGAGCGTCTGCACGCCGGAATGCGTGAGATCGACTTGCCGATCCCACACTTCACGGACAGGGTTTCCGCGGCCCAGACGCTGGTGACCGACCACGCCCGAACGCCAGGACTGGCTGACTCGGACCGGCTCCTGCTCGCCAGTGTGTTGGACCGCATGCGTCGAGCGGTCACGGAGAGCGGCCGGCCCGAGCAGCTGCTGCATGGCGAACCCCATCCCGGCAACCTGATCTCGACCCGGACCGGCCCTCTTTTCATCGACTTCGAGACGTGCTGCCGCGGGCCGATCGAGTTCGATCTGGCCCACGCGCCCGACGACGTCGGGGACCGCTACCCGGGTGCCGACCACCAGCTGCTGCGCGATTGCCGAACCCTCATGCTGGCGATGATCACAGCATGGCGCTGGGATCGCGACGATCGGTTCCCCGACGGCCGCCGCCTCGGCATCCAGTGGCTGAGCCACCTGCGGACAGCAACGGCGCATCGGGATGGGTAAGCCAACTCGCTCAAGACAGAACAGCTGACGCCGCGGCGCACGCCGTTACTACCGCTTCCGGCATGCGGGAGCGCGTGTTCACCGCCGCCTTCGCGCCGGTCACCGAGGCCGTCGAAGCCGGCGACGAGTTGCCGCGGCGCTCCCGGAGGGCACCGCGGTCACCGCCGGAGAAGGCCCCGCCGCGGCTCGCGCCCTGTCCAGGGCCTTCCCGACCCAGGCGAGCAGAGCGGCCGCCAGCGGACTCGACGGCTGGGTGCGGATCCCGCGCGCCGCTGACCTCACCGTTTACGCCGACGGCCGGGGCCCTGCCGGTGCCGCCAGCGAGGACCACATCACCGGCGGTCTGTCCATCCCTCACGCCGGTGGCTCCAGGCCACAGCACGCCCGAACCTGCCGGACGCTTGTTCGGCCCTGAGTAACGAGCGGCTCGGACCTGTCGACCATTGGCCAGCATGTGATCCGAGCCATAACGTATGTCCTATTTCCCGATGATCATCGGAGCTCCCCCGCACGGGCATGCCGCCCGGCCGTCTGGAAAAGAGCACCATGTCCCCTCGTCACGTCAGCCCGGCGCGCTCCGCCGGGTGGCGCCCCGGCCGATCAACACTCGGAACCGCGACGTTGGCCGTCCTGCTCGCCGTCGCCGGCGTCACCGGCGCCGGGCTGTCGGCAGCCTCGGCCGCTGCCGACATCACCGCGCCGGGCGTGCCCGGGAGCCTCAAGACGGCCTATTACGGCCAGGTCGGCGTGACGGTCAGCTGGGGCAAGGTGTCGGCCTCCGACACCGCGGGCTACCGCGTCTACCGGTCCACCACCAAGACCATCGTGGCGGCCACCGACCTGCTGGGCAGCACCGGTACCGCGCTGACGTTCACCGACACCACGGCCGCCGCGGACAAGACGTACTACTACGCGGTCGCCGCCGTGGACCGCAGCGGCAACGTGTCGAAGCCGTCGAGCACGGTCACGGTCAAGACCTCCGACACGAGCGCGCCCGACAAGCCCGCCGGCCTCAAGCTGTCGGCCTCCGCCACCGGCATCACGGTGAGCTGGAACGCGGTCGCCGCCGTGCCCGACCTGGCCGGGTACGTGGTGGCTCGCTCCAGCTCGTCGGGTGGCACCTTCAGCCGGCTCACGCCCGGTCCGTACACCGCGACGTCGTTCGTGGACACGAGCGCCCCGGCCGCCAGCACCTCCTACTACCGGGTCACGGCACTGGACCGCGACGGCAACGCCTCGTCGGCGGCGACCGCCTCGGCAACCCGGCCGACGAGCACCACGACGGCGCCGCCCACCCCGGCCGGGTTCAAGGCCACCGCGAACGCGGCCGGTGGCGCCGTGCTGAGCTGGACCGCCAACGCCGGCACCGTCACCTCCGGCTACGTGCTCGCCCGCGCCGGCGCCGCGGCCGGGCCGTACACGGTGCTGACCGCTACCCCGGTCACCGGCACCACCTACATCGACACCGGCGCCCCGGCCGGCGCGACCGCGTACTACCGCCTCACCGCGGTCAACGCGGCCGGTACCTCCGCGCCCGCCGCGGCCTGGGTGGCGATCCCCCAGGACACCACCGCACCGGCGAGGCCCGCCTCGCTGACGCTGTCCGCCGCCACCGGCGGCATCACGCTGACCTGGGCCGCCGTCACCGGCGCCGCCGACCTGCGGGGCTACCTGGTCTACCGGGCCGCCTCGTCCAGCGGCACCTACAGCCTGCTGACGGCGACACCGCTGACCGGCACCACCTACACCGACCCCACCGCCCCGGCCGGCGCGGCGTCCTACTACCGGGTCACCGCCGTCGACACCACCGGCAACGCCTCCACCCCGGCGACCGGGTCGGCGACCCGGCCGGTCGACACGGCGGCGGCGCCGCCGGTTCCGGCCGGGTTCACGGCGGCCGCCGGCAGCACCGGCGGGGTCGTGCTGACCTGGAGCGCCAACCCGGCCGGCACCACCACCGGCTACGTCGTGCAGCGCGCGCCCGCCGCGTCCGGCCCGTTCACCACGCTGACCGCGACCCCGGTCACCGGCACCACGCTGACCGACGCCGCGGCGCCGGCCGGGACCACGTCGCACTACCGGCTCATCGCGGTCAACGCGGGCGGCTCGTCGGCGCCGGCCACGGCGGCCATCACCCTCGCCGCGGACACCCGGGCCCCGGCCGCGCCGTCCTCGGCCAAGGCCGTCGTCGCGGCGGTGGGCATGACGGTGAGCTGGGCGGCGAACAGGGAGACCGACCTGGCCGGCTACACCGTGCAGAAGCGCAACGGTGACGGCGTCTACGTCGCCTACCTGCCGGCCGCCGGCGCCACCTTCACCGGCACCACCTTCACCGACCCCACCATCACCGAGGGCACCGGCGCCTACTTCCGGATCCGCGCGGTCGACACGACCGGCAACATCTCCTCGTACTCGTCGGTCACCGCGGCCAGCCCGATGGTCAAGCCGGCCACGCCCACCGGCCTGAAGGCGGCGCCGAGCGCCACGCACGGCATCACGCTGAGCTGGGCGGCGAACAGGGAGAGCGACCTCGCCGGCTACACCGTCACCCGCTCGTCGTCCAGCGGCGGCAGCTACGTGCTGATCGGCACGCTTCCCGCGGCCAAGGCCGGCACGGCGCCGATCTTCACCGACACCAGCGCCCCCAGGGGTGTCGCGCAGTACTACAAGCTGACCGCGCTCGACCTGGTCGGCAACGTCTCGGCGACCTCCGCCGCCGCGTCGGCGACCTCGGTGACCGACCCGGTGCCGCTGCCGATCGAGTACACCCACGTGTACGTCGCCGCGGACGGCGCCAACGGCGCGTACCGCACCATCGCGGCGGCTCTGGCCTCGATCCCGGCCACCAACCTGCAGCCCACGATGATCACCATTGCGCCCGGCACCTACCGGGAGACCTTCGAGATCACCTCGCCGAACGTGGTGCTGGTCGGCGCCACCGGCGACCCGGCCGACGTGGTCATCGCCGACGACAAGGCCTCGGGCACCCCGGACCCGGCCGGCGGCACCTACGGCACGGCCGGCAGCGCGACCGTCTTCGTCTCGGCGAAGAACGTCACGTTGCGCAACCTCACCGTGGCCAACACGTTCGACGAGAAGGCGCACCCGGAGATCACCAGCCAGCAGGCCGTCGCCCTGCGGGTCGAGGGAGACCGGTTCACCGGCGACCACGTGCGGCTGCTGGGCAACCAGGACACCCTGCTGGCCGACACCCCCAAGCCGACGACCCGCTCGCGGCAGTACTACGTCAACAGCTACATCGAAGGCGACGTCGACTACCTCTTCGGCGCGGCGAACGCGGTGTTCGACCGGGTGACCCTGCGCTCGCTGGATCGCGGCAAGTCGGACAACGGCGCCATCACCGCGGCCAGCACCGACGCCGGCAGCAAGTACGGCTTCCTGATCATCAACAGCAAGATCACCAGCAGCGCGGCGGCCGGCACCGTGCACCTGGGCCGGCCCTGGCACCCCAGCGCCGACCCGGACGCGATCGGCTCGGTGAACATCGTCAACACCTGGCTGCCGGCCGCGATCGCCACCGACGCGCCGTGGGAGGACATGGCCACCGCCGACTCCAGCGGCGTCAAGGTCAACTTCCGGTGGCAGGACGCCCGCTTCGCCGAGTACGCCAACATCGGCCCGGGCGCGACGCTGAACCCCAACCGGCCGCAGCTGACCGCCTCGCAGGCCGCCGCCGCCACCCCGGCCAAGTACCTGGCCGGCAGCGACGGCTGGAGCCCGATGCTGCCGCCGAGCACCGCCACGCCCGCCTCACCGTCCGGCCTGGCCGCCGCCACCGACACCCGGGTCGTGCACCTGACCTGGAACGACGACACCTCCGCCGATGTGATCGGCTGGAACGTCTACCGGGCGGACGCCGGCACCGGCGCGCTCACGAAGATCGCGAGTGTCGTGGCGCCCACGTTCAGCGACACCACCGTCACCAACGGGGCCAGCTACTCGTACGCGATCACCGCTGTCTCGCGCGGCGCGACCGAGTCGCCGGCCACCATCGGGGCGACCGTCACGGTCGCGCCCGCTCCGCTGGTCACCGACATCACCGTCGACCCGGCGGCCACCCCCGACGGCGCCACCGTGTTCCCCACGCTCACCGCCGCGCTCGCCGCCGCCCGGCCCGGCACCGCGACCGACCCGACGGTCATCGCGGTGGCCAGGGGCACCTACGACGAGTACCTGACGATCACCAAGCCGAACATCGTCGTCGTCGGCGCCACCGGTGTCGCGACCGACGTGGTCATCAACGGCAACCGGGCCGCCGGCACCCCGGTCCCGGGCGCCGCGCCGAACCCCGACGGCACCCCCGCCACCTACGGCACCTCCGGCAGCGCCACCGTCGTGGTCACCGGCAACGCCGTGCAGATGCGCGACCTGACCATCCAGAACAGCTACAAGGAAGGCACGTACGCCAACGGCCAGGCCGTCGCCCTGCGCACGACCGGCGACAAGCTGGTCTTCGACAACGTCCGCCTGCTGGGCAACCAGGACACCCTGTACGCCAACTCGCCGGGCACGACCACGCCGTCGCGCGTCTACTTCCACGACGCGTGGATCGAAGGTGACGTCGACTTCCTGTTCGGCCGGGCCACCGCGGTCTTCGACCGCAGCACGCTCAAGGTCCTCGACCACGCGACGTCGCCGAACGGGGCGATCACCGCGGCCAGCACCGACATCAGCCAGAAGTACGGCTTCCTGATCACCGGCAGCCGGATCATCGGCACCGCCCCGGACGGCTCGCAGAACCTGGGCCGGCCCTGGCAGCCGGGCAAGACCCAGGCCGACGGCACCAGCGTCAAGGACGACAACGCCCGCGGGCAGGTCGTGGTCCGCGACAGCTGGCTGGGCCCGGTGGTCAGCACCACCGCCACCTGGACGAACATGACCAACAGCGGGGTGGTCACCGACTGGCGCACCGCCCGATTCGCCGAGTACGCCAACACCGGCCCGGGCAGCACCGCCACCGCCACCGCCGACCGGCCGCAGCTGAGCCCCGAGCAGGCCGGCGAGTACACCGCGGCCGCGTACCTGGCCGGCGCCGACGGCTGGAACCCGGTCGCCGACCCGGCGCCGGACGTGGCCCCGGCCGCGGTCACCGGCCTGACCGCCGGCGGCGCCGACAAGGCCGTCAACCTGACCTGGGACGACAGCCGGGAAGCCGACGTGACCGGCTACCGCGTCTACCGCGCGGCGGCCGGCGGTGTCACCACCGACGCCGACCAGCTGGTGGCGACCGTGACCAAGGCGGCGTACACCGACAGGGCCGTCACCAACGGCACCGCCTACACCTACGCGGTCGTCGCGGTCGACGCCGCCGGCAACGCCGGGCCGGTGCCGGCCACCGTGGCCGCCACCCCGAACCCGGTGGCGCTGGTGGCCGACCTGACCGTGGCCGCCGACGGCAGCGGCGACCACACCACCCTGCAGGCCGCGGTCAACGCCGCGCCGGCCGGCACCGCCGCCCGGCCCACCGTGATCCTGATCAAGCCGGGCACGTATCGGCAGGTCGTGACGGTCGCCAAGCCGTACCTGGTGATCGCCGGATCCTCCGGTGACGCGCGTGACGTCGTGCTCACCTTCGACAACGCCAACGGCACCCCGGCCGGGCCGGGCACCTGCCCGAGCGTGACGAGCGCGACCTGCGGTACCTCCGGCAGCTTCACGGTCGCCGTCACCGCCGGCAACGTCACGGTCCGGGACCTGACGATCGCCAACACGTTCGACAAGGCCGCGCACCCGGAGATCGGCAACTACAACACCCAGGCGGTGGCGCTCAAGGCCACCGGCGACCGGCAGGTCTACCGCAACGTGCGCCTGCTCGGCGTGCAGGACACCCTGCTCGCCGACTCGGCCGGCTCGATCTCGGCCACCGGTGCCGGCTACGCGCGGCAGTACTACTACGACAGCTTCATCCAGGGCAACGTCGACTTCGTCTTCGGCCGGGCCACCGCGGTCTTCGACCGGGTGACCTTCCACGCCACCGCCCACAACGGCGGGACGATCTTCGCGCCCAGCACCGCGTCGAAGAACCCGAACGGCTACCTGGTGACCGGCAGCCGCATCGTCAGCGCCAACGACCCCGGCACGTTCGCGCTGGGCCGTCCCTGGCAGGGCTGGGCCGACGGCGCCCAACCGGACAACTCGCGCGGTCAGCTGACCATCCGCGACACCACCATCACCGCCGGCATCGACGCCGCCCGGCCGTGGGCCGACTTCGCACCGCTGAAGTGGCAGGACGGGCGGTTCACCGAGTACCGCAACAGCGGCGCCGGCGCGCTGGTCAACGCGAACCGCCCGCAGCTGTCCGACGAGGCCGCCGCCACCCGCACGGCCCAGGCGTACCTGGCCGGCACGGACGGGTGGAACCCGGTCGCCGACGCCGGCGCCGACACGGCCCCGGCCGCGCCGGCCCCGGTGCGCGCCCGCGGCGGCGACGCCCAGGTCACGCTGAGCTGGGCGGAGAACGCCGAGGCCGACGTCGCCGGCTACCGCGTCTACCGCGGCACCGGCACCGAGCCGGTGCCGGTGGACGGCGCCCACCAGGTCGGCGCAGCGCTGCTGAGCACGGCCGGCCTGACCGACACCGGGCTGGTCAACGGCACCACGTACCGCTACGTGGTCGTCGCGGTCGACGCGGCCGGCAACACCTCCGCCGCCTCGGCCCCCGTGAGCGCCACCCCGGCACTGCGCGTGGACGCGACCGTCGACGCCGACGGGACCGGCACGTACCCGACGCTGCAGGCCGCCCTGGACGCGGCCACCGGCACGGCCGGCTGGGTCGTCTCGGTCGCGCCCGGCACCTACGCCGGTCCGGTGAGCATCAGCAAGTCGAACGTCACCCTCGTCGGCGCGACCGGCGACCCGGGCGACGTCGTGATCACCAACGGCACCGCCACCGCGGCGATGTCGGTCACCGGCTCGTCGGTGACGGTGCGGGACGTGACCGTCCGCAACACCACGGCCTCCGGCGCCGCGCCGGCGGTGACGATGACCGGTGACAAGGTGCTGCTGCAGCACGTGGCGCTCACCGGCGGCACCCGGACGGTCTTCGCCGACACGTCCACCTACACCGCCGCCGCCCGCCAGATGATCGACAACTCGGTCATCGAGGGCAACAGCGACATCGTGCTGGGTCGCGCCACGCTGGTGATCAACAAGACCGTCATCACGGTCAAGGCCGGCGGCGGCACGGTGCTGACCCCGAGCACCGCCGCCACGTTCCCGGGCATCCTGCTGATCAACAGCACGGTCAGCACCCCGGCCGGGGTGACCGGCGTGCAGCTGGGCCGGCCGTACCGGGCCTGGGGTGACCAGTACACCCCCAACTCGGTCGGCCAGGCGGTCGTCCGCGACACCGTCCTGGGCGCGGGGATCACCACCGCCAAGCCGTGGGGGACCGGACCGGCCGGTGAGCCGTGGACCCTGGGCCGGCTGGCCGAGTACGCCAACACCGGTGACGGCGCCGGCGCCGGCGACAACCGCCCGCAGCTGAGCCCGGCGGAGTCGGTCACGGCGACGGTCAGCGGCTGGCTCGGCACCGGCGCCTGGCACCCGGCCGTCGCGGACCCGGCGGCCCCCGCCGACGTCACCGCGCCGGCCGTGCCGGGGCAGCTCACCGCCACCGGCGCCGACGGGACCGCCGAGCTGCGCTGGGCGGCCGGCGACGACGCCGACCTCGCCGGGTTCCGGCTCTACCGCGCCACCGGCGCCGCCGTCACGCCCGGGCCGGCCACCCTGGTCAGGTCCGGGCTGACCGGCACCTCGTACGCCGACTCCGGGCTGACCAACGGCACCACCTACACCTACGCGCTGGTGGCCGTCGACGCCGCCGGCAACACCTCGGCGCCGGCCACGGTGCGCCTCACCCCGGCCGACAGCGCGCCACCGGCGGCACCGGCCGGGCTCAGGGCCGGCGCCGGCGACACCAGGGTCACGCTGAGCTGGACCGCCAACCGGGAGACCGACCTGGCCGGCTACCACGTCTACCCGGCCGACGGGAACACGAAGATCAACAACAGTCTGATCACCGGTACGTCGTACGCGGTGACCGGGCTCGACAACGGCACCGCCTACCGGTACGTCGTCACCGCCGTGGACACCGCGGGCAACGAGTCGGCGGCCTCCGCACCGGTCGAGGCCACCCCGGCGGCCGGCGACCGCACCGCTCCGGCCGCACCGGGCGCGGTGCGTACCGTGCTCGGCAAGGCCTCGGTGACCGTGGCCTGGTCGGCGGTGGACGACAGCGACCTGGCCGGTTACGACCTCTACCGCTCCACCGGTGGCGCCGAGCCGCAGCGGATCGCGACCGGCGTGACCGCGACGTCGCACACCGACACCACGGTCACCGTCGGCACCGCCTACACCTACACCGTGGTGGCCGCCGACACCGCCGGCAACACCTCCGAGGCCTCGAAGGCGGCGTCCGCGACACCGGTCAAGGCCGACGTCGTGGTGGCCGCCGACGGCTCCGGCGACGCCACCACGGTCGCGGCCGGGCTCGCCCTGCTGGCCGACAACGCCGACTACACCACGCAGGGCTACCGCGTCGTGCTGATCAAGCCGGGCACCTACACCGGCACCGTGACCAGCGGCAACCGGTACGGCGTCACCCTGCTCGGCGCCACCGGCGACCCGGCCGACACGGTTCTGACGGCCGGCGGCACCGCGACGGCGGCCACGCTGACCCTCTCCGGGCACCAGTGGACGGTGCGCAACCTGACGGTCGCCAACACCAACGGCGCCGGGGCGCAGGCCACCGCCGTGCAGGTCAAGAGCGGTGACAGGGACGTCTTCGACAACGTACGCCTGCTCGGCGACAAGCAGACGCTGCTGCTGAGCACCGCCAACGTGACGACCTACAGCCGGATCTACTTCCGCGGGGCGTACATCGAAGGCGGCGCGGACATGGTCCTGGGCCGGGCGGTCGCGGTGTTCGACCGCAGCACCTTCCACGTGCTGTCGCGCCCCGGCGCCAGCATCACCGGCTCGTCGATCAGCAGTGCGTCGCCGTACGGTTTCCTCATCACCGACAGCACCATCACCACCGACGGCGCCGCGAACTCGGTCTACCTGGGCCGGCCCTACAGCACCACCGGGCAGGCACAGGTCGTGGTCCGCGACTCGGTGCTGGCAGCGGGCGTCAACACCGCCCAGCCGTGGAACAACGGGGACGCCGCCACCCCGTGGACGGCCGGACGGTTCTTCGAGTACCAGAACAGCGGGCCGGGAGCGGCCGTGGTCAACGCCGCGACCCGCCCGATGCTGGCCGACGCCGACGCGGGCGCCTACACCGCCCGCAGGTACCTGGCCGGCGCCGACAACTGGAACCCGACCGCCGGCTGAGCCTCTGCGCCGCACCGTACCCCCGTCACCGGAGCTCCGGGGCGGGGGTGCGTGCGTTCCGGCTGCCGGTTGTCCTGCCACCCGTCGGTGCCGCCGGCGCGGACCGCGTGACGCGCCGGCGGGGAAGAGTCGGCCCGGCCCGGATCGCGGGGGCGTCCGTCGCGCACCCGGACGTGTCAGGCGCCCGCCCCCGCCATCGCCGGGTGCAGGACGACCTTCGTCCAGCCGTCGTCGCGGTTGTCGAAGTGCTCGTAGGCCTCCGGTGCCCGGTCGAGGGGCAGTTCGTGGCTGACGATGAACGACGGTTCGGCCTTGCCGCCGGCGATCAGGTCGCGCAGCTGCCGGTTGTACTTCTTGACCGGGGCCTGGCCGGTGCCGATGTGCTGGCCCTTGAACCAGAACATGCCGTAGTCGAAGGCGAGTTTGCCCTGCTTGGCAAGCTCGTCGCCGGCCCCGGGGTCCTGGGGCACGAAGACGCCGACGTTGCCGATCCTGCCGGTGAAGCGCACCGAGGCGACCAGCCGGTTCATCGTCAGGTCGGCCTGTTCCTGGCCGTCGGGCTCGTGCGCCTGGTAGCCGACGCACTCGCAGCCGTTGTCCGCGCCCAGCCCCATCGTCTGCTCGAGAACGGCCTGCACCGGGTCGACCTTCGAGTCGTCGACGGCGATCGCGCCGATCGACTCGGCCAGGCGCAGCCGGTCGGGGTGCCGGTCGACGACCATCACCTTGCTCGCGCCTCGGATGGTTGCGGAGAGGGCGGCCATCAGACCGACCGGGCCCGCGCCGTAGATGACCGTCTGGTCGCCGGGCCGCACGCCGGCCATCTCGGTGGCGTGGTAGCCGGTCGGGAAGATGTCGGCGAGCATCACGTAGTCGGTTTGGCGCTGCTCGGCGTCCTCGCCCAGCCGCAGGCAGTTGAAGTCGCCCCAGGGCACGCGCAGCAGCTCGGCCTGTCCGCCGCCGTACGGGCCCATGTCGGCGAAGCCGTACGCGGCGCCGGCCATCTTGGGCTCGGGCTGGGCGGTCAGGCAGTAGTTGGTCAGCTGACGCTCGCAGTTCTTGCAGTGCCCGCAGGAGATGTTGAACGGCAGGACGACCCAGTCGCCCACCCGTACCTTGTCGACCCCGGTGCCCACCTCGACCACCTGGCCCAGGTTCTCGTGCCCGAACCAGCGGCCGGGCTCGAAGTCGGTCCGGCCCTCGTACATGTGCAGGTCCGAGCCGCAGATGTTCGCCGACGTGATCCGTACCAGGACGTCGGTCGGCCGTTCGATCCGCGCGTCCGGCACATCCTTGACGCTGACCTGCCGCGGCCCGTCGTACACCACTGCCTTCATTGCTGCCTCCTCGTCGCAGTCGCCTCCCTCCGCCCGGCTCGGGCCGGGTCTTCATTACATACAGGCGACGGATCGCCCGGGGCCGGTATCGGAATCTATGCCGGTACCGGCCGGGGATGCCGATCCGAGGATCGGTCACCGTGCGGGGGTGACGCGGACGGTGGCGCCGGCTCGCCGGCGATCGTCAGGACGATTGCCCGAGATTCGTGACGAGGTTGATGGCCACAGCGAGGATGCCGGTGCCGAAGGCGTAGGCCAGCAGAGCGTGCCCGAGCACCACCCGCCGCACCGGGCTGAGGGTGGGTTCGGTCTCGGTGACGCCGAAGGCCATGCCGACGGTGAACGCCATGTAGGCGAAGTCGCTGTAGCGGGGCGGGGCCTGGTGTTTGAAGTCGATGCCGCCGCCGCTGTCGTGGTGGTACATCCGGGCGTACTTGAACGCGAATACTGTGTTGACCAGCGCCCATGACAGGATGACCGCGACGACGCTGGCGATGACGGTGGCCACCGCGATGGTGTCCTGGCCACCGGAGGATCGGATCAGCGCTTCGGCCACCACGGCCAGGCTGACTCCGCTGGCGATCAGCACGGCCGAGTCGGTCGACCGCGACCGGCTCTCCGCCTGGGCCAGCCGCTCGGTCCCTTGCGGGCCTTGCGGCCAGCTGATCCGCCACACCCAGACGAGGATCAGGGCGGCCGCGACGATCCAGCCCAGCAGGGCGCTCAGTTCCGGCGCGCCGAGCACCACGGCCACCGCCGCGGCCGCGATGCCGGCGGCCAGGGACAGTGACACGCGGCGGACCGACAACAGCCGCCCGGTGGAGGTCGGCGCGCCCGTGCCGCGGTTGTCGGTCATGGCTTCAGCACGATCTTCTCGCAGTTGTCCTGCTTGTTCTTGAAGATGTCGTAGCCGTGCGGGGCCTCGTCGAGCGGGAGCCGATGGGTGATGATGCGGGTCGGATCGATCTCGCCGCGTTCGATGCGCCGCAGCAGTGGTTTCATGTACCGCTGCACGTGGCACTGCCCGGTGCGCAGGGTCAGCGACCGGTTCATCCAGGCGCCGGCGGGGAACTTGTCGAGGAAGCCGCCGTACACACCGATGACCGAGACCACGCCGCCGCTGCGGCACGACATGATCGCCTGGCGCAGCGCGTGCGGGCGTTCGGTCTCCGACCGTACGGCCTGCTTGATCCGGTCGTACGCGGCGATGTGCGCGCTGCCGTGGGTGGCCTCCATGCCGACCGCGTCGATGCACCTGTCCGGTCCCCGCCCACCGGTCAGTTCCAGCAGCCTCAACCGCACGTCGACGTCGTCGAAGTTCACCGGGATGTGGCCGGCCTGTTCGGCCATCCGCAGCCGGTACGGTTCCCTGTCGATGGCGATGACCTTCGCGGCGCCGAGCACCCGGGCGCTGTCCATGGCGAACTGGCCGACCGGACCGGCGCCCCACACCGCCACCACGTCGCTGGGCCGGATGTCGCACATCTCGGCGCCCATGTAGCCGGTGGGCAGGATGTCGGACAGGAACAGCACCTGCTCGTCGGTCAGGTCCGACTCGATCTTCAGCGGGCCGACGTCGGCGAACGGCACTCGCGCGTACTGGGCCTGACCGCCTGCGAAGCCGCCGGTCAGATGCGAGTAGCCGAAGATCCCGGCCACCGGGTGCCCGAACATCTTCTCCGCGATGCCCGCGTTGGGATTGGAGTTCTCGCAGCAGGAGTACAGCTCGGCGGCGCAGGCGGCGCACGCGCCGCACGCGATCGGAAACGGCACGACCACCCGGTCACCGACGCGCAGCGTGTCCGCGGGCACCCCGGATCCGACCTCGATCACCTCGCCCATGAACTCGTGGCCCATGACGTCGCCGTCCTGCATCGTGGGCACATACCCGTCGACCAGGTGCAGATCCGAGCCGCAGATCGCGGTGGAGGTGATGCCTACGATGGCATCGCGCTTGTTGAGAATCTTCGGGTCCGGCAGGTCGCGGACCTCGACCTTGTTGCGGCCGGCCCAGGTGTTCGCCCTCACTGCCCGGCTCCTTCCGCCAGCTCGGCGTCCGACAGCGGTTGCGCCGGACGCTGCGGGAACTCCTTGCGGGCCCGTTTGCCCCACGGGGCGCCGTCGGACCGGACCACCTCGCCGGTCTCCAGCACCTGCTTGAACCGGCGCAGATCGTCGTCGAGCTGCTGATGCGGCTCTTCACCGAAGTACTTCGCGACCGCCTTGCCGACCGCGCCGCCCGGAATGTCGTACACCAGCGCGACATGCACCTCGGTGCTCACCCCGTCCGGGGCCGGCACGAACCGGACCGTACCGGCATTCGGCACGTCGGCGTTGCCGGTCGAACGCCACGCGATCTTCTCGCCGGGCACCTCGTCGACGATCTCCGCGTCCCATTCGACGTCCCTGCCGAACGGGGCGCCGGCCACCCAGTGGCTCGTCCGGTCACCGGTGGCACGCACCTGCTCCAGATGCGCCATGAACGTCGGCAGGTTCTGCAGATCACGCCAGAACGCGTAGACCTCCGTCCCGGCTCTGCGAACAGTTGTCGCGGCTGTCAGCTCCATGTGGATCCTCCCTACTTGTGCCCGCGCCGCCGGCACGAAGCCGATCCGAACAGCGCCGTCGGCCCGCGGCGTCGTGACCCGCGCCGCGGGGCCGTCGCACCGTGCCGGGCGCCGCCGGCTGTGCCAGGCCCCTAGCCGGAGCCCACCAGCGCCACCCGCAGCCCGTCCCGCGTTCTTCCCCTGCCTACCGGGGTGGGAAGTCGCTTCACGGGCGTCCTCGTATCGAGATCGCGTCCGTCCCGGCGCCGCCGCGATTGCCGTACACGGCTTCTTCCCGGCGCGCATACCCCCCGGGGAGGCGGCTGAACCCACAGGTGGCGGCGGGCGGCTCCGGCTATGCCACCCGAATGGCGGGTGGCTCGCGCGGCACGATTTATGCAGGTTTGTCGGTGGCGGTGCGCACCCGTGCCGACGGCCGCCTCCGTCGCCCGCGCACGCACTCCGCCACGGCGCACGCGGTGACGCGGCCCGCCGCGGTCATCGGGGGGTGGTGTCGGCTACGACCTGGGTCAGGTGTTGGAAGAGGGTCAGGATGGTGGCCCGCTCGGCCTGCGGGGGCGACGAGCAGTACTCGTCGATCTTGAGCACCATCGGGCTCCACGCGGCGAAGGAACCGGTGGCAGTATCGCCGGGCCCGCGCTGGCGTGGGCGTTGTCTCGGGAGGGCTTCGAGCCCACCGTCCTGGAGCGGTCACCCGGCCGGCGCGACGCGGGGCAGAACGTCGACATCCGCGGACTCGGCCGGGTGGTGCTGGAACGGATGGGCATCCTGGACGCGGTGTGGGCGAAGCGCACCGGAGAGACCGGCACCCGCTTCGTGGACCGCGACGGTCGGGTGCGCGCCGAGCTGCGGCCCGAGCCGGGGCGCGACGCCAGCACCGCCGAGCTGGAGATCCTGCGCGGGCGGCTGTCCGAGATCCTGCTCGCCGCGATCGAGGACGATGTGCAGATCCGCTACGGCGACTTCGTCACCGCGGCGCATCGGGACGCCTCCGGCGTCGACATCGAGACCGAGCGCGGCCGGCGGGAACGTTTCGACATGCTGGTGGTCGCAGAGGGGCGGAGTTCGCGTACGCGGCGGCTGCTCTTCGCCGGTGAAACCCGCCGTCTCGACAAGGGCGTCACCATCGCGTACGGCACCATCGACCGCCGGGACAGCGACTCCGACTGGTGGCAGTGGATGACCACGACCGGTGGGCGTACCGCCGGACTGCGCCCGGACAACGTCGGCACCATCCGGGCCCACCTGTCCTTCCAGAGCCTCGGGCCCGGTCCGCGGCTGATGCATCCACAGACGTCCGCCGGTGTCTCGCTGATCCAGGCCGGGATGCGGCTGGCCGGCTCGTGGCCGGATGCCGCCCAGACCCACGACATGAGCGTCCAACTGTAAGGCTGTCCGCAGGCTGCCCGAGGTTGTAATGTCGCCGTCGCCGTCGAGGCGACTGTCCTTCCGCATCCGCGTCATTCAGGTACGGCCATGCCGATGTTTCGCTCTCCGGCGATCAGAAACCGACCCTGGGCGCGTCCAGATGATCCATGCCTGGTCCCGGCGCCATCCCCCCGACTCTTCGGAGGTATCTGTGAGACGTCTCGCGACCGCTCTCGCCGCGGCCGGTGCCGCCGGTGCGGCTGTTCTCGCGGCACCGGCCGCGGCGCTGGCGACGCCCGATGCGGCGTCAGCCGCCGCATCCGCCTCGGCGCAGGAAGTCTGGTGGACCACGCGGAACTGGCGAAGCGGGAAATGCCTGGAGCAGAGCTGGGTGAACGGCGTCGAGCAGCCGGACGTCAAGGTGGCCGGATGTACCGGCGGCGACCATCAGCAGTGGGCGTTCACCTTGGTGGACAGCTCCTACAGCATCGTGACCGTGAAGAACAAGAGAAGCGGTAAGTGTCTGCAGCAGAGCTGGGTGAACGGCGTCGAGCAACCGGACGTGAAGGCGGCCGGCTGCACCGGCGGCTCGAACCAGCTGTGGCAGATCCACCAGGCGCAATACCAGGTCACTGGATATTTCCTCGAAAACGAGAGCAGCGGCAAACTGTTGCAGCAGCGCTACGTGAACGGCACCGAGTACCCGGAGGTGAACGTCGGTACAGGCGGCGGTTTCGATTACCTGAACCAGGTCTGGCGCTCGCCACGCTAGTGCCTCGTCTCCAGACGTCGGCCGGCCGGATCGAGGCGTACGGGCCAGCGGCAGGAGGGTTCATCATGTCGGCGTCGTGCCCACCCACGCGGCGGAAACGATCAACGCCGGAACGGGGCGGCGCGGCGGGCGCGCGCCACGCGGTGTCGGCTCACACGCCGACGCCAGGGGTCGTTCGCGTCGCGTCCGCTGTGGCCGGAAGTCTTTCGCGCCACGACTGAGGTGGACGCGGCTCGCGCCCGCGTGCCGCCGGTGCCCAGGACACGGCCCCGGACAGGTGCCGCGCGAGGACGTCGACCGGCCGCCCGGAGATCACCCGCTGGGCGAGGCCGGCCACCACCAGGTCACGCAGCTATCGCGGCGGCGTCCACTGATAATGCGTCGAGGTGGTGATCTCGTGGAAGCCGCACCGGCGCAGGATGGGCGCGCTGGCCGCGGACGCGTCGACATGCAGCAGCCGGAAGCCGCGGCTGACGGCCTCCCGTGCCCGAGCGGCGATCATGGCGCGGTAGAGCCCGCGTCCGCGCCACTGCGGCAGTGTCGCGCCGCCGAGCAGCGCGACGAATTCGGTGCCCGGCTCGTACACCGCAATGGCAGTACAGGCCAGCCGCTCACCGGCCTCCGCGACCAGGATGGTGATCTGGCCGGGATCCGCCGACACCCGGGCGCTGAGGTCGGCCGCGACCCAGGAGCAGTCGGCCCCGAACACCTCGGTCTGAAGGTCGGCGAAGCGGCGCAGGTCCTCGGCCGCGCTGACCTGCCGCAGCACGACTGCGCGGGGTAGGACCGGCTCGGCGGCCACCTGTTCGGCGAAGGCGATCAGCACCGTCGCCGCTTCCTGCGCGACGAACCCCGCCGCGACCAGGCGCTCGGGAAGGTCGGTGGGAAGGTCGTGTGCCCGCAGCTTCCACTCGACGCCCTGGCCACGCGCCCGGAAGTAGTCGCGCTGACGGGCGATCAGGCGGTCGAGCTCAGCGCCGGTGACGCCGACGTCACGCGGCGCCCGGATCCGTCCCACGTGCCCACCGGCGATCCGCAGGATCGGACCGTCGTGCTCGTAGGTCATGCCGGACGGGACGGCGCCGGCCGGTATACGCATCTGCGCGTCGTAAGCGGCCAGCAGAGCGGCGGCATCAACCATGGTCACACCGTGCCAGACGCGCGCTACCACGGCGGCTGCTCGACCGGCGCGGCCTGCACGCGCGAGCACGCCGCCGGTTCCGCGGCCGGCGTTCACCTTCGGCGCGGTGCCGCCGGATCCGACGATGCTCGCGGGAAACCCGCGCCGCGTGCGCGGCGTGCCGCAGGCCGTGGCAGTCGCACACGCGGGCCGGACCGGCGAACGGGCGATCGCGCGGGCCGGGCGGCCCGGCGCGCGGTGGCGCTGCGCTGAGGGAGGTGACGGCGGTGCTCACGGCCGCGGTGCCCCGTACCGTCAGAATCGGCCGCCCGGCCGGACGTCTCGACCGGCCCGGCAGGCAACGGCCTGGTCAGCGGCCGGGCGGCGCCCGCCGCCGGATAACGATAGTGTGTCGTGAGTACACAAAACCCGATCGGCGTGCGTCACTGTTGGCGTGACACACACGCGCGTGCGGGCCTACCTGGTCATCGGTGTTCTGGCCGCGGTCGCGGCCGTCGTGGCGGTGCTCTCGGTGGTGCGTGACTCCCAGGCCGGCGCGGCGGCCGGCGGCCGCTGCCCGGCCGGTGCGGTCCCGGCGGACCTGACCTTTCCCGACGTGCCCGAGCAGGTGACGCTGCGGGTGCTCGACGGCACCCGGGCCGGGGGAGTGGCCCGCCGGGTCAGCGCCGACTTCCGGGGCCGCGGCTTCAGGGTGCAGCCGGCCAGCCGGAGCAGGACCAGGTTCGACCAGGTCGCGATCATCCAGTACGGCCCGAAGACGGTCGGCGCCGCCCAGTGGATCAGGGCGTTCTTCCTGGGCCAGGCGACAATGGAGTTCAACGCCAAGCGCGGCACCGAGGCGATCGACGTCGTGATCGGTGACCGGTTCCGTCAGCTCGCCACCTTCACCGAGGTCAACCAGTCGCTGGCGCAGCTGAGCGAACCGACCCTGCCGCCGGGCACCTGCGCGGCCCCGGCCTCCTGAGCCGCCGCGCGCGACGGCGCCGGCTCAGCGGCGCGGGCCCAGCGTGCCCGGCGCGCCGCGCCCGGCCCTGATCAGCGACGCGGCGGCGGTCACGGCCAGGGTGCCGGCGATCACCGACAGGGAGACGCCGATGCCGATGTGCGGGGCAGCCAGCCGGTCACCTGCACGGGCGTCGACCTCCCAGCACGCGCGCGACGGGGACCATCAGCAGCCTCGCAGACAGCGGCCAGGGGAGAGAAGCCCGGAAGACATCCGCCCGCGTTTCTTCTTCTCCGGGCACGACACCCCCGTACCGGCCGCCGCGGCGTGCCGTACCGGCACGCCGCGGCGGTGACTCACCGGTGCAGCAGTTCGTGGGTACGGCTGATCTGCGCCCACGACTTCGGCGCGACCGGCACGTTCGCCGAGCGTGCCGAGCTCGCCGGCGCGCCGGCGAGCACCGGCTTGGCCGGGGTGTACAGCCACGCCTGGAACAGCGCGTGCAGGTCCTTGCCGGAGATCTGCTCGGCCAGGGCGGTGAACTGCTCGGTGGTGGCGTCGCCGTACCGGTGCTGCGCCGTCCAGGTCCGCACGATCTCGAAGAAGTCCTCGTCGCCGACCGCGGTGCGCAGCTGGTGCAGGGTCATCGCGCCGCGGTCGTAGACGGCGTCGCCGAACAGCTGCGCCACGCCCGGGTCCGCCGGGGCGGTGGTCCAGATCGGCGCGTCGTCCGGCGAGGTCGCGTACAGGTAATCGAAGATCTCCTGCGCGGTGCCCTCGTCGGTCTTCTCCGACCACAACCATTCGGCGTAGCTGGCGAAGCCCTCGTTGAGCCAGGTGTGCTGCCAGGAGCGCACCGACACCGAGTCGCCGAACCACTGGTGGGCGTTCTCGTGCACGATCACCGCGGGGTTGGAGCCGCGGCGGAAGAACCCGGCCGAGTAGATCGGCCGGGTCTGGTTCTCCAGGGCGAAGCCGAGCTCGCCCGGAGGCAGGACCACGCCGCCGCGCGCCTCGAACGGGTACGGCCCGAACACGGTGGACCCCCAGTCGACGATCTCCGCGGTGCGTTCGACGCTGGCCTGCGCGGCGTCACGCAAGTCCGCGGGCAGCAGCTGCGAGTACGCGTTGTAGACGGTGGTGCCGTCGGCGGCGGTGTCGGTGGTGACGTCGTACTGCCCGACGGTCAGGAACGTCAGGTAGGTGGCCTGCGGCTTCAGCGACCGCCAGCTCCACCGGGTGTAGCCCAGCGTCTCGCGCACCGGCGGGCGCGGCTGCACGCCGTTGCTGATCGCCTCGACACCGTCGGGCACGGACACCGACACGTCGAAGGTGGCCTTGTCCGACGGGTGGTCGTTGCTCGGGTACCACCACCAGGCGATCTCCGGCTCGCCGACGGCCAGCGCCCCGTCGGCGGTGCGTTCCCAGGCGGTGAAGCCGTCGACCGCCTTGCTGGAGGGCACGCCGGAGTACTGCACCACGATGGTGATCGCGGCGCCGGCCGTGATGCTGCGCGCCGGGGTGACGACCAGCTCGTGCGCGCCCTCGCGGGCGAAGCCGGCCGGGCGGTTGTTCACCTGCACCGAGGAGACGTCCAGCAGGAAGTCGAGGTTGAGCCGGCTCAGGTCCTGGGTGGCCGTGGCCAGGATGGTCGTGGTCCCGGTGAGCCTGTCGGTGGCGGGGGTGTAGCGCAGCCGGATGTCGTAGTGGGCGACGTCGTAGCCGCCGTTGCCGTAGTCCGGGTAGTAGGTGTCGCCGGCGCCGGCCGCGCCGGGGGCCGGTGCGGCCCGGCGGTGCGCGTGGGCGGCCGCGCCCGTCGCGGCGAGCGTCAACGCTGTGGCGAGGGTGGCCACGAGCAGTCGTCGCACGGTGGAACTCCTTCCGATCGGTGAGAACGGTCGGCCGTAACCTATCGAAGAACTTCGACCTTGATGATGCGTGTGGTGTTTACGTGCGTGAATTGCGGTGACCGCCGGGCGGCACGCCACTGTCCCCGCGGGCCACGGCCGGGCCGAGGTGACCGCGATGGCGGCCCGGACCGGCCGGGGTGCGCGGGCCTGCGCCCGATAGGCTGCCGCCCGTGACACGACGACTGCTGATCACCGGCGGTGGCGGATATCTGGGGCGGCGCGTCTTCGCCCGGGCCGCGGCCGCCGGCTGGGAGCCGGTCGGCACCTATCTGCGCAGCCCGGCCCCGAGCGCCGGGGTGCGCCTGGACATCCGGGATCCGGACGAGGTGCGCCGGGTCGTGGCCCGGGTGCGCCCGGACGCGATCGTGCACACCGCCGCGGGCCGCGACCGCAACGACTGGGTGTCGACCGCCGACGGGGCCGCGCATGTGGCGGTGGCCGCCCGCGGTGTCCGCCTGGTGCACGTGTCCAGCGATGCGATCTTCTCCGGGCGCGAGGTGCACTACGACGAGGCGGCCCGCCCGGATCCGGTCTACCGGTACGGCGCGGCCAAGGCCGCCGCGGAGACCGCCGTGCGCGCCGTCGACCCGCACGCCGCGGTGGTGCGCACCTCGCTGATCCTCGGCGACGGCAACGGCGGGCACGAGGTCCTCACCCGTGATCTGATCGCCGGCCGCGTCACGGGCGCCCTGTTCACCGACGAGGTGCGTACCCCGGTGCACGTCGACGACCTGGCCGCCGCGCTGCTCGAACTGGCCGCCGGTGACTATGCCGGGGTGCTCAACGTGGCCGGCGCCGACCCGGTCAGCCGGTACGAGCTGGGTGTGCTGGTGGCCCGCCGCCAGGGGTGGGACGTGTCGGCGATCCCGGCGGCGTCGCTGGCCGGGCTGGGTCTGCGCCGCCCGGGCGACGTCCGCCTGGTGCTCGACCGTGCCCGGCAGCTGCTGGCCACCCGGCTGCGCGGCGCCCGCGAATTCCTGGCCTGAACGCCGGGCGCCGCGCCGGCAGACCCGCCCCGCGCCGCCCGGCCCGGACCCGGGCGGTACCCGGCAGACCCGCACGGCGGCGTCGCGGCGCCGGACGCGCCCCGCGCCGCCCGGCCCGGACCCGGGCGGTAAACCGACGGACCCGCACGGGCGGCGTCGCGGCGCCGACCGGCCCCGCGACCGGGTGGCGCGGATAATCCGGTGTCGGCGCACGGCCGGGCCCGCCGATACTGGCCGGATGACCCAGACCCGCACGATTCGCGTGACCGTACGCGGATCCTTCGACAACCTCAGCGCCGAGCAGAAAGCGCGGCTGGCCGCCGACGGTGGCGACGACCTGCTGTCCGTGCAGTACACCGAGCAGGGCCACATCACCTACGACATCGCCGCGCGGCCGTTCTTCACCTTCCGTTTCGCCGAGCAGGTCACCGACGAGAAGCAGATCCCGCAGGTGGTCGCGCGCGCCGAGGCCAAGACGGTGGCCTGGCTGACCGAGCGCGGCTACGGCTACAAGAAGATCACCTCGCAGGCGGTGGACATGTCCGAGGTGCCGCTGGGCAGACGCGGCCGTAAGGAGGCCGCCAAGTCGTCCTGACGCGCCGCGCGCCGGGCGGGCTGGCCTGCCCGGCGCCTCACGCCGCGGCGCGCTCGGCCGCGCTGCGTTCCACGCAGAACTCGTTGCCCTCCGGGTCGAGCATGGTCACCCAGCCGGTCCCGTCGCCCGCGCGATGGTCCTCGTGCACGCTGGCGCCCAGCCGCAGCATCCGCTCGACGAACTCGTCGCGCGTCCCGGCCGGTGGCTGGATGTCCAGATGCATCCGGTTCTTGGCGCTCTTGGGCTCGGGCACCGCGATGAACAGCATCCCCGGCGAGCCGTCCAACGGTGAGGTGAGCAGGGCCTCCTCGGCGTCGCAGTCGTCGGCCAGCCGGTAGCCGGTGACCTGGGCCCAGAACCGGGCGAGCTTGAGGGTGTCGTGCGCGTCGATGGTGATGTGCCGGATCGGATTGACGGTCATGCGCTCATCCTGCCCGATGCCGCGGACGCCGGTGCGGCCGGTGTGGACGGCGGTCACCGCCGCACGGTCACCCCCAAGCGTCAACCCGACGTTGACGCACGGCCGTTCGTCAACCTAAGGTTGACGGCATGACGCAGCTGACACCTCCGGTACGCCTGGACGACCTGATCTCCACGATCACCCTCAACCGCCCCGACGCCCCACTGGACCGGCTCTCCGACGCCGTCCTGCTCGCCGACCACCTGGGGGAGCTGGCCGACCACCTGATCGGCCACTTCGTCGACCAGGCCCGCCGCTCCGGCGCGTCCTGGACCGAGATCGGCCGCAGCATGGGAGTCAGCAAACAGGCCGCGCAGAAACGATTCGTCCCCAAGGAGAAGCTCGACCCGTCACAGGGCTTCCACCGCTTCGGCCAGCTCGCGCGCAACGCGATCGTCGCCTCGATGAACCAGGCCAAGACGCACGGCAACGACGAGATCACCCCCGCGCACCTGGTGCTGGGCCTGCTGGAGCAACCCGACTGCCTGGCCGTGCGGGCCATCACCGCGCAGGGGCTGAGCATCGAGACGGTCCGCGCGCGCGTGAGCGCCGCACTGCCCGCGCCGGCCGCCCAGGTGCCGCAGCTGGTGCCCTACGACGCGCGCTCACGCAAAGCGCTGGAACTGACCTTCCGGGAGGCGTTGCGGCTCGGGCACGACGACATCGGCACCGGGCACGTGCTGCTGGCCCTGCTGGAAGAGGAGGAACCCGGCGCCGGCGTGCTGCACGGCCTGGGCCTGACCAAGACCGCGGTGGAGCAGGTGCTCGCCGCCGCCGGGCCCGACGCCGGCGAGCCGCCGCACTGAAGCGGCCCGCGCCGCACCGGCCGCCGCCAACGTCGCAGCACGGCTGCCCGGCGCGGCCGGATGCCCGGCCTCGACGGCGTCGCCCGGGGCCCGGCTGCCGCGCCAGGCGCTGGCGCACCGCCGGGTGCTGACGGTCACCACGTGCGGCCGCAGCGGTGCACCACGGGTGGGGGCGGGACTGAAACAGCCCCCACCCCACACCTGAGAAGAAATACGCAGTGCAACCAAGCAGCAACCGAGAGTGCCCATCGGTTGCACCCGTAGCCACGAAAAGTTCCCCCTGCAACCAACACCACGGGGGGAACCGACATGACCGCGACCGCCGCGCACACCACCACGCCCGTCACCGGCGAGCAGGAGCAACTCATCCGGGACAACATGGCGCTGGTCGGTCACATGGTCCGCGAAATGCTGTTCAAGGTGCCGCCGCACGTGCACCGCGACGACCTCGCCTCGGCCGGCTACGCCGCACTGGTCACCGCCGCCCAGGCCTTCGACCCCTCCCGCGGCATCCCGTTCGGCCGATTCGCCGCCGTACGCGTACGCGGCGCCCTGCTCGACGAACTGCGCAGCATGGACTGGGCCAGCCGCTCCGTACGCGCCCGGGCCCGCCGCGCCGAAGTGGCCCGCGAAGAGCTCACCCGCCAGCTGGGCCGCACCCCGACCGCCGACGAACTCGCCGAACTGCTCGGCGTCGCGGTCGGCGAACTGAGCACCGTCGACGACGACGTCCAGCGCGCCGCCGTGCTGTCACTGCAGGGCTTCGCCACCGGCACCGCCGAGGACATGGTCACCGACAGCGCCCTCAACCCCGAGGAGATGCTGCTGCACCGCGAACGCCTCGGCTACCTGCACGACGCCGTCACCGCCCTGCCCGAACGGCTGCGCTACGTCGTCGAAGCCTCCTTCCTGCAGGAACGACCGCTGTCACAGGTCGCCGCCGAACTCGGCGTCACCGAATCCCGCGTCTCGCAACTGCGCACCGAAGCCCTCGCCCTGCTGCGCGACGGCCTGACCACCCACATGGAGCAGACCGGCGTCCCCGCCGCCAAGGACGGCTGCGTCGCACGCCGCCGCGCCGCCTACGCCGCCCAGATCGCCGCCCGCAGCACCATGACCACCCGGCTGAGCATCACCGACGCCCAAGGCATGCGCCTGGCCACCGCCGCCTGATGCCCGCCTGCCCCGGCGGGGTCGCACACCGACGACCCCGCCCCACCGCCACCACCCCAGGGCATGTCGCCGACCGCACACCGATCGAAAACTGAGAACATGGGCCGCATGTCGCTGCTGCCCCACATCACCGCCTCCGCCACCCAGTTCACCGAGGCCTGGCTACGCAACCGGCGACTGTCCGAACACACCCGCGACGCCTACCGCCGCGACGTCACCACCTGGCTGCGCTGGTGCGCCGAACACCACCTCGACCCGCTCACCGCCACGTTCCTCGACGTCAACGCCTACGCCCGTACCCTCGAAGCACGCCCGATGGCCGCCGCCACCGTCGCCCGCAAACTCTCCGGCCTCTCCAGCTGGTACGCCTTCCTCGTCAAACTCGGCGCCGTACCCGCCAACCCGGTCAGCGGCGCCGACCGCCCCTACGTCGACCGCGACCACTCCGCCACCATCGGCCTCACCGCCGACGAAGTCGACGCCCTGCTCACCGCCGCCGACACACACACCGGACCCGCCGCCACCCGCCACCGCGCCGTGCTCACCCTGCTCGCCGACCTCGGCCTGCGCGTCGGCGAACTCGTCAGCCTCGACCTGGCCGACCTCGGCGTCGAACGCGGCCACCGCACCGTCCGCTTCACCGGCAAAGGCGGCCGCCCCCGCCGCCGCGTGCTCACCCCCGCCGCGGCCGCCACCCTCGACGCCTACCTGCGCACCCGCGGCACCGCCGACGGCCCGCTGTTCACCACCACCACCGGCGCCCGCCTCGACCGGCACGCCGTGTTCCGCCTGGTACGCCGCCTCGCCCAGCAGGCCGGCATCCCCGGCGCCGACCGGATGTCCCCCCACTCGCTACGGCACGCCTTCGCCACCGCCGCCCGCGCCGAAGGCGTCCCCCTCGAAGACGTCCAGGACGCCATGGGACACGCCGACCCGCGCACTACCCGCCGCTACGACCGTGACCGGCACAACCTGGACCGTGACCCCGCGTACACGATCGCGGCCGCCCGGGACCGGCGTCGCTCCGCCTGATCCGTCCCCCTATGCTCGGGACCGGCCAGGCACGTTACAAAACAGGCGGGATCCGTTTTTGAACATCTTCGAAGCAGTGTTGATGGGCGCGGTGGAGGGCGTCACCGAGTTCCTCCCGGTGTCCAGCACCGGTCACCTGACCATCCTGGAAAAACTCCTCGGCTACCAACTCGACGACCCGGCCATCACCGCCTTCACGGTCATCATCCAATCCGGCGCCGTCCTCGCCACCATCATCTTCCTGCTACCCGACATCCGCCGGATCGTCCCGGCCTTCTTCAAAGGCCTCGCCAGGAAGGAAGAACGCCAGCACCCCGACTTCCGGTTCGCCTGGGCCGTCATCCTCGGCTCGATCCCCATCGTCATCGCCGGCCTGACCTTCAAGGACACCATCGAGACCACGCTACGCAGCCTCTGGTTCGTCGCCGGCGCGCTCATCGTCTGGTCCGGCGTCATGGCCTTCGCCGACCACGCCGCCACCCAGGTCCGCCACGAAGACGACGTCACCTGGAAAGACGCCCTCATCATCGGCGTCGTCCAATGCCTGGCCGTCATCCCCGGCATCTCCCGCTCCGGATCCACGATGTCCGCCGGCCTGCTACGCGACCTCGACCGCGTCACCGTCACCAAACTGTCGTTCTTCCTGTCCGTGCCCGCCCTCACCGGCGCGTCGATCCTGCAGGGCTACGAAGAGTTCGACAACATCTCCCACGGCGTCGGCTGGACCAACACCCTCGTCGCGACCGCCGTCAGCTTCGCCGTCGCCTACTTCGCCGTCACCTGGCTGCTCAAATTCGTCGCCAAACACTCCTACAGCATCTTCATCTTCTACCGCCTCGCCCTCGGCGCACTGCTCATGCTGCTCCTGGCCACCGGCACCATCAGCGCCCAATAAGCCACACCACACCACGAAAACGCCCGCCCCCGTGCGGGCGTTTTCTCATCCACACCCCGCAAGCCCACCACCGCTCACGACGGCTGCGAACCCGCCTCACCCAACTCCGCCAACCGCGCCTCGATCTCCGCCAGCTCCGCCCGCAACCGCTGCGCCTGCTGCTGCGCCTCCGCCCGCTCCGCCGCCAGAATCTGCTCCACCGCCTCCTGCACCCCCGGCACGTCGATCAGCTGCACCATCTTCAACGCCTCCGCCGGACGAATCACATAAGGCTTCGCCAACGCCTTCGCGCCCTGCGTCGCACCCACCGTCCACTCACCCTCGCCATAGGCCAACGTCACCGTCAACGACGGCGACGGCTTCGCCTTCACCGGCCGAGCCGCCTTCCGCGGCGCCGGAGCCGTCACGTCCTGTCCACCCTTCTCCACCTCATCCACACTCCTGCGCTGCGCCGGAGCCGCCTTCGGCTTCTCGATCGGCTTGTCGATCAGAAACTCCGGCCCCGACAACACCGGATCCGGCTCCGGCTCCACCACCGGCGCCTTCCTCGGCGCCACCGCACCCTTGGGCGCCATCCGCAGATCACCGGGGGAGAAGGGCAACTCGTCACGACCGAAGCGCACCACCACCCACTCCTCGCTGACCGCCGGATCCTCCAACCCGACAACCTGCCCCACCTGCCCCGCGATCTGCCCCGCCGCCTCGGTGAACTGCACCTTCGGCTTACGCCCGGCCGCCAGCGCCTCCCGGATCCCATCCAGCTCCGGCACGGTCAACCCCCGCGCCTCCACACCCGCCGCCACCAACATCCCCACCTTCGTACGTCTGTATGAGAGGGCCTTCTTTCTACCAGCCCCCACCGACAACCACCCCGCGCCCCGCCGAGCAGCGCAGACCCAAGATCATCGCCGAACGGCGCCGACCCACGCCCACCACTCACGACCGTCCACATCAACCACCGCTGCCCCCGCCACCTCCGGATCCTTCGTCCCCCCGGAGCCACCACGGCGCGAGTCGCCCCCCGCCGCCTGCACGGGACCGACCCGACCCGCCAGGGGAGAGGCGGAACTCTCCACCGCTGCTGACGCTCCGGCCAGACGCGCCAACCCCGACAACAGCCGCGCGCCGCCGCTGAGGCAGAACGACCGGACGATTCCAGAAAGCTACTCTGCGTGATCGACCGGCAGCGGACCACCAACGGCGGGCAGTGGGGAAGTGGCGGCTGCCAGGCGAAGGAGACCAGCCGTGCCAACGTAGCCGCCACGTCGAAACCGGCACCCGGCTGGCGCAGCAGGCCTGCTCGGGTCGCCCGATCCACGGGTCGGCGTCCTCGGCCAACGCCAGTGTCGACATCGCGCCTGATGGGCAGGCAGCGACGGCACCACATCCGGATCGAACCAGCCGACCTCAACGGACTCGTCGTCGTTGACCCGGGCGTCGCCCTCGACGAGCCGGCATCGCAGCCCGATGGCGAGCCAGTGGACCTGATCGCCGTTGGACACGACGGACAGCTCCAGCGCCTCTACGGACAGGAGACGCTCCACCCGTACGCGGACACCGGTTTCCTCGAACACCTCACCAGGGCGCCGTCGGCCGGCTGCTCGCCGGGTTGCCGGCATCCTGTCGTGAGGGCCCACTGGCCGTTGTCCGATCGCCGGACCGGGAGCACCCGGTTCCGCCCGTCGAGGACAACGGCGATCACGCCGTTCAGGGGCAGCGGGGCAGGGCCGATCTTGGAGCCTAGGGCGGCGACGACATCGGGGAAGGACACGCGAGCCACCGCACGGGCGGTCCGCAGGAGGCGGTGGCGTCCGCTCCTCCGCGCACCAATCTCAGGTCGATAATCTACATTATGTCAACCCCGGCCGTGGAAAGTGGCCCCCAGCCGGCGCCATGCCACAAACGCGGCGCGCCCCCGGCGGCCACCGGGCACCGCGCCGAGGCCAGCCTCAAGATTCACGCCTGCGGTTCGCGTCGTTCAGGAAAGCCGACCGGCTCCCGACCGGGACCGGAACGCGGCGCGCCGAGGATCGTGCGCAGCGTGCTGGAGCCCGGACCGCAGCGTGCTGGAGCCCGGCGCCCGGACCGTAGTGCGCCGGAGTCCGGCCCGCGGTGCGTCGGAGCCCTGCGCCCGGACAGGCCCGGCCCGCGGTGCTGGGTGCTCCCGCGCGGCCGGGCGTGGACGGATCACAGCCCCCGCTCCCCGCTCGGGATCGCCGGGTGCCTGCGGCTCGGCCGCAGGCACCCGGCGGCGGGCACGGTGCCGCTCGGCCGCAGGCCCCCGCGGCAGGTGCGGCGCTGATCTCGGCCGAGGGCCCGGCGATGCCGATCCGGGCTGGTCACGCCTGAATCCCGGCACCGCGAAATACCACAAAACAGACGTCAGTGCCGGTCGACATGCCAGGGCTCGATCGGCATGAATAGGAATATTTGCTGCATAATATCTCTTATGCAGCACGAATCATCCTCCGAGCCGTCCACTCCCCTGACCGAGCTCATCGACGAGTTCCTCGCGGCGCGGGCCACCCGCAAACCGTCGGTGCACACGCTGGCCGCGTACCGCAGGGACCTGAGCCTGGTGTTGCGGCAGGCCGTGCCCGCCCCGGCGACGCCGGCCGACCTGTCCCCCCGCGTGTTGCGCGCCGCGTTCGCGCGGTTCGCCACGGACCGCGCCCCCGCCTCGGTGGCGCGCGCCTGGTCGTCGTGGAATGCGTTCTTCACGTTCCTGGTGACCGAGGGGGTGGTGGCGGGCAATCCGATGTCGGCGGTGGACAAGCCGCGGATGGTGGCGCACTCCCCCAAGCCGTTGCGGGGTGAGGACACGCCGGAGCGGTTGTTGCGGGTGGCGAGCCGGGTCGACGAGCGGCAGCGGGATCCGTGGCCGGAGCGGGATGTGCTGGTGCTGGCGTTGGCGTTGTGTGCCGGTCTGCGGTTGTCGGAGTTGTTGAGTCTGCGGGTGGGTTCGGTGTCGGGTCGCGACGGTGAGCGGCGGGTGGAGGTGGCCGGCAAGGGTGGCCGGCCGCGGTCGGTGCCGATCGATGCGGGGTTGGATGCCGCGGTGCGGCGGTATGTGGACAGTTGCCGGGTGCGGTTCGGGCGGGTGGACGGTTCCGCTCCCCTGTTGGTGGATCGGCATGGGGCGCCGTTGCGGCGGGGTGGTTTGCAGTACCTGGTGAGGTCGTGTTTCCGGCGGGCGGGGATCGGTGACCGGGTTCCGCGGGGTGCGCAGTTGCATGCGTTGCGGCACACGTTTGCGACGCGGCTGGCCGAGGACGGCGCGAACGCGTCGGAGATCATGCGGTTGTTGGGGCATGCGTCGTTGGCGACGTCGCAGAACTACATCGAGGTGACGGCGGAGCAGCAGCGCGCGGCGATCCTGTCGAATCGTACGAATCGGGTGTTGCGTGAGTTGGGGTGAGCCCCGTGTGGGGTGCGCTTGGCGTGGGCCGATGTCGTGGACCGACCGGTGCGCGGGGCGGGTTCAGCCGGCGAGCGTGGTGATGTCGTCGCCGGTGGTGGCGTTGACGGTGACGTCGGTGACGGGGCGTGCGAGGTCTCAGGGGGTGTCGCCGGTGCGGTAGCGCTGGTCCCAGTCGCTCATGTGTTTCTCCCGGTGTGTCGGGTGTGTGGTTGGCGGGTGTGTGCCCGTGCCGGGCGGGTGTGCGGAGTGGATGTGCGTACCCGGAAAGGGGTTCTGGGTGGTCGTAGGGTGGTCGTGTCGCGGCCGGGTCACGGGTGGGGGTTGGATGCGGCGGGTTCGGTGTTACGTGTCTGGTGGGCCGTCGGTGGTGCGGGTGGCGGATGTCGTGGAGCCGGTGGCCGGTGATGGTGAGTCGGCGGTGCGGGCGCGGGCGGTCGTGGAGGCGCGGGAGAGCTGCGGGAAGGTGGTGTCGGTGTCGTGATGGTGCGCTGGGTGACCGGGTTTTTGGATACGCCGGGGGCGGGTGCGGTGGTGGCGGAGCGTTTCTGGGCGGCGGTGACCGGTGCGGCGGTGTCGGCGCGTCGTGGTGGGGGGCGGTTCGCGACGCTGGTGCCGGGGGGTGGTGATGCGTGCCTGCGGGTGCAGGTGGTCGGTGACGGGCCGGCGCGGGCTCATCTGGATCTGCATGTGGTGGATCTGTCGGGTGCGGTGGCGCGGTTGCGGGGGCTGGGTGCGGTGGTGGTGCGCGCTGATGATGATGTGGTGGTGCTGCGCTCGCCCGCGGGTCTGGTGTTCTGTGTGGTGGGTTGGGGTGGTGAGCGGGTGGCGCCGGGGGCGGTGCGGTGGCCGGGTGGGCAGGTCAGTGTTGCCGATCAGTTGTGTCTGGACATTCCTGCCGGTGGTTACGCCGCGGAGGTGGGTTTCTGGCGGGCGGTGACCGGGTGGGCGCATGATCCGATGCCGGACAGTGTGGAGTTCGAGCGGTTGTTGCCGGCCGCGCCGGTGCCGATGCGGTTGTTGTTGCAGCGGGTCGAGGATGGTGCGGCGGGGGTGCATGTCGATCTGGCGTGTTCGGATGTGGCGGCTGAGGTGGCGCGGCATGAGGCGTTGGGGGCGACGGTGGTGCGGCGGGTGCCCGGGCAGTGGACGACGCTGCGTGATCCGGTGGGGCGGGCGTACTGTGTGACGGCTCGTGCGCCGCGGCGGTGAGGTGCCGGTTGGGGGTTGAGGGATGGGTGTCGGGTGCGGATCGTGAGTGTGAACGCGTGGGGTGGCGCGCTGTTCGACGAGTTGGTGGCGTGGTTGCCTGGTAGTGGGGCGGATGTCGTCTGTCTGCAGGAGGTGACGCGGACGGCGGGGTTGCGTGGGTGGACGCGTTTTGAGGACGGGCAGCGTAGTGTGCCGCAGCGTGCTGATCTCTTCGACGATGTTCGGGGGGTGTTGCCGCGTCATCAGGGGATTTTCGTGACCAGTGATTGTGGTCCTGTGTGTGATGGCGCGGGGGTCCGGCATCGGCAGGATTTCGGTGTGGCGACGTGGGTGGCTGAGCGTCTGCCGGTGGTCGGTGTGGATTCCGCGTTCGTGCACGGGCGTTTTGTCGATCATGTCGAGTGGGCGGTGGCGGATCGTCCTCGTGTCGCGCTGGCGGTGCGGGTGGTGGATCGTGGTGCGGGGCGTTCGGTCGCGGTGGTGCAGTTGCATGGGTTGCGTGATCCGGCGGGCAAGGGGGATGGTCCGGCGCGGCGTCGGCAGGCTGAGCGGCTGGTGGAGTTGGTGCGCCGGTTCCGGGAGCCGCACGATGTGGTGGTGGTGTGCGGGGATTTCAATCTGCTGCCGGGCAGTGAGACGTTCGGCATGTTGGCCGAGATCGGGTTGACTGATCTGGTGGGTGTGGCGGATACGCGGACGTCGCATTATCCGAAGCCGGTGCGCCATGCCAGTTATCTGTTGGTGTCGGATGTCGCGGCGGTGAAGCGGTTCGAGGTGGTGGCGCGGCCGGAGGTTTCCGACCATCGTGCGCTGGTTCTGGAGTTGTGAGCCGGCGGGGTGTTTCGCGGCAAGCGCGGTGACGCCAGGGGCGCGTGGGTGCGCCCCTGGCGTGGGGGTCTCCGGGTTGGGCGGGTTGGGCGGGTCAGCGTCGGGACTGTTCCTGCCACCGGTCGCGTTCGCGCTGGGCCTTTTTGCGGCAGGTGGCGCCGCAGTACTGCCGGGGCCGTCCGGTGGGGGCGACGGCCATGATGCAGGGGCATCGGCTGCAGACGGCGGTCGGCAGGTGGGTGTCGCCGCGTTGTGTCCAGCCGTGTTCGTCGCACCGGACGGGGTCCTGTGGGCGTGCGGTGGCCTGCAGGATCCGGGTGCGTACCGTTTCCGGCAGGCGCAGCAGATCGTCGCTGTCCAGGTCGGCCAGCCGGTTGGTCGGTGAGCGACGGCGCAGCGTCGCGAGCGCCGCGGATTCGATCTGACGGATTCGCTGCGGGGTGGTGGCGTGGGCTTCGGCGATCTGTGCGTGGGTCTTCGCCGGTCCGTCCATGCCGAAACGCATCCGCAGGATGCGGGCGCGCTGGTCGGAGAGTGTCTGGAGGGCGGCGGCGATCGTCTCCAGGGTGTCCGGTGCGATGGCGGTGGCCTCGGTGGGGCTGTAGGGCGTGATGGCGCGGCGACGACTCATGCCGGCTCCTGTTCGTTACCGGTGGTGTTCTCGTCCGGCGAGGTTGCGGTCGGTGGCTGCGGGCCGGGTCCTGTCGTGAGGACCCGGCCGAGCGTGGCCGCCGGTCGTTGGCCGATCCGGACGCGTTCCACCAGTTTGGTGAAGGCGGTGGCGAAGGTCGAGGTTACCGCCGGCACGTCTTCGGGGCGGGCCCGGATCAGGGCGGTCATGGTGACCGCGGCCAGCACGCCGGCGGTGACCAGCAGCGGCGAGACCGCGATGAGGATCCAGATGGTGGGCAACGATGGTGCTCCTGTCGGTAGAAAGCAGAAAACCCTCGGCCGCTGTGGCGGCCGAGGGTTTTCTGGGAAACAAAAATGCCCTCAGCGATCCGCTGAGGGCGATGGGGTTGAGGGTGATGCGGGCACATATGTGCCCGGACGAAGGCCAGACTAGATAAAAATTGTGCCCGCCGCAAGCGGTGATTGTCGGGCAAAAAGGGTGCTTCTCCGGTGTGTGCCGGTCTTCCCGGCGAAGGCCAGGCGTGCCGCGCCGGACCTGACAACGCGTGTATGTGCTGCTGGCGGCGGGGTTCTGCGGGCCGGGGTGGTGCGGCGGCCGGCGTTTCGGAGTTTCGTGACACCGATATGCGGCTTCGATTAGCGTATGCCCATTTCGCTTTCTCGGGAATGGGACGTTTCCCTGCGAAGCTTGACGGAAAAATTCTCCATCAGCGCAGCGGTGAGGCCGCCGGGCACGGCGGTTGCGTGGCCGCCGGGCGGGCGCGTCAGCGGTCACGGCCTGCGGTACGGCGCGGTCCCCGTGCGCGCCGGTGGGCTTTCCTGGACGACGCGAAGCGCGGGCCGGCGCACGCGGAGGCGAGGCGGGCAGCGGCGCACCGCAGGGTGTGGCCGCCGAGCTGGTCGGCCGGCTGCTCGCGCGGACCCGCGTGGCGGCCGCCGCCTGCCGGGGTTGGCGGTTTCCGGCCGGGACGTCGCTCTGGGGACACGTTTGTATGCTGCGGGCACATCGACACTCCGACGGGGAGGAATCCATATGCCATCGGCTTTATGGCGGCTGCGTGCCGCTGGAAGCTTGGCGACGGCCGTTGCTGTCTGCGCGTCGCTTCCGCTGGCCGCTGTGCCGGCGCGGGCTGCCGGCACAGCCGGTCTGCTGGCCGTCGTCGACGGCACGGTCGTCGAGTACAAGACGGCCAAGGGCAAGCAGAGCACGATCACGCTGACGCGCAAGGGCGCCACGATCACGGTCGACGACCGGGTGGCCATCAAGGTCGGGGCCGGCTGCCGGCGGGTCAAGGGTGACAGGACCAAGGCGCGGTGCACGCCGGCGGCGGCGCCGACGCGGCTGCGGGTCTACGCCTACGACCGTAGCGACACGATCGTCAACAGCACCGACCTGCCGATCACCGCGGACGGCGGCACCGGCAGCGACAAGCTCACCGGCGGGTCGAGCCACGACCGGCTCTACGGCCGTTCCGGCAACGACGTTGTGCGGGGCCGTGGCGGCAACGACGTGCTCTACGGCGGGGCGGGCAACGACAAGCTCTACGGCGGCGCCGGCGACGACGGGCTCGACGACGGTTCCGGCACGGACGTGGCCTGGGGCGCATCCGGCAGCGACAGCTTCACCAACGGTCCGGGCAACGACCGGTTCTACGGCGAGTCCGGCGACGACCGGTACCATTCGCGGCAGCACGCGGGTAAGGACGCCGACCTGTACCTGGGTGGTCCGGGCGTCGATGCGGCCGGATACAGCAACTACACCAGCGCGGTGAGCGTGGACCTGGACGGCCGCAAGGGCGACGACGGCCGCAAGGGCGAGGGCGACAGCATCGGCGCCGACGTGGAGGACCTGCTCGGCGGTCGCGGCAACGACCGGCTCGCCGGCAACGGCCGGGCCAACGACCTCGACGGCCGTGAGGGCAACGATGTCATCCTCGGTCACGGCGGTGACGACACGCTGCTGGGCCGCAAGGGCGTCGACAGGCTCTACGGCGGCGCCGGCGACGACCGGCTCGACGGCAACGCCACGCCCGGGGTTCCTGACGAGTACGACGAGGTGACCGACTGGCTCGACGGCGGTCCGAACACCGCCGTCGGCGACACCTGCGTACGGCTGGACTTCGCGCACACCACGGGGTGCGAGAAGCGGTGAGCGGGACCGCCACCGGGGCGCGGCGCGGAAGGACGCGATGTGCCGCGCCCCGGTGGCGGCGCGCTGGTAGCGCCGGTGAAGCACCCGGTTGCCCGGGATCACCACGTGCCGTTCGCGGCGTTGGTGAGATCGGGACCCACCCGGTCAGCCGGTCCTCTTGTCTGCTGCGGCGGTGGGGGCGGCATGCTGCAGCGGGTGACGGTTGCCGGCAGCGGTGAACCGTCGCCACACGATGTCAAGGGTGGGCCCGGGTGTCCGCGGCGAATGCGACGATCCGTGCGGCGAGGTCGTCGGGATGCCGCAGGACCAGGTCGTGGCTGGCTTCGGGGATGATCTCGCCGACGGCGCGCGGCATGCGGGCGGGACCGTGGCCACGACCTCGCGTGCGTCGTACAACTGGCTGTGGCCGCCGACCGGCATCAGCGTGGGCGTCGTGATCCGTTCGAGGTCGTCGTCGGTGAGCGGGGTGAGCAGGATGTGCTTGCGCCGGTAGCCGAAAATGGCTTCGACCAGCGGCATCGCCTCGTCGTCGCGCAGGGCGAGGTTGCGCAGCGGCCGGGCCAGCGCGCGCCGGATCGGCCTGGGGGTGAAGCTGGCCAGCCCGCACGCGATCAGCCGGGCCGCGCAGCCGGTCGGCCAGCCAGAACGACGGCGCGGCCCGCTCGATCGCCGCGAGGTTGCCCTCGAAGAAACGCGTACGCCTCTCCGTCGGTATCCCTCAGCTGGTAGAGCCTCGGCCGCGATGGGGCGCTCACCCCCATCGCGTCGCCGTTACGGTGGACCTGATGAACGCCGCCGAGGTTCGAAGTGTGCTCGCCGAGGGCCTGCCCGACTATCAAGCCGGCACGGTGACGCTGCTGGACGAGGGCGAGGACAACCGCGCGTTCGAGGTGGACGGTACGCTGGTCGTGCGTTTCGCCCTTGAGCCGGATCCGGCCGCGATCGACCGCGAGGCACGCCTGCTGAACGCGGTCGCGGCGGTCGTGCCCGTGCCGGTTCCAGTGCCGGCGTTCGTGCTCGCCGAGCGCGGCTGTCTGGCGTATCGGAAACTACCGGGCATCCCGCTGCTGGACCTGCCTCAGCGTCTGGACCACGCCGAATCGCTGGTCTCACAACTTTCGGGGCTGCTCGCCGTGCTGCATGCGATCCCCCCGGAGTCGATGGCCAGCCTGGCCGCCGTAGACGACCAGCCGATGACGCGGTGGCTCGCTGAGGCGGGCGCGTACTATCCGGGCGTCGCCAGCCGCCTGCCGACGCGGTTCCGGCCGCGGGTGAAGGCGTTCCTGGCAGCCGATCCGCCTTCTCGCGGCCATGCCCGGGTGTTCACGCACAACGACCTCGGAGCCGAGCACGTTCTCGTCGACGCCGCCACCTGGACTGTCACCGGCATCCTCGACTGGACCGACGCAGCACTCACTGACCCCGCCTACGACCACGGTCTGCTCCTCCGCGATCTGGGACCAACCGCCCTTGCCGGGCTGGCTTCGGACGTCCGCGAGCGAGCGGTCTTCTACGCCAGGTGCAGTGTTCTGGAAGAGCTGGCGTATGCGCTCGAGTCCGGCAAGCAAAAGTATGCCGCCAACGCACTGTCTGCGCTGCCGTGGTTGTTCAGCCAGGTGGTTATGTAGGTGACCGGCTGCTCGCCGCCCTCACCGCAGGAGGTGCCACCTTCGACCGGACGCGACACGCGCTGTCGGATGAGATCCGAGTCGTCTCCTGATCGGCGCTCGTTGTAGTGGTCATGGCAGATGAGGTCGGGGCAGCCGGTGTCCTGCCGGGGTTCCGGGATGAGTTGTACCGCTGCTTGACCGCTCGGTCGGATGCGTTGCTCGAGCTGGCCGACGCGGTGTTGTGCGCGGACGGGCCGGTCAGGGCGTCGGTTGATGTGACGCTGACGGCTGAGCACCGGCGTGGACACGACGCCTGTATGACGGGCTCCACCAGGGCCGCATCGATGTGAGGCGGCTGCGGCGGGCGTTGACGGCGCAACCTCCACCGCGGTTCGGTGACGGCCGGATCGTTCTGGTGGTCGACGTGTCACCGTGGCTGCGGTCGGCCGCGGCGTGTAGCTCGGACCGGCTGTTCTGCCACGTGTACGGGCGCGCTAGAAGCGCCGCGCAGTTCATCCCCGGCTGGCCGTACTCGTTCGTGGCGGCGCTGGAACCCGGCCGGACGTCGTGGACGGCGATGCTGGACGTGGTCCGTCTCGGCCCCGCCGGCGACGCCACAGCGGTCACCGCGACCCAGCTGCACGACGTGATGGAGCGGCTGATCGCCTGCGGACAGCAGCAACCCGGTGACCCGAACATCCTGATCGTTTGCGATGCGGGCTACGACGTGACCCGGCTGGCCTGGGCGCTGCGTGATATCTGCCGGTCGAGGTGGCCGGACGCATTCGCGCCGACCGGGTCCTACGGCTACCCGCCCCGCCGCACCAGTACAACGCGTCCGGTGGTCGCCCACCCAGGCACGGCGGCGAGTTCGACCTCAAAGATCCTGACTCCTGGCCCGAGCCGGCCGTGACCACGATCAACGAGACGGCCCGCTACGGAAAAGCCGCGCAACCGATGTGGCCGTGGTGGTCGCACACCGGCGCGAATCCCGGGGATGGAGACCGGATCTGGCAGGCATACCTGCGGCGCTTCGATCTGGAGCACACGTGTCGCCTGGTCAAGCAGACTCTGGCTGGACCAGGCCGAAGCTGCGCGACCCGCGAGCAGCCGGCCGGTGAACCTGGATCATGATCGCCGCCCACACCCAGCTACGACTGGCCCGGCCCCTCGCGCCATCGATCTACGTCGCTCCTGGGAACAGCCGTCACCGCCTGACCGGCTCACCCCGGCCCGGGTCCGGCGCGGGTTTCGGAACCTCCGCCCCGCATCGGCTCTCCCCGCTGCGGCACCGGAACGCACCCGCCCCGGCCCCGGACGACCTGGGGGATCGAAGAACCACAACGGCCGTCACGGGGACGCCAATCAGAACGCCGCACCGCGGAGGCGGCCTCAACTTGATCCGGTGCACGGATCTGCCGATGAGCGGTGCTCGTCTCGTCAGCCGGAGACGTCAGCCACGTGGTGTACGACGTCGTGGAGCAGATAGCGGCCCAGGGAGTCGACGGTGAACGACGACCCGTTCGAGCGCAATCCGGTACGCGCCCACGATTGCGGGGGAACCGCCGCGAAAACCGCCGACAGGTGGCTTCCCTGCTCGGCGAGCTCCTCGGCCACCCGGTGCGGATCCTGCTCCCAGTACCGCCCGGCGATCGCCGCAGCGTCCTGGTCCCAGTCGGCGAACCGGGGACCGTCCTCGGTGAGCATGAGGGTGGCCCGGTCGGCGAAGACCACGAACACGTCGCGCACGTGGCACGCGTACTCCAGTGGGGACCACACCGCCGGCGCGGGGCGCACCGCGACATCGTCGCGGGCCAACACCCGCAGCCACCGCGGTACGAGCCCGGATACGGCAGCCGATACCTCGGTCCCAGCTACGCGCCGGCCCTCGAATGCGCAGAACTCGCAGCGCCCGTCGAGGACCCACGTCCAATCTTTGGTATCCGGCACTGGAGCGTCCGGGACAGATAGCCTGCCAGGTCCCGCGTTCCGGTCGTTGATCATGGATGGACCATAGCGACCCCGCTGGTTGCCGGCGACCGGGTTTCCACCGGGCTCCGCAGTCACCGGGTCACCGGCGGACGATCGTTGAGAACGCGCTGGAAGAGCAGACTGTCCTGCCACGTGCCGTCGAGATAGAGATAGTCGCGAGCCGTCCCGAAATGGCGGAACCCGTTCTTGGTCAGCACCCGCTGCGAGGCCAGATTTGTCTGACCCGTGCTCGCTTCCACCCGGTGCAGGCCGAGCTCCTGGTCCGCGATGCGGCAGAGGTTGGCGACCGTGGCACCGGCGAGCCCCTTCCCGACCTCACCGGCATCCACCCAATACCCCAGACTCGTGCTGCACATCGGGCCGAGCACGATGCCGTGCAACGAGGCGCATCCCACGATGCGATCACCGCGCTGCAGTGCGCAGGCGAACAGGGTGCCGTCCGCATGCTGCCGCAACAGCGAGTCCAGCCCTTTCCGCTGACCGTCGAGCGTCCAGAACGAGTCCGGCCGTGGCGGATAGAACGGGCGCAGGTGATCCCGGTTGCGCACGTATGCGTCCAGAAGCGCCGGCGCGTCACCGTCCGCCAAGCAACGCAGGATGACGCCGCCCGGCAGCTCGGCAAGAATGGTCATCGTCGTAGCGTAGATGAAAGCCTATGAGCCGGCCGCACGGATCTGCCGCGATCCGTGTCTCCAGATGCCGAGTCGATCAGGCGGCGATGAGCTCGGGCACTGCAGCCCGCCCACCCTCCGCGCGAGCCGTCCGGCGGGTCATCAAGGTGATGTTTGCCCGGGTGATGTGGGCTTCGCAGTGTTCGGGAAAGGTTCGTAGTCGCGGGCGTTGCGGCGGGCGCGCACCAGCCGGTCCCTTCCGTGGTAACCAGCGAAGAATCAACCGCAACGCTGGTCAGACCGCACGCGGGGACTGTAGTACCGGACGGCCCGGGCTCAACCTCAGAGGCGGTGGCGTGATGAGCCGCTGGGCGAGGGTGATGAGATCTGGCACGGCGGGATGGCTCGGTGGCTGCCTCCAGACGAGGTAGACGGTGACGGCCGGGGCGTCGATGAGCGGAATGTAGACCACGGCGGGGTGCGGATACATGGCCGCGGTGGCGGTGGTGGTGACGCCGACGGCGTGGCCGGTGGTGATGGCAGCGAGCCAGTCGTCGGTGTTGGCGACCTCGATGATGTCGGTTGGGATTTCGTCCGCAGGCCAGAGGTCGGGGGTCGTGGTGCCGGCGACGGTGTTGACGGCGATCGGCTCGGTGCTCAGATCGTGCAAGGTCAGCCGTGGTTTCCGGGTGAGGACGCTGTCGGCGGCGACGGCGGCGAGGCGCGGCTCGGTCAGCAGAGCCACGGTGTGCACCTCGTCGGGTAGGTCGGCCCGGCCCCGGATGACGGCGACGTCGACGGTGCCGTGGGCGAGCCCGGCGGTGCGATCGTCGACGCGCAGGAGTTGCACCGGTGTGTGCGGGTGTTCCTGTTTCCAGCGTCGCAGCAGGGGCGTGGTGTGTTCGCCCAGTGCTGACCAGGCGTGGCCGACGCGCAGTGGCCAGGTGCCGGCTCCGGCCGGATCGAGTGCTTCGTCGACGGCCGCGACGGCGGCGGCGGCCCGGGGCTGGAACGCGTGTCCGGCCGCGGTGAGCTGCAGGTGATGGGTGGACCGGTCGATCAGGCGGACACCGAGGTGGGTTTCCAGCTGACGCAGTGTGCGGGAGAGCGCGGGCTGGGTCACGTGCAGCCGGGCCGCCGCCCGGGTGATGGTGCCTTCGTCGGCGATGGCGAGGAAGGCACGCAGATGCCGCAACTCCACGGTCATAACGGCAGAGCATAACCGCGGCGAGATCGGCATTTCCGTTGCTATCGGGGTGCCTCCTAGCGTCGACCTCATGGTCAACGCCCTGAACTTCGCTCCGTCCGCCGTCACGCCTGTCGACGGACCGGCGGTCTCGACCCGGCATCCTGGTCACGGGACCGCGGCGGCCGGGCTGGTGTTGGGAGCCGTGCTGTCCGTGCAGTGCGGTGGCGCGGTCGCGGCGCTGCTGTTCCCCAGCATTGGGGTGGATGGGGTCGTGGCCCTGCGGTCGACGATCGCGGCGCTGGTGCTGTCGGCGGTATGCCGGCCCCGTGTGAGGGGCTACCGGCGCACGGACTGGTTGCTGATCGGCGGATTCGGCGTGGCGCTCGCCGGCATGAACGCACTGTTCTACCACGCGATCGAGCTCATCCCGCTCGGTCCCGCGGTGATGCTGGAGGTGCTGGGGCCGCTCGTGCTGTCCGTGGCGACCGCACGCCGCGCGGCGAGTTGGTGGTGGGCCGGCCTGGCCGCTGCCGGTGTGGCGTTGCTGAGCAGCACCGGATTCGACCGGCTCACCCCGGCCGGAATCGGCTTCGCCCTTGCAGCAGGCGTCATGTGGGCCGGATACATCATGGCCAGTGCGCGGGTCGGACAACGCTTCCCCAAGGCTGACGGCCTCGCCCTGGCCATGACCGCGGCCGCATTGATCACCCTCCCCGTGGGCGCCGGCACAGCGGGGGCCACGCTGCTGAGCCCTTCCATCCTGGCGATGGGCGTTGCCGTGGCGCTGCTCTGCTCCGTGCTGCCCTACACCCTGGAACTGCTGGTACTACGCCGCATGCCCACGACGACTTTCGCCGTGCTGATGAGCCTCGGACCCGCCGTCGCTGCGCTCGCCGGCTACGTCGTCTTGCATCAGAGGCTCACGACCGTCGAAGGGCTGGCCATCGCGCTGGTCATCGCCGCCAACATCGGCGCCGTCCGCACTCCGGCCCCGGCGAAACCCGGTCTCGACCACCCCCGCCCGACGGCGTAAGTGGCTGTCTCGCAACCTGTTTCTGCAGCTAGTGCGACTATTGGCCTTGCGGGATCCCTCTCAGGCGTTCGTATCACCATCACGGTGACGCCCATCCGAACGCGCGAAGCTGGTTGATCGGCTGCCGTCAAGATGACAAGGCGTTCAGTTCACCGCGGGCGGGCTACCTACCCTGAGCCGCAGCAGTGCTACCTGACCGCAGTGCTCGCTGGGCGCGGATGGTGGTCAGCCCGCAAGCCGCCGTTGCGTGCCTGCTACCCAAGTTGCTACTGCCCCTGCATGCGGTGCTGCAGCCGGGGCTATGGAAAGATCGCGCAGTCTCCGAAGGATGGATCTTGTATGCGCTGGCTGTGGCCGGGAGTCGTGTTGATGGTCGCGGTGGCTGGCTGCGGGCAAGGTGCAGCCTTTGAAGACCACGGCGACGATGCGGCACCCACCGTGTCCGCCGAGTCAGTAACTAGCAGTATGTCCTCTTCGGCTGCCTCACCTGCAGCGGCCAGTGCCCAGGCCGGACCGCCTTGGTATTCGGTAGCCGGTAGCGGTCCGGAATTCTCCGGCTCGAAGCGCGTGACGACCGGGCCGCTGGCTTCCATGAACGGGTTCGACAACGACGCCCAGTTCCAGCGGGTCTGGGCCTATGACGGCAGGGTCAGATCCGCCACGGTTGACATCGACCGGGCGAATCCCGGCGCTAATCATCGAGGTGGCCTGGAGCAGACCATGAGAGTTTCGAAAATGGCTGGCCACCTCGTCGTGCCACTGTCCGGAATCGGGGACGGCGGCCTGGCGGTTCTCGCCAGCAGCAGCAAGGGCGCCAATCGTCCGCTGGTGCGGGCCTACGCCAGTTCGGGCAATGCGAGCATCAGCGTGCTCGTTTACGTCGACGGCGTGATCGATGACGAGGCCGACTTGACCGCGCATTCCTCTGAGTTGATCGCCGCCCTCAACGAGTTAGTCGACGACCTGCGCCCGCGGTGACGCCGACCCTGGGTGGGGCAGGCGGCGATGAGCTTGGGCAGGGCGGCCCGCCGGGCATCCGCGCGGGTGATGCGGCGGGTCATTAGGGTGATGTTTGCCCAGGTGATGTGGGCTTCGGAGTGTTCGGGGAGGCGTTCGTAGTCGCGGGAGTTACGGCGGGCGCGCATCAGCCAAGACAGTGACCGTTCCACGATCCACCGGCGGGGCAGCACCTTGAAGCCGACCTGGTTCGAGGGCTTCTTCACGACCTTGAAGGTGAGGTCGAGGTCGTTGCGGGCCCAGTCGGCCAGGCCGGTGTAGGCGTTGTCGGCCCACATCAGGGTCAACTCCGGGTTGTTTTTGCGCAGCTCAGGCAGCATTTCGCGTGCGGCATCGCGGTCGGTGACGTCCGCCCTGGTCACCTTCACCGTCATCAACAGGCCCTTCGTGTCGACGATCAGGTGCCGCTTCCGGCCGTTATCTTGAGCCCGAGTGGGGCTGTCGTTCATGTGCGTGACGCGGCCTTTGGGTCCTTCAATCTGCGTGCTGGATGCGGTTATCTACCGCGGTCCATCACGAAGGATCTGGAGGCTCGATGCGCGTACAGCGGGTGTTGGCGCCCGACTCGATGGCGGAGTCGTGGACGCTGCTGGGCGATGATCTGCGACCGGTAGGCCCGGTGGAGTCGTTCCTGGCCTACCTGACGGCGGTCGAGCGGTCGCCGAACACCGTCAAGGCGTACGCCCATGATTTGAAGGACTGGTGGAGCTTCCTCGTCGGCCGAGGGCTGGACTGGACGGCGGTGGACTTGGAGGCGTTGGCGTCCTTCGTGGCCTGGCTGCGGCTGCCGCCGGCGGCTCGCAGCGGCGCGGTGGTGGTGCTGCCGACGGTGGAGCATCACTGCACTGCTTCCAGCGTGAACCGCAAGCTGGCCGCGGTCAGCGCGTTCTACGAGTTTCATGCCCGCAGCGGGGTCGAGGTCGCTGGTCTGCTGGTGACAACGCGCCCGGCCGGACGGCACCGCGCGGCGGCCACCTCCTACAAGCCGTTTCTCCAGCACATCGCGTCCGGCCGGCCTGAACGGAGCCGGACGATCAAACTCAAGACCGGGCCGAAGCGTCCCCGTGTCCTGACCGCTGCCCAGGACCAGACCATCCTGGATGCTTGCGAGCACCTGCGCGACCGGCTGCTGTTCGCCCTGCTGCTGGACACCGGGATTCGTATCGGCGAGGCCCTCGGCCTACGCCACGACGACATCGCGATCGCCGAACGGCAGGTCAGCGTGGTGTCGCGGCACAACGACAACCGGGCCCGGGCGAAGGCCGACCGGTCGCGCACCGTCCCGGCGAGCGCATAGTTGATGCGCCTGTACTGCGACTACCTGCACCGCGAGTACGGCGCGTTGGACTCCGACTACGTCTTCGTGAACCTCTTCGCCGAGCCGCAGGGACACCCTTGGGGTTATCCGGCTGTCTATGACCTGGTCAGACGGCTGCGTAAGCGCACGGGCATCGCCTTCGCGCCTCACCAGTACCGTCACACCTACGCGACCTGGCTGCTGCGCCGCGGCGCCGGCATGGAGAACGTCAAAGAGCTCCTCGGCCACGCCTCGATCAGCACCACGATCGACACATATGGCCACCTCACCGTCGAGGACGCCCGCCGCCCTCTCGAAGGTGCGGGCTGGTTCACCGGACGCGAGGTACGGCTGTGACCGTCACCGTCCTCAACGTTGAACGGGGACGTGCCGGCCTGTTGGAGAAGTTGCTGGCCGCCGTCCGAGCCGAGTTCCGCACCGAGATCTACCGCCCCCGTCCCGACGATCCGGTCTTTGCCTCCCCGCCCTGCACCGTTTCGGACTGCGACCGTCCGGTCATTCAAAGCGGGCTCTGCAACGCACACGCAATCCGATGGCGCCAGCGCGGGCACCCGGACATGCACGCCTTCCTCGCCGATCCGCCGAGGCCCGGTCCGTGGTGGGATACTGCCGGGCTGCACCGTCGCTGGATGCCGCTACGGCGTCAACAGCGGCGGGCTTTGCGTGAAGCATCGCGACCGGTGGCTGCGAGCCGGACGCCCCGACCTGGCTGCCTGGAACGCCCCTTCCTTGATCACTGCCGATGACGTTCCGGCTCAATGCCGCCTGCCGTTCTGCACCTTGTGGGTCGAGAATCGGCAGAAAGTCTTCTGCAAGAACCACGAAGCCCGGTGGCGTCACGCTGGCCGTCCCGACATCGAGCAGTTCATCGTCGACTGCCAGGTGATCGGCACGGCAAGCATCGACCTGCGAGGGCTGCCGCCTCAGCTGAAGCTGGAGTTCCAGTACGGCCTGCAATGCCGGGCCGACGCCCGCGCCCGCACGACGCCTCCGTACATGGTGATGCAAGCAGTGCGGCTGGCCAATGCCGCCGCAGTCGCCTCGCTGCTGGACCTGGAGGAACCCGAATGGCGCAAGGCCGCGAAGGCCGGCCGCAGCCGGCCACCCATCCTGTTCGTGATCGAAGCCCGAGAAGCGGTCGAGTCGCTGCGCGACGGCACGGGTTGGGAGGTGGAGTATCCCCGCGACGTCTGGCGGCTGCACAAGCTGCCCGGCATCACCGTCCGGCACGCGGATTCGACCTCGCGGGAGCGGCTGCGGTTCGACCGGATCAGCCAGCCTTGGCTGCGCGAACTGGGCAAACGGTGGACCCGGCTGCGGCTGGCCACGGGCTTGAGCGTCGGCGCGGCGAAAGCGGGAGTGGACGCACTGACCTGCTTCAGCCAGTTTCTGGCGCACGCCGGCGTCGACCGGCTCGCTGAGGTCGACCGCCCGCTGTTGGAACGGCACCTGGGCTGGGTTGCCTCATAGCCCGGTGGACACGGGGTGAAGAAGACCCGGATCGGCGGGCTGAACCTGTTCTTGCAGGCCGTCCGGCAGCACCGCTGGGACGACACCCTGCCGGGCAGCGCAGCGTTCTACGCCGGCGATACCCCGCCCGTTCCCGCACAGGTCTCACGCCGCTTGGCCGAACACGTCATGACCCAGGTGGAAGCCGAACACAATCTCAGCCGGTGGAGCGATCCGGCGGGCCGCCTGATCACGCTCATCCTCATCCGCTGCGGCCTGCGGATCTCCAGCGCCCTCACCCTCGACTTCGACTGCCTCGTGCACGACGCCCAAGGCGCCCCCTACCTGCGGTATTTCAACACCAAGATGAAACGTGAGGCGGCAGTCCCCATCGACGAAGAACTCCAGGCCGCGATCCGCGACCAACAGCAGCGCGTCCTGGCCCGCTGGCCCGAAGCGCCACCCGTGCTCTTCCCCCGTCCGCAAGCGAACGTCTCCGGCACCCTGCGCCTGCCCCACGGCACCTACCGCCAGATGCTCAACCGCTGGCTGGCCACCTGCGACATCCGCGACGAACACGGCCGACCGGTTCACCTGACACCGCATCAGTGGCGGCACACCTTCGCCTGCCGGCTGATCAACCGCGACGTTCCCCAAGAGGTCGTACGCGTGCTGCTCGACCACGAGTCCAACCAGATGACCGCCCACTACGCGCGGATCACCGACCAGACCGTCCGCCGTCGCTGGGAGGCCGCGATGAAAGTCAACATCAAAAGCGAGCGCGTCAGCCTCGACGCCGACGGACCGCTCGGCCAGGCGCAGTGGGCCAAGACCCGCTACGGCATCGCCACCCAGACCCTGCCCAACGGCTACTGCGGACTGCCCGTGCAAAAGAGCTGCCCGCACGCCAATGCCTGCCTGACCTGCCCGGTTTTCCTCACCGGGCCCGAGTTCCTGCCTGAACTACGCGAACAGCACACCCGCACCCTGACCCTGATCGACAACGCCACCACCTGCGGCCATACCCGGGTCGCGCAGATGAACCAGCAGGTCGCCGACAACCTCACCCGCATGATCGGCGAACTCGAGGATGGCAACGAGGAGACCGCGAGTGCGAGCTGACAACTCCCACGTGATCGTCGCTGCTGCCCGGCGGCGGGCAGCAGCGACCCTGCGCCGCGCGAAGGCGGCCCTGCGCCGGCTGGACACCACCGGCGTCACGATCACCTTCGAAACGGTCGCCCGCGAAGCGGGCGTCTCCCGGTCCTGGCTCTACAACCAACCCGACTTGCGAGCCGAGATCGAGCGCCTCCGAGCGCGGCACCGCGTTCCTTCAGCCCGCGCTGTTCCGGAGCGGCAGCGAGCCTCCGACGCCTCTCTGCTGCGGCGACTGCAGGCCGCCACCGAACGCAACCGGCAACTGGAAGCCGAGAACCGAGCGCTACGCGCTGCCCTCGCCCTTGCACTCGGGGAACGCCGCACAGCGCACCTCCCAGGGAAAGCTGCAAGTGCCTCAAGCTCGGCTTGACGCAGGGTAATCAACAGCATGCCGCAACAGCTTGATCACATACCCGCTTCTGCCGAGACAGTGTGAGTGTTCGATTCTTGCCTGCGTAGTAGTTCGTCGCCGTGAGAGCCCCGGCCACGTGCCAGATCACCGTTGCCGTGGGGCAGACTGAGCGGGGACGGTCAGCCTCCCCTTCGGTCCTCGATTATCGGCAAGGGGCGTCCGCGGTCTTGACCGAGGCAAGTGGCTTGTCGGCCGGGACGGCGGGTCAGAACATGGCGAGCCTGTCGAGCAGCAGCTCCACCCTCGACGCGGTGTCCTCCGGCAGTAGGCGTCCGGCCCGGGTCAGGGTCGCCAGGCCGTGCAGAGACGCCCAGAACACCTCGGTGAACAGCTGTGGGTCGACGCCGTTCCCGGCGACCTCGCTCAGGCACTCCAGCAGCGAGGCGAAAGCATCCTTGAGTGGTTGTGGGGTTTCCTCCTGCGCGTACGCAAGACCGCCGTCGAGCTCGAAGAGGGCGTCGTAGACCGCCGGGTTGCGTGCGGCGAAGTCAAGGTAGGTGCGTGCGAGGGCGGCTACCCGCTCGCGCGGACCGTCCATGGTATCGGTCGCGGCCCGCACCGCCGCGGCCATCTCGGTGGCGCCCTGGAGGGCGACGGCACCAATGATTTCGCGCTTGCCGCGGAAGTGGCTGTAGAGGACGGGCTGGCTGTACTCGATGCACTCGGCGAGCCGGCGGGTGGTGACCGCGTCCCAGCCCTGCTGTTCGGCGAGTTCCCGGGCCGTCACCACGATGAGGCGTTCACGCTGCGCCCGTTCTCGTGCCTTGCGTTCCTGTGCCGACATAGCCGCCACCCTAGCACCGCTAGGAATGCGAGCGCTGCACTGCTATCGTTGCCACGAAATCTAGCAACGCTAGGAAAGGGAAGGTCAATATGCTCAACGCACTTGAGGTCGTCACGACCGTGGTCGTCGGCGTGATGGTGGGGGTGGAGTTCTCCGTCGCCTTCGTCATCAACCCGATCCTCAACGCCCTGCCCGGGGAGAGCGGCCAGCTCGGTCGCGCCCACGGGGGTCGGATGCTCGGCGCCGTGATGCCGGCTTGGTACATCACCTCGCTCGCCCTCGTTACGGTCTGGGCACTCGCCGAATGGCAACGTCATGGCGCCGACCTCGTCATCGCCGCCGGCGCACTCCTGATCCTGAGCGTGATCATGTCGATCCTGCTGCTCGTCCCGATCAACAACCGCAGCAAGACGTGGACCCCCGAGAACCGGCCTGCCGATTGGAAGCAGCAGATGAACCGCTGGGACCGCTTTCACTACGTCCGCGTCGCCGTCATCATCGCCGCCTTCGCCCTGCTGGTCACCGCCATCGCCTGAGCCGGAACCAGTGGCCTGGGACGCTTCGGCAGGCACCGGTGACACTGGCGGATATGTGTTGCTCACAGGCATCCGCATCTGCCGCGATCCGCGTGCTTGTTACATGTGCCTGCGGTGACATGGCGTAGTCGTCGGCGAGTCGTTGGTGCGGCCGGTTCAGGACCGCTACGCCGCCGGGGTCGTCGATCTTCGGTGCGGCGAGCGCCGTCCGGGTACGGCGGGCGAGACCGCCAGGAGGGCTGAAGGGGTCTGCCCAGACCAGAGGCGACACGCCGAAGAGTAATTTCTGCGCTGCCGCCAAGTCCTGCTCAACCGAAGCGTCGATGACACCGCCCACCACGCAGAACACCAGGTCAGCGGACCACGCGTTGTGCTGACTCAAGATAACGGCCGTTGATCAACTTCGCGCCGTCGAAGCCACGGGTGTCCCGGCTGACGGTCTCGGCAGCTGTCACGCTCTGGGAGTCCATGATGGCGGTGACCGGGCGGGGGCACCGGCCTGCGTCAACGCGGATGCGGCGTCGCAGCTGGTCGCGGACGTGCTCGAGCACACCTGCCTTGGCCCAGCGGGCGAAGAACCCGTAAACGGTCTTGAAAGGCGGAAAGTCCGAGGGCAGGGCTCGCCACTTGCATCCGTTGTCGACCAGGTAGCGGATCGCGTCGACGATCTCGCGGCGCGGGTGCGCCTCCGGATGCCCACCCGTTGGTGTGGTGCTGGCCGGCACCGGCAGCAGCGGTTCGAGGAGCTCCCACTCGGCGTCGGTGGTGTCCGACGGGTAGCGCCGCCGCCGGGGCAGGGCCGTGATCGTGGCGTTCATTCGCCACGTGCCAGCAGCTCAAGCGCGGTCTTGACGCTGATGAGTTGGCCCAACACCAGCTGGGCCCACTCGTCGTCGGGATGGCCCTTCAGGTGCGGGATGATCACGCTGTCCAGCAGCCGGGTGGTCCGCAGCATCTCCTCGCGCACGCAGCCGCGGTCGTAGGCGATCCAGTCCGCGCCCTCGATGGTCGTCATGTGCTGCGGACGAGCAGCCCGAGCGCGGACTTGACGCCGGTGAGCTGCCCGAGCACCAACTGGACCCACTCGTCGTCGGGAAGCCGTTGAGCGTGCGGGATAACCGTGCTGCTCAGCAGCCGCGCGATGCGGGTCAGTTCGGTGCGCACGCAGGCCCGCTCGTAGGCGATCCAGTCGGCCGGCTCGGTCGACAGCTGGTAGCCGTCCCTGCGAGTCCAGGTCAGCGGGGTCAGGTTCTCCGCCGCCAAGACCTCACGCACGAACCGGAGCCCGGACTGGACCTGGTAGGCACTCATCTCGGTCGCGGTCATCAGCTGCCGGGTGGTCAGCCCGGCCGGGCGGGCTTCCATCAACGCGACCCGGACCAGATCACCGGCGACGTTCGCGGGCACCCGTCCCATAACCGGCGGCCTACTCGCCGCGCAGGAGGCGGGCCAGGCCCTCCTCCGGAGTGACCTGACCGGTGGCCACCGCGCCCTCGATCCAGTCCGCAGCGGCCCTGACCCGGGCAACGTTGCGCTGCACCGTCGCCTTCTCATCGTCGGTGTAGTTCTGCCCGCGCAGGCCAGGCACGATCCGGCCGGCGGACGCGACGAACTGGGCGCACGCACCGACCAGGTCGAGGAACTCGGCGGTGTGCTGAACCTGCTGGAGCGCGGGCGTGCGCTGCCGCACGACCTCCGCTCCTTGCCGGGACCGGTCGACCTGGGCGCGGTTGACCTGGTGCCTGGCCGTGCTGTCGGTCATCGCCCGTGCGGCCACCTCCGGCCGGCGCAGCAGATTCGTGGCAATCTGCGAGGCGACTTCCTCGTCACGAACCAACTCTTGCGCCGCCATGACCTTCTCCTGCACGGTGGTTTCGCTCATCGCCTTGAACGCCACGTCCGGCCGGCGCAGCAGGTCGGCGGCGACACGCGAGGCGACCTTCTCGTCGCGGACCAGGTCATGGACCGCCACGACCTTCTCCTCCACCGACTCCGGGCGCGCGACCCGGTTGCCGACCCGGCGCCTGGCGTCGTCCGGGCTCCACCGCCGCTCGCCCGTACGAGCGATCAACGGCGGCTGAGCGATCGCCGCGAACCGCTGCTGCGCGTCCGGGATCTCCGCCAGGATCGTGTGCACGGTGAACGAGGCGTCCACCCGCCGGTGCTCCCGGGGCCAGCGCGAGGCGACCCACCGCCACTTCTTCACTGTGGTCGCTGCGGCTCCGATGTCCTCAGCGAACATGGCCAGGGCCTGCGAGACGGTCACCATCTCCTCGCTCAACGCCGGATGCGCACCCCCATACGGGCGCATCGGCTCGATCTTCAACGCCCACTCGCCCATCCGGAACTGGATCCGGGCGTGTTCCTGCAGCAACTTGCGGCACTCGGTCACGATTTCGTCGTACCGGGCCTGCGTCACGTTCCCGATCATGGCTGGCATCAAGTCACCGCCCAGAGGGCCGCCCGCAGCGCGGCGAAGAACCCGCCGTCAGCAACTACGGTCGATACCAGTCAGGCTGAACCGCAGGCCAGCAAGGTCGCAGTCCCTCACAAGCGGTCACTCGTCCGAACGACCCGCTGTGAGTGACCTGCTCCGCCACGCCCTCGTACGACACCGCGGCGAACAGAACACCGCCGACAACGGCCGATCCAAACCAGCCGCCCACTCGGCCCCGCACTGCGGACACGTCACCCGGCGCTCCAGCCTCACCGCGGCGATCCGGGCCCGGCTCCGCCGCACCGTACGCCAATGCCGTGCTCGGCACGCCGGCGAGCAGAACACCATCGACGATCTGGCCGCCACCGGCAACCGGTCACCGCAGACCGGGCACCGCCGCAGCGGCTTCTTCTCCGCCGAGTTCCGCGCCGCGCCAGTCGGCTGCGGGACCAGCGACAGCCAGCCCAGGGAACCGCGCTTCGCACCGCTCATCTCGCGAGCGTAGAACCGGCTCTAACTCGCTCTTGGAGTAGCGAGACAGGCACTAAGTGGACGGTTCTCGGCATGACCACCACCCCTGGCGCCTTCGCTGGCGCTGTCGGGTCAGCCCCCGGGCCGCGGGGCCCGCACGGCCGTGGACGACACCGTCGCCAGCTCCGGCCGGGCAGGCACCAGCAACGTCGTCACGCCCAGTGCCTCGTTCATCGCGGCGAGTTCGTACTCGCGCAGGTGGTCGGTCGCGTTCCTGACCCCACGGATGATCACAGCGCAGCCGTTTCGCCGGCAGTAATCCACGGTCAACCCATGCCAGGCGGCGACCGCGACGTTCTCCCAACCCGCCGGCAGCAAGGCCCGGATGTCCCTCGCCCGCGCGGCGGTCGTCCCGGACGGCTGCTTGCCGTCGTTGACGGCAACCAGAACCGTGACCCGATCGAACATGCGGCGCGATCGGTCGACAATATCGAGATGACCTGGCGTGAACGGATCGAACGTTCCGGGATAGACCGCTCGGATCACGCCGGGGCCGCCATCACCAGCATGAGACACCGGACCAGGGTAGGCCCGCGCCGACCCCGAAGACGACGCGCGAAGCATCGGCTCGCGCGGTCACGGACAGCACCGGGTGCGGTTGTCTCGTCCGGGGGCTGCTGCCGCCACGGCGCGGGTCTCGGCCTCAACCGTCGGCCGGGGCGGGGTCGTCCCGCGCACGCGGCGGCTCTGCCGGAACGTGCGCGGGCCGGCCGGGGCTGTCCGGCAGGTCGCGGTGGTGTCTGATCGGGCCGGTGAGCAGGATGCCGGTGGACAGCACGAGCGCACCTGTCATGATCCAGACGGCGGGGCGTACGCCGAGGGCGGTGCCCAGCAGCCCGCCGAGCAGGGCGCCCAGCGGCATCGTGCCGTAGTTGACCAGCTGCATGCCGGTGACGACGCGGCCGAGCAGGTGCCGCGGCGTGTAGGTCTGGCGGAAGCTGTCCTTGATGATGTTGCCGGCGACGATTCCGGTACCGACCGCTGTCCCGGCCAGCACGACGAGGGTGAGGCCGGGACCGGGACCGGCGAGCGGAATCAGCAGCGCGAAGGGCGCTGTCGCCAGGTGGCACAGCAGCAGGCCGCGCGCCGTGCCGCAGCGGCGCGCCACCGTGGTGGCCACCAGCGCGCCGAGGACTCCCCCACCGCTCATGAGGGCGAGGATGACGCCGACCGTGCCGGGCTCGGTGACCGCGTTCTCCCGGACCAGGAAGACGACCAGGATCGACTGGTAGCCGGTGAGCGCGAGATTCGCGGCGGCGCCGAAGACGGCCATGGTGCGCAGGTACGGGTCGTGTCTGAGAAACCGCAGTCCTTCGGTGAGCTCGCCCAGCAGCGGCCGGTGCGGGGTCCGCGGGGACGGGCGTGGTTCGCGGTGGCGCAGGGTGAGCAGGCAGACGGTGCAGACCAGGAAGGTGCTCGCGTCGGCGAGCAGCCCGAAGACGGCTCCGAGCAGCTGAGCGATGAGGCCGCCCGCGCCGGGTCCGGCGACCTGGGCGGCTGCTTCGCTGCCGTGCAGCTTGGCGTTGCCCTCAGCCAGCCGGTCCCCGCTCAGCAGCGACGGTAGGTAGACCTGGTGGGCGGTTTCGGAGAACACCGCCGCCGCGCCGGCCAGCAGGGCCACCGTGAGCAGGTGGGCGATGGTGAGGGCGTTGAGCCAGGCGGCTGCCGGCACACTGGCCACCAGCAGCAGTGACACCGTGTTGCAGGTGATCATCACGGGGCGGCGCCGGAGCCGGTCGACCCAGACGCCGGCGGGCAGCCCGATCAGCAGCCACGGTAGCCAGACGGCGGCCTGCAGCGCGGCGACGTGCAGCGTGGAGGCGTTCAGGGCGCCGACGGCGACCAGGGGCAGGGCGACCGCGGTGATCGCGCTGCCGAACGTGCTGGTGGTCTGGCCCACCCAGAACAGCCGGAAGTCGCGGTGGCGCAGCACGGTGCCGCGCCGGTCGCCGGCGACCAGCGCGGTCACGGTGTGCCCGGCACGCCGTGGGCGAACACGACGACGGCCGGTCCGGTGGTGGCCGCCCGTGAACCGGCCGTGCCGGGGTCGTGGACCTTCCGGGCGTCCCTCAGCCGCCGCCGTGGCGGGTGGGCCGGGGCGGCAAGCAGGCGCGCATCGGGGGGCTGGCGTGCCTCGTCCGTGGTCATGAGGTCAGCATTCTATGCGCCAGATGTGTCGTACAAGACGTCTGGCGCCGGTGGTGTCCGCGCCCGATGCGCGGCGGCCGGGGCCGGGGTTTCAGTCCGGCTGGCGCTGGCGCAGGTAGGCCAGGACGGCTTCGCGGGTGGTGCGTACCCCGAACAGCGCGCGCGCCTCGGCGATGCGCCGGTTGGCGGTGCGCAGCGACAGGAATTCGGCGGCGGCCGCGGCGGCGATGGTGTCGCCGGCGGCGAGACGGTCGAGCAGGGCGCGTTGTTCCGGGATCAGGCTGGCCACCGGGTCGGCGCCGTCGGCGCCGTGGTGCACCGGCCCGATCCGGGCCAGGTCGTCGAGCAGGGCGCGGCCGGCCGCCGACTCGGCGTCGCAGATCACCACCACGCCGGCGCCGCGGGCGGCGGCGAGCACCGCCAGCCGGACGCTGTCGGTGTCGTCGTCGCCGATGCGCCCGTGCAGCACCAGGTGCGCCGCGGCGACGTCCCAGGACGGGTCGGGCAGCGCGAAGCCGGGCCGTGCCGTCCAGCCCTCGCGGGTCAGGCGGCGCAGGAGCGTGTCGGCCTCGGCGGTGCTGGCAACTACATGGCGTGGTGCGTCGATCTGTGTGTTCACCGGCCATCCTCGCTGTGGTCGCTGGTGTCGAGTCGGGTCGCTGACGCGGCGAAGGCGAGCGCGGCGGCCTCGGTGCGGGTGCGGGCGCCGAGTTTGCGCATGCTGGCGCGGATGTGGGTGTCCACGGTCTCGGCGGAGATGCCCAGCTGCCCGGCGATGCGGCGGGTCGGTTCGCCGGCCGCGACCAGTGCCAGCACGTCCTGTTCGCGCCGGGTGAGCGCGCCCGGGCTGCGGCGTCCACGGGTGTCGCGGTGCACGCGGTGCTGGCGCAGCCCGCGCCGGGCCCGGCCGGCGAGCACGGTCAGCCCGGCGGTGTCGGCGAGTTGCTCGGCGTGCAGCAGCGCGGCGACCGCGCGGTCGCGGTCGGTGTCGGTCAGCCCGGCGGCCAGCAGGCAGCGGATCTGTTCGCGCAGCGCGACCGGCTGCCAGCCGGCCGCGGCGGCCTCGAATCCGGAGCCCAGCGCCCAGGCGGTCAGGGTGCGCCGTGCCGGTGCGGGCAGGTCGACCGGGACCGGGGCGTGCGTGGCCACGCCCAGGTCGTGCGCCGCCCAGCGGGCGGTGATCGCGTGCAGGCCGGCCAGCAGGCCGCTGCCGGTGTCCTGGCCGGCGGCGCGCTCGGGCTGCCCGTCGAGCCAGGCGGCCTCGCGGGCCACCCAGTCGGCGGCCGGGTGTGCCGGCGCGCCGGCCAGCCGGGCACGGGCGGTGGCCAGCAGCCCGGTGTCGGCTTCGATCAGGGCGGTGGCGGCGGTCGCGTACGCGCGGGCCTGTTCCGGCAGCGCCCGGTCGGTGAGGTTAGCCGCGCGGCGCAGCACCGCGTCCGCGCCGTCCCCGCCGCCGGCGGCGGTGCCGGTGGCGGGCCCGTGCAGGGCCAGGGCCCAGTCGGCGGCGGCGGCGAACCGGGTCTGCCAGCCGTAGGCGAGCGCGGCCCCGGCAGCCCGCGCGGCGCTGCGCGCCGCGGTGGCCGCGTCGAGCAGCCGGGCGTCGGCGGCCAGGGTTTCCACCAGCAGCCAGGCGCTCCACCGGGCGATCAGCGGGTCGCCGGTCTCGGCGGCGGCGGCCAGCTCGCGGTCCCAGCCGGGCCTGCGGTGCGCGGCGCGTACGGCGGCCAGCGCGGCGGCCACGCCCGGTGGCGGCGCCGGATGCCGGGCGGCGATCTTGTCGGCTGTCTCCAGCGCCGCCATCGGGGTGGTGGCCAGGGCGGCCAGCAGCAGCACCCGGTCGCGGGCGGCCACGACCGTGGCCGGCGCGGTGTCCGGTACGCCGCGCACGGCGTCGTGCGCGGCGGGTGTCCGGCCGTCCTGCAGCAGCGCCTCGCCGTGCAGCACGGCGACTTCCAGGGCCAGCGGCGCGGCGGCGCCGCCGGGGCGCGCCCCGGCGGCGGCGAGCACGGCGGCGGCGTCGCCGGGACGTCCGGCGATCAGCGCGGCGTCCGCGGCGGCCAGGCGTACCCGCAGGTCGATCGAGGTGTCGAGGCCGCAGGCGAACAGCAGCAGCGCGGCGCGTTCGCCGCCGGTGGCCGCGTCGGCGGCGGCCAGGGCCTGCCGGTACGCGCCGGCGTGGTCGCCGGCGGCGGCCAGGTGCCGGGCCGCTTCGGCCGGTGGGGTCAGCTGCGCCAGCCGCTGGTGCAGCTCGGTGCGCGCGGCCGGGTCCAGCAGCCCGGCGGCGGTCTCGGCCACGTACGCCGACACCGGTGTCAGCGCGCCGCCGGGTTCGGCCTGCACCAGCCCGGCGGCCAGCAGGTCGGTGGCGCCGGGGCCGAGCAGGGTGGCCGCGGCGGGCCGGCCCAGCAGTCCGAGCGCGGCCAGCGCGGTGCGTGCCGGCCGCGGCAGGTCGGCCAGGGCGGTGGCGATGGCGTACGCGAGCTGGTCGACGTCGCCGGGCGCGGCGCGCCCGGCGACGGCCTGCCGGGCCAGCGCGATGATCGCCAGGGGGTTGCCGCCGGCGCGGGCGGTGACCGCGGCGACGGTGGCGTCGTCCAGGCGTGCGGCGGTGCGCCGGGCCAGCGCGCCGGCCTGCTCGGCCGACAGCGGCGCCACGGTCAGCCATGCGGTCGCGGCGGCGCGCAGCGCCCGGTGCGTGTCGTCACCGAGCCGGTGCGGGGTGCGCAGCGCGACCAGCACCCGGCAGTGCCGCGCCAGGTGTGTCAGGGCGGCGACGGTGGCCGGGTCGCAGTGCTGCAGGTCGTCGAGGACCAGCAGGCCACCGCGGACGCGGGAGCGGACCGCCTCGGCCAGCAGGGGCACGTCGTGGCCGGGCAGCCGGGCGCGTACCGCGCGGGAGAGCGCCAGGGCGGGCACGGTGGCGAGCATGGCCAGTCCGCCTCCGGCGTGCACCGGGCCGGGCACCGCCTGGGCGATCCGGCGCAGCAGGGTGCTGCGACCGCAGCCGGGCGGGCCGGTGAGCACGACGAGGGCCGGGCCGTGACGCAGAGTGGAGGATGCGGCCAGGTAAGGCTCGTCCGCCACTAGTGTCCTCCTTGCCTGGCACGAACGCGGGATCCCCGGCGCGGCGCCGGCATCCGTAGGCTGTGCTGCGGGCCGGATGCCGGTCCGGCTGCCCCACGAGAAAGGCCCCGTACGTGACGCCGACTGCCGCGTTCTGCACATTGTCGCTGACGGTGTGCTCGGCTGACGAGTCGTGGTGACCGGCCCGCTCAGCAGCCGGCTGGCTACGCTGTGTCACGAGATCGTCACGGAATTTGGTTCCGGTGCTGGTGGCCAGGTACGACAGATCGGCGAACGTCTCCACGAGCCGCTACGCGTCGCCATCGCCGGCCGCCTGAAAGCCGGAAAGTCGACACTAGTGAACGCCCTCATCGGACGGCGCGTCGCCCCGACCGCCGCCGGCGAATGCACTAGAGTCGTCACCCGCTTCCGGTACGGCCCCGCCGACCGCGTCGACATCGTCACCCGCGACGGCAACCGGCGCAGCCTGCCGCTCGACGACGACGGCATGATCCCGGCACGCCTGGGCGTACCCGCCACCACCATCGCCTACCTCGACGTCACCCTCACCGACGACCGGCTGCGCGAGCTCACCGTCGTCGACACCCCCGGCCTGTCCTCCACCGACCACGCCTCCAGCCGCCGCGCCCGGCACGCCGTCGGCCACGCCCCCTTCGACGACGGCATCGACGCCGACTCCACCAGCGAGATCGCCGCCGCCGAAGCCGTCATCTACGTGTTCACCCAAGCCGTACGCGCCGACGACGTGCACGCCCTGCACGCCTTCCACGACGCCTCCGCCCGCCTGGCCGCCAGCCCCGTCAACGCCCTCGGCGTCCTCGCCAAAATCGACACCCTCGCCGGCGGCCCCGACGACCCGTGGCCGATCGCCGTCCCGCTCGCCGCCGACCAGGCCCGCCTGCTGCACCGCACCGTCAGCGACGTCGTACCCCTGGCCGGCCTGCTCGCCGAAACCGCCGGCGCCGGACGCCTCACCGGCGCCGACCGCGACAGCCTCACCCGCCTGGCCACCCTGCCCGGCCCCGACCTGCGCCTGCTGCTGACCTCCGTCGACCTGTTCCGCACCCTGCCGGCCCCGCTCGACGCCGAACGCCGCGAACGGCTGCTGACCCGCCTCGACCTGTACGGCATCGGCTACGCCTGCGCCCAGCTGGCCGCCGAGCCACACCTGAGCACCGGCGAACTCGTCCGCCGGCTGCTGGCCGCCTCCGGCCTGCCCCGCCTGCACCACACCCTGCGCCAATGCTTCAGCTGGCGCGCCGACGCCATCAAAGCCGGATGGGCCCTGACCCGCCTGGAACGCATCGCCGGACACACCAGCGACCCACGACTGCGCGCCGCCGTCCGCGACCGCCTCGAAACCGCGCTCCGCGACCCCGCCTACCACCGGCTACGACTGCTCGACGCCGCACAGCGCGCCGCCACCGGCGCCGTCACGCTACCGGCCGACCGCGAAACCGACCTGATCCGCCTGGCCACCAGCGACGACCCGCGCACCGTGCTGCAACTGCCGCACGCCGCCCCCGACGAACTGGCCGCCGCCGCGATCACCGCCGCCGCCGGCTGGCGCGCCTACGCCGTCGACGGCGCCGGACCCGCCCAGGCCCGCCTGGCCCACATCGCCCACCGCGGATACCAGCTACTGGCCCAGGAGGTACGCCGATGCGCGAGCTGACCACCGTCATGGACACCGCGATCCGCGACACCCTGGCCTACCTGCGCACCACCGACATGGACGCCGCCGCCGACCTCGCCCAGCTACGCCACACCCAGCTCACCCGCCCCGGCGTGGTCGTCGTCGGCGAAACCAAACGCGGCAAAAGCTCCCTGGTCAACGCCCTGCTCGGCGCCCCCGGCCTGTCCCCGGTCGGCGCCGGCGTCACCACCGCCACCTACCTGCACATCACCCCCGGCCCCACCTACACCGCCCACGCCTGGCTCAGCGACGGCGGCGCACCCGTGCCCGCCGACGACCTCACCGCCTTCACCGCCGCGCGCCGTCGCGCCCGGCGCATCGACATCACCCACCCCGCGCCGCTACTGCAATACCTGAGCCTGCTCGACACCCCCGGCGCCGGCGGCCTCGACCCCGCCCACGCCACCGTCGCCCTCGACGCGGTACGCCGCGCCACCGCGCTGCTGTTCGTCGCCGACGCCTCCGCCCCGCTGTCCCAACCGGAACTCGACTTCCTCGCCCGAGCCGCCGAACGCATCGACGCCGTCATCTTCACCCTCACCAAGATCGACGCCTACCCCCAGTGGCGGCGCATCGCCGAGGACAACCACACCCTGCTGCAGGCCCACGCCCCCCGCTTCGCCGCCGCCCCCTGGTACCCGGTCTCCGCCCGGCTGGCCGAACTCGCCCTCACCGCCGGCCCCGACACCCGCAACGCCCTCGCCGACGCCTCCCGCATCCCCGGCCTGCAACACGCCCTGGTCGAACTCGCCGGGCGCGGCCACCAACTGCAACTGGCCAACGTGCTGCGCGCCGCCCGCGGCGAACTGGCCCGCCTGCACACCCTGGCCACCGCGAAACTGCACGCCACCACCGCCGACCCGGCCCACCAGGCCCGGCTACGCGCCCAACGCGCCGCCCTGGCCGACCGCCGCCGCAGCCAGACCCGCCAATGGACCCTGCTGCTCAACGCCGAGATCCAACGCGCCCGGGTGGAAACCGTCGGCACCCTGCGCGGCCACATCACCGACATCCAACACCAGATCACCACCAGCATCGACACCATGCGCGGCGACCAGCTCACCCACCTGCCCGACCACCTCGACCTGCACCTGCAGGCCACCGCCGCCACCCTGTCCGAACACCTAGAACACACCTTCACCCAGGTCACCGACACCGTACTGACCAGCGCCTGCGAACCCGGCGAACGCGACACCGTGCTCGGCAAGGTCAACGCCACCCTGCGCCACGCCGTGACCGCCACCCCACCACGCGACGGCTCCGGCGACAACCTGCTCATCGCCCTGTCCGCCGGCGGCATCGCCTTCATGGCCGGCCGCGGCGCCGCCGCCGGCCTGTCCGTGCTCGGCGCCGCCGCCGGCGGCCTGCTCATCCCCGCCGCCGGCCTCGGCCTCGGCCTGGCCGCCGGCGGCTACGTCCTCTACCGCCGCCGCGTCCACACCGACCGCCAACACGCCCGCACCTGGCTACGCGACGTGCTCACCGAAGCCCGCGCCGCCCTCACCGACGAGATCACCGTCCGATTCACCGACCTGCAGTACGCCCTGTCACTCGCCCTCGACGACGCCGCCGGGCGCCGCCTGCGCGACCTCGACACCCAGATCGCCGAGATCGACGCGGCCGCCGCCGAGGACACCGCCGGCCGCGCCAAACGCCGCGCCGCCGCACAACACGAGCTCGACACGGTACGCACACGACTACACCAGGCCGACGAAGCCCTGCTACGGGCACGCGCCCTGACCCCGGCACCACTCGACGAAGGGCAGTCATGACCGACCACTGGGGCGACTTCGACGACCACGACCTGCCCGGCCTCACCGACCACGACGACCTGCCCGGCATCCACGAACCGGCCGACACCCCCGCACCCGAGGAAGACCTCGGCCCCGACCCGCACGAGCACCCCACCGACCCACCCGCACCCGACCACGAGCACCCCGCCGACCCACCCGCACCCGGCGACACCGCCGGCGACGACTTCCCACCCCCGCTGCACGTCGACGAGCTGCCCGAACCCGTCGACGGCTTCCCCTGGATCGACACCGCCACCCTCGGCGACCCCGACACCTACCAACCCCCGCACGAACCGGTCGACCCGGCCGCACTGGCCGACCACGCCGGCATCGACATCCCCGACGGCGCCGACCCCTGGACCACCCTCGCCGCCAGCGACGACCCCGCCGTCAGCGCCCTCGCCCGCTGGTGGACACCCGACCCCCGGTGATCGGCATCTCGCCCGCACCGCCCACGGATGACATCATGTGCGCGCACCGAACCACACCCCGGGAGCACACGATGGCCGTCACCGGCACCCCGACACCCACCCCCGCCGGTCGACGCGAACGCACCGGCTGGTACCTCTACGACTGGGCCAACTCGGCGTTCTCCACCACCGTCATCACCGTCTTCCTCGGCCCGTTCCTGACCAGCGTCACCGAACAGGCCGCCGGCTGCGCCATCGACGCCGACGACTGCGACGCCGCCGTGCACCCGCTCGGCATCACCATCGCCGCCGGCTCCTACTTCCCCTACCTGGTGTCCCTGTCGGTCCTGCTGACCGTCGTCGTCCTGCCCATCATGGGCGCCATCACCGACCGCGCCCCCCGCAAGAAACCCCTGCTGGCCGGCGCCGCCTTCCTCGGCGCCGCCGCCACCGTCGCGATGGTCTTCGTCACCGGCGAACGCTACCTGCTCGGCGGCGCGCTCTTTCTGATCGCCAACATCGCCTTCGGCGCCTCCATCGTCGTCTACCACTCCTTCCTGCCCCAACTGACCGGCCCCGACGACCGCGACCGCGTCTCCAGCCTCGGCTGGGGCATCGGCTACCTCGGCGGCGGCATCCTGCTGCTGCTCAACCTCATCGCCGTCACCACCCTCAGCCAGCACGACAACCCGCAACGCACCCTCGACCTGGCCCGCTACGCCATCGTCTCCGCCGGCATCTGGTGGGCCGGCTTCACCCTGCTACCGCTGCTCTGGCTGCGCGAACACCCCGGCGCACACAGCAGCAACACCCGCGGCAACGTACTCACCGACGGCTTCCGCCAACTACGGCACACCCTCACCGCCCTGCGCGCCTACCCGCTCACCCTCGCCTTCCTCGGCGCCTACCTGATCTACAACGACGGCATCCAGACGATCATCTCGCTGGCCAGCCAATTCGGCACCGAAGAACTCCACCTCGACCAATCCACCCTGATCATCACGATCCTCATCGTGCAATTCCTCGCCTTCGGCGGCGCCCTGCTGCTCGGCGCGCTCGCCCGACGCATCGGCGCCCGCAACACCATCCTGATCAGCCTCGCCCTCTGGCTCGCCGTCGTCACCGCCGCATTCTGGCTACCCGCCCGCGCCCCCGTACCGTTCATGCTGCTGGGCGCCGGCATCGGCCTGGTCATGGGCGGCAGCCAGGCCCTCAGCCGCAGCCTGTTCTCCCAACTCATCCCGCACGGCCGCGAAGGCGAGTACTACGGCTTCTACGAAATCAGCGACAAAGGCACCAGCTGGCTCGGCCCACTCTTCTTCGGCCTGATCTTCCAACTCACCGGCAGCTACCGCCTCGGCATCATCTCCCTGATCATCTTCTTCGTCACCGGCGCCGCCCTGCTCGCCCTGGTCCCCCTGCGGCGCGCCATCACCGCCGCCGGCAACACCCCACCGAAGCTGATCTGATGAACATCACCATCGACCCCACCTCCCCGACCGCCCCCTACGAACAGATCCGGCTGCAGATCGCCGCCCTCGCCGCCGACGGCACCCTGCCCGCCGGCACCAAACTCCCCCCGGTCCGCCACCTCGCCACCGACCTCGGCGTGGCCGCCAACACCGTCGCCCGCGCCTACAGAGAACTCGAACAAGCCGGCCTCGTCGACACCCGCGGCCGCCTCGGCACCGTCATCACCGCCCGCGCCACCGGCACCTCCCAGCGCGCCCAGCAAGCCGCCACCGCCTACGCCGCAACCACCCGAGCCCTCGGCATCCCACCCGAGACCGCGCTCGCCCTGGTCAAAGCCGCCCTCGACGCCGCCACCTGAACCACCACCGCTCCCGGCACGGCCGGCACGCCGACAACCGCGCCGCACCGGGCAACGCCGCGGGCACCGGCCTACCGCGGCCCCGCCACGATCGGCTTACGCATCCGCACCAGCGGCACCGGCACTCCCCCGGCATCGTCGTGCAGCCGCTCGACCGGCACGAAACCCGCCGCGCGATAGAGCGGCTCACCCGAGAGCGTCGCCATCAACTCCAGCACGGTGAACCCCTCCGCCGCGGCCGCCGCCTCGCTCAGCGACAGGATCAGGCGCCCGACACCCCGGCGCGCGAAGTCCGGATGGGTGTACATCGCCCGTACCTTCGCGGGGTCCTGGCCCGGTTGCAGCAGCGCCGCGTCGCGGCCGGCCGAATGGTCGCCGCCGTAGAGCGTCGCCCGGCGGCTCCAGCCGCCGCATCCGGCGATCCGGCCGCCGGACTCCACGACGAAATACGTACGGTCGTCGACCAGCGCCGTGTCCAGCCCCATGATGGCCCGGCTCGACGCGATCTGCCGCCGGTCCAGGAAGTCCTTCTGCAGTTCCGCGATCGCGGCGTCGATCAGCGCCAGCAACGCGGGCAGGTCCGCTCGTGTCGCGAACCGGTGGGTGAACGTCATCGCGGCTCCGATCCGTCCCGGGCCGCACGCGCGGTCCGTCTCATGGATGCGGCCACCGCCATAATGGCACCGCGGTAGGGGCCGCCCGTAGTTTTCAGACCAAGAACAACGCTGAGGATTGAGGGTTGACCATGCTCTGATCAGGGCCGTAGCGTCCCGTCCCGTTTCGATGGTCGATGCTCAGGTGGTGGTGTTGTGGCGACCCCACCGACCTGCCGGTCTTCGAGCACGCCACCGACACCCACGGCGCCACCCTGGCGAACTTCGCCCTGTTCGACCTGGTCGGCAAACAACTGTCCCCGCGGATCCGCGACCTCGGGAAGATCACCCTGTACCGGACCAGGCCGCGTGCCGACGTCCTGGACCGGTACCCACGCGCCGGCGAAGGGGCGCTGCGGCGCCGTCACCACGAGCAGCAGACCGAACAGATGTCTGGCCACCAACGCGATCGTCTGCTGGTCTACCGAGTACCACGGGCTCGGCGTGGCCACCCTGCGCCGGACCGGCCGCCAGGTCGATGACGAGGTCCTGGCGCACATCTGGCCGGCCCACCACGAGAACGTGCACTTTTACGGCACGCACTCCGTCGACATCGACGGCGAACTCGCCCAGCTCGACACCGACGGCTACCGGCCGTTGCGGGTCGCGAGGGTGCCGTCATGATCGCGGGCGGCCTGTTGTGGTGCGGGTGAAGCGGCGGGCGAGGTGCACGAAGGCGTCGGTCAGTTCGTCGGGGCCGATGACCTCGATGTCGGCGTCGTAGCGGGCGATGGTGGCGGCGAGGCTGGTCCAGGACCAGGATCCCTGGGTGAGCCGGCAGCGGTCGGGGGTGATCGGTTCGACGACGCCGTCGCGGGTGTAGAGGGCCACGGTGGCGGCCGGCAGGTCCAGCAGCACCGTGCCCTGGCACGGCCAGTTCCCCGAGGCGTCCCCGGACCCGCGGAAGACGCCGGTGACGTACGTGGCGACGTCGGTGGCAGGCAGCGCCCGGGGCTGGAAGCGTGGCCCGTGGGGGGTGCGCGGATTGATCCGGTCGATGCGGAAGGTGCGCCAGTCGTTGCGGTCGAGGTCCCAGGCGATGAGGTACCACCGTCCGTCCCAGGTGACGACGTGGTGTGGTTCGGTGCGGCGCGGGGGTTTCGTGTCGTCGGAGCCGTAGTCGAATCGCAGGATTTCCTGGGCGCGTGCGGCGGCGCTGACGGTGAGCAGTACGCCGGTGTCGACCGGGGCGGCCGGCCGTGTGGTGGGCCGCTGCACGGCGGTGACGTCGAGTGCGGCGATGCGGTGCCGTAGCCGGGAGGGCATCACCTGGCGGATGGTGTTCAGCGCCCGTTCGGCGGCTTCGGCGAGCCCGCTGCCGAGGGTGGTGGCGGTGGTCTGCAGCGCGATGGTGAGCGCCACGGCCTGGTCGTCGTCGAACAGCAGCGGGGGCAGTTCGGTGCCGGCGCCGAGCCGGTAGCCGCCGTCCGGGCCTTTGACCGCGGCGATGGGGTAGCCGAGCTCGCGCAGCCGGTCGACGTCGCGGCGCACGGTGCGCAGGCTGATGTCCAGGCGGTCGGCCAGGACGGTGCCGGACCAGTCCCGGCGGGTCTGCAGCAACGACAGCAGGGCCAGCAGGCGGGCAGACGTTTTCGGCATGAACCTGATTCTGTCAGCAGTAGGTGTCACTCCCTGGCACCTACTGCTGCGAATCTTGCTCTCGAGCCGGTCGAGCACGGTGCTCGGGTGGACGCCGTGACCGCTCATCCCTCTTTGACGTACGGAGAAACACATGTTCGATGTTCTGGGCGATCTCAACTGGCTCGGGATCCTGGTCGGCTTTATCGCCCTGACCCTGCTCGGCGGCCTCTGGTTCGCGGCCCTGTTCCCCCAGGCGTACAACCGGTCCCTCGGCCGTGACCCCGGCGCGAAGGCGCCCTCGACGCCGCTGTTCCTCGCCGGGCCGCCGCTGACCAGCCTGATCATCACGGTCACCAGCGCGATCCTGTTCGCCGCGCTGAACATCGACACCTACCGCGACGCGCTGGTGTTCGGCCTGATCATCGGCGTCGGGTACCTCACCGCCAACACGGTCACCATCGCCATCAACCCCAACTTCCCGCGACCGCTGCTCTACGCGGCGATCTCCGGCAGTTACAACATCGTCGGCAGCCTGATCGTCAGCACCGTCCTGCTGGCCATCTGAGAGCCCTCGGCCGGGTCCATCGATCCGGCCCCACGATCACCGTGCTCTGGTTACCGCACTTGAGGATCAACCACCCCATTTCAGGCCGATCCGGCCGAGAACCATCACCAAGGAGTCCCGCATGGCCATCACCACCACCACGCACCTGAACTTCCGCGGCGATGCCCGCGCGGCGCTGGAGTTCTACCAGTCCGTCTTCGGCGGCCACCTCACCGTCGTCGCGTACGGCGACTTCGGTATGCCCAAGGAGCTCCCGGACGCCGACAAGGTCGTCTTCGGTCAGGTCACCGCCGACAACGGGTTCAGCATCATGGCCTACGACGTGCCCAGCCAGGCACCCGCCGCGGCCGCGCCGGCTGGAACGACCCGCGAGCACGGCATGACGCTGACCGGCGAGCGGTTCTTCGTCTCCGTGCGTGGTGAGACCGCCGACGAGGTCCGCGCGCTGTGGGACAAGCTCGCCGACGGCGCCGAGATCATCGAGAAGTTCGGCCCCTCGCAGTGGGCGCCCGGCTTCGGGATGCTCACCGACCGGTTCGGCGTCACCTGGGTCCTCGACGTCGCCGTGGCCTACGCCGGCTGACCCACCCCACCCCGGTCCGGGGCGGCCCAGCCGTCCGCCCCGGACCACCCCCCACCGGCAAAGGACAAATAGTCACATGCGCATGCGCCCCCTCGGCCGCACCGGCATCCAGGTCAGCCCCTACTGCCTGGGCACCATGATGTTCGCCCCGTTCGGCAACCCCGATCCCGACGACTGCGCCAGGATCATCCACCGGGCCCTCGACGCCGGTATCAACTTCATCGACACCGCCGACGTCTACGGCGGCGAGGGCGAGACCGAACGCATCGTCGGCACAGCCCTCAAAGGCCGCCGCGACGACGTCGTGCTCGCCACCAAGTTCAACGGCGCCATGGGCGCCGATGCGAACCGGCGCGGCAACTCCCGCCGCTGGATCGTCACCGCGCTGGAGGACTCCCTGCGGCGCCTCGGCGTCGACCACATCGACCTCTACCAGGTCCATCACCCGGAACCCGGCACCGACATCGAGGAGACCCTCGCCGCCCTGACCGACCTGATGCGGGCCGGCAAGATCCGCGCAATCGGCCACTCCAGCATGCCGGCCGCCGAGATCGTGGAAGCCCAATGGACCTCCGAACGCCGGGGGCTGGCACGGTTCCGCACCGAACAGCCCACCTACTCGATCCTCAACCGCGGCATCGAACGTGACGTGCTGCCCGTCTGCGAACGCTACGGGATGGGCGTACTGACCTGGAGCCCTCTGGCGTCGGGCCTGCTCACCGGCCGCTTCCGTGCCGGCCGCGAACAGCCTTCGGCCGGGCGGATGCACTGGGTGCCCAACCACATGACCGACCCCCGCAACCACGAGGCCGTCGAACGACTCGTCCCGATCGCCGAGGACGCCGGCCTGTCCCTCACCCACCTGGCCGTGGCCTTCGTCATCAGCCACCCCGCCGTCACCTCGGCGATCATCGGCCCGCGCACCATGGCCCACCTCGACGACCTGCTCGCCGGCGCCGGCGCCACCCTCGACGACGACACCCTCGACCGCATCGACGAGGTCGTCGCACCCGGCGTCGACCCGGGCACCCTCGACATCGCGTACACCCCACCCGCCCTCACCCAGACCGGCCTGCGCCGCCGCCCCGCTGACGACCGCGCCGCGGTGTGAACACCCACCACACAATGGACCGTTCGCATAAACGGTCCATTGTGAGAGCAAGTTGATGATCCAGCCCCTGAACCGCGGTTTCGGACCGGTTTTGTTCTCAAAACCCGTTCTCACGCAAGCGCGCCGTGAGGGGGTTCTGAGAAATGTTTGTGCAAGCATCTGGGGATGGTCGTCGATGAGAACCGTGAATCCGACTCGCGTGATGCCGGATAAGTCGAGCGGCATCCGTGCCCGCGGTGTCAGGCGCAGCCCGGGTCGCCGTGCCGGTCCCGGTCCGGCGTGGTTGCGTCCTCGTACCACACCGGCCGGTTCACCAAGGTCGGCCGGCTGGGCAAAGCGCTGCGGGTACTGACCCCGGCCGACCGCGGGCCCGGACAGCCCTGGCGGCCGGGCACGCCGCCGCCGACGCCCCTGCCCCCGGACACCCCGGCGGCAGACATCCGGATCGGGTACGCCCGATGCAGCACCCTGACCCAGGAACTCCAGTCACAGCTGGACGCACTCGCCGCGCACGGCATCCCCCGCGACAAGATCTTCTCCGAGAAGATTGCCACCCGAATGCGGGTCCGGCCGCAGTTCGAGGCCGCCCTCGCGCTGGCCCGCGAGATCAAGGCCCACGCCCCGCACTGCCGGGTCATCTTCACCGTCAACGAGATGAAACGCCTCGGCCGCGACGCCGCCGAACTCACCGCCCTCGCCGACCACCTCGTCGCCCACGGCCTGGTCCTGGAGATGCTCGCCGGCCCGCTGCCCGGCATCTACGACCCGACCGGGCCGGATCCTGTTCGCGTTCTTCGCCGCCCTGGCCGAGACCGAACGCGACAACATTCGCGAAGGCACCCTCGAAGGCCTCGACGCCGCCGCCCGCCAAGGTAAGCACGGCGGCCGGCCCCCGGTCATCACCGACGACATGCTGCACACCGTGCTGCGCCGCCGCGCCAACGGCGAAACCGTCGAGAAGATCCAGCCCGACCTGGTCATCCCGACCGGCAAGCGCAAGGGCCGCAACCCGAGCGTGGCCAGCATCTACCGCGCGCTCGCCGCGCACGAGAAAGCCCAGGCCTACCCGGACGCCGTCGAGCAGGCCCACGCCGAGCACGCGCAACGCGCGGACGGCCTTCCGGTGATCGTCCGCCCACAGCCCGCCGGTGTGCTCCACCAGATCGACCCCGAGCTGGCCGCCCGGATCCAAGGCCGCCCTCTCAACCGGCTCGAGTAGCCGCGTGAGCCTCCGGTCGCGCATCCCACATGCCGGAACGACGAGAAACCGGGGAGTGGACGCCCGGCGGCCCACCTTCTTCAGGCGATCGCTCCAGGTCCCGGCCTAGATCAACTGCTCAACGTTGTTCTTGGTCTGGAAACTACGGGTGGGCCGGTAGCGGCCGGCGACGCGGTCCGGGGCGCCATCGCGCACGAGAAAGGTTTCGGGTTGTCGGCGAAGCCGTCCTTCGGCGGTTGTCGGTGCGGCTTGCCGCACCGCCTCTAAGCCATCCTAGGATTCTAGGAATGGAGGTGTCCGGATCGGCGCGTGAGAGCTGACCGACACGACGGGACCCGCGCACGCGAGGCCGGCCGGGAAATAGCCGCGACGCACGTCGATCGCGACGATACGGTGCTGGCCATGCCGCACACGCACCAGCGCTTCGTGTCCTCCGGCCCGCTGCGGCTGTGGACCGAACGAATCGGCGACCCCGCCCACCCGCCCCTGCTGCTGATCATGGGTGCGTCCGCGCAGGGCATCACCTGTCCGGACCCGCTGATCGCCCGGCTCGTCGCCCGCGGCGTCCAGGTGATCCGCTTCGACCACCGGGACACCGGCCGATCGAGCACCGTCGACTTCGACACCCATCCGTACGCGATCGCCGACCTGGCCGCCGACTGCCTGGCCGTGCTGGACGGCTACGGGCTAGCCGCCGCGCACGTGGCCGGCTTCTCCATGGGCGGCATGATCGCGCAGTGGCTGGCCGTGCACGCGAGCGCCCGGGTGCGCTCGCTGACCGTGCTGACCAGCACCCTCATGGGCCACCGCTCCGGACCCGCGCGCGCCGGACAGCCGCCCGCCCCCGGCGACCTGCCACCGCCGGAGCCCGCCTTCCTCGCCCATCTGGCCGCCGGCATGCCGCCGGGCGTGGAGTCCGACGTGGCACTGTTCCGCCTCTTCAACGGACCGGTCCGCCCGTTCGACGAGGCCGCCGCCCGCGCGATGCTGGAACGGGCATGGTCGCGGGCCACCGATCCGGCCGCGGCCGCCAACCACCACCGGGCCGGCCACACCTTCGCCCCGGACCGGCTCGCCCCGCTGTCGTCGATCACCGCCCCGACCACGATCGTGCACGGCGACCACGACCCGGTCTTCCCGCTCGCTCACGGCGAGGCCCTGGCCGCCGCCATCCCCGGCGCGCGCCTGCACGTCGTACCCGGAATGGGGCACGTCTTATTCTCCCCCGGGCTTGCCGAGCAGGTCGCCGACCTGATCCGGCTGTGAGACGCCCGGCGGCGCCGCCCGCCGAGCGTGGAGCAGCCGTGTGACGATCCGCGCGCGCCGGCCGACGGGTCCGGAGCTCGCCGGCCCGCACCGGTTCTCGATGCGACCGGTCGTGACACCGGTGCGGTCAGTGGGCGTACTTCAATCCCACCACGCCGCCCACCACCAGCAGCAAACACAGAATCCGCAGCAGCGAGGCGTTCTCGCCGAGCGCGACCATCCCCACCACCGCGGTGCCGACCGCGCCGATGCCGACCCACACCGCATAGCCGGTGCCGACCGGGATCGTCCGCAACGAATACCCCAGACCCAGCATGCTCAGCGTCAACGCCACCCCGAAGATCACCGTGGGGAGGGGGCGGGAGAAACCGGCGCTGCGATCCAGGGCGATCGCCCAGGCCGCCTCGAGCAGACCGGAGACGACGAGCACGGTCCAGGCCATGACAACTCACCCCACCAGGCGGTCGTCTTGTCAGGCCGGGTACGACACGCAACTCGTCCGGGGCAACCGCACCGCGGCGCCGCTCCCACGCTAGCACCGCCGGCAGCCGTGCCCCGCTCCCGCGACGTGCCCGAGCGGGGACGGCGAAGAGGCACACCGCGCACAGCCATGCCCGCCGGGGCAGACGGCCGCGATCGGCGACAATGCTCACGCCGGTCCCGCCGCGGATGGATCGGCCCACCCCGGACATGCCATCATGGCCCGCCTATGAGTACGTCTACTACCTGGCGGCCGCCGCTGCTGTGGCGGCTGCTGCTCGCCCTCTCCCCCTGGGTGGTTCTCCCGATCTGCCGGCTGCGGGTGATCGGCCAGGTGCCGGCCGAGCTGCGTACCGGGCCGATCATCCTGGCCGCCAACCACGTCAGCCCGGTCGACCCGCTGATCATGGTCGCTGCCTGCCACCGGGCCGGCCTCGCTCCCCGCATCATGATCACCGGCGGGCTGTTCGACGCCCCGATCGTCGGCGCCGCCCTGCGCGCCTGCGGACACATCCGCGTCGACCGCGGCACCGCCCGGGTCGCCGACGCCCTCCCGGCCGCCGCCCAGGCGCTCAAGGACGGCGCCGCCGTCCTGCTCTACCCCGAGGGCCGCATCGGCCTCGACCCCTGGATGTGGCCGGAACGCGGAAAGACCGGCGTCGCCCGGATGGCCGCCATGTCCGGCGCGCCGGTCCTGCCGGTCGCGCAGTGGGGAGCGCACGCCGTGCTGCCCTACGAGGCTCCGAAGAACATCGGCCGCGCCCTGCTGCGCGCGCTGCTGCGCCGCCCGGTGGTCAAGGTCGGCTTCGGCGTCCCGGTCGACCTGACCGCGGTCACCGGGACACCCGGCGCCCAGGCGATGCGCGCCACCCGGCTGATCATGGACGGGATCGACGCGGCGCTCGCGCCGCTGCGCGCCGACGAGATGCGGACCCCCAAGTACGTCGACAGGTCCCGGCCCGCCGACATGTCCAGGGTCCGCCCCCGCCCCTGATCACCGCCGCGCCCCGGCCCGCCGCCCGGATCGGGGGGATACTCGCCGCCGCGCCCGCACGGTCTCGCCCCGGCGCTGACCGGCGGTTGCGGTACCCGGCCCGGCGGGCGGCCGGGCGCGCGACCGGCGCGGATCCGGCTCAGCACCGATACGGCGAGATGGCCCAATACGAGCCGATGCCGACAGCGAACTGGCGCGGTCCGACCACGTCCGGGCCGGCACGCTCCCACGGGGCGCTGCGAGTCCCGCGGATCCGGACCTGCGCGCAGTAGCCGTCACCGATCCAGACGCCGGTCCCGTGGTCCCAGTGCCACATGTCCTCCGTGGTCCGCCCGGGCGGGAGCAGCCCGTCGTACAGTCCCTGATCGGCCTCCCACTCGTGGATGACGCCGATCTTGACATAGGTGTTGGTGTACTGCGGCGCGTTGAGAATGTAGTTGTCGCTCGCCGCGAGTGCCGGAGCCGCCCCCGACATGGTCGCCACGGCGACGGCCGCTCCGACGGCGGCCAGGCGGGTGGTCATGGCGCGTCTGCCGAGCATCTCTCTCCCTGCGATGAGACCCGGGCGGCACGGTGAGCGGTGCCGTACGCCGGGATACCGGTCGTCAGAACAACGTGATGCATTGCTGCACGGCGTCGTGGCAGAAGCGGATGTGCTTCACGGGGTAGTAGATGTCGTGGTGGCCGGCGTCTCCCACATAGCCGTCCGGATCGCGGTAGGCGATCGCCCGGCCGGTGTCGGGACTCTCGTCCGGATAGACGGCGAGGAAGGCGCCGCGCTGCTGGTACTTGTCCGCGACGATGAGGTGCCGGTGGATCCGGCCCGCCGTCGAGATGGGCTTGCCGCCGTCCACGATGATCCGCTCCGAACCGAGCCAGACCGAACCGCTGCACAGCTCCGCGCCGTAGGGCGGTGTGCTGGTCGGGCAGGTCGCCGCCGAGGCCGGGGTGGCCGCGACGACGACGGCGGCGCCACCGCCGAGCAGAGCGACAAGCGTGCCGCGCAGCACGCGACGTAACGGTTGCCGGGCGAGACCTGATGGCATGTGATCCTCCGGGTAGCCAGGGCGCCGGAGCCGGCGCCACCGTCTGGGTCGGATCTCATTGCAGCGCAGCCGGTCTTACCGATGCCTTACCGCCCGTGGCGCGCCGGCGGCGGCGATCGCGGCGGCGCCCGGTCCGGCCGGGCCACCCGCCCGCCGCGTCCGGGACATCCCTGATCCGGTCGTACCAGGTCACCACCGATGACCCCGGAAAAGCGGCCCCTTCCTGCCCCGACCGGCGTCCATGATGGACCCCCGGATCGTCTCCGGGTCAGATCGTCCTGGCGGAGGGTTCGGCCGCGGCGCGCGCCGCGCAGGATCGCAGGCAGGCCGCGCGTCCGGGCGCGGCATCGAGAAGGGAGACCGCGTGCGTATCCGACGGATCACCGCCGTGCTGGCGCTCACCGCCCTGTCCCTGGTGGTGGCCGCCCCGGCCACCGCCGCGACGCCGGCCCGCGCCACCCCGGCCGGGCACGGCGACCTGCGCCGCGACCTCGGCGCGATCGTGGACGCCGGGGCGACCGCCGCGCTGGCCGAGGTCGCCGATCGGTCCGGCACCCGGCGCGCCGCCGCCGGCGTCGCACAGCTGGGCCGGCCGGCGCCCGCGCCGACCGGCGGGCGGTTCCGGATCGGCAGTGTCAGCAAGACCTTCCTGGCCACGGTGATCTTGCAGCTGGAGGCGGAACGGCGGCTGCGTCTGGACGACACGGTGCAGCGCTGGCTGCCCGGCGTGGTTCCCGGCGGGGACCGGATCACGCTGCGGCAGCTGCTGAACCACACCAGCGGCCTGTACGACTACACCGACGCCCTGGACCTGTCGCCGCAGGGCTGGCTGGCGCAGCGCTTCCGCTCCTGGGAGCCGGCGGAGCTGGTGGCGCTGGCGACCGCTCAGCCACCGCTGTTCGCCCCGGGAACCGACTGGTCGTACTCGAACACCAACTACGTGCTGCTCGGCATGGTCGTCGAGACGGTGACCGGCAACGACCACGCCGCCGAGATCCAGCGCCGGATCATCGGGCCGCTGGGCCTGCGGCAGACCGAGTCGCCCGGCGAGAAGGCGTCGATCACCGGTCCGCACGCGCACGGCTACCTGCCGGTCGGGCCGCAGGGCGCGCAGAAACCGGTCGACGTGACCCGGATGAACCCCAGTGTCGCCGACGCGGCCGGCGACATGATCTCCAGCACCGCGGACCTGAACACCTTCTTCGCCGCGCTGCTGGGTGGCCGGTTGCTGCCGCCCGCCCAGCTGGCCGCGATGACCACCATGGTGCCGGGCCACGACTACGGCCTCGGCCTGGAGCGCACCCCGCTGTCGTGCGGGGTGACCCTCTACGGCCACGGCGGCGGAATCTTCGGGTACGCCACCGGCAGCTTCCACACCCGCGACGGCAGCCGCCGGCTGAGCCTGTCGATCAACCCGTACCAGGGCGACTTCGACCCGGCCCTCGAGACGCTGATCGACCGGGTGTTCTGCCCGGCCGGCTGACCCTACCCGGGCCGCAGCCGCTTCTGCGGCAGCACGACCGGATGCCGGCCGCCGGGGCCGGCATCCGGGGGCGGCAGCTCACCGACGACCGTGTACCCGGCCGTCCGGTAACACTCACGCAACCGCCGGTTGCCGCCCACCCGGTCCAGCCGGCTCAGGTCCCGGCCGGCGGCGCTGCGGCGTTCCGTCTCGGCCAGCATCCGGCGGCCGGTGCCCGGCGCAGCGGCGGTGGTGTATGCGGCGGTGTTGCCGTCGACGCCGCTCTCACCGTCCGCGCACGTCGCCGCCGGTTCGCCGCCGACAAGGGCGACGACCTGATCCTCCGCGTGACTGTCGACACCGGTTGAACGGCGTTTCCGACACCGCTTGATCGTCGGCAGGTTCGGTGTCCGCGCGTGGTGACACCACACCGGCCTGCCCGACGCAGATACCCGCGCCCGGCAGCTGCGGCTGTTCCTCGACGGATACGAGCTGCCCAGGGCTGATCGGCAAGCAGTGGTCGGCAGAATGATCGAGTTCGCGATCCGGGACTGTTCCGCCGAGGCGGTTCAGGCCGGAACCACTCCGGACTCGACCGACCCGGCACCGTTGTGGGCGCTGGCCTGGCGAGCCCGTGCCGCCGGTTGGATGATCCGCCACCGCACCCTGCTCGAGCAGGCCATCACGGCCCAGCAAGAGCACGGCCGGGGCCGTCGATACGTCGACGGCCCCGGCCTGTTTCGGTCATCGCTTCCTGGAACACAGGCCTCGACAACGAAGAGTCGCCGCCTTCCCTCGCGACAACGCCCTGCGGACGTTCGACTTCGCCGCCGACCCGGACGTCGACCCCGCCGCCGTCCACACCCTCGCCACCTGCGATGGGGTCAAAGCGATTGCCGCTCCGCCTGATCGGTGACTCCGGCACCGGCACGTCGCACCTGCTCATCACGCTGGGCACCGAAGCCGCGATGGCCGGCCACCGAGTCCGCTACGTCCTGGCCACCGAACTCGTCGACGAGCTTGTCCAAGCCGCCGCTGAGAAGATGCCGGCCACGACGTCGTGTCGACCCTTTGCACATCGGTGACTTGGATATGGAATTTGATCGGCGCGGCGCCGAGCTGCTCTTCCAGGCTCTGACCGAACGCGAGGAGAAAGCCTCCGTCGCCACAGCTTCCAACGGCGGGACTTGAACCCGACGTCGGGTGAGGTCATAGCGTTCACGGCGTACCCGGAAAGGGGGTTTCTGGTGGGCAACCCGCGTCGGTGGCGCGTCGGGGAGCTGGCACGCGCGACGCGGGTGACGGTCCGGGCGCTGCATCACTACGACCGGCTCGGCCTGCTCGTGCCGTCGGCCCGCACCGCGGGCGGCCACCGCTGCTACACCGGCGACGACGTGCGCAGACTGCACGTCATCCTGGCGTTGCGCGGGTTCGGGCTGAGCCTGGCGCAGATCCGCGACACGCTCGGCACGGCGACCGGCGACCCGGTGGGGTTGCTGCGCCGCCAACTGGCCGAGGTGGACGAGCGGATCCGGCGCGGGACACGCCTGCGGGGACGCCTGCTCGGGGTGCTCGGCGCGCTCGAAGGCATGACCGAGCCGTCGACGTCGGAATTCCTGCGATTGATCGAGGAGATGGTCACGATGGACCAGCCACTCACCCCGGAACAGCTCGCCGCGATGCAGCGCGCCCGGGCGGAGTTCGCCGCGTCGCTGCCCCCGGAGGAGCTGGCCGAGCGGGGACGGCGGCGGGCCGCGGCCCTGGCGGCGATGACGCCGGAGCAGGTCGAGGCCATGCAGGCGCAGCGCGCCCGCTACCTGCCGCAGCCCGGCTGACGGCGGTCGGGGCCGGTTGTCCGGGAGCGCCCGGTAGGTCGGCCCCGACACCGGTCGTCGCGCGGTGGCCACGGTGCGGAATGGCATCACGCCCCGCGGCGCCCTCGCGACGTCACAGCCGCTGCCGAGGAGGGCACCGCGACGTGGGCGAGCGGAACACCACGGCGCGGCACAGGAAGGCACCGCGACGGGGACGAGCAGAGCACCACGACGCGGCCGGGGAGGGCACCGCGGCCGGGGCGAGCAGAGCACCGCGGCGTGGCGAGCGGTACATCGTGGCCGGGCGGCTGGAGCGGCGCCGACGGTCCTCGGCGAGCCGCACGGCGCCGGGCCGGATCCGTTCACCGGCCGGCAGTCCCGACACGGCTGTTCCGCCCGGCCCCGGGTGACGGCGGAACGCCGCCGGTGCGCCCCGGTCCCCCGGACGGGGTGGCCCGGGCGGGTGAACCTGGCGGCGGGCCGGACACCGAGGCCGAGCATGGCCCCTGCCCCTGGACGGCACCACCAGCGGCGCGTTCGCTGGTGGTGCCGTCCAGGTGCGGGTCGCCGACCTGGGCCGGCAGGGCCGCAGGCCGCCTCCGGGGTCGAGCGGGAACACAACGCCGCACGAGCTAACGGGAAAGTAGCGGTTCACCGTTAGGAGGTCCAGGGCCACCGCGCGACGGGCCACGGCCGGGCGGCACCGGCACGCCGCGCGCACGGAGAGCACGGAGACGGCGCAGGCACGGTCCCACAGAGGGCGCAGGCACGGTCCCGGAGACAGCACGGTCCCGCAGACGGCGCCAGCCCGGAACCGGCGCGGTTGCGGGCCGGCGCGACAGCGGCTCAGGCGAGGGTGAGCTGGACCTCGACGTTGCCGCGGGTGGCGTTCGAGTACGGGCAGAGCTGGTGGGCGGCCTCGAGGAGGGCCTGCGCCTGCTCCTCGGGCAGGCCGGGCAGCTCGGCCTCGATGGCCACCGACAGGCCGAAGCCGCCGCTGGGCAGCTGGCCGATGCCGACGTCGACGGTGATCGCGGTGTCGGTGACGGTGACCTTCTGCAGGCTGGCGACCCGCTTGAGGGCGCTGTGGAAGCAGGCCGCGTACCCGGCGGCGAACAGCTGCTCGGGGTTGGTCAGCGCGCCGCCGGGGCCGCCCAGCTCCTTCGGGACGGCCAGATCGAAGTCGAGGACGCCGTCGCTGGAGCGCACGTGGCCGCTGCGGCCGTCGCCGGTGGCGGTCGCGGACGCGGTGTAGATCGGGGTGGTCATGTGGGTGCCCTTTCGCGGTGTGGTGGCTCAGCCGCGGGCGCGGATGAGCAGGTGGTGCAGTTGGTGGAGCTCGTCGACGGTGAGGTTCACCGAGCAGAGCAGGGCCGGGGTGAGGTCGCCGATCTCGTCACGCAGCCGCACGCCGGTCTCGGTGAGAGCGACCAGGACGGTGCGCTCGTCGTCGGCGCCGCGGGCGCGGGTCAGCAGGCCCTGCGCCTCGAGGCGCTTCAGCAGCGGGGACAGGGTGCCGCTGTCGAGGCGCAGGGTGCGCCCGAGGTCACGCACCGTGGTGGGGCCGTCGTGCCACAGCACGCGCAGCACCAGGTATTGCGGATAGGTCAGGCCGTGCGGGTCGAGCAGTGGCCGGTACACCGCGGTCATCGCGCGGCTGGCCGCATAAAGCTGGAAGCAGATCATCTCGTCCAGTGCCGTGCTCTCCCGCATGAGCTGAACGGTAGCCCACAATTGAGTTGTGAACAATTGGTTGTGCGCAACTGATCGGTGGCGTGGGCCACCACGGCGTGTGATCATCGCGGAATGCCGGCCATCCGATTCGTGAAGCTCTCCCCCGCCGCGCTGACCGCCCTCGTCGCGGGCGACCTGGACGCCGCCGGCCGGGCCGCCGGGATCACGCTGAGCCAGTACCTGCTCGACGAGAGCTGGCTGTGGCGGATCCGGCTCGACGACATCCGGCGCAACCCCGAGGCCGCCGACTGGATCGCCCGCGCCGCGGTCGCCGAGCCCGAGCACATCGTCGTCGGGCACGGTGGCTTCCACGGTCCGCCCGACGCCGACGGCATCGTCGAGGTCGCCTACTCGGTCGACCCCGCCCACCGCCGCCGCGGCTACGCCAAGGCCATGCTGCGGGCGCTGCTGGAACGCGCCGACGCCGACCCCCGCATCACCGCGGTGCGGGCCAGCATCCGGCCGGACAACACCGGCTCGCGCGCCACCATCAAAGGCTTCGGCTTCCAGAAGATCGGCGAGCAGTGGGACGCCGAGGACGGGCTGGAGGACGTCTTCCTCCGTACCAAGCGCCACCGCGCCTGGCGCGGCGTGCTGCGCACCGCCGGACGGTGACCGTCACCCGGCCTTCTTGAGCGGACGCAGGCGCGCACCGTCGCTGCCTCACATCCGGTCGAGCCGCGGACGTGCCCGATGCGGGCGACGACGGTTGGCCATGACGTCGGCGAGCTGGTAGGGCGATTTTCGTGATACCCGCGCGGCATTCTTCGACTTTCGCCGGGTCTCGGCCGAAGGCTGGACTGCCAAGAAAGACGGCTCTGGCACAGAAACGGTGGCCGGGCGACCCCTCGCCCGACAGTCCCCGCACAGGCCACCCAGTGCTCCTGCCTCGCCGCGGCGATCACGGTCCGGCGGAGCCGGACCGTGCGTCGATTCCAGGCTCGGCACGCCGGCGAGCGAAACACCATCGACGTCCGAGCCGCCGCCGGTAGCCGGTCACCGCAGACCGGGCACCGCCGCGGCGGCTCCGGCGCCGAGCCACCAGCGGTGCCGGTCGGCGGCGGACCAGCGACAGCCACCCCGGTTACCGCGCTTCGCACCGCTCATCCCCGCGAGTTCGGGCACATGAGCCCACGTCACTCAGCCGGCGTTGAAGGCCTTGTCGACGGTGAGCGTGTCTTCGTAGAGGTGCAGGCGGGTGATCCGGCCGTCCTCGACCGTCAGATGGATGGCCGCCGGCGTGGTGAACTCCTTGCCGGTGGCCGCGACGGTGTGCGTCCAGACCGCCAGCAGGATGGCATCATCGCCGTCGGCGATGATGCCCTTCAGGTCGACCACGCTGCGGCCGGGCACGAAGTGCGGCCACATCGTGGTGAAGTACGGTGCGACCTCCTCCCGGCGGGTACGGCGCCCGGTCCACGACACCGTGTCGCTGCCGGGGACGTACCAATCGATCTTCTGGGCGAAGAGTTCCTGGATGCCGTCGGGGTCCTGCTTGCCGAGGCGCTGTACGAACTCTTCGGCCACATTCCGCGTGATCTGCGTGTTCGTCGTCATCGTTGTCGTCCTTCACTTCGATCGCTGATGTAACAGATCCAGTTACATCGGTGGGTGCAAAAAAGATGCCCCTCGACCCGGGGCAGGGTCAGGAGGCCTTCAGGATGTCCTGCAGGACATCCTGAAGCGTGGTGCTGGCGAGCTGCCTGCGCAGGGCGGCCTCCACGTCGTCGTAGACCGTGGTCAGAGCCGGTCCGATGCCGTGGCCCACGACGCATCCGGGGTTCGGTGTCGCGGGATGCATGGCGAAGACCGGCCCCGGCTCGATCGCTTGGTAGACGTCGAGCAAAGTGATGGCTGCCAGGTCCCGGCCGAGCATCCAGCCCGCCCCGGCCCCGCGCCGGGACACGACCAGGCCGGCCTTGCTCAGCGTGGCGAGCAGGCGGCGGATCACCACCGGGTTGGTGTTGACGCTCGTCGCGATCTGCTCAGAGGTGGCGACCTCGTGGCCGCGCTGCTGATACAGACCGATCCAGGTCAGTGCATGTGTGGCGATGGTCAGTCTGCTGTTCGCGCTCACGGTGCCCTCCACCTCCCTCCTGTCGTAACAATATACGTTACGACAGGAGACGGCAATCGCCCCGCCGCCGCCGCGACCACGGACATCCCGCTTCGGCGGCTCATGGTGTCATCGAGCCGTGCGCAGGACCCGCGGCTATGTCATGGCCGCCGGTGACCCTGAGCAGGTCTCGCCGGCGTCGGTTCCGCCCGCCGTGGTGGTGTAGGTGACCGGACGCAGGTCGGCGCCGGGAACGGTGAGGACGTCGCAGTCGAGGGTCAGTTCGCCGACCATCGGGGTGCTGGATGGTCTCGCGTTCGCTGGCGTGGGGCGGCCGCGGATACCGAGGTCCACAGGGCGGCGAAGAGCTCGGAGGTGTTCCGTAGGGCGATGACCAGGGTGTTGAGTCCAGCGTCGCCGGGGTAGCGGGTGACGGCGTCCTTGAGGTCGGCCACGATGGCGGCGGCCGCCGGCGAAGTGGGTGTTGTGCAGTGCCGGGTGCGCCGGGCCGTCGCCGAACAGGGCGCGGGCCAGTGCGCCGCGACCTGCGCGGACGGGTTGACCGCCCGGCCTTGCTCCAGCCGGAGGATGTAGTCGACCGACAGGCCGGTCAGCTGCGCCAGCTCTTCTCGCCGCAAGCCAGGGGTCCGGCGGTGATGCCGGCGTCGCTGGGCTGCAGCCGGTCACGCCACTGGCGCAGCAGGGTACCGAGACTCGCAGGATTCATGCCTTCATGGTTGCCGAAGTCCAGCTCAGGAGCCTGGGTACTGCTGGTCCCACTGTCAGGCCGGGCACTGGTTGCCGCGCGCTCGCTGCCCCCATCCGGTGTCACGCCACGGCGGCGTAGCAACCGGATTCAGCAGCGACCATGAAGCACACGATCGTCATGACCGGGGCCAGCCGCGGTATCGGCAATGTCGCCGCGGTTTCGTCGGTGACGCAGGCCTGCAGATGACTAACGGTCGAGCCGCACCACCAGCGGCCGGTGATCGGAGACCGGCGGGTGCGGGGTACGGACCTGGACCACCCGCCCCAGCGGTGCCCGCCCGCGCGGATCGGCCAGCACGTGATCGAGCTGGGTACGCGGCGACGGGCTCGGGAACGTCGCCGCGCGCGCCAGCGGCCGCCAGCCGGTGAACGCCCGCGCCGGGCCGGCCGGCATGTTCAGGTCACCGAGCAGGATCCGCGGGGCGGGCAGCGCGCGCAGCGCCCGCACCGCGTGCCGCAGCTGGCGCACGTTCCAGCCGGGCACGAACGACAGGTGCGTGGTGCCGACGCTCAGCAGCCCGTGCGGGGTCTGCAGCACGGCGGCCAGCATCACCCGCGGCTCGTCCTTGAGCAGCAGCACGCCTTCGCCGGTGACCACCGGCGAGCGGATCGGCGCGGCCGGCAGCTGGGTGATCTGCCAGCGCTGCACCGGGTAGCGGCTGACCAGGGCGATCCCGTACTGCGGGTGGGAGACGTCGGCCTCGGCGTGCCAGGGGTGCCAGATGTGTCCGGGGGTGCCGACGACCGCGGCGGCGAAGCGGTGCACCGGCGCGCCCAGCGCCTCGGCGGCCAGCGCGGTCAGGTCCAGGTGCCCCGAACGCGGCTGGGCCCGGTCGACCTCCTGCAGGCCCAGCACGTCGGCGTCGAGGTCGGCGACGGCGGCCCGGACCCGGTCGGCGTGGACGGTGTTGTCGGACAGCGATCTGCCGTGCAGCAGGTTGAACGTGGCCAGGCGCACACGCCGACCCTAGTCGTCCACGGCGGCGGGCCCGGCACCCGGTCCGCCCGGCGTGAGCGGCTGTGTAGCCTCGACCCGCACCGCCGGGGCGATCAACGGGGAGAGTCGATGTTCACCAAAGCGCTCTGCTGCACAATGATGATCTTCGTGGTGGGCGCGATGCTCGGGATCTGGCTGCAGCGCCAGCGCGGCCGCCGGTGATCGCCACGCTGCTGATCGCGGCCGCCGCGGCCGGCTGGGTCGACGCGGTCGTCGGCGGCGGCGGTCTGCTGCTGCTGCCCGCCCTGATGGTCGCCGCCCCGCAACTGCCGTTACCGACCGCCCTGGGCACCAACAAACTCGCCGCGATCTGCGGCACCGGCACCGCCGCGGTGACCTACGCCCGCCGCACCCGGATCGACTGGGCGGTCGCCGGCCCGTCGGCCGCGCTCGCGATGCTCTGCGCCGGCTGCGGCGCCGCGCTGGCCGGGGCGATCCCGGCCGGCGCCTACCGGCCGGTCGTGCTGCTGGTGCTGATCGCGGTCGCGGTCTTCGTGACCGTGCGCCCGGCCATGGGCCTGGCCGAGCACCCGGAGAAACGCACCACGCTGCGCCGGGGCCTGGCGGTCGCGGCCGCCGGCGGGGTGGTCGCCGCCTACGACGGGCTGATCGGGCCGGGCACCGGCACGTTCCTGGTGCTGGTGTTCACCACGATCGTCGGCGCCGACTTCGTGCACGGATCGGCGATGGCGAAACTGGTCAACACCGGCACCAACCTGGGCGCGCTGATCGTGTTCGCCGCCACCGGGCACGTGCACTGGCTGCTGGGCGCGGGCATGGCGGTCTGCAACATCGCCGGCGCGGTGGCCGGCGCCCGGATGGCGCTGCGGCGCGGCTCCGGCTTCGTCCGCGTGGTGCTGCTGCTCGTGGTGCTCGCCCTGATCATCAAGCTCGGCGTCGATCAGATAAGAATGGCCGGATGAGCGACGACGAGTTGCAGACCCTGATCGCCGAGGTGGAAGAGCAGGAACGCCGCCTGGTCTTCCCCCGCTTCGACGAGGCCGACGCGTGGGCCCTCGGCTGCCTGCTGGTCAATCTGGCCACCGAGCGGAACCTGCCGGTCGCGGTGGACATCCGCCGCGGGCAGCAGCAGCTGTTCCACGCCGGCCTGCCCGGCTCCACCGCCGACAACGACACCTGGATCGAGCGCAAGGTGCGCGTCGTCTACCGGTTCGCCAGTTCCTCGTACCTGGTGGGGCGCCGGCTCGCGGCCAAGGGCCGGGAGCTGGACGCGGCCATGGGCGTCGACCCGGCCCGCTTCGCCGCGCACGGCGGCGCCTTCCCGATCCGGGTGCCCGGCGTCGGGGTGGTCGGCGCCGTGACCGTCTCCGGGCTGCCGCAGGCCGAGGACCACGCGCTGGTGGTCGAGGCGGTGGAGACGTTCCTGGCCGCCGACGACGAGTGACTCTGCCCTGAGCAGATCCGTTTGGGGCCGGGCCGGGCGCTGCGGCAGGCTCGGCCGCATGCGGATCCTGATCCTGGGCGGCAGCGGCTTCGTCGGCCGCGCGCTGGCCGACGAGGCCCTCGCGGCCGGGCACCTCGTCACAGTGTTCAACCGCGGCCACCGTGCCCCGGTGCCCGGCACCCGGCTGCTGGTCGGCGACCGGCTCGCCGACGGCGGCCTCGACGCGCTGCGCAGCGGCACGTGGGACGCCGTGGTCGACACCTGGTCGGCGCAGGCCGACGCGGTCGGCGCGGCCGCCGCGCTGCTCGCCGGCCGCGCCGGCCATCTGACGTACGTCTCCAGCCGCTCGGTCTACCGCTGGCTCGCCCCGGGTCCGCTGACCGAGCACGCCCCGCTGACCGCGGCCGACGACCCCGGTTACGGCGGGGACAAGCTGCGCGCCGAGCACGCGACCGCCGCGTTCGGCGGCCCGGTGCTGCTGGCCCGGGCGGGGCTGATCCTCGGCCCGTACGAGGACGTCGGCCGCCTGCCGTGGTGGCTGCGCCGCCTGCGCCGCGGCGGCCCCACCCTGGCGCCCGGGCCGCGCGAGCTGCCCCTGCAGTACGTCGACGCCCGCGACCTGGCCCGGTTCATCCTGGCCAACACCGGCCTGGACGACGCCGTCAACGTGGTCAGCGAACCCGGCCACACCACGATGGGCGAGCTGCTGGAGACCGCCAACCGGGTCACCGGCGGCCACGCGCGGCTGTGCTGGACCGACCCGCAGCAGATCGTGGCCGCCGGCGTGCAGCCGTGGACGGACCTGCCGATCTGGTTCCCGCCGGGTGAGGTCCACGACTTCATGCACCGCGCCGACGTGAGCCGGGCGCTGGCGGCCGGGCTGCGCTGCCGCCCGGTCGCCGAGACGGTCGCGGACACCTGGGCGTGGCTGACCTCGCTGCCCGGGGCCGCCCCGCAGCGCGCCGACCGGCCGACGGTCGGCCTCGACCCGGCCGTGGAGGAGACACTGCTGCCGGCCTGAGCCGCCGCGTGCCCGCCACGCTCACCGGGCGCGCGCCCGCGGGCACGCCACGGTCGCAGGGCGCGCGCCCGCGGGCACGCCACGGTCGCAGGGCGCGCGCCCGCGGGCACGCCACGGTCAGAGGGCGCGCGCCGCGTGCCGGCCCGCGGCGCGGCCGCTGAACAGGCAGCCGCCGAGGAAGGTGCCCTCCAGGGCGTTGTAGCCGTGCGCCCCGCCGCCGCCGAACCCGGCGACCTCCCCGGCCGCGTACAGGCCGGGCAGCACCTGCCCGTCCGCGCCGAGCACCCGCGAGTCCAGGTCGGTCTGGATGCCGCCGAGCGTCTTACGGGTCAGGATGTGCAGCCGCACGCCGATCAGCGGGCCGGCGGCCGGGTCCAGGATGCGGTGCGGGACCGAGGTACGCCCGATCCGGTCGCCGATGTACCGGCGCGAGTTGTGGATCCCCTGCACCTGCGCGTCCTTGGTGACCCGGTTGGTCAGCTGCCGGTCACGGGCCTCGATCTGCGCGCGCATGTGCGCCGCGTCCAGCAGCGGCGTGCCGGTCAGCCGGTTCATCCCGGCGACCAGCTCCTCCAGCGTGCCGGCCACCACGAAGTCCGCCCCGCGCCGGGTGAACGCCTCCACCGGCGCGGGCGCGCCCTTGCCGAACAGCCGCTGCCGGGCGAACGCCCGGCGATCCTTCGCGGTCACGTCCGGGTTCTGCTCCGAACCGGACAGCGCGAACTCCTTCTCGATCATCGTCTGGGTCAGCACGAACCACGAGTGGTCGTGCCCGGCCAGCTCCGGGCTCGTGCGCAGGTAGCGCAACGTGCCCAGGGTGTCGTAGCTGGGGTAGTACGGCTGCGGCAGCCGCCGGCCGAGCGCGTCGAACCACATCGGCGAGGGCGCGGACAGGATCCGGATGCCGTGCCCGGGCCAGATCGGGTCGAAGTTGCGCACCCCCTCGGTGTAGTGCCACATCCGGTCACGGTTGACCAGGCGCGCCCCGGCATCCTCGGCGATCGTGAGCATCCGCCCGTCGACGTACGCCGGCACCCCGGTGACCATCGTGCGCGGGGCGGTCCCGAGCCGCTGCGGCCAGTACCGCCGGACCAGGTCGTGGTTGGCCCCGATGCCGCCGGTCGTGACGATCACGGCCTGGGCCCGTGCCTCGAAGTCGCCGACCTCCTCCCGGCTGGAGGCGACCCCGCGCGCAGCGTCGTCGCCGGCCAGCACCTTTCCGCGTACGCCGACCACCGCCCCGCCCTCGACCAGCAGCTCGTCGACCCGGTGCCGGTGCCGCAACCGCAGCAGCCCGGCGTCCGCGGCCCGGTGCGCGGACGCGGCGAACGGCTGCACCACCCCGGTGCCGGTGCCCCAGGTGATGTGGAAGCGCGGCACCGAGTTGCCGTGCCCACCGGCGCGCAGGTCACCACGCTCGGCCCAGCCGGCGAACGGCAGCCAGCTCAGCCCCAGCCCGGCCAGCCAGGAGCGCTTCTCCCCGGCGGCGAACTCGACGTACGCCCGGGCCCAGCGCACCGCCCACGCGTCCTCGTCGTCGAGCCGGTCGAAGCCGGCGCTGCCGCACCAGTCGCTCCAGGCCAGCTCGACGCTGTCGCGGATCCGGGCGCGCCGCTGCTCGGGGCTGTCGACGAAGAACAGCCCGCCGAACGACCACCACGCCTGCCCGCCGAGGTTGGCGGCGTTCTCCTGGTCCAGCAGCACGACCCGGCGCCCCGCGCCGGTCAGCTCGTGTGCCGCGGCCAGACCGGCCAGGCCGGCGCCGACCACGATGACGTCCGCGTCCACCGCGCTCCCCCGCTCCGTCCAGGGCAGTGACCCGCGCCACCGCGATACGCGAATGTATCGGACCCATCACCGGAAGGAAAAGATCCGCGCAGGTCGCCGCCGCGGCGCTACCCTGCCCACCGCGCCACCGGCAGGCGCGGACGGATCCGGCCCGCGCGCTCCGGATGTGTCCTCGCTCGCCGTGCCACGCCCCGCAGGGACACCCCGGCCCGGCCCGGCGACAATGAGAGGGTGCCGCAGCCGACCCCCACCGCCGACCCGGCCCAGACCCGCGCAGACCTCGAAAACATCCGGCCTGACCTGGTCGAACGCTACGACGCGGCACTACCGGGAGCCCGCGCCGCGGTGCTGGGCCGGCTCCGGCTGGCACTCGCCCGCGAACCCCTGCCCGCCGCCGCGCACGCCGACCCGGACACCGCCGGCGACCCGGTCGAGCTGGCCGCCACGCTGTGGCCCGGCACCACGCTGGTCACCGAGATCGCCAACAGCGTCGCCAACCTGGCCCTGGCCCGCGCCGCTCGCGCACAGCCGCCGCGGCGACCCGCCATCGGCGACCCGGACGGGCTCGGCCAGATCGAACAGCTGCTCGTCGACGGCCACCCGCTGCACCCGTGCTGCCGCACCCGCACCGGGATGACCGTCGCCGACGTGCTCGCCTACGCCCCCGAGCACCGGCCGGTGATCCGGCTGCGCCGGCTGCGCGTGCCCGCCGGGCGCTGGCACGGCGGCGCGCAGCCGATCCTCTACGCCCACCCGTGGCAGGCCGCCCGGCTGCTGCGCGAGTACCCGTGGCTGACCGACGCCGGGCCGACCCGGCCGGTGCGGCCGCTGATGTCGCTGCGCACCGTCGCCCCGGTCAGCGGCGGCCCGCACATCAAGACCGCGATGGACGTGCAGATGACCTCGGCGGTACGCACCGTCTCCCCGGCCGCGGTGCACAACGGGCCGATCCTGTCCGACGCGCTCACCCGGCTCACCGCCGACCTGCCGATCGACATCCTCGCCGAGACCTCCGCCGGCGCGGTGATCACCGAGCACGGGCCGGACCGGCGCCTGGCCCACCTCGTCCGGCAGGCGCCGCGGCTCGCACCCGGCGAGCAGGCCGTACCCCTGGGGGTCTTCGCGACGCACTTCCTGGACACCGTCGGCGACCCGTACCGGTGGCTGGCCGACCTGACCGCGGTCCTGTTCGCGCCGCTGGCCACCGTGCTCGACCGCGGCGTCGCGCTGGAGGCGCACGGGCAGAACACCCTGGTCGTGCTGCGCGGGCAACGACCGGTGCGGACCCTCTACCGCGACCTCGGCGGCGTGCGCGTGCACCGCAGGCTCGGCCTCGACCTGCACGGCGACCTGCTCACCGACGACCCGGCCGTGCTGCGCGTCAAACTCGCCGCGGCCGCGCTCGGCGCCGTCGCCGGCCAGCTCGTCGGCGCCCTCGCCGAGCACCACGGCGCGGAACCGGACCGCCTCTGGGCGATCATCGCCGGCGGGCTGCGCGGCATCCCGCAACTGTTGACCGAACCTCTGCCGATCAAGGCGACCACCGCCATGCGCCTCGCCGCCGACCCGCTCGACGACATCTGGACCCACCAGCCCAACCCAATGGCGGTGCACGCATGACCTCCAGCCTGACCAGCGGCCGGCTCGCCGCGGCGGCCGCGCACACCCAGGCCGCGCTGGCCGTGCACGCGCCGCACCTGCTCGCCGGTTTCCTGCACCATCTGCCGCACGCCGCGGACACCGTCGGCACCCGGCTGCGCGGCGCGCTGGCCCGCGAAGGGCTGTCCAGCGGCGACGAACGCGACGCCACCCGGCACGCGTTCCACCGCTACGAGTACGCCCACTCCGGGGTGACCGACCCGGTGGACCTGCTCACCGGCATCGACGCGCCGGCGTTCGCCGCGGAACTGCGCAACGCCGTGATCAACCTGGCGGTCGCGCTGGCCCGGCCCGGCCCGACCGGCGGCGGCGACGCCGACGAATCCGCCATCGCCGGGGAACGACTGGCCATCGCCGGGCACAACCTGCACCCCTGCGGACGTACCCGGCTCGGCTGGGACACCTGCGACGTGCTGGAACACGATCTGGAGTCCGGACACACCCGGATCCGGTTCATCGCCGTGCGCGATGACGCGCACCTCGGCGACGACCTCGGCGATCAATTACGCGACCTGTATCCCGGCCTGCCCGATCCCGGCCCCGGCTACCGCCTGCAACCGGTGCACGCCTGGCAACACCGGCTGGCCACCGGCCGCTACCGGCACCTGTTCACCGACGGCACCCTGCGCGAACTCGACGGCCACCTCGACGCGGTGCCGACCGCCGCGCTGCGCACCCTGCTGCTGCCCCCCGGCGCCGACGGCGCCCGCCGCTACCTCAAGGTGTCGCTGGACATCCAGATCACCTCGACGCGGCGCAGCATCAGCGTCGCCAGCACCCGCAACGGCCCCGCGATCTCCGCGCTGCTGCGCCGCCTGGCCACCGACGAACCGTCGCTGCTGCTGATGGCCGAAACCGCCGGCGCCGCCGTGCCGGCCGGCTCCGGCCGCGACCTGTCCGCCATCCTGCGCGACGGGCTCACCGGCCGCCTGCACGACGGCGAGGAGGCCATCGCGGGCAGCGCCCTGCCCTACCGGCTGCCCGACCTGGTCCACCGGCACGGCGGCGACCCGGCCGCCTGGCTGCACGACTACGCCCGGCTGCTGCTGCCGCCGCTGCTGCGCCTGGCCGTGCACGGCGTCGGCCTGGAGGCGCACCTGCAGAACTGCCTGCCCACCTTCGTCGACGGCCGCCCGCACCGGCTCGCCCTGCGCGACTTCGCCGGCCTGCGCCTGCACCTGCCCCGGCTGGCCGCCGCCGGGCACCACGTCGAGCTGTGGCCCGGCAGCGTCGTCGGCACCGGCGACCCGGACGTCATGCGCGCCAAGCTCGGCTACACCGCCTTCCAGGCCCACCTCGGCGAGATCGTCCTGCGGCTGGGCACCGACGAACGCGCCGCCTGGCGCATCGTCCGCGACGTGGTCGACGAAACCTACGCCACGCTGCCGGGCCCCGACGCCCGCGCCGACCACGCCGCGTTCACCGCCCCGACCGTCCCGCACAAGGCGCTGGTCCGGATGCGGCTGACCGGCGCCGGCGACATCTACCTGCCGGTGCCGAACCCGCTGCATGGCTGAGATCCCCGCGCACGTCGCCCGGGCGCTGCGGCGCCTGCCGGCGCCGGCCTGCGCCTACGTCTACGACACCGCCGCGCTGCGCGCCCGGGCCGAGCGGCTGCGCGCCGCCCTGCCGCAGCGGACCACCCTGCTGTACGCGGTGAAGGCCAACGGGCACCCGGACGTGGTACGCACCCTCGCCGCGGCCTGCGACGGGCTGGAGGTGGCCTCCGGCGGCGAACTGCAGCTGGCCGTCGCCGCCGGCGCGCGCCGCATCGCCTTCGGCGGCCCCGCCAAGACCGACGCCGAGCTGGCCGCCGCCGTACGCGCCGGCGCGCTGCTCAACGTGGAAAGCCTGTTCGAGGCGCAGCGGCTCGCCGGGCTCGGCCTGCGCGCCGACATCTGCCTGCGCGTCAACCGCGCCGCCGTGGCCGTCACCGGCAGCCACGCGATGACCGGCACGCCCACCCCGTTCGGCATCGACGAGAACCAGCTCGCCACGGTGCTGGCCGCGATCCCGGACAGCCTCACCGTGATCGGCTTCCACCTGCACGCGGTCTCCAACAACCTCGACGGCGCGGCGCACGCCGCGTTCCTGACCGACGCGATCGGCTGGTCCCGGCAGACCGCCGCCCGGCACGGCCTGCACCTGCGCGTCGTCAACGCCGGCGGCGGCCTCGGCGTCGACTACACCGGCGAGGCGAGCGCCGACGTCACCCCGCTGTCGCGGGTCGCCGTGCCCGAGGGCGTGGAACTGATCCTGGAACCGGGCCGCTACCTGGCCGCCGACGCCGGGCACTACGCCGCCGAGGTGATCGACCTCAAGAGCACACACGGGCGCACCTTCGCGGTGCTGCGCGGCGGCACCCACCACTTCCGGCTCCCGGCCGCGTGGGGATACAGCCACCCCTTCACCATCCTGCCCGTCGACACCTGGCAGCGCCCCTACCCACGGCCACAGGTCACCGACACCCCCGTCGACGCCGTCGGTGAGCTGTGCACCCCCCGCGACGTACTCACCCGCGGCCAGCACGTGACCCGGCTACGCGCCGGTGACCTGCTGGTGTTCGCCCGCACCGGCGCGTACGGCTGGGACATCTCCCACCACGACTTCCTGCGCCACCCGGCCCCCGACTTCCTGATCCTGTGACGCCGGGGTGGGCCGGCCCCGCACCACGCGGGCCGGCCCACCCCGGCGTCACCGCGGCACGCTCAACCGACCGCCACCGCCCGGGCGGTGGTGATGCCCTGCACGACCCGCTCCACCGCCGGAATGCCCTCCTGGTAGCCCGGATCGCCGGCCAGCCGCACGCTGGCCGCCTCCAGCCGCGCCCGGACCCCGGCCGAACGGCCGGCGGCGATGGCGGTCAGGCACTTCTCCACCGGATCACCGGGCCCGCTGCGCGCGCACGGCACGACCGAGGCGGGAATCTCGATCACCCGGTCGTTCAGCACGCAACGGTCGGTCACCTCGGGCTTGCAGTACGCGTCCCGCGCCCGCAGCAGCGGCCCGCTGACATCGGCCCGCCGGTGGTCCGACGGGATCCGCTCGGCGCCCAGCACCCCCATCGCCAGCAACTCGTCCTGCTGCAGGGTGCGCGCGAAACCGAGCCGGGTGTACACCTCGACCAGCCGGGCCGCCGTGCTCAGCCGGCTGTTGAGCTGGAACAGCGCGCCGTCGGTGGCGCGCAGCTCGGACACGACGTTCTGGTAGTACCTGCCGGCCTGGCCGTACACCCAGTCGCGCACCCAGCCCTTGACCGTCGCGTCGTTGGCCACGTAGCCGGCACTCTGCTCGAACGAGGTCCGGTAGGTGCCGCTCCACCTGCCCAGCGGCTCGGTCAGCGGCGTGGTCCACGACTTGCGCGAATCACCGGGCGGGTAGATCTGCGCGATCTTGCCGTACGGGAACACCCTGGTCCAGCTGCGCACCACGTCCGGCGTCCGGCCGTTCCAGTCCAGCTGCACCTCGAACGTCACGCTCAGATCGGCGTAGCGGGCATACGGCTTGTTCGCCGGCGGCTCCTCGGGCTCCTGCACATTGACCCAGCTCGCCCGGTAGCACACCCGCATGCCGGTGTCGGGCCGGGCGTACGCGCCGACGTACACCTCCTGCGGGATGTCCAGCACCCGGACCGTCGACGGCCGCGACAACGCCGGGTGGTTACCGGCCGTGCCGCACGGCGCGATGCTCGCCGGCTCGGCGGCCGGCCGGTTCGGCACCGGCTGATCCGGCTGCCCGAACAGGTCGTACTGCTCACGACCCGGGCCGTGGACGCCGGCCTGCATCTCCCGCAACCGGGCGCCCAGCGCGGCCGCGGCGGCCTCGTAGTCATCCAGCAGCCTGGTGAACAGCGGGTTCAGCCGCGGCTGCGTACCGGCCGGCCGTGGCTCGCTGAACGTACGCACCAGGTTCTGGATGTCGGTGCCGGAACCGGCCACCGCCCGCCACTCCGCATCCCACACCCGGCCGGCGTGCGCCGGGTTCTGGGCCGACAGCAGCTGGTAGCCGTCGGCGGCGGTCAGCCACGCCTCCACATCACCGACCAGCGGCCGGGCCACCGCGCTGCCCAGCAGCCGGTCGCCGTACTGACGCAGGAACGAGATGGCGCCGTGGTAACGATAGGTGTCCAGGGTCAGATGCAGATCCGGCGCCGGCCTGGCCGGATCCGGATCGATCAACGGCGCCACGAACATCGGCCGCCTGCTGCCCGTCACCGCGTGCAGTTGCAGGCTGTTGGCCGCATCCGCGTACTTGTCGTAGGACAGCTCCACCCCGGTACGGGCCCGGTGGTGCACAGTCGCGTTGATGATCTCCTGCACCTGGAACATGGCATTCGCCCGGTCGTTCTCGAACAGCGCCTTGCCCCAGAAGTCCACCCGCTCGGTGAGCGCGGCCAGCGCCACGGTGATCTGGCGCAACTGGTCACTGGTCGCGTCGTGCAACTGCAGCAGCGTCTCGAACTGCTTCAACATCGCCGTGTAGATGCCGTTGAGCGCGGTGTCGACCCGCTTGAACCGCTCCTCCATCGTCGTCGCCAGCGCGCCCACCTGCTGGCGCAACTCACCCAGCTGGTCCAGAATCTGCTGCTCCGGGGTCTGCTGACCGCTGAAGAGCGGGACCAGCGCGCCGATCGCGCCGAGCACGTTGCCGGTCATGGTCAGCGTGCTCATCGAGGTCAGCGCCGCGGCCAGACCCTTGCCGGCGATGCTGGGCAGCCAGGTGTTGAGGGCGCCGGCCACCTGCACCGCGGCCCGCCCGGCCCCGGCGACGACCTGACCGGCCCGGGCGTCGGCGAAACCCACCACCTTGCCGAGCAGCTCCGCCACCGTACCGGCCCGGTCGATCCACACCTGCCGCTGCGCGGCCTGCGCCTTGGCCTGGTCGAGGACCGCCTGCGTCGGGTTGGCGCCCTGCACCGGGAACCGGGCGTTGAGATCCGCCAGCGTCTGATTGGTGGCGGCCACCTGGGCGTTGACGTCAGCCAGCAGCTGACGCAACGCCTCGTCACCCTGGTCCAGGAACGCCGCCCGGTCATCCGCCTTCTGCAGCAGCGCCCGCACGTCGGCGTACCCGGTCAGGACCGGATCGTCGAGCAACGACTCGGTGCCGGTACGCGGATCGACACCGATGCTCGCGGCGAACCGGCCGGTGAAGACCGTGGCGAACACGTCGTCGGCGGCGGCCAGCGTGGCCACCGTCGTGAACACCTGCTCCTGCACCGGATACACCTGCGCCCACACGGAACTGGCCAGCTGCGCGGCAGCGATCTCGTCGACGGCCTGCGCCGCCCCGCTCTGCGGGGTGCCGATGACCAGCTCGGCGAGCTGGCGCATCAGCGGCGCACCCGTGCTCGGCTGCGGCGCCTTGGCGGTGACCGCCAGCATCCGCACCACGAACTCGTACGCCGGGCGCTGCATGTCCTGCGCGGTGAGCTGACTGTCGTACCACGCGTCGACCGCCGTGGCACGGTCGGTCAGCTGCTGGGCCGTGGCCTCCGGATGCAGCTGCCGGTGAGCGGCCAGATCCGCGCCCAGCATCACCTGCCGCAACCCGGCCGTGCCGTGGACCCGGCTGCCCGCGCTGGCGGCGAACAACCGGTGATGCAGCACGGTCGCGTCGATCACCACCGCGCCGCCGGCCCGCGCGGCCGGCGCGGCCACGGTCACCCCGGTCGCCGCGCACACCGCGACCAGGGCCGCCGCGAACGGCCGCCGCCATCGCTGTCTCGGTTGGAACATGCTCCCTCACTCCTCCCGCCGTCCCCGGACGCCGGCCCCCGCCGATGCCACACCGGTCCGGCCCGACCAGGCTCGCCGGGGGCCCCGCCCAGACGGCAGGGACCGGTGTCCCGGCCCGGCCGGGACACCGCGGTCGGGTTCACGACAGCGCCCCGCCCGCACAGCCCGGGAAACTGCCGGATCCCTGACGGTTTCCGGCCCGGGACCGATCTACCGTGATCGTCGATCGATCACCGGGACGGCCGGTGCGGCACGGCCGGCGGGGAGGGCACATGCGTCCAGGCAGCCACGCACAGGCGCCGGCCACACCCGGGCGCTCCGGCCCGATCGCGGCCTGGGCACTGCTGACACTGACCGGCACCCTCGGCGCGGCCGCCGTCACCGGCGCCGCCCTGGCCCGCCCGGCCTGGCAACCGACCCTGCTGTACGCCCTCGTCGACCTCACCGACGGCCTGGTGTACGGCGCCATCGGCTGGCTGCTGCTGCGGCGCGGCACCCACCCGGCCGGCTGGATCGTCGCGGCCGCCGGCGCCGGCGGCACGGTGGCCGCGGCCGCGACGAGCTGGGCGCTGCTCGCGCAACGGTGGCCACACTGCTGGGCCCCGCCACAGGCGCTCAGCGCCGCCGGATGGGCCTGGCTGCCCGGCTTCTACGCGTTCATGGTGGTGCTGCCGTGGCTGCTGCCGGCCGGCGCGACCAGCCGCACCGCCCGGACCGCGGTCGCCGCCGGCACGGCCTTCATCGCCATCGCCGAGATCTGCGTACTGACCGCTCCCGCCCCGTACGGGCTGCTGCCGCTCGACGACCCCGGGCTGCGCGCCCTGCGCCGGCTGGTGCTGCCCTGGGTGGAGCCGGTGCTGGTGCTGCTGTGCCTGGCCGCCGCCGCCGGAGTGCACCTGCGCCGCCGCGTCGCGCCGGCCACCCAGCGCCCCGGACTGGGCTGGCTGACGATCGGGCTGATCCTGCTGGCCCTGGCGTTCGTACCGCTGGCGGCACGATGGATCCGGCCGCAACCGCTGCTGCCGGCCACCGTCCCGCCGCTGCTGATGCTCGCCGCCCAGACCTGCTACCCCGCCGCGGTGCTGGTGGTGGTGCTCCGCCAGCAACTGTGGGGCATCACCCTGACCGTCCGCCGTACGATCGTCTGGGGTCTGCTGACGGCACTGGCCGTCGCCGGATACCTGAGCACCGTCACCCTGCTCGGCACCCTCGTGCCCGCCGGACAGTCCCAGGTGCTCTGCACCGCCCTGCTCGCCGCCGCGTTCGCGCCGCTCCGGCACTGGGTCCAGCGCCGCGTCGACGTCCTGGTGCACGGCCAGCCCGCCGGACCGGTCATCCGGCAGGTCGGCGACCGGCTGCGCGGCGCGCAGCGAGGCGCCGACGTGCTGCACGCGGTCGCCGGGGCGATCCGCAGCTCACTGCGGCTGCAGCAGGTCACCATCACCACCGACGACGCCGCGCTGAGCGTACGCAGCGGCACCGGCGCCGGCGGCCGGCCGGTATCGGTGCCACTGCGGGTACGCGGCCGCGAGGTCGGCCGGCTACAGGTGTGGCCACCGGCCGGCGAGCGGCTCGACGGCCGCGGCGCGGAAGTGCTCGCCGACCTCTCCCCCGTCGTCGCCGCCCTCACCGACCTCGCCACCACCCACCACCACCTGGCCCAGGCCCGCCAGGACGTCGCCCGCGCCCGCGACGAGGAACGCCGCCGGCTGCGCCGGGACCTGCACGACGGGCTCAGCCCCGCGCTCAGCGGCGCCGGCCTCGCCCTGTCCGCCGCCGGCAACCTGCTGGCCCCGCACCGCCACCTGCCCGGCGTCGCCGACGCCGCCGCACTGCTCACCCATGTCACCGCCGACCTCACCCGGCACGGCGACGACGTCCGCACCCTGGCCCGCGACCTGCTGCCACCGATGCTCGACGAAGGCGCCCTGCTCGCCGCCCTGCACCGGCTGCGCGAGCGCTACGCCGCCGCCGGACTCACGGTCGACGTGGTCGGCTGCGCCGCCACCCTGTCCGAGGACACCGCCACCGCGATCTACGGCATCGTCGCGGAGGCCCTGCACAACGTGCACCGGCACGCACACGCCCGGCACTGCGTCGTCCGCGTGCAGGCCACCGCCGCCGAACTGGAGGTCACCGTGATCGACCGCGGCATCGGCGCCGGCGCCGCCCGCCCCGGCCTCGGCACCCGCTCGATGCGCGAACGCGCCCACGGCATCGGCGCCGACCTGACCGTCGGACCGGCCACCGACCACCCCGGCCGACCCGGCACCCGGGTACGGCTGACCGTGCCGCTGGCGCCGGCGTGACCGCCCGGCCGGTGCGGGTCGCCGTCGTCGACGACCATCCCGTCTTCCGCTTCGGCATGGCGGCGCTGCTGCGTACCCTGCCCGGAACCGAGCTGGTCGGCGAAGCCACCGACCGCCGCGCCGCGACAGCCCTGGTCGCCGCGCAACGGCCCGACGTGGTCCTGATGGACCTGCACCTGGGCGCCGAGTCGGGCCAGGCGGCCACCGCGGCCATCCGCCGCGAACACCCGGAGGTGGCCGTACTGGTCATCACCGCCTTCGACGACGAAATGCACGTGCTCGGCGCACTGCGCGCCGGCGCGGCCGGCTACCTGCTCAAGAGCGCGGGCGCCGAGGAGATCGAACGGGCCATCCACGCCGTCGCCAACGGCGAGCTCCTGCTCGGCCGCGCCGTCGCCGGCCGCGCGCTGGACGCGCTGCACCGCCCGGATCCGGCCGCGTCCGCCTTCCCCCAGCTCACCGAGCGCGAACGGGAGGTGCTCGACCAGGTGGCGCGCGGACTGGACAACGCCACGGTGGCCCGACGGCTGGCGCTGAGCCCGAAGACGGTCCGCAACCACGTCTCCAGCGTGCTGCTCAAACTGCAGGTGAGCAGCCGCGGCCAGGCCATCGTGGCGGCCCGGGAGGCCGGGCTCGGCGTGGACCGGGCGGGGACGCACCGGGGGTGATCCGGGCGGCGCCCCGGCCACTGGGGCGTCTACCGGCCCGGCGTTGATCGGATGTGCCAGAGTCGTGGCGGGCCGCCGCGATCCAGCTCGGGCCGGCGCCCCGGAGAGCCGGGGGGAAACAACCATGGACGACGCGACACCGCAGCGGCGGCCCGCCGCGGTCACCCCCGACAGCGGGCCGGCCGCGGGAGGCGCCGAGGCGGCCGGCGGACCGGCACCGGTCACGGCGACGAATGCGGCACTCGGCCTGCTCGCTCTGGTGGTGACCGCAGCCGGCCTCCACCTCGCGGCGACGCAGGCCGACACGACGGCGACCACGGTGCTCGCCGGGGCGGCGGCCGGCACGGGCACGCTCGCGGTGGCGGCCGCCGTGCTCGGGACGGTACGCGCGCTCACCTCACGACCGGGCACGGCGAGCACGACGGCGGCCGGCGCGCTCAGCGTGATCGGGCTGATCCTGGTCACGGTGACCGGCCTGATCGCGGCGAATGCGCAACCGGGCACGGGTGTGCCGGGGCGCCCGCAGACGAACGTCGCGCTGAGCGGAGGCCCCGGCGCCTGGACGCTCACGATCCGGGTGAGCACCCCCGGCCTGACCGCCGGCGAGGTGATGGACGCGAAGCTGGTCGGCTTCGACACCGAGGGCCGCGAGCTCACCCTCGGCCGGACGCTGACTCCGGCCGACCGGCACGGCGTCGCCACCACGACCCTGACCACGGCCCCGCTCGACGACGCGGGCGCCAGGCTCGACGTCACGGTGGCGGGCCAGGACTGCATCCAGCAGCTGCCGCTCACCGACGCCACCCCGATCATGCCGATGACCTGCCAGGCGGCGTAACCGCACGCCCGCCCGGACATCAGCGGCGGTCGCCGACTGCGCGGGGCGGCGGCTCACCCTCCACGACTCCGGTCACGCAGCGACCGCCGCATGATCAGCGTCGCGGGGACGCCTTCGGCAACCACCGCCGCGGTACGCCGGTCGACCGGCCGCCAGTGACGATCATGATGCCGCACGACGGTGTAGCCGAGCGCCTCGTAGAGGGTGATCGCTCCGGCCTCGCCGGCGTCCACGTCCAGGGTCATCTGCCGCGCGCCGCGACCGTGGGCGACGTTCTCGGCGGCGCGCACCAGGGCCCGGCCGATGCCCGCGCGCCGGGACACCGCGGCGACGTGCAGTCCGTAGAGCCAGAGATGCGGGGGGGTCGCAGCCACCGACCAAACGGATGCTCGCCACGCCCACGATCCGGCCGGACAGCACGGCGGCGTACATGGTGTCCTCGCCGAGTCCGGCCGCACGCAGGCGCGCTTGCGCCCGCTGCGCGGAAGCGGCCAGCGGGGTGACGGGCGCCGGATCAGATGCCACGACCGGTGGGATCGATACATCGTCGGCTCGGATCGACGAATCGACGGCCATGCCGTTGCGATGCCAGGTGCCGTGCGTCACCGCACCACCCCTAAGGCATCCTAGGAATCTAGGAGGCGACGGTGGTCGGCGGGAGCGGGCCGCGGTCCGGCCGGAAGTCCAGCCGGACCGGGACAGTTGCGCGGTGCGCCGCACTCAGCCCATTCCAGCGGGGCAGCCGGGACCCGGCCGGTCCCGGTCCGGCGGTGCCGCCGGCAACCGTCGGTCCGGCGGGTGCGGCTGGACCGTTCGGTCCCGGCCGCCGGGGCAGCCGGCACCCGGTCGGTCTCGGTCCGGCGGGTGCGGCTGGACCGTTCGGTCCCGGCCGCCGGGGCAGCCGGCACCCGGTCGGTCTCGGTCCGGCGGGTGCGGCTGGACCGTTCGGTCCCGGCCGCCGGGACTCGGCCGGTTCTCTGGACCCGACGGTCCCACGCACACGCTGGGACCGATCGGTCCGGACCGCGCGGTCCCGGACGGGAGTCGGGCCGGCCGTTGCCGGAACCGGCGGTCCGGACCGGCCCGACTATGGTGACCATCCACTGCAGAACGGACCGAGGAGTCCCGGTGACCGCCCTGGCAACGCTCACGATCTCGACCCTCGACCCGACCGCCGGCCTCGACGACCTGGAACCACTGCGCGACCTCGTCGGCGACGCGCGGGTCGTCGGCATCGGCGAGTCGGCGCACGACGTGCGGGAGTACCAGCAATTGCGTTTCCGCCTCACCCGCTTCCTGGTGGAGCGCATGGGCTTCACCACGCTCGCCCTGGAGTCCGGTTTCGCCGAGGGCCTGCTGGTGGACCGGTGGGTCCGGGACGCGCCCGGCGCGGCCGGCACGGTCGACGAGATCGCCGGGCGGGGCCTGACCTACGGATTCGGCCGCTCCCCCGAGACGCGGCGGCTGCTGAGCTGGCTGCGCCGGCAGCACCGGGAGGGGCGGCGGGTGCGGTTCGCGGGGCTCGACCTGCCGGCCGACCTGGGCTCGCTGCTGCCCGCGCTGGAGATCGTGGCGGGCCACCTCGAGGTCGACCCGGCGGCGCGGGAGATCATCGATCAGATCCGGACGTACGCCGAGGCCTGGGCTCGGCCGCACACCCTTGCGGCGGCCCGGGCGTACGCGGAAACCCCGGCGGCGGACCGGGACGCGCTGACGGTCCTGCTGGCCGAGCTGTCCACGCGGGTCGACGCCCTGCGGCCGATCCACGCCCGGCAAGCCGCGGCCCCCGGGCACGCGGACACCGCGGTCCGGCACGACGAGAGGCACGCGGACACCGCGGTCCGGCACGACAAGGCGCACACGGACACCGCGGTCCGGCACGACAAGGCGCACACCGACGCCGTAGTCCGGCACGACAAGGCGCACACGGACACCGCGGTCCGGCACGACGAGAGGCACGCGGACACCCCCGTCCGGCACGACGAGGCGCGCGGCGACGGCGTGGCCTGGCACGAGGCGGCAGCCACCGCGCGGCACGCGCTGCGCCTCGCCGTCCTGCTGGACCAGATGCTGCGCGCCCAGCTCGCCGCGGCGCAGGGCTCGACGGCGCACGCGGTGGTCAACGTCCGCGACGCCGCGATGGCCGAGACCGCCGCCCATCTGCTGCGGGACGGGCAGCGCATGGTGATCTCCGCGGCCAACAACCACCTGCAGCGCATCCCGATCGATCTGGGCGATTCATCTGTTGCCGTGCTGGGTGGCCACCTGGCCACCGGCCTCGGCGACGGGTACCTGTCGATCGCGGTCACCTGCGGCGGGGGCCGGACGCCGACGAGGCGGCCGGCGCCGGGCACCGAGCGCGGCGTGCAGGTGCTGACCGTCGACCTGGCCGCCCCGGCGCCGGGCAGCGTGGAGGCGTTGCTCGGCGGCGACCGGCCGGGGATCACCGATCTGCGGCCGTTGCGGGGCGTGCCCGGCGGGCCGCGGCGGTACCGCAACCTGGACGGCTACCTCGACGTGCCGGTCGCGGACGCGTTCGACCTGGTCGCCGTCGTGCCCCGGCTGCAGTGACGCATCCGGCCGGCCCGGGCGGCCCCGGGCGGCGGTCAGGCGCCGGTGACGCAGAACTCGTTGCCGGCCGGATCCTGCAGGACCACCCAGCCGCCGTCCGGGCTCCGGTGGTCGGCCAGCAGCGTCGCGCCGGCCGCCAGCAGCCGCTCCACCTCCGCGTCCCGGCCCAGGTCCGGTGACCGCAGGCAGACGTGGACGCGGTTCTTCAGCTGTTTGGACTCGGGCACGGCCTGGAAGTACAGGCGGGGGCCGCCGGGTGGCTCGATGACCACCTCCGGGTCGCCGGGGGTGCACTGCGGGTGGATCGGGTGGCCGACCACCTCGCTCCAGAACACCGCGAGCACGTACGGGTCGGCGCAGTCGAAGGAGACGTTCCGGATGAAAGAGGTCATCGCCGTACGATAGTCCGGCCGGCCGGGACGTTCCGGGCGCGTGGTACGCGCGGTCACGTGCAGCGGGCGACGATCTCGGCGACCCGGTGGACCGCGGGCGACGTCTCCCCCGCCCGGGTCGCCAGCGCCAGCCGCACCGTGGGCGGCGCGGTCAGCGGCACGTAGGCGACGCCGGCCAGCGCGAGGCTGCGCACCGGTTCCGGGACCAGGGCGACGCCCAGTCCGGCGGCGACGAACACGACCAGGGTGGCGGTCTCGCCGACCTCCATCAGCGAGGCCGGTTGGAAACCGGCCGCGGCGCAGGCCGCCAGGACGTGCTCGTGGATCGACGAGCGGTGCCCGGAGAAGTGCGTGACGAACGGCTCGGTCGCCAGCTCGGCCAGGTCGATCCGGTCGCGGCCGGCGAGCCGGTGCCGGTCGGGCAGCACCGCGATCAGCGGCTCGGCGCGCAGCACCCGCAGCTCGATCTCCGGCCGGGTGACGCCGTCGGGGCGCAGCACGGCCAGGTCGTACGCGCCGTCGAGCAGGCCGGTCAGCAGGGCCGGGCTGAGCAGCTCGCCGTGCAGGTCGAGCCGGACGGCGGGCAGCAGGCGGCGCACCTCGCGGGCGGCCTGGGGCAGCAGATCGTACGTCGCGGTGCCGATGAAACCGGCCGCGACCCGCCCGGCCCGCCCGGACGCGAGCAACGCCATGTCGGCCGAGGCCCGGCCGAGCGAGCCGAGCACGGCGCGCGCGTGCTCGGCGAAACGGCGCCCGGCCTCGGTCAGCTCGACCCGGCGGGTGGTGCGGCTGACCAGTTCCACCCCGAACTCCCGCTCCAGCTGCTTGACCTGCTGGGACAGGGCCGGCTGGGCGATGTGCAGGCGCGCCGCGGCCCGGCCGAAGTGCCGTTCCTCGGCGAGCGCCGCGAAGGAGCGCAGGTGGCGCAGATCCATGCTCGCAGGTTATCAATCCGTACCGATTCAGTATTGGAGTCAATCGGTTCCGGCGGCCTACGGTGAGGGGCATGAACTCCGCCTACCTGTACGCCGCGGTCCGTACCCCGTTCGGCCGTTTCGGCGGCGCCCTCGCCGAGACCCGCCCGGACGATCTCGCCGCGATCGCCCTGCGCGGCCTGCTGGAACGGGCCCCGGGCCTGGACCCGGCGGCGGTCGGCGACGTCGTGTGGGGCTGCGCCAACCAGGCCGGCGAGGACAACCGCAACGTGGGCCGGATGGCGGTGCTGCTCGCCGGCCTGCCGGTCACCGTGCCGGCCACCACGGTCAACCGGCTCTGCGGCTCGTCGCTGGACGCGGCGATGATCGGCTCCCGCACGATCGAGTCCGGCGACGCCGACGTGGTGGTGATCGGCGGGGTCGAGTCGATGACCCGGGCGCCGTGGGTGCTGCCGAAGCCGTCGCGGGCATTCCCGGCCGGCAACGTGACCGCGGTGTCGACGACGCTGGGCTGGCGGCTGACCAACGACAACATGCCGGCCGGGTGGACGGTGTCGCTGGGCGAGGCGAACGAGATGCTCGGCGAGAAGTTCGGGATCTCGCGGGACCGGCAGGACGAGTTCGCGGCCCGCTCGCACCGTCTCGCCGACGCGGCCTGGACCGCCGGCTTCTACGACGACCTGGTCGTCGCGGTGCCCGGCGCCGAGCTGACCCGGGACGAGAGCATCCGTCCCGGGTCGTCGGCGGCGACCCTGGCCGGGCTCCGGCCGTCGTTCCGGCCCGACGGCACGATCACCGCCGGCAACGCGTCCCCGCTCAACGACGGGGCGTCCGCGGTCCTGCTCGGCTCGGCCGGGGCCGCCGACCGGATCGGGCGGGCCCCGCTCGCCCGCGTGGCCGGTCGCGGGGTGTCCGCGGTCGAGCCGCCGATGTTCGGGTACGCGCCGGTCGAGGCGGCCGACCGGGCCCTCGAACGCGCCGGGATCACCTGGGACGACGTGGCCGCGGTCGAGCTGAACGAGGCCTTCGCGGTCCAGTCGCTGGCCTGCGTCGACGCCTGGGGCATCGACCCGGCGATCGTCAACGCCCGCGGCGGGGCGATCGCCATCGGTCACCCGCTGGGCGCCTCCGGCGGCCGGATCCTGGGCACGCTCGCCGCCCGGCTGGCCGGCTCGGGTGACCGCTGGGGCGTCGCGGCGATCTGCATCGGCGTCGGGCAGGCGCTGGCCGTGGTGCTGGAGAACGTGGCGTGAGCGTGCGGATCTGCGCCGGCGCCGCCGAGGCGGTGGCCGGGATCCGGGACGGGTCCACCGTCCTGATCGGGGGTTTCGGGATGGCCGGGATGCCGGTGCGGCTTCTCGACGCGCTCATCGAGCAGGGAGCCGGCGATCTCACGGTGGTCTCGAACAACGCCGGCAACGGCGACACCGGGCTGGCCGCGCTGCTGGCCGCCGGCCGGGTCCGCAAGGTGATCTGCTCCTTCCCCCGGCAGCCCGACTCGTGGGTGTTCGACGGGCTGTACCGGGCCGGGCGGATCGAGCTCGAACTGGTGCCGCAGGGCACCCTGGCCGAGCGGATGCGCGCGGCCGGGGCCGGCATCGGCGCGTTCTACACCCGCACCGGCGCGGGGACGCCGCTGGCCGAGGGCAGGGAGACCCGCAAGATCGACGGGCGGACCCATGTCCTGGAGTACCCGATCAAGGGTGACGTCGCGCTGATCGGCGCCCACCGGTCGGACCGGATGGGCAACCTGGTCTACCGCAAGACCGCCCGCAACTTCGGGCCGGTGATGGCGACCGCGGCCGACCTGGTCGTCGCCCAGGTCGGCGCGATCGTCGAGACCGGCGCCCTGGACCCGGAGGTGATCGTGACGCCGGGCATCTACGTCGACCGGGTGGTGGCGGTATGAGCCTGACCAGGCACGAGATGGCCGCGCTGGTGGCCCGGGACATCGCCCCCGGGTCGTACGTCAATCTCGGGATCGGACTGCCCACCCTGGTCGCCGACCATCTGCCCGCCGACGCCGGCATCGTGCTGCACACCGAGAACGGGATGCTGCACATGGGTCCGGCCGCGACCGGCGACCGGGTCGACCCGGATCTGATCAACGCGGGCAAGGTCCCGGTCACCGAGCTGCCCGGCTCGGCGTACTTCCACCACGCCGACTCGTTCGCGATGATGCGCGGCGGCCACCTGGACGTGTGCGTGCTCGGGGCGTTCCAGGTGTCGGCGGCCGGCGACCTGGCCAACTGGCACACCGGCGAGCCGGACGCGATCCCGGCGGTCGGCGGGGCGATGGATCTGGCGGCCGGGGCCCGCAGCGTGTACGTGATGATGACCCTGTTCACCCGGGACGGCACGCCGAAGCTGGTGCCGTCGTGCACCTACCCGCTGACCGGTCCGGGCTGCGTGGACCGGGTGTACACGGACGTGGCCACGTTCGTCATCACCGGCGCGGGCGTCGTGGTCCGCCAGACGCACGGCGTCTCCTTCGACGAGCTGGCCGCACGCCTCGCGGTGCCGCTGCGCCGGGGCTGGTGACGAACCGGCGCGGCGCCGCGGCCGTACGGTCAGGGTGTCCGGGCCGATCGGTCACTCCTGCCCGACGTCCCCGCCGTCGTGCCGCCGAACGTCCGCCCCTCTGGGATCGGGAGTGATACGCCTGGCCCAGCGGAAACTGACCGATCGGACTTTCGGGGGGACACGATGGGCACACGGCGCAGGACCGGTGCGGCGCTTCGCGCGCTGGCCACGGTCATGGTGGGCATCGCGGCGACGACCGCGCCGGTCGCGGCCTCGCCCGCGTACGCCGGCGAGGGCAGCTATCACTGCGGCATCCTGGTCTACGGCGCGATCGAGGACCGGTATCTGCAGGCCGGCGCGCAGAACGGCCCGCTGGGCTGCCCCAACGGCACCGAGACGGACGCGGCCGGCGGCGGGCGGTGGGAGTCGTTCCGGGGCGGCGACATCTACTGGCATCCGCGGACCGGCGCGCACATCGTCTGGGGCGCGATCCGCGACAAGTGGACCCAGTACGGCCGGGAGCGCGGCTACGGCTTCCCGCTCACCGACGAGCTGACCACCCCGGACGGCGTCGGCCGCTACAACCACTTCGAACGCGGCTCGATCTACTGGACGCCGGCGACCGGCGCGCACACCGTCTACGGCGGGATCCGCGAACGGTGGGCGGCGATGGGCTGGGAGCGCAGCTGCCTGCGCTATCCGGTGTCGGACGAGACGGACACCCCGGGCGGTGGCGGCCGGTACCAGATGTTCCAGGGCGGCTCGATGTACTGGACCCCGGCCGGCGGCGCCCAGCCCACCTGCTGAGCGCCGCGGCCGGCGCCGGACGCGCCGCAGAGGATCATCTGCCGGGCGGCGGCCGGGTGTCCGTGGGCGATTACCGTCCGGGCCGGCGGGTAAGCGGCTCGCATGAGGATGATCCCGTTGCTCGGTGCTGGTGTGGCGGCGGCCGCCGCCGTGCGCCTGGCCCGCTCGCGCCGGCAGCGCTCGCTGCACCCGCTCGGCTGCTCGCTGACCGGCGAGCTGCAGGTGTGGGGCTGCCCCGGCCCGGTCGGCTCGGAGCTGATCGACCGGCCGGCCCGGCACCGGGTGACCGTCCGGCTGTCCAAGGGGCTGGGCACCCGGGGCGGCCGGGCCGACGTGCGCGGGGTCGCCGTCCGGGTGCCCGGGCCGGGCCGTCCGACGGATCTGCTGCTGTCCACGGTGGCCGCCGGGCGCTGGGGCCGCCGGGTGCCGATGCCGCGCCGCACGTTCGACACGACGTACGGTTCGATCACCGCGTACCGGGCCGGCGGCGCGAAGCTGTACCTGCTGGCCGGCCCGGACCCGGCCGGCGCGCCGCTGGGCCGCACCCTGGAGTCGGTGACCGACGCGGCCGGCCGGGGCGGGGCCGGCCTGCTGCTGCACGTCGTGCGCGGCGGCCGGGTGCAGCCGTTCGGCCGGCTGTCGCTGGACGGCGTGCTGTCCCCGCGGCGGGACGCGGCGCTGGCCTTCGACCCGATCCGCAACGCGTCGGCCGACCTGCACCCGACCGGCCGCCTGCACGGCGCCCGCGCCCTGGCCTACCGGGCCAGCCAGCGCTGGCGGGGCGTCACGCCGCCGCCGCGGAACCCGGCCGCCGTCGAGCGGACGGCCGCGAACCGCTGACCTCGGCGCCCGGGTCAGCCCTCGGGCGCGCTCCCGGCGAAGATCGGCCGGCCGTCGATGCTGACGCCGTTCTTCACCCGGCGATATTCCGCGAGGTCCGCGTCGGTGCGCCGCTCGTGCGACCGGATCAGCAGGTCCCGGTCACCCTGGTAGGACATCAGCGGCACCGCGTAGCCGCAGGAGTCGCTGACCCGCTCGACCGCGACGTCGATCACCGCCCGCACGCCGTGGGTGTCCGGCGGCGCGTCGAACAGCCGCCGCAGCTCGGCGTGCTCCGGCGCGGTGACCGGCACCGCGCGGCCGTGGCCGTGCAGCCGGACGATGTTCGGCGGCCCACCGAAGGCGCAGAACATCAGGGTGATCCGCCCGTTCTCGCTCAGGTGGGCGATCGTCTCCGCGCCGCTGCCGTGGTAATCCAGATAGGCGACCCGGTGCTCGCCGAGCACCGCGAAGGTACCGGCCATGCCCTTGGGCGAGACGTTGACGTGCCCGCCCGGCCCGCTGGGCGCGGTGGCCACGAAGAACATCGGCTGCGCCTCGATGAAGCTCCGCAACCGCCCATCGATCCGTTCGTATACCTTCATAAGCCGTATCCTGCCCCCTCGGCGGCACGGCGTCGAAGCCGGTTCCCGGCATGCGGTTTCTCCCGGCGCGCGCCGGGCCGGGCAGCGCCCGCGCACGTGTTCGCACGCCGCCCCGCACCCCGGGCGAGCGCCTGGGCCGCGCACGTGTTCGCACGCCGCGCCGCACCCCGGGCGAGCCCCTAAGCCGCCGCCCCACCCTGCCGATCTGGAGCGGAGTGAGCTGGTACGTGCGGCGCATCCTGGCGAACTCGCGCGCCGACAACGCGGCCGTGGTCAGCGGCTTCACCGTCGGCCTGTTCTTCACGCTGTGCGGGCTGTACACGTTCGTGACCATCCTGCTGCCCACCCCGCCCGGCTTCCGGCCCGGCGCGGTGTTCCTGATCGGGCTGACCGGGGTCGGGTGCGGGCTGACCGCGATGGCGCTGCCGTGGGCCCGGATACCGCGCCTCGTCCGGCTGGCGATCGCGCCCTCGGCCATGTCGCTCATCGCGCTGCACAACGTCGCCGCGGGCAACGACGCGTTCCGGTACGGCATGTTCTTCTTCCTGGTGTTCCTCTGGCTCGGCCTGTGCGAGCCGCGCGGCACCAGCCTGAAGATGAGCCCGTACCTGGCGGCCGCCTATCTGACGCCGTTGATCGCCGAGGGCGCGACCGGCTCCGACCTGGCGTCGATCAGCTACACGCTGCCGCTGTATCTCACCGTCGGCGAGGTGCTGGCCTGGCGCACCGAGCGGGTGCGCCGGCTGCAGAACCGGCTGCGGCAACTGGCCGAGCACGACTCGCTGACCGGCCTGCCCAACCGCGCGGTGTTCACCAGCGCCCTGCGGGCGCACTGCGCGACGCCCGATCCGGTCGCCGTCCTCTTCCTCGACCTGGACGGCTTCAAACAGATCAACGACCGCCTGGGCCACGCCGCCGGCGACGACGTGCTGGTCAAGGTAGCCGGGGCGCTGCGCGGGCACACCCGTGCGGGGTACGGCGATCTGCCGTGCCGCCTGGCCGGTGACGAGTTCGTCCTGCTGCTGCCCGGCACCGACCTGGACGCCGCGCACACCGTCGCCGGCCAGCTCGTGCAGCGACTGGGCCAGCTGCGCGCGGCCGACGGCAGGCCGATCCGCGGCAGCGTCGGGGTGGCCGGCGGCCGCGGCATGGACGCCGAGCGGCTGCTCGCCACCGCGGACCAGGCGATGTACGCCGCCAAGCAGGCGAAAGCCGCCGGTCGCACGGTCGCCTAGACCACCGGCACCCGGTCCGGCTCAGGCCGCGGCGATCCGGCACTGCTGCGCGAGCAGGGTGGTGATCTGCGCGGCCTCCATCGGCCGGCCCAGGTGGTAGCCCTGTCCGACGGTGTAGCCCAGCCGCAGCAGCCGCCGTGCCTGCTCCTCGTTCTCGATGCCCTCGGCGATCGTGTCCAGGCCCAGGGCGTCCGCGAGCTGCACCACCGCCCGGGCCACGGCCTGCCGGGCGGTGGTCGCCGCCGTGCCGGGCTCGCCCAGCTCGATGCCGTCGACGAACGACTTGTCGAGTTTCACCAGGGCGACCGGGAAGGCCCGCAGCAGGCTCAGCGACGACTCGCCGGTGCCGAAGTCGTCCAGCGCCAGCCGCACGCCCATCGCGTGCACCTCCTGCAGCACCCGGGACACCTGCTTGCCGCGCAGCACCGCGGACTCGGTCAGCTCCAGCACCAGGCGGTCGGCCGGCAGGCCGCTGTCGTGCAGCGCCGCGCGTACGTCCGCGACGAAATCCGGGTCGTGCAGTTGCCGCACCGAGACGTTGGGCCCGGCCTTGCCCAGCGCGTCCGGGCCGAACTCGGCGAGCCAGGCCGCCGCCTGCCGGCAGGTCTCGCGCAGCACGAAGCGGCCCAGCGGCACGATCAGGCCGGTGCGCTCGGCCGCCGGGATGAACTCGGCCGGCGACACCAGGCCGCGCTCCGGGTGCTGCCAGCGGACCAGCGCCTCGACGCCGACCAGCCGGCGCTCCGCCAGGTCGACCAGGGGCTGGTAGACCAGGCGGAACTCGCCGGCGTCCAGGGCCCGGCGCAGGTCGCCGCCGACCTGGGCGTCGGCGAACACCGACCGCTCCATGCCGTCGGCGTAGCGCACCCAGTTGCCCTTGCCGCGCTGCTTGGCGGTGTACAGCGCGACGTCGGCCTCACGCAGCAGGGCGCTCGCCGCGGTGCCGGCCGCCGCCGTGGCGATCCCGGCGCTGGCGTGCACCAGCAGCTGGTGCGCGCTGATCGGCGCGTCGAACGCGCGCACGATCCGCTGCGCCATCGCGTCGCCGGGCCCGGCCGGCCCGGTCATCAGCACCGCGAACTCGTCGCCGCCGAGACGCACCACCCGGCCGTCGCCGCCGACCGCGCCGCACAGCGTCTCGGCGAACGCGACCAGCAGCTGGTCGCCGATGTCGTGGCCGAGCGAGTCGTTGACGGTCTTGAAGTCGTCCAGGTCGACCAGCAGCACGGTGGCGTCGCCGCAGGGCAGGGCCGCATCCAGCCACTCCCGGAACAGGGCACGGTTCGCCAGGCCGGTCAGCGCGTCGTGGGTGGCCTCGTAGCGCAGCCGCCGCTCGGATTCCTGCCGCTCGACCAGCAGCCGGGTGTTGTCCCGCATCACCACGTACTGCCGGACCATGACCAGGGTGATGACCGCGATCGCCACCACCGCCACCGGCAGCGGCGGCGTGCCGGACGGGCGCAGCAGCATGTCCACCACCGGCGCCTGCACCGCGGCCACCGCCAGATACGGCAGCCAGGTGTTCGGCCGGCGCGGCGCGGCGCCGGTGGAGATCCACTGGCAGTGGGCGGCCGACGCGGCGAGCACCGGCACCACGGGCAGCACCAGGGCCTGCACCACGACCGGCCAGTCGGCGCTGCGCTGGCTGCCGAGCATCGCCACCACGGCCCCGGTCATCCCCATCGCCGCGAGCAACCGCACCGCGACCCGGTCGACCGGGCCGCCGTTGATGTACGAGACCTTGGTGATGCTGCCGGTCGCCAGCAGGAATGCCAGCAGGATGGTCAGCGTGAGCGGCACGTCCCGCGGGCCCCGCCCGTAGATCAGCGGGGCGAGTCCGAAGTGGTAGAGGACGGCGGCGCAGCCGAAGAAGGCGATGGCCCGGTCCAGCCACTGCCGGCGCAGCTCGTACCGGCTGGTGACGCCGAGCGGCACCCGGGCCACCGCGTAGATGGCCGCCAGCACGCCGGCACAGATGGTGACGGTCGCGACGACCGGCATCGCCGGGTAGGCCGGGCTGCTGCGGAACGCCGCGACGGCCAGCGACCCGTATCCGGCGGTCAGCAACAGGCAGGCGACCAGCAGTTGGCGCCAGAAGCGGCGGGCCGCCGGGGCCAACCGGATGCTGCGCAGCATGTCGACGACGGCGAGGGCGGCCGCCGCGGTGCCGGCCGGCATGAAGACGTACGCGACCGCCGTCGGGCCCGCCCCGGTGACCGACCACCAGGCGAACCAGAGCACCCCGAGCACCGCGATACCCACGGCGACGGCGAGATGCCGCCGCACCCCGCGGAAGACGTACCCCATGCCGGATCTTTCGGCAGCCGTTCCACGATTCGTAGTACTTGTCCCGGGCGGCGCCCGGGAACACCACTGCCCGGTCGGCGCCGGTGGCCCCTGCCGGTCCGGCCGGGACCCGCAGCCGCCGGTCAATCCCCGGCCGGGCGATGGCGCCGTGCCGGTCCGGCCGGGACCCGCAGCCGCCGGTCAACCCCCGGCCGGGCGATGGCGCCGTGCCGGTCCGGCCGGGACCCGCAGCCGCCGGTCAACCCCCGGCCGGGCGATGGCGCCGTGCCGGTCCGGCCGGGACCCGCAGCCGCCGGTCAACCCCCGGCCGGGCGGCCGGTTCCTTCGCGGCGCGGATCGGCCGTGCCCTGCCGGCCCCGCGCGGCCCGGCTGGCATCGATGCGGGCGGCCGCGAGCGCGCGGGCCCGCTCGGGGTCGTCGCCGGTGAGCCGGGCCAGGATGGTCGCGAGCGGGGTGATCCGCCCGCGCCCGCCCCAGTGCCCCTCGGGGATCTCGGTCGGGAAGACCCAGACCCGGCCGGGGTCGCGCGGCCAGGCGCCGTCCTCGGCGTCCAGGACGGCCTCGGTGACCTCGGCCACCACCGCCGCCCGGGCGGCCGCGTCGAGCTGGCCCTCCGGGACCGACGGCACCACCCGGTAGCGCGGCGCGTCGGCGGGCGACCCGCCGACGTGGACGGCGACCGGCCGGTGCACGAACGCCCACGAGACCGACCGGGTCACCGGGTCGTCCGGGTCGAAGCCCTCGTGCCGGATCAGGATCGCGGTGAGCCGATCGACCAGCGCCGCCTCCGCCTCGGGCGGCAGCGCCCCCTGCGGTACGTAGACGTCGAGCATGGGCATCGCATCCTCCTGGGTTTAGTTTCTAAACTCAGATCCGGAGCCTACGGACGCTGAGTAGAAGAAGTCAACCCAGGTGGTAGGGTCGGGCCCATGAGCCAGCGGATCGATCCGGCGAACTGCTCGGTGGCGCGTGCCCTCGCCGTGGTCGGCGAGCGCTGGTCGCTGCTGATCGTCCGGGAGGCGCTGGACGGCGCCCGCCGGTTCGACGAGTTCCAGACCCGCCTGGGGATCGCGCGCAACCTGCTGTCCACCCGGCTGGACACCCTGGTGGCCGCCGGGGTCCTGCACCGCGTCCCCTACCGGGACCCGGGCAACCGCCGGCGTTTCGAATACCGGCTCACCGAGCGCGGCCAGGCCCTGCGCCCCACGCTGATCGCCCTGTTGCAGTGGGCCGACGACCACCTCCCGACGCCCGAGGGCCCCTCGGTCGTCGTCCGTCACCGTCCGGACTGCGAGGAACCGGTCCGGGTGGTGCTGGAGTGCGCCGCCGGTCACAGCCACCTCCCGCCGGAGGCCGTGCACCGGGCGCCCGGGCCCGGCGCCCGGTATCTGAACGCCTGACGGCCCGGGCGCCGGCCGGCCCGGGCAGCGGCGGCGGGCTTCTACACTGGCCGCGTCCTGGTGCGGCGTTTCGGGTTGAGGCGGTGGCAAGCCGGTGCGACACGGCAGATGGATCGGGCGCGCGGCGTTCGCGGTGATCGTCATCGCGCTGGTCGGCTATCTCGTCCGGGTCGGGCTGGCGCGGGCCGACATGGTGGCCAGCAGCGTCGGGGCGGTCGTGGCCCTGGCCTCGCTCGGCGCGTCCTACCTGTTCCCCGCGCAGCCCAGCGCCCGTCCCGGCGCCGCCCGGGCCACCGGCGCGGGGGCCGTCGCGGTCGCCGCCGACAACGAGGGCGCGATCACCACCGAGGTCTCCGGCACGGCCGCGACGGCCCCGGCGCCGCGACCGGCGCCGGGCGTGACCGCGGCCGGACCCGGATCCGTCGCGGTCGGCGGCGCGAACCGCGCCCCGATCCGCACCCGGGTCGCCCGCGACGACGGGGACGGGCGGTGAGCTTCCGCAAGCCGGGGACCCAGGTCTCGGCCGGTGGCCTCGGCGCGATCGGCATCGGCGGCGACAACAGCGGCCCGCTGTTCACCAACGCCACGGTGGTGATCGCGCCGCGACAGGTGTCCTGGCCGGTCCGTGTCGGGCCGGTGCCACCGGCCGCGTCGGCGTTCCAGCCCCGGCAGGCGCTGCGCGAGCGGATCGAGACGGCCCGGCGGCACGGCGACGACGTCGTTCTCGGTCAGCCCGGCCCGGCGCGCCCGGCCACCCGGATCCTGGCCGGCGGAGGTGGCGTCGGCAAGACGCAGGTGGCCGCCTGGTTCGCCCGCGAGCACGCCACCGATCTCGTCGTGTGGGTCGCCGCCGTCTCCACCGATCACGTGATCACCGAGTACGCCCGCGCGGCCCGGCGGGTGGGCGCTCCCGGAGCCGACGGCGCCGATGCGGGCGCCGACGCCGCGGCGTTCCTCGACTGGCTGCGCGGCACCGACCGGAGCTGGCTGGTCGTGCTCGACGACATCGCCGACCCCGCGGACGTGACCGGGTGGTGGCCCCCGCAGCACCCGAACGGCTGGACGCTGGCCACCACGCGGCGCCGCGACGCCGCCCTGGCCTCCGCCTCCCGGCAGCGGATCGACGTCGACGTCTACGACCCGCAGGAGTCACAGGCGTACCTGACCCAGCGGCTCACCGAGGTGGGCCTGGCGCACCTGCTGGACGGCGACGTCGCCGGCCTCGCCCAGGCGCTGGGCCACCTGCCGCTGGCGCTGTCGCACGCCGCCGCCTACCTGATCAACGAGGAGGAGTCCTGCGGCGCCTACCTGGCCCGCTTCACCGGCGGCCGGGAACGGCTGGCCGAGCTGATGCCCGCCGACAGCGACCCGGACGACTACGGCCGGCCGGTGTCGGTGACCCTGCTGCTCGCACTGGAAGCCGCCGACCGGGCGTCCCCGGCCGGGCTCGCCCGGCCGGCCCTCGCGCTGGCCGCCCTTTGCGACCCCGCCGGACATCCCGAGACGCTCTGGCGCGCCGACGCCGTCGTCGACCACCTGACGAGCCTGCGCGGCGAGCCGGTCTCCGCCGACCAGGCGCACCGGGCGCTGCGGCTGCTGCACCGCTACGGGCTGCTGCACCACACCGGCGCCGACCCGGCCCGCTCGGTACGCATCCATGCGCTGACCGCCCGCGCCGCCCGCGAGACGATCGTCACGGATCCCGACCGACTGGCCAGAACCGTCGCCGACGCGCTCGTGGAGATCTGGCCGGAGGACGACTACGGCGCCGACGACCTCGGCGAGGTGCTGCGGGCCAACGCCGGGCACCTGCAGGCCCTGGCCCCCGAGGCGCTCTGGGCGGACGGCGTCCACGACCTGGTGCCCCTGATCGGCCTCAGCCTGTTCCGCGCCGGCCGGCACACCCCCGGCATCGCCCACTGGGAGGGGCTGGTCGAGCAGGCACGAGCCCGGCTCGGCGACGAGCACATCGACACCCTGAGCGCCCGGGGCAACCTCGCCGGCGTCTACTGGCAGGCCGGGCGCACCGCCGACGCGATCGCGCTGCTGGAACGGGTCGCCGGCGACTGTGCCCGGCTGCTGGCCGCGGATCATCCGGCCGTGCTGGTCTACCGTTCGAATCTCGCCACCTCGTACCGTCAGGCCGGGCGATACGCCGAGGCGGTCGCCCTGCAGGAGCAGGTGATCGCCGAGTACCGGCGGCGGCCGGACACCGCGCCGGCGGACACCCTCGTCGCCCGGGCCAACCTCGGTGTCTCCTACGGGTACGCCGGGCGCACCGACGACGGCGTCCGGGTGCTGGAAGAGGTCGTGGCCGAGCGGGAACACCTGCTGGGCCCGACCCACCCGGACACCCTCAAGGCCCGGGTGCACCTGGCCACCCTGTACCGGGACTCCGGACGCCTGGAGCGCGCCATCGCCATGCAGGAGGGCGTGCTCGCCGAGCAGGAGACCCGGCTGGGGGCCCGCCATCGGGAGACCGTCATCACCCGCTCGCAGCTGGGCACCTCGTACTGGCGGGCCGGGCGGCTCGGCGAGGCGATCGCGATCGAGGAGCAGGTGCTCGCCCAGCACGAGGAGCTGCTGGGCGCCGACCATCCGGCCACCCTGCTGGCCCGGGACAACCTCGCGGTGTCCTACGTCGGCGCCGGACTGACCGAGAAGGGCACCGCGCTGCTGCAGAAGGTGGCCGGCGACCGCACGCGGGTGCTCGGGCCCGCGCATCCCGACACTCTCACCACGCTGGGCAATCTGGCCAACGCGTACGCCACGGCGGGCCGCATCGCCGACGCCTTCCGACTGATCAGGATCGTCACCGCCGGGCGCGAACGGGTCCTGGGCCCGAAGCATCCACAGACGCTGACCGCCCGGGCCGAACTGGCCGCCTGCCACTGGCATCTGGGCCGCACGCCCCGCGCGACGGCTCTGCTGCGCAGGGTCGTCGCCGACCGCGAGGAGGTGCTCGGTCCCGGCCACGAGGACACCCGGCTCGCCAGAGCCTGCCTGCTCGCCTGGACCGGCGCGGAGGCGGCGTCCGGCTACCGCCCGCCGGCGGCCGGGCACCGGGGGCGCTGAGACCGCCACCGGTCCGGGCGCTGCGCCGCGCCCCCGTGGTGGCTGCCGGGTGGGGTGACCGGGCCGCTGCGGCGGACCCGGCGAGGCGCCGGGACCGGCGTGGCCGGCCGGCTCACCGCAACGGGGAGGCGCGGCGGACCGCCGGGATCGGCGGGTGCAGCGGGCGGCGGCCGAAGCCGGGCAGCACCCGCTCGGTGACCAGCCGGCCGGCCGCCAGCTGGGCCGCGTACCGGCGGCGACGCTCGGCGAGGACCGCGGACAGCACCAGCCAGGGCGGCGTCCCGGCCGGCGGGGGTGGCGACACCCGGGCCTCGACCTCGGCGGCGAGCATCCGCTGCAGCGTGCCGAAGTGCGGCTCGCGCAGCTCCGGAGCGCGCGACAGGTACTGCCGGACCGCCCCGGCCAGCTCGTCGTCGATCGCCGACAGGTCCGCGGTCGCGGCCCACGCCTGCAGGTCGGCCGGCATCCCCGGGACGAAGCGGGACGGCGCCGGCCGCCGCTCGTGCACGACCAGGGTTCCGGCCGCGAGGTCGCCCAGCCGTCGCCCCCGGCCTGAGGCGATCATGGTGGTCAGGCTGCCGGCCCAGGTCACGAACGGCAGCAGCAGGCCCGGCCACTCCACCGTGAAGCCGACCAGGGCGCGGGTGAAGGCGTGCCGTACCCGGATCGGGCCGCCGTCCTCGCGGATTACCCGCAGGCCCATCGCGGCCTTGCCCGGGCTGCGGCCGTTGGTCCGGGTCTCGACGATCGTCGGGTAGGCCAGCAGCACCAGCACGATCAGCACCCGCCACACCGTGCCGACCAGCGCGTCGTCCACCACCCGCTCCGGCAGGATCGCGACGGTCACGCCGGCCAGCAGCATCAGGCAGCCGCCGATCGCCGCCTGCACCAGGATGTCGATCAGCAGGGCGACCGCCCGGGAACCGAGCCGGGCCGGGCGCAGGTCGAGCGCCACGGCCTCCGCGGTGACCAGGTCGCCCGCCCCACCGGGCGCGGCGGCGGGTACGGCAACGCTCACCCGGACAGTGAACACCACCGGGCCCGGGCCGGGCACACCGCGTCGGCTACGCTCCGGGCAGACCGGACGGCGGGGGCGGCGCAATGATGGATCTCGACGCGTACGTGACCGAGCGCGGCGGCGAGTGGCATCGGCTGGAGGTGCTGGCGAACCGGCGTACGCTCGGTCCGGCCGACGCGGACGAGCTGGTGCTGCTCTACCAGCGGGCGGCCACCCACCTGTCGGTGCTGCGCAGCCGCAACCCGGATCCGGTGCTGCTGGCCGACCTGTCCCGGCTGGTGCTGGCCGGGCGCTCGGCGCTGCACCGCGGCCGCGGCGGGGGCTTCTGGCGTGCGGTCGCCGACTTCGCGGCGTACCGGCTGCCCGGCGCGCTGTACCGCACCCGCCGCTGGTGGCTGACGACCGGGGTGCTGCTGGTCGCGTGTGCCGCGGCGCTGATCCGGTACCTCGGCGCCCACCCCGAGGTGATCGCGCTGTTCGCCGGTGACGCGGAGGTCCAGCGGGTGGTGAGCCGTGACTTCGTCGGCTACTACAGCCGGTTCCGGGCGGAGAACTTCGCGTTGCAGGTGTGGACGAACAACGCTCTGCTCACCGCCCAGTGCCTGGCCTCCGGGGTGCTCGTGCTGCCGGTGTTCTACCTGCTCGCGCAGAACCTGCTCAACACCGGCCTGGTCGGCGCGATGATGACCGGCGCGGGCGCCGGGGACACCTTCCTGATCTATCTCGCCCCGCACGGCCTGCTGGAGTTGACCTGCCTGTTCGTCGGGGCCGGCGTGGGGCTGCGGCTGGGTTGGGCGTGGATCGCGCCGGGACCGCTGCGGACCCGGCGGCGGTCGCTGGTGGCCTGGGTGCGGGAGGGCATGGTGGTCGCGGCCGGGCTGGTGCCGGCGCTCGCGGTCGCCGGCGTGCTGGAGGCGTTCGTCACCCCGTCGGCGTTGCCGGCGGCGCTGCGGATCGGCATCGGCGCGCTGGCCTGGCTCGGCTTCCTGGCGTACGCGCTGGCCTGGGGCCGCATCGCGGACCGGCGCCGGCCGGCCGACCCGGACGGCGCCGACCTGCCGGCCGCCTGACCCGGCCGCGGTCGGCGGAACCGGCCGGCACGCGCGGACGCTGCGCCGGGCGGCCCGGCACCCGACCTCAGCGGGACGGTGCGGCACCCGACCTCAGCGGGACGGTGCGGCACCCGGGCCGCGCGGGACGGTGCGGCACCCGGGCCGCGCGGGACGGTGCGGCAGGCGATCCGGTCATCGACCCACGCCGCGGGGGCCGCCCGGGCCATCATGAACCGAGCGGCAACCGGCGCCACCGGATCCCGATGGCGGTGACCGGAGCCCCCCGGCCGGTTGACACATCGAAGTACATCGAATGATGCTGTCTGCGACAAGCGTCTGACATCGATGTCATTCTGGGGGATGCGTGCTCCGATCTCGTACCGTCGCCATGCTCCTGACCGTCGCCCTCACCGTGCCGATCGGCGCCACCGCGGCCCGGGCCGCGCCCCCGCCACTGGTCGACGATCCCGTCGCGTACGTCGATCCGTTCATCGGCACGACCAACCTCGGCAACACCTACCCGGGCGCGGCCACCCCGTTCGGGATGCTGGCGTGGAGCCCGCAGACCTCCCGCGGCAACCAGTTCGCCACCCCGGCGCCCGGCGGCTACCAGTACACCGCGACCCGGATCCGGGGCCTGAGCCTGACCCACCTCAGCGGCGTCGGATGCTCCGGCGGCAACGGCGACATCCCGATCATGCCGCAGGTCGGCGACATCACCACCTCGCCCACCGCCGACGCCACCGACGCCGTGTTCGCCAGCACGTTCTCGCACGCCAACGAGACGGCGCGGCCGGGCTACTACTCGGTACGGCTGGACAGCGGGGCCGCCGCCGAGCTGACCGTCACCGCGCGGACCGGCTTCGGGCGTTTCACCTTCCCCGCGGACCGGCCGGCCGGCCTGCTCTTCCGCACCTCCCTGTCGGAGACCGGCAGCGAGGCCGCGACCGTGCACCTGGACCCGGCCACCCGGACGGTCACCGGCTCGGTCAGCGCCGGCAACTTCTGCGGCCCGCAGAGCGCCGACAACAGCCACGCCTACTACACCCTGCACTTCGTCGCCGTCCTCGACCAGCCGTTCGCGGCCACCGGCACGTGGAAGGACGCCACGCTCACCCCGGGCGGCACCGACGAGAGCGGCGGCAGCGGGTACGGCGCGAACGGCCGGCCCCGCCCGGGCCGGGGCTCCGGCGGGTACGTCACCTTCGCGCCCGGCACCACCAGCGTCGGTATGCGCGTCGCGATCTCGTACGTGAGCCTGGACGGCGCCCGGGCCAACCTGGCCGCGGAGAGCGGCAACCGTGGCTTCGACCGGATCGCGGCCGCCGCGCGGTCGGCGTGGACCGACCGGCTGCGCCGGATCGCGATCGGCGGCGGCACGCAGGCGCACCGCCGCACGTTCTACACCGCGCTGTACCACGCGCAGCTGGAACCGACCCTGACCAGCGATGTCACCGGCCGTTACCAGGGCGCCGACGGCGTCTGGCACGCGCTCGCCGGCAACCAGCGGGCCCAATACGGCACGTTCTCCGGCTGGGACGTCTACCGCGCGCAGGTGCAGTTGCTGGCCCTGCTCGACCCCGCGATGGCCGGCGACTTCGCCCAGTCGCTCTACAACTACGCCACCCAGCGCGACGGGGAGTGGGACCGCTGGCTGCTGATCCACGGCAAGACCGCGGTGATGTCCGGCGACCCGTCGGCGGCGGCCATCGCGGCGATGTACGCGTTCGGCGCCCGCGACTTCGACGTCGAGGGCGCGTTCCGCTCCCTGGTGCGGGCGGCCACCGTTCCCACCGCCAACGACTCCAGCGACACCGGTTGCCCCGTCGAGTGCGTCGGCCAGCGCCCGTCCCTGGACCGGTACCTGCGGCTCGGCTACGTCCCGGCCGACGACTGCCACTGCTGGGGCGCCGCCGCGGAGACCCTGGAGGACGCCGCCGCCGACTACGGGCTGTCCCGGCTCGCCGGCGCCCTCGGCGACCGGGAGAACCAGCAGAGGTTCCTGGACCGCTCGCATTATTGGCGCAACGTCTTCGACCCGGACGCCGAGGCCGACCCCGGCCTGGCACACAACATCCGGGAACGGATCACGACGGTCACCGCGAGCGGCGAGAACCCGCCGGCCGAGGACCGGACCCGGGCCTTCGACGGCGACCGCGGCACCAAGTGGCTGACCTTCGCCCGCACCGGCTGGATCCAGGCGCGGCTGCGCGACCCGCAGACCGTCACGTCGTACGCGCTGACCTCGGGCAACGACGAACCGGGCCGGGACCCGGCGGACTGGGAGCTGCTGGGCAGCGACGACGGCGCCGGCTGGGAGGTGCTCGACGCGCGTGCCGGGCAGACCTTCGCCCGGCGCGGGCAGACCCTGCAGTTCACGGTGGCCGAGCCGAAGCCGCACCGCTACTACCGCCTGAACGTCACCGCCAACGGCGGCGCGGACATCGTGCAGCTGGGCGAGCTGGAACTGGCCGACCCGGCGGTGCCCACCCCGGCCCCGCCGGACGGCCCGTTCACCGGCTGGATGCGCGACCGCTACGCCGACGGCTCCTGGGCGCCCGGCTTCAGCCCGTCCACCGGCGCCGGCTTCGTCGAGGGCAGCAGCGCCCAGTACACCTGGATGGTCTACTCCGACGTGCTCGGCCTGGCCGAGGCGATGGGCGGCACCGAGCGGGCGGCCCAGCGGCTGGACGCCTTCTTCCGCAAGCCCGACGGCTCGTTCGACCTGAGCGCCACGAGCAGCACCAGGTTCGACCCGACCAACGAGCCGGACATCCAGACCCCGTACCTCTACAACTATCTCGGTCAGGCGTACAAGACGCAGGAGACGGTACGGGCGATCATCGACGGGCGGTGGGGCGACGGCACCGGCGGGATCCCCGGCAACGACGACGCCGGGACGATGAGCGCCTGGTACGTCTTCTCCGCCCTGGGGATGTACCCGGCGGTGCCGACCCGGGCCGAGCTGATCCTGACCACGCCGCTGTTCCCGCGCGCGGTGGTACGCCTGGCCGGCGGCAGGTCGCTGACGATCGAGGCGCCCGGCGAGGGCCACTACGTCACGAGCCTGCGACTCGACGGCCGGAACCGCACGAAGGCCTGGCTGCCCGCCTCGGCCGTGCAGCACGGCGGTCGTCTGGTCTACACCCGGTCGGCCGTGCCGGACCGGGCGTGGGGTTCGGCGCCCGCGGACACGCCGCCGCAGAACTAGGACCGGGCCGCGCGGGGCCGGTCCACGACGCCGGTCCCCGCGCGGCCCGGAGTGCGGGTCACAGCCGCCCGGAGGCTTTCAGCAGCAGGTAGAGATCGGCGACCCGGCCGGCGAACGTGTCCACCCCGGCGTCGACCACGCTGGCCCCGGACCGGCGCAGCACGTCGCGGACCCGGTCGCGCTCGGCCAGCACCCGCTCGGCCGCCGCGGCCGTGTGCACGTGCACGGCCCTCGGGTGCGGCGGCAGCGCGGCCAGCCGGGACACCGCCGGGTCGCGGACCCCGGCGACGACCACCCGGTGCCGGGCGGCGAGCCGGGGCAGCACCGGCAGCAGCCCCTCGATCATCGGGGCGGTGTCCAACGCCGTGAAGATCACCACGAGGGAGCGTTTCCGGTCGCGGCGCAGCAGCTCCCGCGCCAGCACGGTGAAGTCGGTCTCGGCCAGGGCGGGCTCCAGCGAGGCCAGGGCGTCGATCAGCCGGGGCAGCCGGGCGCGGTGCCCGCCGCCCTCCACCCGGGCCCGCACCGCGGTGTCCAGCGCGAGCAGGTCGACCCGGTCGTCGGCGCGGTCGGCGAGCACGGCCAGCAGCAGCGCCGCGTCGATGGCGGCGTCCAGCCGAGGCGCGTCGCCGATCCGTACCGCCGAGGTGCGGCCGGTGTCCAGCACGCAGTACACCCGCCGGTCGCGTTCCGGGCGCCAGGTGCGCACCACCACGTCCTGGTGCCGGGCGCTGGCCCGCCAGTCGATCGAGCGGACGTCATCGCCCATCACGTACTCGCGCAGCACGTCGAACTCGGTGCCGTGCCCCCGGCCGCGGGCCACCACGCTGCCGTCGAGCACCCGCAGCCGGGCCAGCTTCTCCGGCAGGATCCGGCGGGACGGGAAGCGCGGCAGCACCCGCAGCGTCCACGGCGGGGTGACCGCCTCGTTCCAGTCGCGGCGGCGCTGCCGGTACGCCAACCCGAACGGCCCCATCGACCGCAGCGTCACCCGGACCGCGCGCCGGTCCCCGTGCCGGGTCGGCCGCAGCGTGGTGGTGACCGCCCGCTCGGCACCCGGCGCCAGGTCCAGCTCGTGGCGCAGCGGCCCGGCGCCGGCCGAGGGCACCCAGCTGTCACGCAGGTGCAGCCGGACCGCGCGCTCGGCGGTGTTGACGACGGTGAGCGTGGTGGTGGCGGCGCCGCCGAGCCACACCGTCCGGTCGCCGGCCCGGCGCAGCCGCAGCCCGTCCAGCGGACCGGCGACGAGCAGGTCGACCAGCGCCAGCGCGGCGGCGAGCACCAGCACGGCGGCGAACGCCAGCCACGGCGCGCCCAGCAGCGCCGGCAGCGGCACGCCGGCCGCGAGCAGGACGGCGAAACGCCTGGTGATCATCGCGGGGCGGGCACCGCGGCCAGCACCGCGCCGAGCACCGCCTCGACGGTCACCCCGTCCAGCGCGGCGTCGGCGCGCAGCCGCACCCGGTGGCCCAGCGCCGGCACGGTGTAGCCCTTGACGTCGTCCGGCACCACGTGGTCGCGGCCGTTCAGCCAGGCATGCGCCTTCGCGACGGCCAGCAGCGCGGTCGCGCCCCGCGGGGACGCGCCCAGCTCCAGCGCCGGGGCTGTCCGGGTGGCCCGGCACAGGTCCACGATGTACGCCAGCACCGGGTCGGCGACCTCGACGCCGCGCACGGCGGCCCGGCCGGCGGCCAGCTCGGCCGCGCCGGCCACCGGGCTGACCCCGGCGGCCGCGAGGTCGCGCGGGTCGAAGCCGTGGTGGTGGGCGCGCAGCACGGTCAGCTCGGCGTCGCGCTCGGGCAGCGCGACGACCAGCTTGAGCAGGAACCGGTCGAGCTGGGCCTCGGGCAGCGGATAGGTGCCCTCGTACTCGATCGGGTTCTGGGTGGCCGCGACCAGGAACGGCTCGGGCAGCGGGCGCGGCGTGCCGTCCACGCTGACCTGACGTTCCTCCATCGCCTCCAGCAGCGCCGCCTGGGTCTTCGGCGGGGTCCGGTTGATCTCGTCGGCGAGCAGCAGGTGGGTGAAGACCGGCCCGGCCCGGAAGTTGAACGCGGCGGTACGCGCGTCGTACACCAGCGACCCGGTGACGTCACCGGGCATCAGGTCCGGGGTGAACTGCACCCGCCTGGTGTCCAGGTCCAGGGCGGTGGCCAGGGACCGGACCAGCAGCGTCTTGGCCACCCCGGGCACCCCTTCGAGCAGCACGTGGCCGCCGCACAGCAGCGCCACCAGGACACCGCCGACCACCGCGTCCTGGCCGACCACGGCCTTGCCGACCTCGGCGCGCAGCCGGCCCAGGGCGGCACGGGCTTCTCGGGCATCGGGGGTCACGGCTGTTCTCCTTCGGTTCCGGTGATCTCGCGTACCAGGGCCCGCACGGCGACGGCCGCGGCGACCAGCTCGGCGTCGTCGCGCGGGGCGGGACCGGCGAGGATGCCGTGTACCTCGTCCGCGTCGCGCCCGGCCTGTTCGGCGATCCGGGCGACGCCGGCGTCGGCCGGCAGCCCGAGGTGGACGGTCAGCCGCCGCCGGGCCCCGGCGCGCAGGATGTCCAGCGACGCGCCGCGGGCGCGGGCCCGCTGATAGAGCCGGGCGTGGCCGAGCATGGTCTCGTTGGCCGGCACCCGGGACGGCAGCGGCTCGGCGACCGGGGCGCCGAGCCGGCGCGCGGCCGCGGCGGCCAGCGCCAGCAGGGCCAGCGCGGCCAGGGCGAGGCTGGCCCACAGCGCCGCCGGGAACGCCTCGGCCAGCGGGTTCGGCTTCCGGGCCGCCGCCGGCGGCGGCGCGACCGGGCCGTCTCGGGTGTGCTCCGGGGTCCCGGCCGGCTGCGGCGGCCCGGTGGAGGCGCCGGTGCGCCGCGGGACCGGCCCGCTGGCGGTCGCCGACGGGCTCGGCTCCGGGGGCGCCTCGCGCCGGTGCCGGTCGAGCCAGACGACCCGGCCGGTCCGCGCGAGCAGCCCGACCGCCAGCGCGGCGTTGCCGTGCTCGGCGATCCGGTCGTTGCGGAACGGGTCGGCGGCCCCGGCCACGGTGATCGTGACGCCGCCGGACGTGACGGTCACCAGCGCGCCGCCGTAGCACGTGGCCGCGCCGTCCGCGTCGTAGCGCCGCCACCGGACCGCGGCCGGCCCGGCTCCGGCGGCCACCTCGTCGGCGCAGCCCGGCTCGGCGACCGCGGTGGTCCAGCGGGTGTCGCGCAGCGCCACCGACCACCCGTCGAGCGCCCGCGCCGGGGGCGCCACCACGACCACCCGGGTGCCCGGGGGCAGCGCGCCGTACCGGCCCAGCGGGTCCAGGTCGATCAGGTCCGGGGTGGTGACGAACAGGGTGGCCGGGTCGCCGCCGCGCCACAGCGCGGTGACCGCGCCGGTGACGGTGGTCTGCCGGTCCACCGTCACGCCGCGTTCGCGCAGCCGCGCGGCCAGCCGGCCGGCGCCGACCCCGGCGTCGCTGAGCGGGGACAGGTACGCGGCGTCGGCCGGGTCGGGCCGCTGGCTCGCGTGCCCGATCAGGGTGGCGGTGAGCAGCGCGAGCAGGACCGCGAACGGCACGGCGACCCGCGGCCAGCGCCGGGCCCGGGCGTCGTCGCCGGTGGCCGTCATCGCCGCTCCCCCGGCTCGGGCCGGAGGGCGGCGCGCACCTCGGCGGTGAGCGTACGCATCCGGTCGTCGTGCCCGGCCGAGGCGGCCCGCCGGCCGTACCAGATCTCCGAGAAGATGCCGGCCGCGCCGGTCAGCGGCGAGCCGAGCGCGGGGCGGCGCGCGGCGGCGGCCGCGGTCAGTTCCAGCACGGTGGTGCCCGGCTGCGGGGCGATCACTCCGGCGCGGGTCAGGTCGGCGACGGTCTCGCGCAGCCGTTCCCGGATCGCCTCGGCGTAGCGGCCCTGCGCCGCGAGCCGGTCGGCCGGCGACATGCCGGGCTGCGCGGCCATCGGCGCGGCGGCCGCGGCGGGGCGCGGCGCCGCCTGCCCCGGTGCCGGCCGGCGCCGCCGCCGGGGCAGGCGGAACCGCAGGCGTACGCCGCGGAATCGGGGCCGGCGCCACCGCAGGCGTACGCCGCGCAACCGGGGCCGGGGCAGCCGGATCCGCGGCAGCCGCAGCCGGCGCGGGAGCCAGGCCGGGTACCAGTACCACAGGGCGGCCACCAGCCCGGTGAGCGCGATCAGGGCCAGCAGCACGGTCTGCGGCGCCACCCGGTCGAACAGCCGTCCGAGGAACTCGTCGTAGGCCCGGGTCACCGCGCGACCACCAGGGCCGCCGCGTCGTCCCCGCCGTGCGCCCGGACGCGGCCGAGCAGGATGTCCAGGCCCTCGCCGCGGATCCGGGCGTCCACCAGCAGCACCGCGTCCAGGCAGGCCAGCGCGGCGTACGCGACGGTGTTCGCGGCCGCCCACGCGACCGGCACCGCCCAGTCCCGCCACGCCGCGCCGGAGTCCCCGGGCAGACCGGGCACCAGTTCGGCGACCGCCAGCCAGCCGGTGCCCAGCGCGAAGCGGATCGCCAGCCAGCTCAGGTAGCCGAGCAGCCGGATCCGGGCGACGCGCAGCCCGGCGCCGGCGCACAGCACGGCGGAGCGGCGCAGCGCGGCCAGCGGGCCGCGCACCCGGTCCATCGTCAGCACCGGCGTGACCGGCCCGGACAGCGCGACGAGCACGAGCAGCCCGGCCATGCCGAGGAACGCGGCCGGCCAGGCCAGCACGCCCAGCAGCAGCGCGACCGGGACGGTCGAGCACGGCCGGGTCCGTAGCCACAGTCGCCGGCCGTCGGCCGCGTGGCCGAGCAGGGCCGGGCCGGCGGCCGCTCCCGCGTACGCGCCGAGCAGGGCGACGATCCCGACCTCCAGCGCCAGGCCGGTCGCCACGGTCCGCCACCAGCCGCCGAGGTCGCCGGCCGGCAGGTAGAACGGCGGAAGCAGCCCGGAGCGCGTACGCAGGTGGGCCAGCAGCGCCTGCTCGGCCGCCGCCAGCAGCGCCGCGACCGGCAGCAGCGGCAGCGCGCGGCGCCGCAACAGGGTGATCGCGCTGTCCAGCGTCTCGCCCGCGGTGGTCGCCCGCAACGGCAGGATCGCCGGGGTCCGGTGCGATCCGGTCGGTGCGCGCATCCCGGGCATCCTAGAAGATCGCTGTCCGGGGGCGCCGCCCGCCCCGCGCGGTCCGCGACCCGCGCACGGCGAAGCGGTGTGGGGCCGGTGACGCCGCCACACCGCTTCGCCGCGGTCAGCTCAGGCTGAACCGCTGGTTGGCCTGCCCGTTGCAGTCGTAGAGCTGGACCTGCTGGCCGTTGCCGGTGCCCCAGACGTCCAGGCAGCGCCCGGACTGCACACCGGTGATGGTGCCGTTGGCGTTGACGTTCCACTGCTGGTTGGCCTGGCCGTTGCAGCTGTAGATCTGCACCGCCGAGCCGTTGCCGGAGCCGGCGGCGTCCAGGCACCTGCTGCCGTACACGGTCAGTTGCCGGCTGGACGTGAGCGTCCACGTCTGGTTGGTCTGGCCGTTGCAGTCGTAGAGCTGGACCCGGGTGCCGTTGTTCTGCGACGCGTTCGGCACGTCGAGGCAGCGGCCGGACTGGGCGCCGACGATCCGGCCCGTGCGACCGGGCGTGTCCGACGGTGACGGGGAGCCGGTGCCGTCGCTCGGGGTCGGCGAGGACGTGCCCGGGCCGGCCGCGTTGAGGGCGTTGAGCACCGAGGTGTAGGCCGCCTTCTTGTTGCCGGAGTTGTCGAACAGCAGCGGCCTCTCGCTGGAGCGCCAGGAGTCGCTGTCGCGCACGCCCCAGACCGTGATGCCGATGCAGCGGGGAACGTTCATGCAGGCCTGGGTCAGGCCGGCGTACTGCGACGTGGCGGCGTTGGTGACGTCGACCTCGGTGAGGGCCACGTCCACGCCGAGGGCGGCGAAGCTCGACAGCGTGGTCTGGAAGTTGCCCGGCAGCGAGCTGCCGCCGGTGAAGTGGGTCTGCAGACCGACGCAGTCGATCGGCACGCCGCGCGACTTGAAGTCGCGGATCATGTTGTAGACACCCTGCGTCTTGCCGTACGACCAGTTCTCGATGTTGTAGTCGTTGTAGCAGAGCTTGACCGACGGGTCGGCGGCGCGCGCGGTGCGGAACGCCACCTCGATCCAGTCGTTGCCGGTGGCCTGCAGGTTGGACTGCCGCCGGCTGCCGTCCTCGTTGAAGGCCTCGTTGACCACGTCCCAGGCGGCGAGCTTGCCCCGGTAGTGGGCCATCACGCCGTTGATGTGATCGATCATCGCCTGGCGCAGGCTGCTGCCGCTGAGACCGCCCCACCAGTTCGGCTGCTGCGCGTGCCAGGCCAGGGTGTGTCCGCGGACCTTCATGCCGCGCTGGGTGGCCCAGTTGTAGATCTGGTCGCCGGCGCTGAAGTTGAACTGGCCGCGCTGCGGCGAGGTGGCGTCCGGCTTCATCTCGTTCTCGGCCGTGATCATGTTGAATTCACGCGCGGCGATCGAGGTGTACGTCGAGTCGTTGAGCCGGCCCGCGGCGATCGCCGTGCCGAAGTAGCGGCCCGACTGCGCGGCCGCGGCGCCCAGCGTGCTCGCCGCGGCGTTCGCGTCCGGCATCACCATCAGGGCGCTGAACGCCCCGACGGCCGCGACGGTGCCGGCGACCAGCGCCCGGGTCCGCCACGATCGCCGGCGCTCGGAGGTTCCGCTTGTCACTAGGTCTCCCTTCTCGGCTGCGCCTCCGGACGCGGGCACGGCACATCGGCGCATGCCTGCGAAAGAAGCGGGGGAACGCACAGCCCAATCGAAGCGATGGACTTGAATGCCACGCCAGATTGACACGGGTAACGCCACCGAAACAAGAGCTTCCGGAATGTTTCCGGAACTACCAGGAGCGAAACATGCGGCGCAGCACATCGTGAGCAGCGGTTATGTGAGCCGCCCCGCCGTGTGGGGTTCTTTCTTAACCCGGATATCAAAGGGAGGCGCGGGGAGGACCCGGAAGTTGCGGCGAGAATTTCGAGAGTTGCGGGGGACGAACGTACCGGCCCGGCGCGCTCGGTCTCCACCGAGCGCGCCGGGCCTACCCCACCGATGTTGGCTCTAGCGCTGCAGGGTGAGCAGCCCCGGTCGCCACGGCAGCTGGTCGTACGGGCCCCCGGCGGCGGGGTTCTTGCCCTGGTAGAGCAGCTGCAGATGGCACGGGTCGACGGTCATCGTCTGGTCCGGGTTGGTCCGCACCAGATCGCCGTGGCTGATGTCGTTGGTCCAGGTGGCGCCGCTGTTGGCCTTGCCGGCGAACGGGTTGCTCTCACTGGCCGCCTGCGGGGTCCACGACCCGCTCAGGCTGCTGGCGGTGAACGACCGGAAGTAGCGGCCCTGGCTGCCGATCGCCTCGACGATCATCAGGTACTGGTTCTGGCCCTGCACCTTGTAGACCTGCACGGCCTCGAACAGGTTGTTGGTGGAGTCGCTCATGATCGTGGTGTACGAGGTGCCGAAGTTGCCGGGGAAGTTCCCGATCGGCATGCTGGCCCGGTAGATCTTGCCGTTGTCGCCGGCGAAGAACAGGTACATGTTCTGCCCGTCGGCGATCAGCGTCTGGTCGATCGGGCCGGTGCCGGAGCCGGTGATGCTGCCGGTGAACAGCGGTTGCGGCGCCGACCACCCGTTCGGGTTCGTCGGGTCGCTGGAGGTCCGGTAGATGAACGGCCACGCGCCCCACTGGTACGCCAGCACCCAGATGTTCTTCGGCGCGAAGTAGAACAGTGTGGGCGCCACGGCCGACTGGCTCATCCCGTTCTGGCTCGCCGACGCCATGTCGGACCAGTCGGTGAACGGGGTGAAGTTCATCGAACCGTACGACGACCCGGCCACGTTGGACGCGTAGACCAGGTGCTTGCCGTTGTGGACCACGGTGGTGAAGTCCTTGAGCGACACCCACCCGGACTTCGGGTTGGCCAGGACACCCGTCGACGACCAGCGGTAACTCGACGGCAGCGGGCACGACCCGCCCGGCGTCGAGGGCGAGGCCGACGGGCCCGACGGCGACGGGGTGGTCGTTCCGGTGCAGCTCACACCGTTGAGCGCGAAGCCGGCCGGAACCGGGTTGCTGCCGGTCCACGACCCGTTGAAGCCGAACGACACCGTGCCGTTGGTGGCCACCGAGCCGTTGTAGCCCACGTTGCGCGCGGTCACCGCCGAGCCGCTCTGCGTCACCTCCGCGTTCCACGCCTGGGTCACCGTCTGCCCGGCGCCGTAGGACCACGTGAGGGTCCAGCCGGACAGCGGGTCGCCGAGGTTGGTGATCGACACATTGGCGCCGAACCCGCCCTGCCACTGCGACGACACGGCGTAGCTCACCGAGCAGCCGGCCGCCGCGGCGTCCGCGGGCCGCGCGACGGCGACCGCCGCCGAGGCCAGCACCAGGGCGGCTGATGCCACGCCGGCCCGCACCGATCGAGATCTGGTCATGATTCCTCCTGGTCAGGGCGTGGTCAGGTCGAACCGGTTGACCGTGACCGTGCCGCCGAGCGCCTGAGTGGCGTAGTTGAAGATGCCGAAGCGGTAGCCCATGAAGAACTGCCAGGCGTTGGTGAGGGTGAACGCCGGGCCGAGCGGGGTGAACGTGCTGCCGTTCGTGCTGTACGAGAACGTCGCGGTCCGGCCGGAGCCGGGCCGGATGTCGGCGCTGACCCGCAGCCAGATCCGGCCGCCGGTCACCGTCGCGCCGGCGGCTTCCGTGCCGGTCCCCGTGGTCGCCCAGCTGGAGTTCATGGTCAGCCCGTTGGTCATCGACACCCGGGTGACACCGTTGTCCTTGCGGATGCCGATCCAGGCCGACGAGTCACGCAGCATGGCGAGCCCGGCCCGGTCGCCGTTGGCCATCTGCGCGTAGTCGAGCTCGATGGTCGCCGTCGACGACGGTCCCTGGATCCGGTGGGTGAGCGTGTTGCGGGCGTTGTACAGGTCGTTGGTCACCGTCGCGGTGGACAGCCGCAGCCCGTTGCCGACGCTGAACCGGCTGGTGTCCGGGTTGTGGTTCCACTCCCAGCGCGGTCCGAGGCCGGCGCCGGTGAAGGTGTCCGGTCCGATCATCGGCTGCACGGTCCGCGAGGTGGTGATGGCCGGCTTCGGGTAGCTCGCGCCCCACCGGCCGTTGACCGTGGTCAGCACCGGCCAGTCGTTGCTCCAGGTGATCGGGGCCAGGGTCGGCACCCGCCCGCCGGGGTAGGCGTCGGTGAACGCCATGTACCACCAGTCGCCGTTCGCGGTCTGCACCAGGCCGCCCTGGTGGGGCACGCCGCCGCCGGAGATCGGCCCGGGAAGATCCAGCAGGACCTGACGGCTCTCGTACGGGCCCCACGGGCTCGTCGAGCGCAGCACGTACTGCCCGTTGGCCGGACGGGTCAGCCAGATGTAGTAGTAGTTGCCGCGCTTGTACATCCGGCTGCCCTCCAGGGTGCCGATGCTCGACGGCGTGGTGTAGACCGTCTGTGCCCGCACCTGCGAGGTCAGGTCGGCGGAGAGCTGCGCGACGCTGATCGTGCCGTTGCCGTACGCGACGTACGGGGTGTCGTTGTCGAACAGCAGGCCGGCGTCGTAGTAGCAGTTGTTGATCCGGGCCTTCTTCGACCAGGTCCCGCCGACCGTGGACGCGGTGTACACGTAGGTGCGGTTGAACTCGGTGCAGCCCAGCCAGTAATAGGTGCTGTTGCTGGGCCGGTAGTTGAACGCCGACGCCCAGATGCCCTTGACGTACGCCCGGCCGCCGGACAGGTCGTAGGCGGACGAGTCGAAGTCCAGCCGCGGCACCGAGTGCCCGGCGTACTCCCAGTTCACCAGGTCGTAGGAGCGCAGGATCGGCGCGCCCGGCGAGTAGTGCATGGTCGACGCCGAGTAGTAGTAGGCGTCGCCGACCCGGATGATGTCCCCGTCGGCGAAGTCCTGCCACACCACCGGGTTGGTGAAGGTGCCGGTGGAGCCGGTGCCGCCGTCGAGCCTCACCAGCTGCCACTGCTGGTTGGCGCCGTTCCAGTCGGTGTACTGGACGATGTTCGCGCCGTCGGCGGTCGACGCGCCCTGCACCTCCACGGCCTTGCCGCTGTTGCGGTTGATCAGCTGCACGTAGCCGTCGATGTCCTGCACGCTGAACTGCTGGTTGGCGGCGTTGTTGTCGCTCCACTGCACGATCGCGCCGCCGTCGGCGGTGGAGGAGCCGGAGACGTCGAGGACCTTGCCGGAGTGCCGGGACTTCAACCGGTAGTGGCCGCCGCCGGAGTCGACGAACTGCCACTGCTGCTGGGCCTGGTCGTTGCGGGTCCACTGGGTGATCCGCGCGCCGTCGCCGGTGGCCAGGTTGTACACGTCCAGGGCCTTGCCGCTGGTGCGGTTGACCAGCACGTACCACGCGCCGGTGTCGATCGTCGCCGCCGCGGCCGGGGAGGCGGCCACGCCCAGGCACGCCGCGCCGAGGATCGCGGTGAGCGCGGCGGCGAGCGCGCGGACCGCGGACCGGGCGCTCATCGGGCGCTCCCCGCCCCGGCGAACTGCCACCAGTCCACGTTGAACAGATAGCCGCTGCCGCCGGTGAACCGCAGGTACAGGTCCTGGGTGCCGCTGGCGCCGCTGACCGCGCAGCTCACCGTGGTCCAGGTCTGCCAGCCGCCGGTTCCCGGGACCGAGCACGTCCCGGCGAGAGCGCCGTTGACGCCGCCGAGCCGCAGTTCCAGGCGGCCGCCGGCAGCCGCGGAGGCGACGCGCGCCGAGAACGAGGTCGCGCCGGACCCGAACGCGACGCCCTTGACCTTGATGTAGTCGCCGTTCTCCAGGTAGCCGACGTTGCGGCCGCCGCCGCTCGACGCCTCGGTCTCCACCCCGGAGCTCCACGCGATGGTCTCGGCCTCCTGCCGCACGTACGGGTTGAGCGTCCCGACCTGCGGCGCCCCGGTCGTGGTCATGGTGATCGTCGGGATGGTGCCGTCGGCGTTGTAGCTGAACCTCTCCACGGCGACCGAGCGGGTGAAACCGCCGCCGCCGGGCAGCGCGCCGTTGTGGTAGAAGAAGTACGAGCCGCCGTTGAAGTCGATGACCCCGGCGTGGTTGGTGAAGCTGCTGCCCTGGGTCGGCATCACGGTCCCCCGATAGGTCCACGGTCCGGTCGGGCCCGGCGCGGTGGAGTACCCGATGAACTCCGAGCAGCACTTCGCGGCGAAGACGTTGTAGTAGAGCCCGTTGCGTTTGTAGACCCAGGGGCCTTCCTCGTACAGCGTGGGCCGGTTGGTGTCGCCGGTGCGGGTGCCGAACCCGGCCGTGGTCAGCGGGATCTGGTTGACGCCCCCGGAGTAACTGATCATGTCGGTGTTCAGCCGCACGTACCAGAGGTTCGGGTTGCCCCAGTAGAGGTAGGCCTGGCCGGTGTCGTCGATGAGGACCGTCGGGTCGATCTCGCCGTTCTCCACCAGCGGATGCCCGAGGGCGTCGGTGAACGGGCCGGTCGGGCTGGACGCCACACCCACACCGATCGCCATGCGCCCGGTCGCCCGGTTGGTGACCGGGACGTACCAGTAGAACCTGCCGTTGCGGTTGACCACCTGCCCGGCCCAGGCGTCCGACTTCGCCCAGCTGAAGGTGGCCAGGCTCATCGGCGAGCCGTGGTCGGTCCAGTTCACCATGTCGGCCGACGAGTACAGCCGCCACTCCTTCATGGTGAAGTAGGTGGAGTTGTCCTCGTCGTGGCCGGTGTAGAGATAGACGCGGCCGTTGTACACCAGCGGCGCCGGGTCGGCGGTGTACACGGTCTGCACGATCGGGTTGTCGGCGTGCGCGGCGGTCGGGACCGCGGCGCCCAGCAGCACCAGGGCCGCCGTGCACAGCACGCTGAGAAAGGGTCTGCTGCGCATCAGACGCGACTCCATCGCTGGTTGGTGGCGGCGGTGCAGGTCCAGAGCAGGACGAGCGTGCCGTTGGCGGTCAGGTTGTGATCGACGTCCAGGCACAGGCCGGAGGCGACGCCACGGATGGTGCCGTCGGCGTTGACCGTCCACTGCTGGTTGGTCCCGCCGTTGCAGTCCCAGAGCTGCACCTTGGCGCCGGCGGTGGCGCCGAGCGGCGCGTCGAGGCACTTGCCGAGCGCCTGGAGGGTCTGCCCGGTGCGGGTCCAGCGCTGGTTGGCGCCGCCGTTGCAGTCCCAGATGACCGGCTGGGTGCCGTTGGCCGTGGCGCTGTCGGGTACGTCGAGGCAGCGTCCCGAGGAGGCGCTGACGATCGTGGTGGTGGTCGTCGGCGTGGTGGTCCCGCCGCTGACCCGGTAGACGACGGTGCCGTGGCCGGGCACGCTCGCGCTGATCGAGCCGGCGCTGGTCGTGGTCGCGCCGCTCCAGGCGTCCTGCAGCGTGAACGAGCTGCCGGACTTGCCGATCGCCGCGGCGGTGGTGGAGATGGTCGTGGTGGAGCCGCCCTGGTTGAACAGGGCGACCGCGACGTCACCGTTGGCCAGGCGCTTGGCCAGCACCCGGCGGGTGCCGTCGGACGAGACCTGGGTCGCCTGCAGGCCGAGGGTGTCCTGGTTGATCGCGATCAGGCGGGGATTCTTCAGGATGTTCTGGGTGGCCGCGCTCATCGAGCGCAGGTCGTTGCCGGCGATCAGCGGTGAGGCCAGCATCGCCCACAGCGCGAAGTGGCTGCGCTGCTCGGTGTCGGTCATGCCACCCCGGCCGACCTCCATCATGTCCGGGTCGTTGAACTGCCCGGGACCGGCGTACCCGGCCAGCGGCACGGTGACGTCGACGATGTTCTTGATCCCCATCGGGTAGCCGTTGGTCTGCCCGGTGTCCCAGGCGTCGGTGATGTCCTCCGTGGTGCGCCACATGTTCGCCACGTCGCCCCAGTTGCGCTGCGGGCCGGTCTTGGCGTGGATGCTGTTCGGGTTGATGCTGTACACGATCGGCCGGCCGGTCGCGGCGAGCGCGTCACGCATCTTGGCGAACGTGGCGACCTGGTCGTTGATCGTGCCGGTCGGTGAGCACCAGTCGTACTTGAGGTAGTCGACGCCCCAGGCGGCGAACTGCCGGGCGTCCTGGACCTCGTGGCCCAGGCTGCCGGTGGCGCCGGGATAGCTGTTGAAGTACTGGGCGCAGGTCTTGTCCAGCGGGCCCTGGTAGATGCCGAACTTCAGACCCTTGCCGTGCAGGTAGTCGCCGAGAGCCTTCATGCCGCTGGGGAAGCGGGTCGGGTCGCCCTGCAGGTTGCCGGCGGAGTCCCGGTTCGGGTTGAACCAGCAGTCGTCGACCACGACGTACTGATAGCCGGCCTCACGCATACCGCTGGAGACCATCGCGTCGGCCATGCCGCGGATCAGCGTCTCGTTGATGTTGCAGCCGAAGGTGTTCCAGCTGTTCCAGCCCATCGGCGGGGTGCGGGCCACGCCGTTCTCCAGCGCCTGGGCGGCGGAGCCGGGGGCAACGGCCACGGTGCCGGCGAGCAGCAGCAGGCCGGCGGCGAGCATCGTCCTGAGTTTCGTCATCATCGCGTCGTCCAGAGTTGGTTGGGGGCACCGGTGCAGGTCCAGAGCGCGACCGCGGTGCCGTTGGCGGTGGCGTTGCCGGTGACGTCCAGGCACAGCCCGGATTGCGCGTTGCGGATCGTCCCGCCGGAGCTGAACGTCCACCGTTGGTTCGCGGCGCCGCTGCAGTCCCACAGCTGCGCCCTGGCGCCCGCCACGGCGCCGGTGGGCGAGTCGAGGCACTTGCCGAGCGCGCGCAGCGTCTGGCCGTCGAAGGTCCACTGCTGGTTGGCCGCGCCGCTGCAGTCCCAGATGATCGGCTGGGTGCCGTTGGCGCTGTTGCCACCGGGCACGTCCAGGCAGCGCCCCGAGCCCGAGCCGACCAGCGTCCGGCCGGTCGCGGCGCCGGGGTCGCCGATCGTGCCGGGAACCGTGCGCAGCGCCGTGTACCAGGCCGCGGCCATCCTGTCGTAGCCGCCGGCGGTCGGGTGGACGCCGTCGATCAGGTCGGCGGTGCTGAGCGCGGCGTGCATGTCCACCAGGTGCACCCGCTTGCCGGCCGACGCCTTGGCCTGCACGATCCCCGGGAGGCTGGCGTTGAAGGTCCGGGCGGCGGCCTCCTGACCCGCGTTGGCCAGCGGAATGATGGTGGCCACGAAGACGTCCGCCGCGGGCGCGGCGGCGGTGATGTGGTCGATCAGGGTGGACAGCCGCCCCGGCGCGCCGGCGACCTGGTAGTTCTGCAGGATGTCGTTGGTGCCGATGTGCAGCAGCACCGTGCGCGGGGTACTGGTGCGCAGCCAGCCACCGATGGCGGCGTCGATCTGGTCGATGCGCCATCCCGGGTGGCCCTCATGGTCGTGATCGCCGAGCGCGGCCGGACCGTTGAACTGCGAGCCGACGAGGTCCACCCGGTATCCCGCGGCCGCCATCCGCTGCCACAGGCCGATCCGGTAGCCGCCGGGCACCTGTGTGCCCTCGGTGATGGAATCACCCAGCGGCATGACCCGGGTGCCGCCGTTGGACTCCGCGAGGGCCGCGCCGGGCGCGGCCGTGACACCGGCGGCGGCCAGGGCGGCGGTCAGGACGGCTGCGTGGAACCACCGTCGTCTTCTGGGCATGGCGACCCTCCTTGGCGATCGACCGGGATCTGTTATCGCTCACAGTCGGCTGGCTGCTGCTCGCGGGCTGGGGGACGGCGATGGCAGCAGCGGATGGGAGCGCTAACACTTGGTTTCGAAGGTTGCCAGGATGTTTCGAGACATTCAAGGGGGTCTTCGTCATCATCTCGCCGAAAAGCCTGGCGAGCACGGCGCCGACCGGTACGGAAAGGGCGCCGACCGCGCAGCCCTTTTCCGCATAACACTTCTCCGGGGCGACTTTTCACGTACGGCGCATTCCACGGCCGGCCGGTCCGCCGAAAAGCGTTATGCCGCCGCCCGGGCAGCGGTCGGGCCTTGCCTTCCCCGGAAATGCGCTGGCAACATTGGCGACCACCGATGGAAGCGCTCCCATGACGTCCGGTCGTCACATCCCCCCGGCCGGCAGGCGCGAGACGCCCGTCCGGAAAGGTCCCCAGCCATGCCCCTGTTCCCCAGAAGCCGCTCCCTGCTGCTGGCCTCGGCCACCGCGGCGGCCGTCGTCGCGGCCGGTGTCGCGGTGGCCGGCACCGCCGAGGCCGCCAGCACGCTCGGCGCGTCGGCGGCCCAGACCGGCCGCTACTTCGGCGCCGCGATCGCCGCCGGCCGGCTCGGCGACGCCACCTACACCGGCATCCTCACCCGCGAATTCAACTCGGTCACCCCGGAGAACGAGATGAAGTGGGACGCCACCGAGCCGTCCCAGGGCCGGTTCACCTTCACCAACGGCGACCGCATCCTCAACCAGGGCCTGTCCAACGGCTCGAAGGTCCGCGGCCACGCGCTGCTCTGGCACGCCCAGCAGCCGGGCTGGGCCCAGTCGCTGTCCGGCAGCGCGCTGCGCACCGCGGCGATCAACCACGTCACCCAGGTCGCGTCGCATTACCGCGGCAAGATCTACGCCTGGGACGTGGTCAACGAGGCCTTCGCCGACGGCGGCAGCGGTGGCCGCCGCGACTCGAACCTGCAGCGCACCGGCAACGACTGGATCGAGGCCGCGTTCCGCGCCGCCCGCGCCGCCGACCCCGGCGCCAAGCTGTGCTACAACGACTACAACACCGACGGTATCAACGCGAAGTCGACCGGCGTCTACACCATGATCCGCGACTTCAAGTCCCGCGGCGTGCCGATCGACTGCGTCGGCTTCCAGTCCCACCTGGGTACCAGCATCCCCGGCGACTACCAGGCCAATCTGCAGCGCTTCGCCGACCTGGGCGTCGACGTGCAGATCACCGAGCTGGACGTGGCGCAGGGCGGCAACCAGGCCACCATCTACGCCACCGTGACCCGGGCCTGCCTGGCGGTGTCCCGGTGCACCGGCATCACCGTCTGGGGCATCCGCGACAGCGACTCCTGGCGCACCGGGGAGAACCCGCTGCTGTTCGACAACTCCGGCAACCGGAAGGCCGCGTACACCTCGGTCCTCAACGCGCTCAACGCCGGTGGCACCACGCCGCCGTCCTCACCCGGCACGAGCACCCCGCCGCCGCCCGGGGCGTGCAGCGCCTCGGTGTCGCTCAACTCGTGGAGCGGCGGGTTCGTCGCCACCGTCCGGGTGGTCGCGGGCTCCGCACCCGTCACCGGCTGGACCGTCGGGGTCACCCTGCCCTCCGGCAGCGCGGTGACCGGCGTCTGGAGCGCCAGCAACAGCGGCGCGAGCGGCGCGGTCAGCTTCCGCAACGTCTCCTACAACGGCCAGCTCGCGGCCGGCGCCGCCACCGAGTTCGGCTTCCAGGGCACCGGCGCCGGCCCCACCGCCACGCCGGCCTGCTCGGCCGGCTGACCCCTCCAGCCATTCCCGGCGCCGGCCGGCACGACCGGCGCCGCAGGAAGGGAGCGTGCCATGTCCCGACGAGATCTGGTCGCGGTTCTTGCCGCACTGGTGCTGGCCACCGCGATGCTCACCGGCGTGCTCGGCCCGACCGCCGCCGCGGCGACGACCGCCGGGTGCGCCAAGGCGCCGACCCTGACCAGCGGCAGCCACACCATCCGCAGCGGCGGGCAGAACCGCACCTACATCCTGCGGATCCCGGACGGCTACGACCGCAACCGCCCGTACAGGTTGATGTTCGCCTTCCACTGGTTGAACGGAACCGCCAACGACGTGGCGACCGGTGGCGCCGCCGGCGCCACCTGGGCCTACTACGGACAGCAGCGGCTGTCGAACAACAGCGCGATCCTGGTCGCGCCGCAGGGCATCGACAACGGCTGGGCGAACACCGGCGGCCGCGACCTCACCCTGGTCGACGACCTCACCGCGCTGATCGAGGGCGATCTGTGCGTCGACACCACCCAGCTGTTCGCCCTCGGCTGGAGTTACGGCGGCGCGATGAGCTACGCCGTCGCCTGCGCCCGCCCCACCGTCTTCCGCGCGGTCGCGGTGCTCTCCGGAGCCAACCTCAGCGGCTGCGCCGGGGGCACCCACCCGGTCGCCTACCTGGGCATCCACGGCACCCACGACAGCGTCCTGGACATCTCGCTGGGACGCACCCTGCGCGACACGTTCGTGCGCAACAACGGCTGCGCCGCGCAGAACCCGCCGGAACCGGCCCGCGGCAGCCTGGCCCACGTCGTGACCGCCTACACCGGCTGCCGGGCCGGCTACCCGGTGGTCTGGGCCGCGTTCGACGGAGACCACACCCCGGAGCCGGTGGACGGAACGACCGCCACGAGCGGCGCCCGGACGTGGACCGGCGGCGAGATCTGGAAGTTCTTCTCCCAGCTGCCCGGTACGGCCACACCGTCCACACCGCCCACCACGCCCAGCGGCGCGCCGGGCGCCTGCGCCACCGCCTACCGTGTCGTCAACAGCTGGCCGGGCGGGTTCCAGGCGGAGGTCACCGTGTCGAACACCGGCACGGCGGCCACCAGGGGCTGGCGGGTGAGCTGGACGCTGCCCGCCGGGCAGTCGATCAGCCAGGTCTGGAACGGCTCGCTGAGCACCGCCGGCGGCGCCGCCACGGTCACCGACGCCGGCTACAACGGATCGGTGGCCCCCGGCGCCGGCACCACCTTCGGCCTGATCGCCACCGGCAGCCCGGCCACCACCCCGGCGCTCACCTGCACCGTCAGCTGATCGGTCGGCCCGCGGCGCGGGCTGACCGGCCGGCCCGGCGACCCGTCCGGGTCCCCGAGGTCACACCCCGGGGATCCGGACGTCCACGCCGGCGGCCATGCTGCCGGCGATCGGCGCGGCGTACAGGACGATTCGATCACGGCGATCCGGGTGGTGGCCGGTGGTGAGGCGCTGCTCGATCCGGCGGTGACCACCCGGGCGGCGTTCGCCGGGCGGCCGGGCCCGGTGCCGCCGCCCGCAGGCGGTGGTCTACGCGTACGCATCCGGCCCGGTCCGCGGGCCGATCCGCGACGGCCGGCACGGCGCCGGCCATCCGGTCCCGGCTCACCGCGCGGCGGCGAACACGTCGGCGGCGCCGCCCGGTCCCCGCGAGGTGAAGGCGACCTGCCGGCCGTCCGCGCTGATCGCCGGGCGGTCGTCGAAGCCCTCGCCGGGGGCGGTGACCGCGGTGGTCCGGCCGGCACGCATGTCGCGCACGAACACGTCCCGGTCGGTGGCGGGGTCGCCGGGCGTCAGGTTCGTCGCGTCCGAGTCGAACGCGACGTACCGGCCGTCCGCGCTGATCGACGCGGCGAAGGACGAGCCGTCCGCCTGGTCTCCGGCGCCGGACACGCTGACCCGGGTGGTGACGCCGGCCCGCAGGTCGCGCCGGAAGACGTCGGAACGCCCGTTGGTGTCGCCCGGCACCAGATCCGACGCCGTGCTCTCGTAGACGGCGTACCGGCCGTCGGCACTGATCGCCACGCCGTGGCTCTCGGTCTGCGGGGCGGTCTGGGCGCCGGAGCCGGACACGTCGACCCGGGTGGTGACGCGGGCGAGCCGGTCGCGGACGAACACGTCCAGGGCGCCGTTGGAGTCTCCCGGCACCAGGTTGGACGCGTACGAGCTGAACCCGACGTAGTGTCCGTCCGCGCTGATCGCGACGTCCACACTGAAGCTGTCGGCCTGGCCGGCGCCGGCCACGGACTCCCGGGTGGTGACCTCGGTCAGGCGGTCGTGGACGAAGACGTCCGTGGTCGCGTTGGTGTCGCCGGGCACCAGGTTCGTCGCGTCGGACAGGAAGGCGACGTACCGCCCGCTCCGGCTGATCGCGGGCTGGACGCTGCGGGCGTCGGCCTGCGCCCCGGCCCCGGACCGCGAGATCCGGGAGGTACGCCCGGTGGACCGGTCCAGCACGAAGACGTCCGAGGACTCGTTGGTGTCGCCGGCCACCACGTCGGAGGCGACCGAGTCGAACGCGACGTACCGGCCGTCGGCGCTGAGCGACGGCTGGCCGCTGGCGCCGTTGGCCTCCCCGCCGGCCGCGGACCGGCTCACCCGGCTGGTCGTGCCGGTGCGCCGGTCGCGCAGGAACACGTCGGCGGCGACGTTGAAGTCGTCGGGCACCAGGTCGTTGGCTTCGGACTCGAAAGCCACGTAGCGGCCGTCCGCGCTGATCGCCGGCCGGTCACTCGGGCCGCCGCCCGGCCCGCCGGTGCGCGACACACTGATCAGTTCCGGGCGGTCCGGCAGCGCGGCGGCGGGACCGGCGCCCGCCGTCACGGCCGCCGTCACGGCGACGGCCAGCAGCCCCGTGGTTCGACGAACGCGCATGTCACACCCTCTTCGTCTCCGCTGCCGACTCCTGACGGCCACCGTGGACGCCGAGCCCAGTATCCACCCACCGGTGTGACCCAGGGCACAGCCGAACGACCGATGACCGGCCCCGTGCGGTTCCGCCATGAGGCGGCCGGCCAGCGGCGGGCCGGCCGGGAGCGTCAGTCACGCAGGGCGGCGGTCAGGTCGATCTCGACGAGCTGGCCGTGGTAGCCCAGCGCCGCCACCCCCACCAGGGTGCTGGCCGTGCCGAACGCCGGGGCCAGCGGCGAGGCGTTGACCTGCTCCCAGACCGCCGAGAGGACGTCGCTGTCCGGGCTGACCACGTAGATCACCGACCGCACCACGTCGCCGGGCGTGGCCCCGGCCGCGGCCAGCACGGCCAGGCAGTTGGCGATCACCTGGGCGGTCTGTGCCGCGTAGTCGCCGTGCTCGCCGACCACCCGGCCGGACAGATCGAGCGGGCACTGCCCGGCCAGGTGCGCCAGCCGCCCCGCCTCGGAGATGGTCACATGGCTGTAGCCGGCCGTCGGGTGCACCGTGTCCGGACTGAACCTGGTAATCACCGGCCCATTGTGGACACCGTGCCCGGTGCGGGCCAGCCGATTACATCGCCCCGGTGCGAGCGGTGGCCCGCCCGGTCGTACCGGCACGGGGTGGGTTCTCGCCGGGCGCCGGCCCCGCGCGACCGACGGGTGATTGTGGCCGGTGGCCCCACTCGATATGTATGGGGACGGCATCCGGCCGCGTACCCGCGACGAAGGAGTCACCATGCCCCAGACCACCGGCGACGACGCCTCGGCCGACGGCGGAGCGGACCGCTGGCGCGGATTCGCCGCGGTCGTCGTCGCGGTCGCGCTGCTGCTCGGGTTCGCCGTACTGCTGATCTTCCTGGTCGGCAAGGCCGGCACCGCCGCCGACGGCGCCTGGTCGCGCTACGTCTACCTGTTCGGGGCGATGGAGGCGCTGGTCTTCACCGCGATCGGCTGGCTGTTCGGGCGCGAGGTGAACCGGCAGGCCGTGCAGAGCGCGGAGGCCCGCGCCGAGCAGGCCGCCGCCCGGACCGAGGAGGCCACCGTCCGGGCCGCGGAACAGCGGGCGAACGGGCGTGCGCTGCGCGCCGCGGTGGAGACCCGGGCGGCCGCCGCGCCCGGTGTCGAGGAGCGCGGCCTCACCGGCGGCGGCGCCGGCCGGGAGCTGCGCGAGCTCGCCGCCCTGGCGAAGGCGCTGTTCCCGGACAGATGAACCGGTTGCGTTCCGCCGTCGTGGTCGCCGATCCACCCCGGCCGGGCACGGCCCGGTCCCGCCGGGGCCTCGCGCTGCTGGTGGCGGATGTGACGGCGCTGGTCACGGCACCAGGGGGCCGGGGAGAACGGCGCGGGCTCTGCCGGCGTCACCGGCCAGCCGGGTCCAGGGCAGCCGGTTCCAGAGGGCCAGCAGCAGCTCCGGCGCGGTGCCGCGCAGCGCGGCGACCGGCTCGCCCGGTCCGATCGTCCACGACGTGCCGAGGTCGGTGGCGGTGAACCGGACCGCCGCCGCCGGCGCCGGCATCCGGCCCAGGCGCACCTGTCGCGGCACGAACACCTCGACCACCTCCGCCACCCCGTCGGCGCACTGCACCGCGTCGAGCTCGTCCGGGACGCCCAGCGCCCGCTGCGCGTCCCACCGGTGCACCAGCGTCTCCAGCCAGCGGCGGCGCCGCCAGAATCCGACGGTGCGCGGCGGCGCGAACGTCCACGCCCCGGTCGCCGGGTCCACCGCCAGCGTCTCGGCCAGCAGCCGGGAGGTGGCGGCGAACCAGGCGACGATGTCGGCCGGCGCCGGTGGCGGCTCGTGCGCGCCGTGCCGTTCCCGGACCGCCGCGACGACCCACAGGTTGCCCTGCCCGACGTGCTCGGCAAGGTCGCGCAGCGTCCACCGGCCGCAGTGCCCGACCGGCGCGGTCAGATCACCGCTCAGGCGTTCCTGGAACGCGGCCAGCTCGTGGCGCAGAAGTGTCAGATAGTCCAGCCCATGAGCCGGGACTCTACCCCGGGCCGATGTCCGGCGGTGCCCCGGCCGCGGCGCAGCCGGACCATCGAGATCCCTCCGTGGCGATCCACCACCGGCGGGTTCTGTCCGGTACGCCGGGCGAGTTGCCGAAGCGGCCTGCGCGACACGCCCGAGCCAGGTATGACTCAGGTGGTATGTGTGCGCCCGTCCGCCACACACGCACACTCATAGCTGTCTATACAGCCCGGTGGATCGGAGCGTCCCCATGCCCGTACCGCGACCTTCCCGGCGTGTCCTGACGCTGACCGGCCCCGCCCTCGCCGGGCTGCTCGCCCTGCTCTTCGCCCTGGCGTCGGCGCCGGCCACGGCGGCCGCCCCGCTCACCGTCGCGCAGGCGATCGCGGGTCAGACCGGCACCGGCACGGTCACCGGATACATCGTCGGCGAGCCGACGGCCGCCGACACGGTGCGCTCCAGCGGGTTCACCGGCGACACCGCGCTGGCGATCGCCGACAGCCGCGGCGAGACCAGCACCGGCCGGATGCTGTACGTCCAGGTCACCAGCGCGTACCGGGCGAGCTTCGGGCTGCTCGGCAATCCGTCGCTGATCGGCCGGCCGCTCACCGTGACCGGAACGCTGACCGCCTACTTCACCCACCCCGGGCTGAAGTCACCGACCGCGATGGCGCTCGGCGCCACCAGCGCTCCGACCGCCACCGTGACGCCGACCGCGTCCGGCGGCACCGACGGCTACTACGCCGCGGCGCTGGGCAAGTCCGGGGAGAACCTGAAGACCGCCCTCCACAAGATCATCTCGACCGGGACGACCCGGCTGTCGTACGACGCGGTCTGGACGGCGCTCAAGGTCACCGACCAGGACCCGGCGAACCCGTCCCACGTGATCCTGCTGTACTCCGGGATCAGCCGGGCCAAGTCGCGCAGCGGCGGGGACAGCGGCGACTGGAACCGCGAGCACGTGTGGGCCAAGTCGCACGGTGACCTCGGCACCGCCGCCGGCCCCGGCACCGACCTGCACCACCTGCGCCCGGAGGACGTCACGGTCAACGCCGTACGCGACAACAAGGATTTCGACAGGGGCGGCAGCGCGGTCTCCGGCGCCCCGGGCAACTACACCGACGCCGACTCGTGGGAGCCGCGCAACGCGGTCAAGGGCGACGTGGCCCGCATGATCTTCTACATGGCGGTGCGGTACGAGGGCGCGGACGGCTGGCCCGACCTGGAGGTCAACGACTCGGTCGCGAACGGCAGCAAGCCGTACCTCGGGCGACTGTCGGTGCTCTTGCAGTGGAACACGCTGGACCCGCCGGACGCCTTCGAGAAGAACCGCAACCAGGTGATCTACAGCTCGTACCAGCACAACCGGAACCCGTTCATCGACCACCCGGAGTGGGTCGGCTCCATCTTCGCCTGACCGCCACCGAGCGCCCGTCCCCGCGGGTTCCCCATCGCCCGCCGCCCGGCCGCCGCCGGGCGGCAGGCGGGCGGCAGGCGGCGGGCGGCAGGCGACCGGCAGCAGGCGACCGGCAGCAGGCGGCAGGCGGCAGGCGGCAGGCGGCGCTCCGGAAGAACCGCGGGGCGGCGGGCGCCGAACGCGGCAGGGGCGCGGGGCGGCGGGGTGGTCGCCGCGGTCGTCTCCGCGTACGCGTCAGCGGGTGAACACGGCGCGCCAGCGCAGCCGCAGCCGGGACCCGGCGGCGGGGATCCGCTCGACCGTCACGGGGCGCAGGCCGCGGCCGGCGAAGGCGTCGATCTCGGCGCGGGTCAGCGGCCACGGCGGGCCCTCCCCCGGCGTGTCGGTGGCCGCGGCGGCGAGCACGAGCAGCGTCCCGCCCGCCGCGACGAACTCGCCCACCGCGCCGATCGCCCGGGCCCGGATCCCGGCCGGCAGCGCCTGGACGTTGTTGCTCTCCAGCACGAGGTCGAACGCCCGGCGCCAGGCCGGTGGCGGGTCCAGCAGGTCGGCGACCCGGTAGTCGACCGGCGAGCCGGGGTGCCGTTCGCGGGCCAGGGCGATCGCGGTCTCGGCGATGTCGAAGGCGGTCACCGTGTACCCGAGCGTGGCGAGGTGCTCGGCGTCGCGGCCGGGGCCGCAACCGACCACCAGCGCGCGCCTCCCCTCGCCCGGCGGCAACCCGAACTCCCGCAGGTGGACGCTGGCCGCGGGCGCGTCCCAGGGCACCACCGCGTGGCCGTCCCGGGCCTGCGCGTAGAGCCGCTCGAACCATCCGGTCGGGTCGCCGGCGGCCAGCGACGCGGCGGCGAACCGCCGGGTGTCGGCGGGCCCGGGCGGCAGCGCGGCGTCACCGGGACCACCGCCCGGCCGCGGCACCGCGTCGGCGGGGTCCGGCAGCGGCGCGGCGTGGCCGCAAACGGTCACCGGGGGACCACCCGGCGCAGCTCGCGCAGCGCCTGCCGGCGGACGTCGCCGGTGAGCGTGTCGATGTAGAGCCGGCCGTCCAGGTGGTCGGTCTCGTGCTGCAACGCCCGGGCCAGGAACCCGGTGCCGTGGATGACGACGGGTTCGCCGTGCTGGTCGAAGCCGCGCGCGGTGACCGACATGGCCCGCTTCGTGGCATAGCCGAGGCCGGGCAGGGACAGGCAGCCCTCGTCGTCCTGCTGCTCACCCTCGTGATCGGACAGCACCGGGTTGACCAGGTGTCCGACCTGGCCGGCCACGTTGTAGGAGAAGACCCGCAGGCTCACCCCGATCTGCGGGCCGGCCACCCCGGCGCGGCCCGGCTCGCGGACGGTGTCCTTTAGGTCCCGCACGATCTCGCGCAGGGCGGCGTCGAAGTCGGCGACCGGGTCGGCGGGCGTGCGCAGGACCGGGTCACCGTAGAGCCGGATCGGCCTCACTGTCATGCCGCAAAGCCTATCCGGTCGTTACCTTCGCCCGCCTGTGCCTCGGCCGGCCCGGCAGTCGCGACCAGGCGCAGCCCCGCGAACCGGATGGCGGTCAGTCCGGCCGCCGCGGCCCGGTCGATGATCGTGATGGTGGCGGCGTCGCGGTGGATCGGATGGCCGGGGTCGGCCACGTCGCGCAGCAGTCGCTGCCAGTTGCGGCAGTGCGCGGCGAACACCGACGGACGCACCTTCCGCTTGCGGGCCTCCTGCCCGGCGAGCGCCACCCGCGGATCGACGTCCAGCAGCAGCAGGTGGGTACGCCGGCCGGCGCGCCCGGCCGCCGCGGTGATCAGCTTGCGGGCCCAGGCCCGGGTGCCGCACTCGTGCACGACGATCGACTCGCGGCCGCGCAGGGCACGCAGCAGGCGCAGGTAGTGGCTGGCGTGCACGAGCGGCCGCCAGTACCGGTAGGGCAGCGCGCCGAGGTACCGGCTCAGGCGGGCCCGCTCCTGCTCGGAGTCGAGCACCCGCACGCCCGGCTGCGGCAGCAGGCGCTTGAGCAGCGTGGTCTTGCCGGCCCCGGGCACACCGGCGACCACGAGCAGCGAGCCGGCCGGGAAACCGAGCTCCCCGACCGGACGGCCGCGCAGGTCACGGCCGGCGGCCGGGGCGATGTGCACGGTCGCGCCGGTGGCGGCGGGGTCGAGGACCGCGAGGTCGGCGAGGGTTGCCATGGTCGTTCCTTCCCGCCGGGGCAGGAACCGAACTCCCGTGACCGCCGAGACCCCGGCCCCCGTCCGCGGCGACACACGTCACCTGCAGGGCCGAAGGTCTGGTCCGCCCCGGGTCGCCCCGGAACCCGGCCGCCGGGCGCCACGCGGGCGCCAGGATGTCGAACGGCCGGCGAAGGACTACTCCCCTTCGGCGCAGACAATACCCTCACGCCGCAAACAACGTGGGACGCTCGCGCAGCAGCATGTGCTTGAGTTTGATCAGGGACCGGCGGGTCTGGCTCTTGACCACCGTGATCGGCACGCCGAGCTCGGCGGCCACCTGTTCCACACTGTGGTCGGCGAAGTACCGCAGCAGCACGATCGCCCGGTCCCGGGCGGGCAGCCGGCCCAGCGCGCTCATCATGGTGACCCGCAGGTCCGCGTCGACGGTGTACGACGGCTCGCGCAACCGGCCCGGTGTCGTCTCGGTGGAGCTGCGCCGCCGCCGGTGGTCGAGGTAGGTGCGCAGCAGGACCTTGTGGGCGTACGCCGGAAGGTTGTCGCTGCCGGCGGCCCGCTCCCAGCTCAGGAACAGCTTGGTCAGCGTGGCCTGGGTGAGGTCCTGGGCCAGGTGCCAGTCCCGGCACAGCTGGTACGCGCTGCTGTGCAGGCGCGCGGAGCTGGCGTACGCGAAGCGGGTGAACTCCTCCCTCGGGGAGGGAGCCGACGGTGGGGTGAGGAGTTCAAGCATGACCAGGGTGTCGCCTTCTCTGCAGCCACCGTGGCCGTTCTGCCACTGTGGACCGTCTCCGTGGAACGCGTGCGCCAAAGTACGCGTTCATCCCGCGTTCGTGGGGGCGGACCGTGAGAGTGGCACGCAATGGGTAGAGAAGGCTCGGAAGCGCCTATGCGGGGGCTGTGACCGCACCCGCCAGCGCGGCGCGCAACGGGGCGGCCTTGGCGGCGGCCTCGGCGACCTCCGCGGCCGGATCGCTGTCCGCGGTGATCCCGCCGCCGGCCCAGGTGTGCACGCGGCTGCCGTCGACCGCCACGGTGCGGATGCTGAGCCCCAGGTCCAGGTGGTCGTGACCGATCCAGCCCAACGCGCCCATGCTCACCCCGCGGCCGACCGGCTCCAGGGTGGCGATCTGTCGAAGGGCGGCGAGCTTGGGAGCTCCGGTGACACTGCCGCCGGGGCAGACCGCGCGGAGCAGGTCGGCGAGGTCGAGGTCGCCGTCGAGGGGCGCGGAGACGACCGATTCGGCCTGCCACAGGTCGCACCACCGGCGGACCGCGAACAACTCGTCGACGCGGACCGGCCCGGCGCCGGGCAATCGGGCCAGGTCGTTGCGTTCCAGATCAACGATCATGACGTGTTCGGCGCGTTCCTTGGCGGAGGCCAGCAGGTCGCGGCGACCGGCCGCGGTGGCCGGGCGGGTGCCCTTGATCGGCCGGGTGAGCACCCGGCCGTCACGAACCTCGACGAGGGTCTCCGGCGACGCGGTGGCCAGCGCCCAGCCGCCGTCCGGCGCGGCCAGGACGCCGCCGTACCGCGCGCCGGGCAGGGTGGCGACGCGGCGCAGCGCCGCGGCCGGATCCGCGGTGTACGGCGCGGCCCCGTGCCCGACCACGTTGACCTGGTAGACGTCGCCGCGCCCGATCGCGTCACGGACTCGCTGGACGGCGCGGGCGTGCTCGGCGGGTGTCCAGCTCTCCCGCCACGGGCCCAGGCGCCAGCCCGCGGACCGGGCCGGCGCGTCCGGCGGCGGCCGGTCGGTGTGTTCGTGGACGACCGCGTACACGTCGGGGATGCCGGGCACCGGACTGGGGGCGCCCGGAGTGGCCTGGATCATCACGCATCCGGCATCTGCCGACACGTAGAGCGATGCTCCGCACAGGAGGCCATGACCGTTAGGCCGGTATTTGTCAGCCGAACGGCCGAGGTTTCGCACCGGCAGTCCGTTGTCGGCGAGGAAGGCGGTCAGAAGCTCGGCAGGGTCACCGGAATCACCCCGGCGCCACGCGAACACACGTAACGCATGGTGACGGGCACGGCAGGCGGTCGGCGCCGCCGGCGGAGCGACGGAGGGAGACAGCCGGCAGTGGTCGCCGGACCCCGGAGCGTGGACCATCGATACCGCGAAATCGCGGTCGGACGCCGTCACCGCCGGGCACCGTCATCGTTCGATGTGAGGTAACGTTCGACCCCGACTTTGTGAACCTTCACACAGCCCCCTACCGGAGTAAACGCTGATGTGCCAGCACCAATCCCCCTGCCCCCCAGCCGACGCGATCGACCGGGAGGCCGCCCGCACCGTGGCGACCTTCCAGGAACAGGGCTGGAGCCTGCTCTGCAACGGCGTCATCGTCTTCGAGGACACCGGTGAGCTGCTTCCGGACGGCACCACGATCGAGCCGCACCGCGGTCCGGCACGGCACGCTCTCGCTGCGTAATCACCCAGGGTAACGAAACCACCGCGGTGGCGGCGGTGGGTTCTGCCCGCGCGCTCGGGGCTGCACCGAAAGACGGCGCAGGCCGCGATCATGATGACCGCGACCTGCGCACGCGTCCTCCGGTCAGCTCTCGAACGCCTCCGGCGCCGGGCACGAGCAGACCAGGTTGCGGTCGCCGTAGGCCCCGTCGATACGGCGCACCGGCGGCCAGTACTTCGCCGTCCGGTCGACGCCCTCGGGGAAACCGGCCACCGAGCGCGGGTACGGGTGCGACCACTCGTCCGCGCTCACCGCCGACGCGGTGTGCGGCGCGTTCGCCAGCGGGTTGTCGTCGCGGGGCCACACGGCCGCCGCGACCTGGTCGATCTCCTTGCGGATCGCGATCATCGCGGCGCAGAACCGGTCCAGCTCGGCCAGGTCCTCGCTCTCGGTCGGCTCCACCATCAGGGTGCCGGCGACCGGGAACGACATGGTCGGTGCATGGAACCCGTAGTCGATCAGCCGCTTCGCCACGTCGTCCACGCTCACCCCGGTGGCCTTGGTGATCGGCCGCAGGTCGAGGATGCACTCGTGCGCGACCAGGCCGTTGTCCCCGGTGTAGAGGACCGGGTAGTGCTCGCGCAGCCGGGCCGCCACGTAGTTGGCCGCCAGCACCGCCGACGCGGTCGCCTGGGCCAGCCCGTCCGGCCCCATCATCCGCAGGTAGGCCCAGGAGATCGGCAGGATGCCGGCCGAGCCGTGCGCCGCCGCCGACACGGCGTGGTGCTCGCCGGGCTCCAGGGGGTCGCCCGGCAGGAACTCGGCCAGGTGCGCACGCACCGCGACCGGCCCGACGCCGGGGCCGCCGCCGCCGTGCGGGATGCAGAACGTCTTGTGCAGGTTCAGGTGTGACACGTCGGCGCCGAACTTGCCCGGCTTGGCGAAACCGACCAGGGCGTTGAGGTTGGCCCCGTCGACGTACACCTGGCCGCCGGCCTCGTGCACCCGCGCGCACAGCTGCGCGATCGAGGTCTCGTAGACGCCGTGCGTGGACGGGTAGGTCACCATGATCGCGGAGAGCGCGTCCCGATGCTTGTCGATCTTGGCGGCCAGGTCGGTGAGGTCGACGTTGCCGTTCTCGTCGCAGGCCACCACGACCACCCGCATACCGGCCATCACCGCGCTGGCCGCGTTGGTGCCGTGCGCCGAGGACGGGATCAGGCAGACGTCGCGGTGCGCCTCGCCGCGCGAGCGGTGGTAGCCGCGGATCGCCAGCAGGCCGGCCAACTCGCCCTGGGAGCCGGCGTTGGGCTGGACGCTGACCGCGTCGTACCCGGTGATCTCGGCGAGCCAGCCCTCCAGCTGGGCGACCAGTTCCTCGTAGCCGCGGGTCTGGCCGGCCGGGGCGTACGGGTGGATGTTCGCGAACTCCGGCCAGGTGACCGGCTCCATCTCGGTGGTGGCGTTCAGCTTCATCGTGCACGAGCCCAGCGGGATCATGCCGCGGTCCAGCGCGTAGTCACGGTCGGCGAGCCGGCGCAGGTAGCGCAGCATGCCGGTCTCCGAGTGGTGGGTGTTGAACACCGGATGGTCCAGATAGTCGGTGGTCCGGGCCAGCGGCTCGGCCCCGCAGGCGGCCGGTGCGGCCACGGCGGCGCCGAAGGCGGCGAGCACCGCCGCGACATGGGCGGCGGTGGTGGTCTCGTCGCAGGCGACCGACACCCGGTCCGCGTCGACCGGGCGCAGGTCGACGCCGGACTCCGCGGCGGCCGCGACGATCGCCGCGGCCCGGCCGGGCACCACGGCGGTGACCGTGTCGAAGAACGCGGTGTGGGCCAGCTCGACGCCGGCCGCGGTGAGGCTGCCGGCCAGGGTCAGCGCGTGCTCGTGCACCCGCTTGGCGATCGCGCGCAGCCCGGCCGGGCCGTGGTAGACCGCGTACATGCCGGCCATCACGGCCAGCAGGACCTGGGCGGTGCAGATGTTGCTGGTCGCCTTCTCCCGGCGGATGTGCTGCTCGCGGGTCTGCAGCGCGAGGCGGTAGGCGGGCGCGCCGTCGGCGTCCTTGGACACGCCGACCAGCCGGCCGGGCAGCGAGCGCTCCAGGCCGGCGCGCACGGCCAGGTAGCCGGCGTGCGGGCCGCCGAAGCCCAGGGGTACGCCGAAGCGTTGCGTCGTGCCGGCCGCGATGTCCGCGCCGATCTCGCCGGGCGGGCGCAACAGGGTCAGCGCGAGCAGGTCGGCGGCGACAGTGACCAGGGCGCCGCGGGCGTGGGCGGCCTCGACCAGGGCGGCGTGGTCGCGGACCGCGCCGGACGCGCCCGGGTACTGCAGGTGCACGCCGAAGCACTCGTCCGGCAGCGGCTCACCGGCGTCCAGGTCGACCAGGCGCAGCTCGATGCCGAGCGGTTCGGCGCGGGTGCGCAGCACGGCCAGCGTCTGCGGGAACGTGTCGGCGTCCACGGCGTACGTCGAGCTCTTGCTCCGCGACGCGCGGCGCGCCAGCGTCATCGCCTCGGCCACCGCCGTGGCCTCGTCCAGCATCGACGCGTTCGCCGTGGTCAGCCCGGTCAGGTCGGTGACCACGGTCTGGAAGTTCAGCAGCGCCTCCAGCCGGCCCTGGCTGATCTCCGGCTGGTACGGCGTGTACGCGGTGTACCACGCCGGGTTCTCCAGCACGTTGCGCCTGATCACCGCCGGCGTGTGGGTGCCGTAGTAGCCCAGGCCGATCATCGGGGTGGCCGGCGTGTTGCGCGCGGCGATCGCCCGCAGCTCGGCGATCGTCTCCTCCTCGGAGGCGCCCGCCGGCAGGTCCAGGGCGCCGCGGAACCGGATCGACTCGGGGATCGCGGCGTCCATCAGCTCGTCGAGTGACTCGTACCCGACGGTCTTGAGCATCTCCGCCTGCTCGTCGGCCTGCGGGCCGATGTGGCGATGGGTGAACGGCGACGTCATAGGGGCGGCTCCCGGGCTGAAGAAGGTCGACATGCAACCTCCCCCTCTGTCATACCCAGCCGGGCACTTCAGAGTCGCCTGCCCACGCGGTCCTTTTGCCTGAGAGGTTCCGGGGAGGATTTGCCCCTTCGGCGCCGATGGGCCCTGAAGGTCAGGACCCGGGTCTCTCCCGCGCGGGTGTTGCCGGCTGCTCTCAACCTACCAGCGCACACGGTCATGATCGGAATGCCTAGGCTGTGTCTGTGACCTACTCCCCTGCCGTTGACCGTTACGAGTCCATGACGTACCGCCGCGCGGGTCGCAGCGGGCTGCAGCTGCCGGCCATCTCCCTCGGGCTGTGGCACAACTTCGGCGACACCCGCCCGGCCGAGCGCCAGCGCGACATCGTCCGCCGCGCCTTCGACCTCGGGGTCACCCACTTCGACCTGGCCAACAACTACGGGCCGCCGCCGGGCAGCGCCGAGACCAACTTCGGCCGGATCCTCGCCGGCGACCTGCGGCACCACCGTGACGAGCTGGTCATCTCCAGCAAGGCCGGCTACACCATGTGGGACGGTCCGTACGGCGACTGGGGCTCGCGGAAATACCTGATCAGCTCGCTGGACCAGTCGCTGAAGCGGCTCGGCGTCGACTACGTCGACATCTTCTACCACCACCGGCCCGACCCGCAGACGCCGCTGGAGGAGACGATGGGCGCGCTGGACGCCATCGTGCGCTCCGGCAAGGCGCTGTACGTCGGCCTGAGCAACTACCGGTCCGAGCAGACCGCGAAGGCCGCCGCGATCCTGCGCGAGCTGGGCACGCCGCTGCTGATCCACCAGCCGTCGTACTCGATCCTGAACCGCTGGATCGAGCACGACCGGCTGCTCGACACCCTCGCGGAGGCCGGCGCCGGATGCATCGCGTTCAGCCCGCTGCAGCAGGGCCTGCTCACCGACCGCTACCTCGACGGCATCCCGGACGACTCGCGGATCCGCACCAGCGTGTTCCTGGACGAGAAGGCCCTGGACGCGAAGACCATGGGCCGGTTGCACGCGCTCAACGACCTCGCCAAGCGGCGCGGGCAGTCCCTGGCCCAGCTGGCGCTGGCCTGGGCGCTGCGCGACCCGCGGATGACCAGCCTGATCATCGGCGCGTCCAGCGTGCGGCAGCTGGAGGACAACATCGGCGCGCTGCGCAACCCGGCGCTGAGCCAGGACGAGCTGGACGCCATCGACGCCACCGTGCTGGACCTCTAGAAAAATCGCGCGCCCGCCCGGGGCCGGTTTCCGTACCGTCCCCGGGCATGCGCACGGACCTCGTCGAAGAGCACACCATCCTGTCCGTCGTGGTCGGCTCGCGCGCCTACGGCCTGGACACCCCGGACAGCGACCACGACCGGCGCGGCGTCTACGCGGCGCCGACCCGCGAGCTGTGGCGTCTCGACAAACCGCCCACCCACCTGGACGGTCCGGCCGAGGAGCAGTTCTCCTGGGAGATCGAGCGGTTCTGCACGCTGGCCGTGCAGGCCAATCCGACCGTGCTGGAGGTGCTCTGGTCGCCGCTGGTCGAACGGCTCACGCCGGACGGCGAGCAGCTGCTGGCGGCCCGCCGGGCGTTCCTGTCGCGGCGGGTGGCCGCGACCTACGGCAACTACGCGCGCGACCAGCTCGACCGGGTGGCCGCCCGGCGGGCCCGCACCGGCGAGACCAACCACAAACAGGCCATGCACATGATCCGGCTGCTGATCGCCGGCGCGCACGTGCTGCGCACCGGGGAGGTCCTGGTCGACGTGCGCGGGCTGCGTGACCGGCTGATGCCGATCCGGCACGGCGAGCTGCCGTGGGCGGCGGTCGCCGCCTGGGCCGCGCGGCTGCTCGCCGACCTGGCCGAGGCCGCGGCCGGGACACGGCTGCCGGAACACCCCGACCGGGAACGGGTCGACCGGCTGCTCGGCGAGATCCGGGAGCACGGCCTGCGCCGGTGACCGGTTTGCCGGCGCGTCAGCCGCGACGGCCGATCCACACGTCCCGGGTGGCGCGGACGGTGAGATCGTCGCGGCCGGGCAACCCGGCCACGATCGCGTCGAGGGCGGCCAGTTCGGCGCCGCCCAGCCGGTCGCCGAGCCGGTCCCGGGTGCGCTGCAGGGTGACCTGCGCGTAGCGCAGCGCGGCGGCGCCCAGCGGCGGGCGCAGCTCGATGGCGAAACGGCGCGCGCCCTCGAGCTCGAACCCGGCGGCCCGCAGCCGGGCGCCCCAGTCCTCGCCCATGTGCATGCCGGCCTCCCGCCGCAGCCGGGCCAGCTCGGCCTGGCAGCGGTCCTCCAGGGCGCTGCCGGCCGGGTCGGTGAGGAAGCGCGGGAACCCGTCCAGCTCGCTGATCACGACCGCGCCGCCGGGGCGCAGCACGTCGCGGACCCGGGTCAGCGCGGCGGCCGGGTCGGCCAGGTGGTGCATCGACGCCGACGCCCACACCAGATCGGCCGGGCCGAGCTGCGGCCAGTCGCCGTCCAGGTCGGCGCGGACCGTCCGGACCCGCTCGCCGCAGCCGGCCTCGGTGGCGCGCCGCCGCAGCCGGGCGAGCATGTCCTCGTCCACGTCCACCGCGGTCAGCGCGGCGCCGGGCAGGTGCCGGGCCAGGGCGAGCGTGCCGGTGCCGGTCCCCGCGCCGAGGTCGACGACGCGCGGCCGGTCCGGCGCCGCCGCGGCGGCCCAGCCGATCACCTCGTCGTAGTAGTCGCGCAGCACCTCGGCGTCGAGGTCGAGCATCTCGGCGAGCTGACCGGGCTGATCGTGGCCGTGCCGGTGGTGGCCGTGCTGGTGAGTACCGGGCTGGTGGTGACCGTGTTCGTGTGCCATGCCCCGAGGCTACCGCCGCCTTGCGTGAACGGCATACCATCTTGCGTATGACGCAAGACGGTGAGCTGGACGCCCTCGTCCGCCAACGGATCCGCGGGCTGCGGGTCGCTCGCGGCTGGTCGCTCGACGAGCTGGCCGCCCGCAGCTATCTGAGCCCGTCCACGCTGAGCCGCATCGAGACCGGGCACCGGCGCATCGCCCTCGATCAGCTGGCCCCGATCGCCCGGGCGCTCGGCACCACCCTCGACCAGCTGGTCGAGTCGGGCCGGGACGAGGACGTGGTGATCCGCCCGCACCACGACGCGTCCCGCGGCATGACCACGTGGCTGCTCAGCCGCGAGGGCGTCCCGGCCGGGATGACCGTGGCCAAGCTGCGCGTGGACCGGCCGGTGCCGGCCGACCTGCGGGTGCACCCCGGCCGCGACTGGTTCGTCGTGCTCTCCGGCGCCGTGGTGCTGCGCCTGGCCGAACGCACCATCGTGGTCCGCACCGGCGAGGCCGCCGAGTTCTCCACGATGGTGCCGCACGCGTTCGGCTCCACCGGCGGCCCGGCCGAGATCCTGTGCATCCTCGACCACGAGGGCGAGCGCTCCCACCTGGGACCGGCCCGCGACCGGCGACCCGGCTGACCCCGCGACCGGTCCGGCGGCGGCCCAAGGTCGACAACCCGACAGCCGGGCCGGCGCGTCACGACCGGCGGACCTGACGCGGTCCGGGTTCAATCGACGTGCACATCTGTCGACGGTCATCGTTGCGGGGGGACCGATCATGGATTACTACCTGCTGGCCGGGGACGGGATCCTGGCCGAGGAGTTCGCCTACGGCGAGGACCACGTGACCGTGGGGCTCGGCGGCGCGACGTGGGCGCCCGGCGACCGGCGGTGGCGCGGCGCCGGATCGTTCGCCCGATGCCTGCGTACGAACGGAGCCCTGCTCGCCACGGCCACGCCGGTGGACCGGGACCGGGCCGCGCGGGTCTACCGGGACCTGTGCGGCGCGTCGCTGCCCGGCGAAGCCCAGCTGCGCGCCCGGTTCGGCGACTGGGTCCGGCTGACCAGCGCGGCCCCGTTGCGGCTCGGCGGGCATGACACCCCGGCCGGATTCGCCGAGAAACGCGTCTACCGGGTGCTGTTCGCCCGGGAACTGCCGGACACCCGGCTCGCCGGGCTGAGCGCGTCCTGGCCGGGCGGCGGCGACGGCGGGATGCCCGGCGGCCGTGGCCGCGCGGGCGCCGACCTGTTCTCCTGGACCCTGCGGCGGGTGGGGCGCGGGATCGCCTGGGCGCTGGACGTGACCGTGCTGCTCAGCGGGGACCGCGCCGAGATCGTCGGTGACGTGCTGCGGAAACTGACCGCCGACGTGCGCTCTCGCGGCCTGATCCCGGTGACCACCGAACGCTTCGCGTGACGGTGCCGCCCGCGAGCGGCCCGGCGGCCGGCGGGCCTCGGACCGAGTGGCCGTACCGGGCCCCGCGACCCGGCGGCCGGTGAGGCCGGCGGGCTTCGGAGCGAGTGGCCGTGCCGGGCTGTCCGGCGACCCGGCGACCCGGCGGCCCGGCGGCCCGGCGGCCCGGCGGCCCGGCGGCCCGGCGGCCCGGCGGCCGGGCCGGTCCGGCACCGCGATCCGGCCCGGCGCCACATGCGACGGACCGGCCCCGGCGGCCGTCGACGGCCACGGAATGCGAATGTGGAAATACCGCTCGGGAAACGCAGCGCCGCACGTGCCCACGCGGGGTGAGATGTCCGGGCGGCGCCTCGTCGCGGGAAAAGAATCGACGCCGCCGGAAAACGGGCGCTTGCTTTCCGTCGGGCACGACGGTTTAGGCTGAACGCATGTCCGCCAGCGTCGCCTCCGTCGTTCACCTGGCCCGGCCGCACCGGCCGGTCGTCGTGGCCGGCACTCTCGCCGAATTGCGCGGGCCGACGTGCGGGCTGGTCGAGTTGCCGTTGCGGTTGTGGTGGCATCCGCAGCGCGCGTTCGATCTGGGGCAGCGCACCATGCTCCTGTGGATGTATGAGAATGTGCTGCGGGAATCGATCCGGGTCGACGAGTTGCGCGCCTATCTGGACGGCGCGACGCTGGTGCGGGTGTGGCCGGAGCTGAATCTGCCGCGCGGCGTGCGAGCGGCCTGGGAGGCCCGGCACCCACGGCTGCGGGCCCGTCTCGCCGCCTGATGGGTGTCGACGACTTCTACCGCGAGGTGGCCCGGATCGCGCTGGGCGTCGCCGACAAGCACCGGTTCGTGCTCGGCGGCGGGGTGGCGTGGCTGGTCAACGGCCTGGTGGCCCGGCCCACCGAGGACATCGACCTGTTCACCGACACCGAGGGCGCGGTGGTGGCCGCGGCCGGCGAGGTCACCGCGGCGCTGACCGCCGCCGGCTACCGGGTGGTCCGCGAGGAGGGCGACGAGCTGTTCGCCGGGATGGACGCGGACATCCAGGAGTTCCTGGTGGCCGGCGAGCACCGGGCGCTGCGGCTGACGCTGTGCCGGCTGGACCGGCACCGGGCTCCGGTGGTGATGGACCTGGGTCCGGTGATGCACCTCGACGACCTGGTCGCGACGAAGGTCGCGGCCCTGGTCAACCGGCGCGAGGTGCGCGACTACATCGACGTGGCGGCGGCGCTGCAGCGGTATCCGCTGCAGCGGGTGCTGGAGCTGGCGCACGCCGCGGACCCGGCCCTGGACCCGGCGGACATCGCGGAGGCCGGACGCTACCTGGACCGCCTCGACGACATCCGGTTCACCCGGTACGGCCTGGACGCCCCGCGGATCGCCGAGCTGCGGCAGCGGCTGGCCGGCTGGCCCCGGCACTGACCCAACCGGGCGACGGCTTCCGGGCGGTGCGGCAAGCCGCGCGCCGGGGTCCGGGCGGCGCTGCGGGGCGTTCATTGCCGGCCCGGCTCGGCGGCCTGCACCAGGGTGGCCAGCAGCCGGCGCAGAGCCGGTTCGAGCGCCGCGCGATCGGCCGCCGGCAGCGTGGCGAGCCAGGACGCCTCCAGTGAGCTGACCGTCTCCAGGGCGGGGTGGACGGCGGCGCGGCCCTTCGCGGTCACCTCGATGACCGCGCTGCGCCCGTCGTGCCCGTGCGGGCGCCGCCGCGCCAGCCCGGCCGCCTCGACCTGGCGCAGCCGTTTGGTGACCGCGGCCCGGGTGATGCGCAGGGCGTCGGCGATCCGCGCCGGGGACACCGCCGCGCCGCTGCGCACCAGCAGGGACAGCACCTCGAAGCCGGCGCGGTCGATACCGTGCCCGGCCAGCGCGGCGTCGGTGAGCGTGTCGGTGAGCCGGGCGATGCGCAGGACCCGTTGGAAGACCCCGGCCGGCCCGACGTCGAGACCGGGCCGTGAGTGGCGCCACTGCGCTTGGAGTTCGTCCACCTCGTCGGTCATGCTCCGATGATAGTTAACTGGTAAATCAGTTGGGCGAGGGATGACGACCACTACACTGCGCCGCTTCTGGCACGTGGCGCCGCACGCCGGAGCGCACCTGCCGGCTCTTCGGATGGGGATCTCGGCGGCCGGGCCGCTGGTCGTGCTGGCGCTGGCCGGCCGGCCGGGGTGGGGCGCGTGGGCGCTGTTCGGCACGCTCACCGCGGCGTACGGCCGCTCCGCCCCGCCCCCGCGCCGGCTGCGTATGCAGGCCGTGGTGGGGCTGCTGCTGGTGGCGATGGTGGTCACGGCGACCGCGCTGGCCGCCGCCGGGACGCCCGGTAGCGTGCTCGTGCTGTGCACCGCGCTGGTGGCCGCCGCCGGCACGGTGGTCGCCGACCGCAGCCGCTGGAGCCCGCCGGGCAGCCTGTTCCCGGTGTTCACGTTCAGCGCCTGCGGCGCGTTGCCGGCCACCGCGGCCGACGTCCCGCGGGCCGCGGCGCTGTCCGCGGCCGGCCTGGCGTGGGCGCTGCTGGTCACCGCGGCCGGCGACCGGCTGCGGCCGACCCCGTCGTACGCCGCCGCGCCGGCGCGCCCCAGCGCCCGGCTGACCGCCGTGCACGCCGTGGTCTGTCTCGTGGCGGCGGGCGTCGCGGGCGCCGTGGCGCTGGCCGCCGGCTGGCAGCACCCCGGCTGGGCGATGGTCGCCGCCGTGGTGCCGGTGGTCGGTCCGAGCACCGGCGGGCAGCTGCTGCGGGCCGGGCACCGCCTGGCCGGCACGCTGTGCGGGGTGCTGGTCGCCGGGGCGCTGTTCTGGCACGCCCCCGGCCCGCTGGCCGGCGCGCTGCTGCTCGGGGCGCTGCTGTTCGGGGCCGAGCTGCTGATCGCGCGCAACTACGCGCTGGCGCTGCTGTGCGTCACGCCGGTGACCATCGGGATGGCCCGGCCGGGCCGCCCGGGCGAGCTGCTCGCGCTGATGGCGGACCGGGCCGCGGAGACCGCCCTCGGCGTCGCGGTGGTCGCGGTCCTCGTGCTGGCCACCCACCGGTTGCGGGTCAGCGCCGCAACTCCGGCGCCGTCCGGGCGATGACGGCGACCGCCACGACGCACAGCACACCGCCGCTGAGCAGGGCCACCGGCCCGGACGTCGCGCCGGCGACCAGCCCGGCGCGCAGGTTGCCGAGGTCCGGGCCGGCCTGCCCGACGATCTGCTCGGCGGCCGCCACCCGCCCGAGCAGCCGCGGGGGTGTGTGCAGCTGGACCACGGTGGCCCGGGAGATCACCGCGACCGTGTCGGCGGCCCCGGCCAGCACCAGGCAGGCCAGCCCCAGCCACGGATCGGCGACCACGCCGAACAGCGCGAGCGCCACGCCCCACACGGTCGCGCCGCCGACCATCACCAGGCCCGGCCGCGACAGCCGGGTGAACGTCCCGGACAGCAGCGACGCGCCCACCCCACCGGCCGCTATCGCGGTCAGGAACAGCCCGAGGGTGCGCGGGTCGTCATCGAACCGGGCGGCGTTGACCAGCGGGAACAGGCTGATCGGCATGGCCAGGACGGTGGCCGCCAGGTCGGTGAGCAGCGCGCCGCGCACCGCCCGCTGCCCGGCCAGGAACCGCAGCCCCCGCGCCACCGCCCGCAGCGCCGGCTCGTCCCGGCGCCCGGCCGGCGGCACCCGGGGCAGCCCGGCCGCGCCCCACAGGGCCAGCCCGAACGTCAGCGCGTCGGCCAGATAGCAGCCGCCCACCCCGAACCGGCCGAGCACCAGGCCGCCGAGCGCCGGCCCGATCAGCATCGACGCCTGGAACGAGATGTGGTTGAGCGCCAGGCCGGCCGGCAGCTCGGCGGGGCCCAGCAGGTGCGGGAGCAGGGCCCGGGAGGCCGGGCCGCCGCAGGCGACCAGGCCGGACTGCACGACGACGACCAGCAGCACCCCGGCGACCGGCAGCGGCCGCAGGAAGCCCTGCACCGCCAGCAGCGCCGAGCACACCGCCAGCCCGGCCGTGGTGAGCAGGTAGAGCCGGCGCCGGTCGACCCGGTCGGCGAGAGCCCCGGCGAACAGACCGAACGCCACGAGCGGCAGCGCCTGGGCCAGGCCGACGGCGCCGGTCCAGATGGTGCTGTGGGTCTGCTGCCAGACCTGGTACATCACCGCGACCAGCGTCATCTGACTGCCGAAGCCGGAGCAGACCCGGCCGAGCCACAGCCGCCGGAACGCCGGACAACGGCGCAGCGGCCCCAGGTCGATCAGCGCGCCGGTCACTCCCACGCCGGGTCCCGGGCGAGCTTGGCGACGATGCGGTCGCGGAAGCTCTTGCGGCGCAGCGCGGCCTCGATGTCGCGCACCACCCGGGTCATCGGGTAGGGCAGCTCCGCGTCGATCTCGGCGACCGCGGCCTCGGTGGCCCGCCACTCGGCGGCCAGGCGGCCGGCGATCCGCTCCGCCTTGCCGGTGAGGGCGACCGTTTTGGTACGTGCGTCGGGTCCCGCCTCGGTGCGCACCCAGCCGGCCGCCCGCATCGCCGACACCTTCTGGCTGAGCGCGGAGTGGGTACGGCCCACCGCGGCGGCCAGCTCGCTGATCGTCATCGGTCCGTGCCGGTGCAGTTTGATGAGCTCCTTCACCCATACGGGGCGTAGCCCCGGGATGTCCGCCTCGGCGTAGACGCGGGCGATGTCGGCGTCCATCGCCGCCTGCAGGTCCCACAGGGAGCGCCAGACGGCGTGTTCGGTCGGGTCGGTGTCGGTCACCGGACCACTGTAACAGCACTTATATAAGTGCTTGTACTTCACCCGGGCCGGCCGTTACGCCGAGGTTGCGCGGCCTCACCGGGAGCGACATTTGACATCTACATCCGAGTAGAAGAATGATGCGGGGATAGACTTAGGTTTGGCTAACCTTTGGAGCTCCATGACCGCCATCTACCTCATCGGCCTGCGTGAAGGCCTGGAGATCACCCTCGTGGTCTCGATCCTCGTGGCCTTCCTGGTCAAGAGCGACCGCAGGCCGCTGTTGCGCCTGGTCTGGGCCGGGGTGGCGCTGGCCGCGGTGATCTCGGTCGGCTTCGCGGTGCTGCTGCGGGTGGGCGTCGCCACGCTCAGCTCCACGCACCAGGAGCTGTTCGAGGCGATCGCGTCGTTCGTGGCGGTCGCCTTCGTCACCTGGATGATCTTCTGGATGCGCCGGATGGCCCGCCACATGGGCCGTGAACTGCGCGGCAAGATGGAGGGCGCGATCCAGGTGGGACCGGCGGCGGTGGCCGGGGTGGCGTTCCTGGCGGTGATCCGGGAGGGCCTGGAAACCTCCGTCCTGTTCTACGCGGCCGCCCAGGGCGCCGCCGACAGCGTCCGGCCGCTGATCGGCATCACCCTCGGCCTGCTCACCGCGGTGGTCCTGGGCTGGCTGCTGTACATCAGCGCCGTCCGGATCAACCTGTCCACGTTCTTCACCTGGACCGGCGCGCTGCTGGTGCTGGTCGCGGCCGGCATCTTCAAGTACGGCTTCCACGACCTGCAGGAGTCCAACGTCCTGGGTGGACTGAACCACCACGCCTTCGACGTGACCTCGGCATTCCCGCCCAGCGCCTGGTACGCCGAGCTGCTGCGCGGCATGTTCAACTTCACGCCCGCGCCGAGCGTGATCGAGACGGTCGCCTGGCTCGCGTACGGCATCCCGGTTCTCGTTCTCTTCCTCTGGCCGGCCCGCACGCGCCAGCCGGCCGCCACCACCCCCGCCACCACCGCCTCCTAGGAGAACGATGCGCACTGCACACCTGCTCACCGCCGGCGCCGCCGCACTGCTGTTGACCGCGTGCGGCGACAAGGCCGGCGACGAGGCCGGCAGCGCCTCCGGCAAGATCGCCGTGGCCGCCACCGACACCGAGTGCAAGGTGGAGCGGACCAGCTCGAACGCGGGCACGGTCACGTTCAGCATCGCCAACAAGGGCAGCAAGATCAATGAGTTCTACGTGTACGCGCCCGGCGACCGGATCATGGCCGAGGTGGAGAACATCGCGCCCGGGCTGTCCCGTGAGCTGATCGTCGAGCTGCCCGCCGGGGCGTACGAGACCGCCTGCAAGCCCGGCATGGTCGGCAAGGGCATCCGGGGGGCGTTCCAGGTGTCCGGCTCGGCCGCGCCGCTGACCGAGGACGCCAAGCTGGCCCAGGCCACCAAGGACTACCAGCGGTACGTGAAGAGCCAGACCACCGCGCTGATCGAGCAGACCACCGCATTCGTGACCGCGGTCAAGGGCGGCGACGCGGAGAAGGCCAAGTCGCTGTTCCCGATCGCGCGCACCTACTGGGAGCGGATCGAGCCGGTCGCGGAGAGCTTCGGCGACCTGGACCCGGCCATCGACGCCCGCGAGGGCGACCTCGAGGCCGGCCAGGAATGGACCGGCTTCCACAAGATCGAGAAGGACCTCTGGGTCACCAAGGACCTCAGCAAATCCGGTCCCACCGCGGACAAGCTGCTGACCGACGTCCAGACGATCGTGGACAAGGCCAACACCATCACCCTCTCCCCCGTGCAGCTGGCCAACGGCGCCAAGGGCCTGCTGGACGAGGTCGCCACCGGCAAGATCACCGGCGAGGAGGACCGCTACTCGCACACCGACCTGTGGGACTTCGCCGCCAACATCGAGGGCTCGCAGGGCGCCATCGCGGCGCTGCGCCCGGCGCTTGAGGAGCGGGACCCGGCGCTGGTGAAGACCCTCGACGACAACTTCGCCAAGGTGCAGGCGGCACTCGACAAGCACCGCGCCGGCGACGGCTGGAAGCTGCACAACCAGCTGACCCAGGCCGAGCTCAAGGAACTCAGCGACGCGATCAACGCCCTGGCCGAGCCGATCAGCAAGGTCGCGGCGATCGTCGCCGGCAAGTGACCCGGCGGCCCGGGGCGACGGCTCGCCCCGGGCCGCGCCACCGCGACCACGCCACGGCGTGGTCGCGACCGGAAAACCCACGAAGAAAGGCTTGGCAGATGCAGCGGCGCAAGGTCCTCGGGCTGGCCGGCGCGGGAGCCGCGGGCGTGGCCGCCGCGGGCGCCGGGGCGCTGGCCCTGACCCGCCACGACCCGGAGCCGGTCGCCACGTCGGCCGACGCCGGCGGCGCGATCCCGTTCTACGGCCGGCGACAGGCCGGGATCGTCACCCCGGCCCAGGACCGGTTGCACTTCTGCGCCTTCGACGTGATCACCGACGACCGGGCCGCGCTGGTCGAGATGCTGCAGGACTGGACGGCCGCCGCCGCGCGGATGACCGCCGGCCGGGACGCGGGCACGTTCGGCGCCGTCGGCGGCTCGCCGGAGGCCCCGCCGGACGACACCGGCGAGGCGCTCGGCCTGCCCGCCTCCGGACTCACCCTGACCATCGGCTTCGGGCCGACGCTGTTTCGCGACGCCCGCGGCAGGGACCGCTTCGGGATCGCCGCCCGGCGCCCCGCCGCCCTCGCCGACCTGCCGAAGTTCCCCCGCGACGCGCTGGAGCCGGCGATCAGCGGCGGCGACATCGGCGTGCAGGCCTGCGCCCACGACCCGCAGGTCGCGGTGCACGCGATCCGCAACCTGGCGCGGATCGGGATGGGCAAGGTCAGCGTCCGCTGGTCGCAGCTCGGCTTCGGCCGTACCTCGTCGACCTCCCGATCGCAGGCCACGCCGCGCAACCTCTTCGGGTTCAAGGACGGCACCCGCAACCTCAAGGCCGAGGACGCCGCGCTGCTCGACGAGCACCTGTGGGTGCAGCCCGGCGACGGGCCGGACTGGATGACGGGCGGGTCGTATCTGGTCACCCGTAAGATCCGGATGCTGATCGAGACCTGGGACCGGTCACCGCTGTCCGAACAGCAGACGATCATCGGGCGGGACAAGGGCGAGGGCGCCCCGCTGACCGGCGCGCGCGAGCACGACGAGCCGGACTTCGCCGCGCAGGACGGCGCGGGCCTGCCGGTCATCGCCGCCGACTCGCACCTGCGCCTGGCGCACCCGGACCAGAACGGCGGCGCCCGGATGCTGCGGCGCGGCTACAACTTCGTCGACGGCTCGGACGGGCTGGGGCGCCTCAACGCCGGGTTGTTCTTCATGTCCTACCAGCGGGACCCGCACAAGCAGTTCGTCCCGGTGCAGAGCCGGCTGGCCAAGCAGGATGCGCTCAACGAGTACATCCGGCACGTGTCCAGCGGCCTGTTCGCCTGCCCGCCCGGCCTGCCCGCCGCCGACGACCACTGGGGCCGGGCGCTGTTCGCCTGAGCCCGGTGCCGGCTGACGACCCCGCCGCCGGCCACCGGGCGCGCTGTTCGCCGGGCCGATCCGGACGGCGCCCCCGCCGACCACCGGGCGCTGTTCGCCCGGCCCGATCCCGGACGGCGCCCCGCCGGCTACCGCGCGCTGTTCGCCCAGGCATGATCGCGACCGGCCACCGCGGGCCGCGGTGTCACCGCAGCGCCGCCCGGATCAGCTCGACCAGATCGACGGTCGCCTCACCGGTCCAGACCACCGAGCTGAGCGCGACCAGCACCGGCACGATCAGCAGGGCCCCCGGGGCCGGTCGCGGCGGCGGCCGCAACAGGTGCGCGACCCGCCGGGGTACGACCCCGCCCGGCGCCGCCGCGTGCAACGCCGCCGTGACCGGGCTGCCCGCCCCGGCCAGCGCCGCCACCCCGATCGCGTGCGCCAGCGTCCGCCGGCTGCCCAGGTCGGTCGCGGCCCGCTCGTCGGCGGCCCGCTCGATCAGGTAGTCGACGTGCCTGGCGACCCACCACAGCGCCGGATGCGCGGCCACCGCCAGCTCGGCCACCCGGGCCAGCCGGTGGTGACCCCCGGCCAGGTGCGCGTGCTCGTGCGCGAGCAGCGCCTCGAACTGCCGGTCGGTGAGCAGCCCGCGCATCCCGGTGGTGACCACCACGTGCCCCGGATCGCCGGGGACCGCGAACGCCCGCGGCGCCTCGTCGGTCAGCACGACCACGCCGCCCGGCCCGCCGTCCGGCGCCATCGCCAGCACCCGCCGCTGCCGCCGCCAGCGCCGCGCCACCAGCACCAGCACCAGGACCGAGAGCGCCAGGCTGCACCACGGCACCCACCCGACCCCGGCGGTGTCGGCCGCGACGACCGCGGGCGACCAGCCGAACAGCCGGCCGGCCACCGGCGTCTGGGCGAGCGCGTGCGCGGCCAGCAACAACAGGTTGATCGTGCTGGCCGCGGCCACGGTCAGCGCCGACCAGGCGACCACCGGCGCCGCCCGGCCGGGCGCGAGCCGGTCCGCGAGCAGCCGCACCACCAGCGCGGCCAGCGGCGGCGCCACGACCACCGACCACACGAAATGATCAAACATCGTCGTACCCTCTCAGCGGGCTCCGTCGAGCACCGCCCGCCATGCTCTCACCCGCGGCCCCGGCCGCCGCGGCGCTGCCCGGCCCGCGCCCGCAGGCTCGTCCGGCGCGCGAAGCCGGCCCTCCCCCCGGGCCGCCGGGAGGATGGAGCTTCGAGCACCCCGGCGCCGCCCCGTCATGCCGCCGCCCGCGTCCGCGGGTACCGCGGAATCGTGCGCTCGGGCGCGACGGGTGGCCGGCGGCACGGTGTGCACGTCGGGGGCCGGCGCCGGATCCCGCGGCCCCGGCAGCCGCGAGCCGGCACGGCACGGCCCGGACGCCGATCGATGTCCGCGTCACGACCGGCATTCATCGAACCTGATATCGTCGCGCCGGTCTCGGCCCGAGGCGACGAGGTACACGGGGGAAGGAACCACCTGCCATGCGCCGCACACCATCCGCACGTCTGTGCTGCTGTCTGACCGTCACCGCCGCGCTCGCGGCCGCGCTGCCGGCGCCCGCGCACGCCGCCGTCCTGGCCACGCGGCTCGTGTCGGTCACCCCGGACGGCACCCAGGGCGAGAAGGATTCCCTCCTGCCGTCCGCCGACGCGCGGGGCCGGTTCGTCGTCTTCGAGTCGCAGGCGTCGAACCTGGCGTCCGACGACGACAACGGCCAGTACGACGTCTTTCTCGTCGACCGCGCCACCGGCTCCCTGGAGCTGATCTCCCGTGGCGCGGACGGCAGACCGCTGCCGGGCAGCTCCGGAGGATCGCAGATCAGCGCCGACGGCCGGTTCGTCACCTACTACTCGTGGACCGGGACGAGCGCCGAGCCGCCCCGGGTCTACGTGTACGACCGGGCCGCCCGGGCGACCACACCGGTCCCGACCGGGGCCGCGGGCGGCACGTCCCCCAGCATCAGCGGCGACGGCCGGTACGTGACGTTCAAGTCCCGTTCCGAGGACCTCGTCCCGGACGCCAACGGCTGGTACGAGGACATCTTCGTCCACGACCGCCAGACCGGCGCGACCACGATCGCCTCCCGTGCCGCCGACGGCGCCCAGGGCGACCGGTCCAGTTCCCGGGGCGTCATCACCGCCGACGGCCGGCACCTCGCGTTCGCCTCCGACGCCACGAACCTGGTGCCCGGCGACACCAACGACACCGAGGACATCTTCCTCAAGGACCTCACGACCGGCGCGGTCCAGCGGATCAGCGTGACCGGCGACGGCTCGCAGGGCACCGATTTCTGGATCTACAGCGATCCGTCGGTCAGCGCGGACGGCCGGTACGTCGGCTACGCCACCACCGCCGCGTTCGCCCCGGACGACACCAACGACGACATCGACGTGTACCTGCACGACACCGGCACGGGCGAGACCACACTGGTCTCCCGCGGGCACGACGGGCAGCCCCTGGACGCGGGGTGGGCGTCGTCGCCGGCGGTCAGCGGCGACGGCGGCTCGATCGCGTTCTGGTCGAGTTCCGGCCAGGTCGTCGCGGACGACACCAACCTGGCCGGCGACCTGTTCGTGTACGACCGGGCCGGCGGCGTCACCGAGCGGGTGTCCGTCACCGGCTCGGGCGCGCAGGCGGACGGCGCGGACAGCGGCGTGTTGAGCCACGACGGCCGCCTGGTCTTCTACCGCGCCGGGGCGGCGAACCTCGTCCCGGACGACACGAACGGCGCCGACGACATCTTCGTGACGAGTCGCTCGTGATCCGGGCCCGCGAGCGCCCGCGCCGGCAGGCATCGGCATCCGGATCCGGCCGGTTCGGGTGTTCGGGCGCGCCGGCGCCGACCCCGGGATCGGCCGGCGGCTGAGCCGAGGAGCGGCGCCGGCGGCAGGCGCTGCGGCCCACGCCCGGAGTGCCGAGGAGCGGCGCCGGCGGCAGGCGCTGCGGCCCACGCCCGGGGCGCCGGTCGGCCGGCGATAGTCTTCGGCGGTGTCGCTCGTGCGCTCGGCCGGTCTGCAGAGGTTCCGGGAGACCGTCGAGGGGCTCGGCGGCGATCCGGCGCGCTACGCCCGGCAGGCCGGTCTGCCGGTGGCCGCCCTGGACACCGACGACCTGCTGATCGAGGACACCGCGATCGCGGCGGTGCTGGAGATCGCGGCGGTGGCGCTGCGCTGCCCGGACCTCGGCCTGCGGGTGGCGTCGGCGCAGGATCTGAGCATGCTCGGCCCGCTGGCGGTGGCCATCCAGCACTCGCCGTCGGTCGGCGACGCCCTGGAGTGCACGTCGCGGTACATGTTCGTGCACGCCCGTGACCTGCACGTGTCGCTGATCGACGACCCGGAGGGCGCGCCGGGGGTCAAGGGCCTGCGGTACGCGTTCGGCGCGGGGGTGCGGCCGCTGCCCCAGGCGACGGACATGACCGTGCTGTTCGTGCACCGTGCGGTGACCTTCCTGGTCGGCGGCGGGTACGGGCTGCGGTCGGTGGATCTGCCGCACCGGCCGGCGGCGCCCCGGCAGCGGTACGAGCAGGCGTTCGGGGCGCGGGTCCGGTTCGGCCGGCCGGAGGCGCTGCTGCGGGTGCCGGCGAGCCTGCTCGGCCGCCCGCTGGAAGGGGTGGACGCGACGCTGCGCAGCCTGGCGCTGGCGTTCCTGTCCCGGCAGGCGCCGGAACCGGGCAGCCCGGTGGCGGCGCGGGTGCGTGCGGTTCTGGCGCAGGCGCTGGGCACCGGTTCGACCGATCTGGCCGGCGTCGCGCGAGCGCTCGCCGTGCACCCGCGCACCCTGCAACGCGAACTGGCCGGCCAGGGCCGGTCGTTCGCGGAGATCCTGGACGGCCTGCGCCGGTCCCGGGCGCACACCTATCTCACCGGGACCGACATGCCGCTGGCTCAGGTGAGCCGGCTGCTGGGGTTCGCCGAGCAGGCGGTGCTCAGCCGCTGCGCCCGCCGGTGGTGGGGTACCAGCCCGTCCGCGCTGCGGCGCGCGGCCCGGCAGTAGGGCCCCCGGTCACGGTGCGGCCAGCACCGCCACGTCGTCCTCGGTGAGGCTGCCCGCGACGATCGTCCGGTGGTGCTCGGCCGCCGAGGTGACGAAGCCGTACGAGCCGTCGGCGGCGCGCAGGTCGTGCACCGGGCGCCCGTCGAGGGTGAAGGCCATCACCCAGGCGACGACGGCGGGCCGGGGCCGGACCGCCGCGGGCAGGTTCCACAGCAGCAGCCGCAGGAATCCGGGCAGCGGCAGCAGCCGGTCCAGCAGGCGGTCGCGCGGGGCGGCGATGCCGAGCCAGAGCAGGCCGTCGCTGCCCAGCGACATGTTGTCCGGGAAGCCGGGCAGGTTGTCGACCAGCACGTCGGTACGCCCGGCGTCCGGGCCGGTCAGCTGATACCGGCGGATCCGGTAACCGGTGGTCTCGGCGAACAGCAGGTGCGATTCGTCGGGGGCCAGGACCAGTCCGTTGGCGAATTTCAGTCCGGTCAGCAGCGTGGTGACGGCGCCGTCCGGGTCGCGGCGCAGCAACCGGCCGGTGCCGGAGTGCTCGAAGACGTCACCGAGATGGTCGTGCAGGCGCCACCGGGTGGTGGAGGTGGTGAACCAGATCGTGCCGTCGGCGGCCTGCGTCACGTTGCTGGCGAAGGTCAGCGGCGCGCCGTCGACCGTGTCGACGAGGGTGTCGACGGCGCCGTCCGGGCGTACCAGGAGCAGTCCCCGGTCGTGGTCGCAGACCAGGACGCCGCCGTCGGCGCGCGCGTGCAGCCCGAGCGGGCGGCCGCCGGTGTCGGCGAGCACCGTGCGTTCGCCGGTGGCCGGGTCGATGCGCAGGATGCGCCCGTCGGCGGTGCCGGTGAGGATTTGTCCGGCGGTGTCGAAGACGACGTCCTCGGGTCCGTGCCCGCCGGTCGGCAGCCGGCGCAGCACCCTCAGCGGCGCGGTGGGCCCGCGGTCCCGGCGGGCCGGCGGCGTCCAGCGGCGGGCTCTGATCAGTCGACGGGTCATCCGGGCTCCCTGCCTCGTGCCACCCGGCCGATGATGCGCCGGCAGCGTGCCTCCAGCATCAGGCTCGCCACCCAGAAGTGCCGGAACGCCGGGTTGCGGGTCTGCCGGTGGTGGTAACGGTAGTAGATCTGCTGGACGATCACCGCGAGCCGGAACAGGCCGAACACCTCGTAGAACGCCCACTGCCGGTCGGTGAGCCCGATGCCGCTGCGCGCGCAGTAGTAGTCGACCACCTCGCGGCGGGTCAGCATGCCCGGCGTGTGGGTGGGCTGGCGGCGGAAGGCCCGCATCAGCGGTCCGTCATCGGCCTGCACCCAGTAGGCCAGGGCGCCGCCGAGGTCCATCAGCGGGTCGCCGACGGTGGCCATCTCCCAGTCCAGCAGCGCCACCGGCCGGGTCGGGTCGGCAGGGTCGAAGACCAGGTTGTCGAAGCGGAAGTCGTTGTGGATCAGGCAGGCGCCGCGGTCGGCGGGCTGGTTGTCCCGCAGCCACGCCATCACCTTCTCGAACGAGCCGACGTTGCGGGTACGGGCGGCGCGGTACCGCCCGCTCCAGCCGTCGACCTGCCGGGACACGTACCCGGCGCCGCGGCCCAGGTCGGACAGGCCGGCCGCGGCCGGGTCGACCGCGTGCAGGTCGGCGAGCAGGTCGAGGGCCCGGGTGCACAGCTGCCGGACCTGTCCGGGCGGCAGATCGAGGCCGAGTTCGCGGCGCGGGATGTGCCCGGCCACCCGCCGCATCAGGTAGAACGGCGAGCCGATCACCGACTCGTCGGCGCAGTACGCGACCATCTCCGGCACGTGGCGGAAGACCGGTGCGAGCGCGGCCTGGATACGGTACTCGCGGCCCATGTCGTGCGCGCCGGCCGCCTTCCGCCCGGCCGGCGGGCGGCGCAGGATCAGGTCCCGCTCCGGCCAGCGCAGCAGGTAGGTGAGGTTGGACGCGCCGCCGGCGAACTGCCGCACCTGCGGTGTGCCGTCGACGCCCAGCCACCCGGCGACCGCCGCCGCGTCGAACGCGTCCTCGGCGCGTACCGGCCGCAGGCTCACACCATCCTCCGGACCACGGACAGCGGCAGGACGCGCATGGCCACGGCGATCGGCGCCCACGGCCAGGCCGGCACGTACGCCTTCGCCCTGCGCTTCTCGATCGCGGCGACCATCGCGCGCACCCCGGTGCGGGTATCCACCATGAACCGGGTCTTCTGCTGCACGTGCGCGTTCATCTCGGAGCGGATGTAGCCCGGGTAGATCACCGAGACGTCCACGCCGCGGATCCGCTCGGAGCGCACGCCCTCGGCGATCGCCGCCACGCCGGCCTTCGTCGCCGCGTAGGTGGTCATCGACTTGCGCATCCCGCGCAGCGCGGACATCGAGGAGATGAGCACCAGGTGGCCGCCCTGCTGGGCCCGGAAGATCTGCAGGGCGGCTTCGGTCTGCGCCAGCGCCCCGACGAAGTTGACCATGGCGGTGTCCCGGTTCGCGTCCCACCGGCCGGAGCCCAGCGGCGCGCCCTTGCCCAGCCCGGCGTTGACCACCACCCGGTCGATGCGGCCGAATGCGGCGGCGAACTCGCCGAACACGCGGAACACCGCCGCGTCGTCGGTGACGTCCAGCCGGCGTACGCTGACCCGCGGCTTGCCGGGGCCGCCCAGCTCGGCGGCGAGAGCGGTGAGCCGGTCGGTGCGCCGGGCGCACAGGGCGAGGTCGTAGCCGAGGGCGGCGAACTGCCGCGCCATCTCCTCGCCCAGCCCCGCGCTGGCGCCGGTGATCAGTACGACGCCCCGGCTCATCCGGCGCCTCCGGAGAGCTCCGCGCGGCGGGTCTTCGCGCCGGCGGCCAGCATCCGGCGGTCGTACAGGGCGCGCGCGAACCGCTTGGTCCAGTAGGCGACCCGGGCGTTGCGGTCGGGCAGGATCAGGAAGGTGCGGGCATCCACGGCCCGCAGCACCCGCGCGGCGATCTCGTCCGCGCCCAGCCGCGCCTCGGTGATCAGTGCGGTGGCGGCCCGGGTCATCATCGGGTCGTCGCCGGACAGCGACGCCGCCAGGTTGGTGCGGAAGAACGTGGGGCAGACGACGGAGACGTCCACGCCCCAGGGCCCCAGTTCGTGGCGCAGCGTCTCGGACAGCGCGACGATCGCCGCCTTGCTCGCGTTGTAGGAGCTCATCGACGGCGGGTGGACCAGCCCGGCGGCGGAGGCCACGTTGACCAGGTGGCCGTGGCCCTGCTGTTTGAACAGCGGCGTGAAGGTGCGGCAGCCGTTCACCGCGCCCAGCACGTTGACCGTCAGCACCCGCTGCCAGTGCTCGGCGCCGAGCCGGTCGATGCGGCCACCGGCGGCGATGCCGGCGTTGTTGACCAGCACGTCCAGGCCGCCGAAGTCGTCGCGGACCCGCTGCAGCGCCCGCGTCCAGTCGGCCTCGCCGGTGATGTCGAGCCTCTGGAAGACGGCGCCGCCGGGCAGGGCGGCCGGCTCGACCAGGTCGGTGACCAGCACCCGGTCGCCGCGCGCGGCGCAGCGGGCGGCCAGCGCGGCGCCCAGCCCGGACGCGCCGCCGGTGATCAGCACCCGCCTCATCGCGCCGCTCCGTGCCCGGCGAGCTCGATGCGGGCGACGACACCGCGGTGCACCTCGTCGGGGCCGTCGGCCAGCCGGATCGCCCGGGCCGCGGTCCAGGCGGCGGCCAGCGGGAAGTCGCTGGAGAGCCCGGCGCCGCCGTGGATCTGCATGGCGAAGTCGATGACCCGCTGGGCGACGTTCGGGGCGGCCACCTTGATCTGGCTGACCTCGGACATCGCGGCCATCGGCCCCTCGGTGTCCAGCTTCCACGCCGCGTGCATGATCAGCAGCCGCAGCGAGTTGATCGCGATGCGGGCGTCGGCGATCCGTTCCCGGTTGCCGCCCAGGTTGGCCAGCGGCTTGCCGAACGCGGTCCGCGACAGGGCACGCTCGCAGGCCAGATGCAGGGCGCGTTCGGCCAGCCCGACCAGGCGCATCGCGTGGTGGACCCGGCCCGGGCCGAGGCGGCCCTGCGCGATCTCGAAGGCCCGGCCCGGGCCCGCGATGACGTTCGACAGCGGCACCCGTACGCCGGTGAACGACACCTCGCCGTGCCCGAACGGCTCGTCGAAGAACCCCATGGTGTCGAGCATCCGCTCCACCTTGACCCCGGGCGCGTCGATCGGGACGAGCACCATGGAGTGCCGGGCGTAGCGGTGCGCCCCGGGGTCGGTCAGGCCCATCACGATCAGCACCGAGCAGTCCGGGTGGCCCACGCCCGTGGTCCACCACTTGCGACCGTCGAGCACCACCTCGTCGCCGTCGACGACCGCGGTCAGCTGCATGTTCGTCGCGTCGGAGGAGGCCACACCGGGTTCGGTCATCGCGAACGCGCTGCGGATCCGCCCGTCCAGCAACGGGTCCAGCCAGCGCTCACGCTGCTGCGGCGAGCCGTATCGCAGCAGCACCTCGGCGTTGCCGGTGTCCGGGGCGTTGCAGTTGAAGACGTACGGCGCCAGGAACGACCAGCCGGTCGCCTCGGCCACCGGCGCGTACTCGACAGTCGACAGTCCGGCGCCGCCACGCGTGCCGTAGCGCCGCGCGTACTCCCCCTCGTGACCGGCCGGCAGGAACAGGTTCCACAGGCCCTGGGCGCGCGCCCGGCGCTGCAATTCGCGGACCTGCGGGGGCACCTGCCAGCGGCCGTCACCGGCGTCGGCGCGCCGCACCCGCTGCTCCACCGGCTCGATCTCGTCGCGCACGAACGCCTGCACGGCCTCGGCCAGCTCGGCCGCGCGCGGGGAAGGACGGAAATCCATGCGCCCACGGTAGGGTCTCGCGGCCTTCGGCACTTGACCCAGGGCGACAACGATTTGATCGTACGCGACAGGCGTGCTCAGGGCGCCACGCCCGCGCTGCCGGTGTAGCCGGCGGCCTGCAACGAGAACAGCTCGGCATAGCGGCCCTCCGCGGCGATCAGGTCGTCGTGCGTGCCCTGCTCGACCAGCCGGCCGTCGTGCATCACGAAGATCCGGTCGGCGTGCACCACGTTGGCGAGCCGGTGGGTGATCAGGATCGTGGTGCGCCGGCCCTGCCGGCCGCGGATGGCCTGGAACAGGGTGTCCTCGGCGCGGGGATCCAGCGCGGACGACGGCTCGTCCATGATCAGCAGGTCGGCGTCGCGCAGGAAGCCGCGGGCGGCGGTGATCCGCTGCCACTGGCCGCCGGAGAGGTCCTGGCCGTCCTTGAAGGTGCGGTCCAGCAGCGTCTCGTAGCCGTGCGGCAGCTCCAGGATCATGCCGTGGGCGGCCGCCATCGCCGCCGCGGCCTCGATCCGGGCCCGGTCCGGCGCCGCGCCGATGTCGCCCATCGCGATGTTCGTGGTCGCCGTGAACGGCCACCTGTGGTGTTCCTGCAACACCACGCAGATCCGGTCGCCCAGCGCGGCACGGTCCCATTCGGCGAGGGGGCGGCCGTTCCACAGGATGCGGCCGGACGCGGGCTCCCGCAGCCCGGCGATCATCGCGGCCAGCGTGGACTTGCCCGAACCGTTCTCCCCGACCAGAGCGATCGTCTCGCCGGCCTGGATCGTCAGCGTCACGTCGTCGACCGCGGGCGCCTCGCGGTCCGGGTAGCGGTGCACGGCGGCGTGCACGGCCAGCTCGCGCAGGCTCTCCGGGCGGGGCGCGGGCGTCACGCGCCGGGTGGGCAGGTGCTCGGCGGCCCGTTCGAGGAACATGACGTACTCGTTGAAGTGCTGACCCTCGGCGAAGACGTGATCCACCTGGAAGGTGACCTGGGTCAGCGCCCGCTGCGCCGCCTGCACCGCCACCACGCACGTCGCCGCGGCGGCCAGCGGGATCCGGCCGTCCAGCAGCAGCAGCCCGAGCAGCACGTACACGCCGGCGGAGGCGAGGCCGCTGACGATCGCGCCGATGCTGGTGGTCGTGGTGACCCGGCGGGCCAGGGCCAGGTCGATGTCGGTCTGCGCGCCCATCACCCGGTCGTACTGGCCCAGCAGGAAGTCCCGCAGGCCGTAGGACCGCAGCTCGGACGCCGAGACCCGCTCCGCCATCAGCCGGTGCAGCACCCAGAGCCGCCGTCGACGCGCCGAGCCCTGCAGGTAGGTCTGGAACCGCTCGTGGCCGGCACGCAGCGCCGCGTACGCGTTCGGGGTCGTGGCCAGCAGCAAGGCGACCAGCAGCAGCGGGTGGATGACCACCACGGCGACCGTGACGGCGAGCAGGCTGACGACCCCGGCCAGCAGGTTCATCACCCCCTTGATCAGGTCGATCACCGCGTCGGTGCCGCGCGAGGCACGTTCCATGCTGTCGGCGAAGTCGTCCTGGTCGAAGGAGTCCAGCCGCACCGCGGTCGTCACCTCGAACAGGCGCCGCTCGGCCTGCTGGTTGACCCGTGGCGTCAGCCCGTTCATCGCGTACCCGGTCGTGATGCCCAGCGCGCCGCGGACCGCGATCGAGGCGGCCAGCCACGCCAGCGCCGGCACGGCCGCGGCGACGCGATCGGGGGTCGGGCCGGCGGCGAACAGCTCGACCAGCACCCGCTGGGTCGCCAGCAGCCCGAACGTGGCCATCGCCCCGGAGGCGAGGGTCGCCACCGCGACGATCGCGGTGCGCAGCCGGTCAGCACGCCAGCTCATCCGTAACGCCTCGACCACCAGCCGCGGCATCTCCGCGAACACGCCGAGCAGGCCGGCGTCGGCCCGGGCCCGCATACCCTGCTCCCACCACATCGGTCGCAGCTCCGGGAGCACCGCGGCCTGCGGCACGGCGTCGCGCTGGGCCGGAATGTCGCCGTGCGTCTCGTGAGTGGTCGTGCTCACTCGATCACCCCTTGGGCGGTGGCGGCCGGCGCGAGCGACGGGCGTGGCGGCGCCGGTTGACGGGTCATCCCCTATCGGTACCGGACCGCGGACCGATCCGGCTGTCGGGCGCGCGACCGGTTCCGCCGATCCGGCACATCATTCGCGGATACCGCCGGACACCGTGTGTCGTGCCCCGCCCGCGCCGCGGCGCGCCGAGGGCCGATCAGCGGTCCGCCGCGCCGCGGGCCCGCGCGGCGACCCGGCCCCGCGGGGTGGCGCCCGTCGTGGGGTAGCGGGGCAGCCGGATCCGGAACAGGCTGCCGCCACCGGGACGGGCCTCGACCCAGATCCGGCCGCCATGGCGCTCGATGATGCGGTGGCAGATGGCCAGGCCCACGCCGGTGCCGGCAGCGGCGTGCCGGTGCTCACGGTGGAACATGTCGAAGATCGTCTCGCGGGCGTCGGCGGGCACGCCGAGGCCGCTGTCGGCGATGGTGTAGACGACGTCGTCGTCGTACTCCACGACGGTGATCTCGACGGTGGGCCGGCTTCCGGGGGCGGTGTACTTGACGGCGTTGCTGATCAGATTGACGAACACCTGGCGCAGGTGCGTGGGGTGCGCCCACACGCCGCCGAGATGGCCCAGGCGTACCCGGGTGTGCCCGGCCTGCAGGTGCGGCCCCATCTCGGCGAGTATCTCCCGCAGCATCGCGTCCACGTCGACCCACTGCACCCGCAACTCCTCCGTCCCGGCCCGCGCGTAGGCGAGCAGGTCGTCGACGAAGGTCGTCATCCGGGTCGCGGCCGCGGCGATGCGGGTCGCGGTGTGCCGGCATTCGGGTGCGTCGTCCGGGATGTCGTCGACCAGGAAGTCGGCGAGGCCGGCGACGACGGCCAGCGGTCCCTTCAGCTCGTGCGCGGCCATGGCGGCGAACTGCTCCAGGTCACGGTTGCTGCGCTGCAGTTCGGCGTTGGCCGCCTCCAGCCGCGCCGCCTGCGCCCGCGACTCGCTGACGTCCTCGATCAGCGTCACGAACTGCAGCGGGCTGCCGTCCCCGGCGCGCAGCAGGGCCGCGGAGATCTGGACGGTGATCCAGCCGCCGTCGGCGTGGCGGTAGCGCTTGTCCGCCTGGTAGGCGCCGATGTCGCCGACGATCATCTGGCTGAAGCAGCGAAGGCTGTCGGGCAGGTCGTCGGGGTGGGTGAGCTCGGCGAAGGTGGTGACGGCCAGGATGTCGGCGCTGCGGCCGAGCATCCGGCACAGCGATTCGTTGACGCGCAGGAACGTGCCGCCGAGGCCGACCAGCGCCATCCCGATCGGGGCGTGGTCGAAGGCCAGGGTGAACCGGCGGTCGGCCTGCGCCACGCGTTCGGCGAGAACCGCCTCGCGCCCGGCCATGGCCGTGCGGCGACGGCGGGTGTAGTCGGCGAAGAAGCGCCCCAGCGCCGGTTGCTCGGCCAGCAACGGCCCCAGGTGGGTCATCGCGCGCAGGTCGGCTTCCACGGACAGCTCCGGATGCGCCTCCACCCACTCCAGGCAGGTCGTCACGTAGCCGAGGAACATCACCAGCTGGTCCATGTCGGCCGCCGGCACCACCCGGCGCAGCAGCGGCGCCAGCGTGTCGCGGTCGCCGTCGCGCAGGAACAGCGACACCGTCGCCCGCATCGCCGCGTCGGCCACCGGCCCCGGCTGCGCCCAGCCGGCCAGGTCCGCCGGCGCCGCCGTCAGCACGGTGGCGGCCTCCTCCGGGTCGGGCAGCCCGCCCGGGCCGTCGAGCAGGCGCAGGATCGCGGTCGCGTCCATGCCCAGCGGGCGCAGCGCGCAGCTGTGGCACACCAGGCAGTACGGCACGTCGCAGTACCGCGACAGCACCGCGAACAGCTGCTCCAGCCACAGCGACGGCAACGTGTTGTCGATGTAGCTGCGCAGCGTCTGCTGCCACAGATTGTCCAACGTCGCCGCGCGGTCCAACGCCGGGGTGAAGAACGGCGGGAAGAAACCGAATCGATCTTCGATCTCCGCGCGGATCTGATCGATGGAACGACCTGCGATGCCTACCACCGCTACCACCTAGCGTGTCGGTCTGGCAGCCAAATTACCACCCGGGAGGTGAGGTCGCGGCGGTTTCCGGGCCCGGGCCGCGATCCCGTCTCGCGCCGCGGGGAGCTCGGCCGGGCCGGCGCGGCGGGGTCAGACCAGGCCGGCGAACGCCTCCACGTTACGGGTCTTGCCGGCGATGATCAGGATGTCGCCGGCGTAGACGGTGGTGTCGGCGGTGGCGTAGGTGAACTCCTCCCCCGGCCGTTTGATGGACACCACGGTGACCCCGTACCTGGCGCGCAGCGCGGAATCGGCAAGCGTCCGGTCGACGGCCTCCTGCGGGGCGCGGGTCTTGACGAGGGCGTAGTCGTCCTCGAACTCGATGAAGTTCAGGATGTGACCGGTGACCAGGTGGGCGACGCGCTCGCCCATCTCGTGCTCGGGCAGGACGACGTGGTGGGCGCCGACGCGTTCCAGGATGCGGGCGTGCTGGCGGCTGATCGCCTTGGCCCAGATGTTGGGTACGCCGAGATCGGCCAGCAGCGCGGTGGTCAGGATGCTGGCCTCCAGGTCGGTGCCGACACCCACCACGGCGTGGGTCACCTCGGGCACGCCGAGCTGGCGCAGTGACTGCTCGTCGGTGGTGTTGGCGATCGCGGTGTGCGACAGCAGGTCGGCGTAGCCCTGCACGACCTGGGCGCTCACGTCGATGCCGGTGACCTCCCAGCCACGGCGGACCAGCTCGGCGGCGAGGGAGCCGCCGAAGCGGCCGAGCCCGAGCACGACGATCCGGTGATCGACAGGTTTTCTAGCCAACGATGGGTCTCTCCTCGGCTCGTTCGTAGCGGCGGGTCCGTTCCCGCAGCGCGAGCGCGGTCACGGCGGTGGCGGGGCCGAGCCGGCCGACGAACATCAGCAGGCCCAGGATGACATGCCCGGCGGTGCCGACGTGGGCGGTGATCCCGGTCGACAGCCCGACGGTGGCGAACGCGGAGGTCGTCTCGAACAGCACCGCATCGAGGGTGAACGGGGTCAGCGCCAGCAGGCCGAGGGTCGACACGGTGATCGCGGCGACGCCGAGCAGCGCGATGGTCAGGGCTTGGCGCTGCACGCCGGAGGGCAGCCGGCGACCGAGGGCGTGCACGGACGGCTCGCCGCGGATCTCGGCGAGGATGACGAACCCCAGAACGGCGAAGGTGGTGACCTTGATGCCGCCGGCGGTGCCGGCGCTGCCACCGCCGATGAACATGAGCACGTCGTGGATGAGCAGGGTGAGGTCGCGCATCCCGGCGACGTCGAGACTGTTGAAGCCCGCGGTGCGGGGCATGACCGCCGTGGTGAGGCTGGCCAGGAGTTTGTCGGCGAGCCCGAGCGGACCGAGGGTGGCCTTGTTGGTCCACTCGGCGGCGGCGATCGCCAGCCAGCCGGCGGCCAGGCAGAGCACCGACATCCCGACGGTGATCCTGGTGTGCAGTGACCAGTGGCGCGGGGTGCGGAACTCGCGGCGCAGCTCGAACAGGACCGGGAAGCCGAGCCCGCCGACGATGACGGCAGCGTTGATGGGCAGGCAGATCAGCGGATCGCCGGCGAAACGCATCAGCGAGTCCGGGTACAGGCCGAAGCCGGCGTTGTTGAACGCCGACACGGCGTGGAACACACCCAGGTAGCCGGCATGGCTCCAGCTGTTGGCGTAGCCGACGGCGAACCGCCAGGTCAACACCGCGGCGACCGCCAGCTCCACGAGAACGCTGACGCGCAGCACCCCGAGGATCACCCCGCGTACCTCGCCGACCCCGAGGGCCTTGGTCTCGGCCTGGGCGCCCAGGCGCAGCCGCATCCGCAGCCGCCGGGCGACCAGCAACCCCAGCAGTGAGGCCAGGGTCATGATCCCGAAGCCGCCGACCTGGATCAGCAGCAGGATGACCAGCTCACCGAAGCCCGACCAGTAGGTTCCGGTGTCCACGACGACCAGGCCGGTCACGCAGACCGCGGAGGTGGCGGTGAACATCGCGGTCACCGGCGGGGCGCCGTGCCCGGACGCGGTGGCGAACGGCAGCATCAGCAGCAGCGAGCCGGCCAGCACCGCGGCGGTGAACCCGGACACCACCAGACGTGCCGGATGCGCCACGGCCTGCGACAGCCGACCGGCGACCAGCAACGTCAACCGGCCGTGCCGGGCCCGGGCCCACAGCCGGCCGGCCACGGCGCGCGGCCACGCCCGATATCCGGCGCTCCTGTCGCGGTACGACCCCGGCCGGCGCTCCCGCCCGGCCGCCGGCATCGGCGTCCACACCAGCACGGCGAAGCCGAGGCCGACAGCCAGGAACAAGCCGGCCAGCAGGAGCAGGCCCAGCAACAGCTGCCCCGCCGTCGATTCCATCAGCACGTGATCCGTTCGGTCACCATCACCATGATCATCACACGAGGTGCGCCCGCTCGCAGCCGCGACGGCATCACCCGCTGTCCGCCGGTGGCCGGCAACGGATAGGGTTCCGGGCAGGTGCGCCGGGAAGTCTGGTCGGCAGTCGATCGACCGTTCCCACGTACCGGAGTCTTCGTGCTGCTGCTGACCTTCGCCGCTGTTCTCCTGCTCGCCGTACTGGTGTCCGCGCTCGCCAAGCGCACCATCCTGTCCACCGCCGTGCTGTTCCTGGTCGCCGGGTTCGTGCTCGGTCCCGGGGTCACCGGTGTCCTCGACGTCAGCGCCGACTCCGGCATCGTCGGGACCCTCGCCGAACTCGCGCTGTTCGCGGTGCTGTTCACCGACGGTATGCGGGTCGGCTGGGCCGACCTGCGTTCGGCGTGGCGGCTGCCCGGCCGGGCCCTGGGCTGGGGCCTGCCCCTCACCCTGCTGGTGACCGCGCTGGCCGCCCACTACGTGGTGGGACTGGGCTGGCCGGAGTCGCTGCTGATCGGCGCGATCCTGTCCCCCACCGACCCGGTGTTCGCCTCGGCCCTGGTCGGCAACGACAAGGTGCCGGCCCGGCTGCGGCACCTGCTCAACGTCGAGTCCGGCGTCAACGACGGCCTGGCGCTGCCGTTCGTCATCGTCTTCCTGGCCGTCGCCGCCGGCTCCGCCGACCTGCACCTCGGCGAGCTGGCCTGGGAGATCGCCCTGGGCCTGGCGATCGGCGTGGTGGTCCCGTTCGCCGCGATCCTGCTCGAACGCAGCCGCTTCTTCTCCGCCTCCCCCGCCTACGAGCCGCTCAACGGCCTCGCCATCGGCCTGCTGGTTCTCGGTCTCGCGCAGGCGACCCACGCCAACCTGTTCCTCGCGGCGTTCGCCGCCGGGATCACCGTCGCCACCTTCGGACCGCGCCAGCGGGCCGCGTTCGAGCACTTCGGGGAGAACATCGCCGAACTGTTCAAGCTCGCCGCCCTGCTGGTCTTCGGCGCGCTGATCTCCCCGGGCTTCCTCGGCGAGATCTCCTGGACCGGCTGGCTGTTCGCGATCCTGGCCATCTTCGTGGCCCGCCCGGTCGCGCTGTGGGTCTCGTTCCTGCGCTCCGGCCTGGATCTGCGCGAGCAGGCGGCGGCGATGTGGTTCGGCCCGAAGGGCTTCGCGTCGGTGGTCTACGGCCTGCTGGTCCTGGAGTCCGGCATCGTCGCGGCCGACGAGATCTTCCACCTGGTCGCGCTGACCATCGTGCTGTCCATCCTGCTGCACTCCTCCACCGACGTGGTCGTCGCCCGCGGCTTCGACGACCAGGCCGAGGTGCCCGCCTGGTACGGCGTCCTGCGCCGGCGGGTCCGCGGCACCGGGCGCCGGTCCGCGGACACGCGAGCGTAGGGTCGGCATATGCGTGCCGCAGACGTGTCCACCACGATGAGCACCGTCACCGAACAGACCGCGGCGCGCGAGGCGGCCCGGATCCTGGCCGCCCAGGACCTGCCCGGTCTGGTCGTCGTCGACCGCCTCGGCCGGCCGGTGACCGTGCTGGCCGGCACCCAGGTGCTGCGGATGGCGTTGCCGTCCTACTGCCAGGACGACCCGGCGCTGGCCCGGGTCATCGACGAGGCCGACGCCGACGTCATCCTGTCCGGTATCGGCGACCGCACGGTCGCCGATCTGCTGCCCCGGCACCGGCCGGAGCTGCCGGCGGTCAGCGCGGACGCCACCCTGCTGGAGGTCGCCGCGGTGATGGCCCGAGCCAACGTGCCGCTGGTCGCCGTCGTCGACGACCGGCGGGTGATGTCCGGGGTGATCACCCTGGACGGGCTGCTCGACCGGATCCTGGGCGCCTGATCACAGAGCGAAGAACCGCAACCACAGGTACGGCACCGCCAGCGCCACCGTGATCACGGTGACGATCAGGCCGTACCTGGTGAACTGCCAGAAGGTGATCCGGTGGCCGGCGCGGTCGGCGATGCCGAGCACCACCACGTTCGCCGACGCGCCCACCGCGGTCGCGTTGCCGCCCAGGTCCGCGCCGATCGCCAGGGCCCACCACAGCACCTGCGCCTTGTCGACACCGCCCTCGGCCTGGACCAGCTCGGCGACGATCGGGCTCATCGTGGCCACGTACGGGATGTTGTCGACGATCGCCGACAGGCCGGCCGAGGCCCACAGCATCAGCATCGTCGCCGGCCACAGCTGCCCCTGCACCGCGGAGGTGGCCGCGTGCGCGAGCTGGTCGATCACCCCGGTCTCGACCAGCCCGCCGACCATCACGAACAGTCCGGCGAAGAAGATCAGTGTGGGCCACTCGACCTCCTGTGCGATCTCGGTCGGGTCGAGCCGGGACAGCGCCAGCAGCAGCAGCCCGCCCAGCAGCGCCACCACCGACGGCTCCAGGTGCAGCACGGTGTGCAGCACGAACGCCACCAGCACGGCGGCCAGCACGGCCAGGCTCAGCGCCACCAGGCGCGGGTCACGGATCGCGTCGCGTTCCCGCAGGGCCATCACCCGGGCGGCGCGCTGCGGGTCGTGGCGGAACGCCGAGCGGAACATGATCCGGCTCAACAGCAGCAGCACCACCAGCACCACCAGCACGAACGGGGCGAGCACCGCGAGGAAGTCGTTGAACCCTAGGCCGGACCGGCTGGCGATGATGATGTTCGGCGGGTCACCGACCAGGGTGGCCGCCCCGCCGATGTTGGAGGCCAGCACCTCGGCGATCAGAAACGGCACCGGAGGTACGCCGAGCCGGTCACAGACCAGCAGGGTCACCGGCGCGATCAGCAGGACCGTCGTCACGTTGTCCAGCGCCGCGGAGACGACGGCGGTGACGACGATCAGGATCACCATGACCGGGAACGGCCGGCCCCGGGCCTTCTTCGCCGACCAGATCGCCACGTACTCGAACAGGCCGGTCTGTTTCAGCACACCGACGATCAACATCATCCCCAGCAGCAGGAAGATGACGTTCCAGTCGATGCCGGCCTCTTCGGAGAAGAACGCGTGCTCCGCGTCGGTGGCCCCGAGCGCCAGCATGATCGACGCCCCGCCGAGCGCCACCGCCACCCGGTTGATCTTCTCGGTCGCGATCAGCACATAGGCGACGGTGAAGACCGCGACCGCGGTCCAGGCGATGACGCTCAACGATGTTCCCCGGTTTCCTGGTCAGCCTCCATCGATCGCCGACCAGACTTCCCGGCACACCTGCGATCAACCTATCAGCCGCCGTGCGGCGCTCCCGGCGGCGAGGTCCGGCGCACCCCCGGGCGCGACGGCCCGGGGGGTGCGCCCGGCTGCCGGGATCGGCGCGTCCGGGTCGAGGCTCGCCGACCTGCCCGGCCGTGGCGTGGCTGCCGGCCGGCTCCGGCGGCCCGGTGAGCGGCCCACTCCCGGCCTCGGTGCGGCCGCCGACCGGACGCCAGCGGACCGCAACGGGTCTGCCTGGCGCGCTGACCAGGACCTTCGGCCCTCAACGGCGAGTGGCGGCGGCGGGGACCGTAGAGGTCAACAGGAGGGGAGAACCGCCGTGAACTACGACGAATCCGATCTGCGACGCGCGGCTTCGGCCGGGATCCAGGCTCCCTCGATGTACAACAGTCAACCGTGGAGCTTCCGGCTGCGTGACGGGGCCATCGAGGTGCTCGCCGACCCGCGGCGGCAGTTGAGCGTGGCCGACAGCTGGGGCTGGGCGATGCGTCTGGCCTGCGGCGCCGCGACGTTCAACGCCCGTCTCGCGCTGGCCTGGGCCGGCACGCCGGCCGACGTGCGGCTGCTGCCGGACGACGGCGATCCGCAGGTGATCGCCCGGCTGACGCCCGGCGCGCGCCGGCCACCCACCTACACCGAGCGTGACCTGTACGCGGCGATCGACCGCCGCCACAGCCACCGGGACCCGTTCTGGCCGGACCCGGTGCCGTCGGACCTGCGGATCCGGCTGATCGACGCGGCCCACGGCGAGGACGGCTGGCTGGATCTGCTGGTCGGCATGACCGCGCTGCGGGGATTCTCGGAGATCGCGCACAGCGCCGACCGGGTGCTCCGCCGCAATGAGCGTTACCAGGCCGAACTCATGGCCTGGACGATGACCGAGGACGGTGGCGACCCGGTTCTGGTGGCCGCGGGCGCGCCCGCCGCCGAACCGGCGGACCTCATCCCGCAACGCGCGTTCGCGCTACGCGGGCGCCCGCCCGGCCGGGTCTACGAGCCGGAGCCGCTGATCGCGGTCCTCGGCAGCCCCTCGGACCGCCGGCTGGACCAGGTCAAGGCGGGCCAGGCACTGCAGCGTGTGCTGCTGACCGCCACCGACGCCGGCCTGGCCACCTCGATGATCTCCCAGCCGATCGAGGTGCCGGCGGCACGCGACCAGCTGCGCCGCTCGCTGCGCCGCGCCGGATACCCGCAGATCGCGCTGCGCATCGGTTACGCGGCGCCGGGACACCCGGCGGCCCGCCGCGACATCGCCGACGCGCTCGCCGGCTGACCACGCCGGGCCCCCGGGCCCGGCTCGCGCCACGCCGCCCGGACATCCGGCCGGCTCCGGCGCCAGGCCGCCCCGGACGGCCCTGCCGGGTCCGGCTCCGCGGCCGCCGGCGTGGCGGCGCGTCACCGCTGGTAGACGTCGGGGATGTCGTCGCCGTCGTGGTCGGCCTGCTCCTGCGCGCGGATCCGGCGGTAGGCGTGGTTGCGGATCCGCAGCAGCACGCAGGCGAGGGCGGCAGCGGTCAGCGAGCCGGCCAGGACAGCGATCTTCACCTGATCGTCGCGGTCACTGCCGATGCCGAAGGCCAGCTCCCCGATGAGCAGCGACACGGTGAAACCGATGCCGGACAGCACCGCCACGCCGACCATGTCGATCCACGCCAGGTCGGCGTCCAGCCGGGCCCGGGTGAAGCGGGCGGTCAGCCACGTCGCGGCGAGGATGCCGAGCGGTTTGCCGACGACCAGGCCGAGCAGCACCCCGATCGCGACCGGGTCGGACAGCGCGGAGCCGAGCCCGTCCAGGCCGCCGAGGGTGACGCCGGCCGACATCAGCGCGAAGATCGGGACCGCGACACCGGCCGAGATTGGCCGGAACCGGTGCTCGAAGTGCTCGGCCAGCCCGGAGCTCGGGTGGTGACCGGCCGGGTGCGCCGGGGTCAGGACCGGCACGGCGAAGCCCAGCAGCACGCCCGCGACCGTGGCGTGCACCCCGGAGGCGTGCACCAGCGCCCACGTGGCGGCGGCCAGCGGCAGCAGCAGCCACCAGGCGCGTACCCGGCGCTGCACCAGCACGGTGAACACCGCCAGCGGGATCAGCGCGGCGAGCAGGGGCAGCACCGCCAGGTGCGCGGTGTAGAACACCGCGATGATCATGATGGCGAGCAGGTCGTCGACCACCGCCAGGGTGAGCAGGAAGGTCCGCAGCGCGGTCGGCAGGCTGCGCCCGACGACCGCGAGCACCGCCAGCGCGAACGCGATGTCGGTCGCCGTCGGGATCGCCCAGCCCTCGGCCGCCCCGCCGGCGTTGACCAGCAGGTAGCAGATCGCGGGCACGACCACCCCGCCGGCCGCGGCGGCCACCGGCACCGCGGCGCGCCGCGGGTCGCGCAGGTCACCGGCGACGAACTCGCGTTTGAGTTCGAGGCCGGCGACGAAGAAGAAGATCGCGAGCAGCCCGTCGGCCGCCCACGTCGCCGCCGTCAGGTCCAGGTGCAGCGCGGACGGCCCGAAACGGAACTCGGTCAGCTCGTGGTACCGGTCGGACCAGGGCGAGTTCGCCCACACCAGCGCCAGCAGGGCGCCGGCCAGCAGCAGCACGCCACCGACGGTCTCCTTGCGCAGGATGTCGGCGATCCGGCGGGCCTCGGCCCAGGAACCGCGGCTGAGCAGGACGGTACGAGAGGTGTCGGGCACGTGATCTCCACTTCCGCAGCCGGTCGTGCACCGGCCAGACCTCGTCTGCGCCGATCGCACCGCTACCGCGCCGATCGGATGCGTACCGCATCGATCGGCCGTTCTGCTGCGTTGATCGAACTTTTACCGTGCCGACCAGACTTCCCGGCTCACCCGAGCCTCACCCTACCCGGGCCGACGATCTCCCGCCCACCGACCGTGAGCCTCCGGTGTCGCCCGGCCGATCAGTCCGGCGATCTCGGCGGCCACCGCTTCCATCCCCGCCGCGTTGGGGTGGAACGACGCGCCGAGCCGGGCGAAGTCCCGGATGAACGGGAACACCCACGGCTCGGCGGAGCCGAGCGCGTGGTCACGGCTCAAGCCCGACACCGCGACCAGCTCGGCGCCGGACCGGTCCGCCGCCATGACGTAGGCGGCCTCCAGCGCGGCCTGGACGGCACGGAAGGTCGCGATCTCGGCCGGCTCGAACGGGCTGTCCGGGCCGGGCGCCGTCCCCGCCCCGATGACGGTCAGGTAGTCGACCAGCAGGATGCGGGCGCGCGGCGCGCGGGCCCGCACCCGCGCGACGATCTCGGCGAGCCCGGCGGCGGTCCGGTCCACGTCCTCGGACGTCGGCACGGCCAGCCCGGCCGGGAAGTCCGGGGCCATCATCTGCGTGACCGGGCCGTGCGGCGCGATCCGCCGCCAGGCCGCGAACATCATCGAGCCGAGATACCGCAGGTCGTTGCCGCCGGCGGTGACGGTGACCAGGTCCGCCGTGGCGGGCACGCCGGGCACCTGCGGCGGGAAGTGCGCGCCCAGCAGCGTGACCTGCGGCTGATCCAGGATGGTCGCGGTGGTCGCGCCGGCGACCGTCAGGTCGGTCAGCTCGGCGTCGAGCATCCGCGCGAGACGGTTCGCGTAGTTGCGGCCGGAGCGCTGGGCGTGCACGTCGAGGATCGGATCGATACCGGGGCCCGCCGCGAACGAGCTACCCAGTACCGTGTAGGACAGCCGTGACATCATGCGCGGCATCGTCTCACCCCGCCCGCCCCGGTGCCGCGCCCACGAACCGCGGCCGGACGGGATGCCGGTACCCGCGCAGTCTACGGCCGCGGCTGTCCCCGGCGGCGCCCGTCCCGGCCGGGGCCGGGACCCCGCCGGGTCGCCCGCCGCCGTCGCTGTCCAGCGCCCCCGCGTGGGCCCTGCGCCGCAGCACCGGGTCAGTGCCACGGCACGGGCTCAGCGCCACGGCACGGGGTCAGCATCACAGCGCGGACTCAGCGCCACGTAACATTCTTGATAGACATCAGTTGATATCCGGGCAGTTGGGTGCAATGCTTCCTGGGAGCGCTCCCACTCCGTACGCCGAAGAATTGGAGGACGCACCGTGCCCCCACACGAGTCCCATCGATCCGTCCGGCAGCCCCGCTCCCTCGCCCGCCAGCCCCTCCGGGTGTTCGTCGTGCTGCTCGCGACGCTGGCCAGCCTGCTGCCCTTCGCCGGTGCCGCCCAGGCCCACGGCACCATCGTGAACCCGGCGACCCGCGCCTACCAGTGCTGGAAGACCTGGGGCAGCCAGCACACGAACCCGGCCATGCAGCAGCAGGACCCGATGTGCTGGCAGGCCTTCCAGACCAACCCGGACACCATGTGGAACTGGATGAGCGCGCTGCGCGACGGCCTCGGCGCCCAGTTCCAGGCCCGCACCCCGGATGGGCAGCTGTGCAGCAACGGCCTGACCCGTAACGACAGCCTGAACCAGCCCGGTGCCTGGAAGACCACCAACGTCAGCCGGAACTTCACCGTCCAGCTGTACGACCAGGCCAGCCACGGCGCGGACTACTTCCGGGTCTACGTCAGCAAGCAGGGGTTCAACCCGGCCACTCAGCGCCTCGGCTGGGGCAACCTCGACTTCATCACCCAGACCGGCCGGTACGCGCCGGCACAGAACATCTCGTTCAACATCTCGACCTCGGGATACACCGGGCACCACATCCTGTTCGTCATCTGGCAGGCCTCGCACCTGGACCAGGCCTACATGTGGTGCAGCGACGTGAATTTCGTGTGATCGGATGACCGGTCGCCGCCACACCGCTCCGGCTCGCGGACATCGACACCAGTCCCGGGCCGGAGCGGCCTGCGGCAAGCCCGGCCCGCGGCCCGCGGCCGGCCCGGCGAACACACCACAACCGGCGACGAGGTGAAACGATCGTGAGCACCCCGGAGAGTTCCGCGCGGTGGTACCGCAACCGTTTCGTGTGGGTGGCGGTGGTCCTGCTGGCGGCGGCGGCCGCCGTGCTCGCCCTGCGCGACCCGGCCGGCCCGGCGGCGCCGGCGACCGGCCCGGCCGCGCCGGCCGACCTGCAGGGGCAGATCACCGCCCGGATGCGCACCGCGCTCGAACAGTCCGACCCCGAGCAGCATCAGCACGCCGGACACCAGGCCCAACCGGCGACCGGCGCGGACGCGGCGAGACCGGAGGTGATCTGCGGGGTCCGCGTCTACGGCTATGAGCCGGCCGGCGCCACCGCGCTCACCGAGGTGCGGACCGTCTACGGCTTCCACCTCTGCGGCGTCGCCGAGCGCAAGCGCCCCTGGGACGTGGCCGACAAGCTGGCCGGACCGGTGATCCTGGACATGTCCACCGACCCGCCCGGCATCCGGGTCGTCGAGGCGACCGCCGAGGTGCGCTTCGTCGACCGGCTGCACCAGATGTTCCCGGACCGGTACGCGCAGCTGGCCATGCGGGAGGCGCTCACCGAGTCGGAGATGACCGACCTGCGCCGCCGGTACGACTCCGCGGCCCAGGTCTGACCGCACCGCCCCGGGACATCAGCCGGCCGCCCGGCGCCGGCGAGCAGCCGACCATGCCGTACCGGGCGCGGGCCGGATCGAAGCGCCGGCGGCCGGATCGAAGCGCCCGCGACCGGGTCGTCGCGGCGGATCAGCCAGTCGCCGGGGCCGGGACGCGGTGGGGCCAGCGCCGCGCAGGGGCGTGCGGTGGCCGGCCGACGCCCGACCTCGTCGACCGGGATGTCACGGCGGCGCGCCACCTCGCGGAGAAGTGCCGTCGATGTCATCGTGGCGGTATGCCGGGGCGCGCCGCCGTCCACCGTGGACGGCCGGCAACCGGCCCGGCGGTCAGTTGACGAAGTCCTGGGTGAACCAGACGCGGCCGTCGCCGCCGCGGGTCACGGCCAGCCCGATCCGCTTGAAGGCCGGGTCGAGCAGGTTGCGGCGGTGGCCGTCGTTCGGCGGCACCTCGGCCAGCATGAGGTCGGTCAGCCCGTTCGCGGCCTGGAGGATCGAGGCGGCGTTGCCGCTCGCGTTGCCCCGGCCGATGTTCTCGCCGGCCGCGGTCCAGGAGACCCCGGCCGCGGTGCACCGCTCGCCGAGGCCGGCCTCGCCGGGGCACTGGTGCGACAGGCCGCGACCACCGGCCATCACGGCGTGGTACGACGCCGTCGACAGCTCGGCGCTGAGGGTGAACGCCGGGACGCCGTTCGCCGCTCGCGCCTGGTTGATGTGGGCGAGCACCCCCAGGGTGACGGTGGCCAGCACGAGACGACGGGTCCGGGTGGGCTTGCGGTGGCGTGGGGACACGGCGGTCCTCAACGATCGGCAGGGCGCCGGTCACGGCGCACGGCCGACTCTGCGGGACCGCCGCCCCGGCGGCAAGTCGCTGAGCAACATCTAATGATCGGCTCATCGGCGGCAACGATCGGCCGCTGCCACCGGGTCCGAGCCGCCCCGCCGGGCGCGCGGCCGCGCACCGGTCCGACCACAGGCATTGACGATTCTCAGTGTTTGTGACAACGATGTCAGGACCGTGTTCCGCTGTCGACCCGGAGGTACCCGTGGCGTCGCGACTCTCCCGGCTGGCCGCCGCCGCGTGGCTGACGACCGCCGCCACCCTGGTCACCGGCGGCGCCGCTGAAGCCGCCGCGACGCCGGTCGACCTGGTGCGGCCGTTCGTCGGCACGCAGAACTTCGGCAACACCTTTCCCGGCGCCAGCGCGCCCTTCGGCATGGTCCAGGTCAGCCCGGACACCGGCGGGCAGGGCGGCTACGACCACCAGCAGACGAGCATCTACGGCTTCAGCCAGACCCACCTGTCCGGGGTCGGCTGCGGCGTCGCCGGCGAGCTGCCGATCATGCCCACCACCGGCGCGGTCGACAGCGGCGACCCGAACGTCTACCGCTCCGCGTACAGCCACTCCGACGAGCAGGCGTCCCCGGGCTACTACCGGGTCGGCCTGGCCCGGTACGGCGTGCAGGCCGAGCTGACCGCCACCGAGCGCACCGGCTGGCAGCGGTACACCTTCCCGGCCTCCGGCGCGGCGAACGTGCTGTTCAACACGGGCAAGGCCAATCAGGACGTCTTCGACTCCGCAGTGCACGTGGTCGGCGACCGCACCGTCGAGGGCCGGGTGCGCGCCGGGCACTTCTGCGCCGGCAAGGACGACCACACGGTGTACTTCTCGGCCAGCTTCGACCGGCCCTTCGCCGCCTACGGCACCTGGCGGGGCGCCACCCTCACCCCGGGCGCCCGGGACGCGGCCGGCGCCGGCGGGAACGGGGCCTGGGTCCGTTTCGACACGAACGCCGACCGGGATGTCGTGGTCAAGGTCGGGCTGTCGTACACCGGGCCGGACGGGGCGCGCGCGAATCTGGCCGCCGAGACCGGCGGCTCGTACGACTTCGACGCCGTCCGGGACGCCCTGCGCGCCACCTGGGCCCGGCAACTCGACGCCGTGCGGATCACCGGCGGGCCGGCCGAGCGGCAGAGCGCCTTCTACACCGCGCTCTACCACTCACTGCTGCACCCGAATCTCGCCGGCGACGTCGACGGCCGCTACACCGGCTTCGACGACCGCGTCCACACCGCGGACGGCTACACGCCGTACCAGAACTTCTCGCTCTGGGACACCTACCGCCCGCAGAACCAGCTGCTGGAGATGCTGACGCCGCAGGTCGCCCGGGACGTCGCGCGGTCCGTGCTGGCCATCGGGCGCGACGGCGGGTGGCTGCCGCGCTGGGCGCTGGCCAACAGCGAGACCAACATCATGACCGGTGACCCGGTCACCCCGTTCCTGGTCGAGGCGTGGTCCAAGGGGCTGCTGGCCGGGTACGAGCAGGAGGCGTACACGATGCTGCGGGCCAACGCGCTGGGTCGTCCGCCGGCCGGCTCGCCGTACAACGGGCGCAGCGGCAACGGCCACTACAGCGACCGCGGCTACGTCCCGTCCGGGCTGAGCCTCGGCGCCGACTGCGTCCACCAGGGCGGCGACAACGACTGCGCGCACCCGGCGTCGGCCACCCTCGAATACGCCGCGGCGGACGCGTCGCTGGCCCTGATGGCCGCCGCGCTGGGCCGCGCCGACGACGCGCGGGTCCTCACCGAGCGCGGCCAGTGGTACCGCAACCTGTGGGACACCTCGATCGGGCAGTTCCGGCCGCGGACCACCACGGGCGCCTGGGTCACCCCGTACGACCCGGTCGAGGCCGGCCACCAGTTCCACGAGGGCGGCGCCCACCAGTACCAGTGGCTGGTGCCGCAGGACCCGGCCGGGCTGGTGTCGCTGATGGGCGGGCGCGCCGCCGCCGAGCAGCGGCTGGACGCGTTCTTCGCCTATCCGCAGCTGCTGACCGACCCGGCCGGCGCCGCGCGCTCGGCCTGGATCGCCGGCCCGTACGACTACTACAGCAAGCCGACCTACAACCCGAACAACGAGCCGGACCTGCTGGCCCCGTACGTCTACCACTGGGCCGGCGCCCCGGCGAAGACCGCCACCGTGGTGCGGGCCGCGATGACCCTGTTCACCACCGGGCCCGACGGCATGACCGGCAACGACGATCTGGGCACCATGAGCGCCTAGTACGTGTTCTCCTCGCTCGGGCTCTACCCCACCATGAGCGGCGCCGGCTTCCTCGCCGTCAGCAGCCCGCAGTTCCCCGCGGCCACGGTCCGCATCGGCGCCTGGGCGGACCGGCAGGGCGGCACCCTGACGATCACCGCACCGGACGTCAGCGACACCCGCCGGTACGTGCAGTCCGTGCGGGTCGACGGCCGCGCGCATGCGCCGAACTGGCTCACCTGGCAGGCGATCGCCCGGGGCGGCAGCATCGCCCACACCGTCGGGACGTCCCCGTCGGCCTGGGGCACCGCGGTGACCGACGAGCCGCCCTCGGTGAACGCCACGCCGTCGCACCACTGCGCGGTGACCGCCGGCGCGCAGTGCGCGGTCGACCTGTCCGCGGCCCGCGCCACGGACGGCACCGCCACCACGGCGGCCACCCGGGAGGGCGACTTCGACGGCGCCGGCTGGAGCTACGACGCGGCGCTGCTGCCCCCGGCCGGCACGGTGACCTGGAACGGCGTGACCTACAGCGCGCCATCGCCGGCGGGCGCCGCCGGCAACTTCGTGCCGGCCGGCGGGCCGGCGCTGCCGCTGCCCACGCTGCGGCGCGGCACGCTGCGGCTGGTCGCCGCCGCGCACCACGGCCCGGTGACCGGCACGGTCACGGTGCGCTATACCGACGGCGGCACGGCCGCGACGACGCTCACCGTCCCGGACTGGTGCGCGCCGGCCGGATCCGGTACGGCGGTGCTCGCCATGCCGCACCGGATCCGGGCCGGCCAGGGCGTGGACGGTCCACCGGCCAGCCTGTTCGGCTTCACCGTCGCGCTCGACCCCGGCCGGGAGCTGCGCTCGGTCACCCTGCCCGCGGACGCACGGATCCGGGTGTACGCCATCACCGTCCACTGAGCACCGCGGCGGCCCGGCCGTCCGCGCTTCCCACTTGCAAACCCTGCGTGTCGATCGAGTTACAGGGTGTCGTGGTTCGACCCCGCACCGGCTAGCATCCACAGACATCGAATCGATCTCTGTCAGTGGGGGGCTGGACTTTGCACGTGGACAGCAGACGTATGCTCCGACGCTCGGTGACGATCCTCGCGGTCGGCGCCACCGTCGTGGGCCTCGCAGCGCCGGGCGCCAGCGCCGAGGCGCCGGCCGACCCGGCCACCAGGGCGTACGAACAGATCGCCGCACTCCAGCAGTTGAAGAAATCCCTGACCCCGACCGAACGCAAGCTCGACAGCCGGCTGGCGGTCGAGCTGCGCAAGCGCGCCGACCGGGTGCCGGCGGACGCGCTGCCGCACCTGACCACCGGCATCGAGGTGTCCCGGTCCGGCACCACCGAGGTCGAGGTGCACGCCGACAAGGTCGGCGCCGACCTGCTCGCCCGGCTGCGCGCGGCCGGGGCGGGAATCCGCTTCCCGTCCCCGGCCGCCGGGACCGTCCTGGTCGAGGCGCCGCTCACCGCGCTGCCGACGATCGCCGGCTGGAAGGACGTGACCGGCGTCAACGCCAAGCACGGCGCGATCACCGCCCGGCAGCTCGACCCGCGCGACCCGGCGGCGCCGGAGTCCAAGCAGGAGCGGGCCGCCCGGGCCGAGCGCGCGGCCCACGCGGCGCGGGCCGTGCCCAGGGCCGCCGCGGCCGCGCCGGCCGGCCAGGGGTCGGTGGTCGCCGAGGGTGACCGGACCCACGCCGCCGACACCGCCCGCACCCGGCACCGGGTGACCGGCGTGGGCGTCAAGATCTGCGCCCTCTCCGACGGCATCGACTCGCTCGCCGCGTCGCAGGCCACCGGTGACCTGCCGGCCGAGGTGGACGTGCTGCCCGGCCAGGAGGGCTCGGGCGACGAGGGCACCGCGATGCTGGAGATCCTGCACGATCTCGCGCCGAACGCGGAGCTCGGCTTCGCGACCGCGTTCACCAGCGAGGCCAGCTTCGCCCAGAACATCCGGGCGCTGCGGTTCACCGCGCACTGCGACATCATCGTCGACGACGTCGTCTACTACCACGAGAGCCCCTTCCAGGACGGGCTGCCGGCGCAGGCGGTCAACGCCGTCACCGCCGACGGCGCGTTCTACTTCAGCTCGGCCGGCAACGAGGGCAACGTCGTCGACGGCACCTCCGGCAACTGGGAGGGCGACTTCGCCGACTCCGGTCGCGGGGTCGGCAAGTTCGCCGGCATCGCGCACGACTTCGACCCGGGACCGGGCGTGCAGGTGTTCAACCCGCTGTCGCGCAACAGCGCCGGCCGGGTGACCACGCTGTGGTGGGCGGACCCGCTGGGCGGCTCGGCCGACGACTACGACCTGTACCTGACCGACGCGGCCGGCAACGTGACCGACTTCTCCCAGGACACCCAGGACGGCGACGACGACCCGTTCGAGATCCTGGCCACCGGCTCCGGCGCCAACCAGCGGCTCGCCGTGGTCAAGTACGCGGGCGCGGCCCGCTACCTGCAGCTGTCGGTCTTCCGCGGCCGGTTCGCCGACTCGGCGGACGGGCTCAAGGGTTTCGCCACGCCCGGCGTGACCCGCGGGCACAGCGCCGCCGAACGCGCGTTCTCGGTGGCCGCGGCGCCGGCGAAGGACCCGCTGCCCCGGGACCTCGAGGCCGGCGACCCGCCGAATCCCGCCGGACCCTACCCGAACGTGTTCACCCGGGCGTCCCAGCCGGAACGGTTCACCTCGGACGGCCCGCGCCGGATCTTCTTCGCCGCCGACGGCACGCCGCTCACCCCCGGCGACTTCAGTGCGACCGGCGGGGTCGTCCGGGCGAAGCCGGACATCACCGCCGCGGACGGTGTCGCCACCTCGGTCCCGGACTTCTCGCCCTTCTACGGCACCTCGGCGGCCGCGCCGCACGCCGCCGCGATCGCGGCGCTGGCGCTGTCGGGCAACCCCGGGCTGAGCGACGCCGAGATCCGCGCCGCGCTGACCGGCACCGCCCTCGACCTGACCCCGAGCGGGTACGACACCCGCACCGGCCACGGCGTGATCCGCGCCGACCTGCTGCTGCGCAACACCGGCGCGACACCGCAGCCGCTGGTGCGCGCCGGCACGCCGACGGTCACCCCGGCCACCGGCGACGGGGACGCCTACCTGGAGCCGGGCGAGCAGGCCACGGTGGCGCTACCGGCGCGCAACGTCGGCGACGGCACCGCGACCGGCGTCAACGTGGTGGTGGACCCGGACGATCCGCGGGTCACCGTGGCCCCGCGTGCCGCGTCCTACGGCACCATCGCCGCGGGCGCGTCGAAGTCGAAGAACTACCGCCTGACCCTGGCCGCCGGCTACCCGCTGGGCCGGCCGGTCACGCTGCGGGTCCGGACCACGTTCGCCGGTGTCCTGTCGCCGACCACCAGCACCGTGGTGGTCCCGACCGGCCAGCCGTCGGCGACGGTGCACGACTTCGCCTACACCGGCCCGGTGGTGCCGATCCCGGACAACGACCCGGCCGGCGCCACCGCCAGCGTGGACGTCACCGGCGTCGGCTACGCCTCGGCGCTGACCTTCTCGATCGACGGCACGGCCTGCTCCACCGACACGGGTGCGGCGACGGTGGGCATCGACCACACCTTCGTCGGCGACGCCGTCGGCACGCTGACCGCGCCCGACGGCCGCACCGCCACGCTGTTCGCCCGCGACGGCGGCGCCGGCAACAACCTCTGCCAGGTGGTGTTCGACGACGCCGCGACGACCCCGTTCGCCGCGGTGCTGTCCAGCAACGCGCCGTTCACCGGCGCCTGGAAGCCGGACGAGCCGCTGTCGTCGCTGCGGGTCTCCCCCGCGGACGGCACGTGGAAGTTCCGGGTCGTGGACAGCGCGAACGCCGACACCGGCTCGATCCGGGCGTTCTCGCTGCACCTGTCCGGCTTCGAGCCGGCCTGACCGGCGCGGCCGTCCGGGCGCCCTGCGCGATCGCGCCCGGACGGCCGCCCGCCCCACCGCGGCCAGGTCTACGCCGGCCACCCCCAGCCGATCCACCTGTTCGTCGAGATCACATGCAACGCGTACGTGGCCGGCGAGGGCGACCGGGAGAAGGCCATCCGGGGCGGCGTCGACCCGGTCGGCACCGGCCGCCTCACCCTGCCGCACGACCGGCTCGCTCCGGACCGGTGCGTCGCGGCAGGCCGTCAGCTCCCGACCCGGGCGCGCAGGGCGGCGCCGGCGCCCGCCAGCAGCCCGCCCAGGACGAGAACGTCCACCCACACCGGATGCCCGGACGGCGTGGCCAGCAGCGCGTGACGGGCCAGGTCCACGGCGTACGTCATGGGGTTGATCGCCACCGCGACCGCCAGCCAGGAGGGCGCCTGCTCGGGGTCGAACACCGAGCCGGACAGGAACAGCAGGGGGTACATACCCACCTGGACCGTGGCCTGCAGGGTCCGCGCCGAGGCGATGAGCGTGGCCAGCAGCAGGCCGATCACACTGAACACCGCGGCGGCCGCCGCGTACCCGCCGACCCCCGCGGCGAACGACGCCGCGCTCAGGCGCAGGCCGAGCAGCGGCGCGACGGCCAGCATCGCCGCGGTCTGCGTGGCCACCAGCGTCACCGTGGCGGCGACCTTGCCCAGGGGCAGGCAGATCCGGGGTACGGGCGCGACCAGCATCTCCCGCAGCACCCCGTGGTCGCGGTCCCAGGCGTAGGTGAGCCCGGAGCCGATCCCGGCGGTCACCACCTGCACGGCGATGATCCCGGGGTAGACGTAGGCGCTGAACGCGACCCCGTCGACCGGCGCGATCATGCCGTCGAAGCCGACCGCGTAGACCAGGACGAAGAACAGCATCTGTACGGCCTGGGCGGCCAGCGCTCCCGGGTGGCGGACCTGCCGGCACAGGTCGCGCTGGGCGATGATCCGGGTCGCTCGGGCGCTGCCGGCCGGCACGGTCTCGCCGGCGGGTACGGCCGCTGCCGTCCTGGCCGTCATCGTCGTACTTCCGCGCCCGCGGCGCCCAGCGCGAGGAACACGTCGTCCAACGAGGGACGCCGCACCGACACCGACCGCACCGGGACGGTGAGCGCGGCGATCACCTCGGCGATCCGGCGCTCCGGCTCCGCGCAGTGCACCGCGATCCCGGCGGAGTGCGGCCCGGCATCGAAACCGGCGGCGGCCAGGCTGGTCAGCGCCAGCGCGTCGTCCGCGGTGGACAGCAGCACCCGGGACGAGGCGAGCCCGGCCTTCAGCTGATCCGGCGAGCCGCGCCGGACCACCGTGCCGCCGTCGACGATCACCACGTCGTCGGCGTACTCGGCCTCGTCGAGGTGGTGCGTCGAGTACAGGATGGCGGTGCCCGCCTCGGTACGCAGCCGCCGCAGGTCGTCCCAGACCCGACGCCGCGCCTGCGGGTCGAGCGCGGTTGTCGGCTCGTCCAGGATCAGCAGGCCGGGCCGGTGCACCATGGCCCGGATGATCTCCACCCGGCGGGACAACCCGCCGGAGAGGGCGCTGACCGCGTCGCCGGCGCGGTGCGTGAGCTCGAACTGCGCCAGCAGCCGGTTGACGGCCTGCCGGGCGTCGTGCCGGGGCAGGCCGAACAGCCGGGCGTGGAACCACAGGTTCTGCCACACGCTCAGGTCCTCGTCCAGGGTGCGTTCCTGGAAGACCAGGCCGAGCCGGCGCCGGGCGAGGGCCGGTTGCCGTCGCGTGTCGTGACCGAAGATCCGGATGGTGCCGGCGGCCGGGACCAGCGCCGTGGACAGTGCCTGCAGCAGGCTGGACTTGCCGGCCCCGTTCGGCCCGAGCAGCGCGGTGATGCGCCCGGGCGCCGAGCGCAGGCTGATGTCGTCGAGGGCCACCACCTCGCCGTAGGTGACGCGCAGGGTGTCGATGTCGAAGGCGGCGGTCGTCACGCGTGCACCCCCGTTAGCAGCTGGACCAGCGATTCCGGAGGCGGGATGGTCAGCCCGGGCACGATGGAGCGGCTCGCCACCTCGTACGTCGCGCCGGGCAGGGGCTCGATGACCCGGTGGCCGTCGCCGCGCAGCGTGTCGACGTTGCGGCGTACCGCCGGGCGCCGCCACATCACCTCGTTCATCGCCGGCACCAGGGTGATCGGGGCGTCGGTGGCCAGCAGGGTGGTGGCCAGCAGGTTCGGGCCCAGCCCGTGGGCCAGGCAGCCCAGCAGGTGGGCGGTGGCGGGCAGCACCACGACCTGTTCGGCCCACCGGCCCAGGGCGACGTGCCCGCGGCCGTGGTCGGACTCGGTGCAGACCGCGTCACAGATCAGTTCCAGGGTGGCCGGGGGCGTGAACCTCTCCGCGGTGTGGGTCAGCACCGCGACCAGCCGCTGGACCCCGGCGACGCGCAGGGCGTGCAGGTAGGCCGGCAGGTTCAGCGCGGCCACCGATCCGCTGACCCCGATGAGCAGCCGCTGCGGCAGCGTGGCGGCGCCCATCAGCTCAGCGCCAGGCATCGGTCCCAGGCCCGGTCGGTGCCCGGCGCGTCGCCCAGGAACGGCAGCAGGGTGCAGGCCACCCCGGCGGCGCCCTCAAGGATGCCGGCCACGTTCAGCGCTCGGTGGCCGGTGGCGTCCTGCCAGCCGCGTGGCGAGTCGGGCACCAGGTGCGCGAAGCCGAAGGGCGCTCGCGGGTCCAGGAAGTCCAGCATCCGGCGGGCGACGCGGGCGGCGCCGGCGATGAGGTGCCGGTCGCCCGAGGCCGTGCCGACACGCCACAGGACCTGCACGAAGCCGGCCAGGCCATGACACACCGTAGGACCGTCGAGGTGCCACCGCCGCTCGGGCCGGGTCAGCGCCGCGCGCAGCGCGCCGACGGCGGCCTGCCGCCAGGCGTCGACGGCGTGGACGGCGCCGGCCAGGTACAGCGCGCTGGCGACGCCGGGGGCGCCGTAGCACCAGGCGGTCCGGGTGAACGCCGTGCCGGGACGGTCGGGCGCGACCTGCTCGTCCCAGGAGACCCGGCAGGGCCAGTAGGCGCCGCACTCGTCGGACCGCGCCCAGCCGGTGAGCCAGTCGGCGATGCGGGCGACGGCCGCGTGCTGCCCGGGGACCTCGTGGCCGCGGCGGGCGGCGAGCGACAGCAGTGCCAGCGGCCCGGCGGCGCCGTGCGCCAGCCCCAGGTTGAAGTCGCCGCGCGGATAGGTCTGCCGGTCCTGCTCGATCGGTTGCAGGCCGGCGGGGACCCACCAGCCGGGTACGCCGGTGCCGTCGACCGTGATCGGCTCGCTGAGCCGGACCAGGTGGCGCAGCGTACGGTCCAGGGCCTGCCGCGCCGCGGCGGAGTCCTCAGCCGGGTCGTCCACCACGTCCAGCAGCAGGCGGCCGGTGCCGGACATCCCGTTGATCACGTCGTAGGCGGCCCACGGCACTCCCGGCGCGCTGCGGGCCGCGAAGTCGTCGAGGCGGCGCTGCTGGTCGGTGGCCAGCCACCCGGCCAGGTCACGGCGCAGCCTCGCGTACCGGCCCTCGCCGGTGGCGGCGGCGCAGCTCTGTGCGGCGGTCAGCAGCGAGGCGGGCCCGGCGTGCAGGCCCCGGGACGGTGACGACGCCATCAGCCGCGCCGCCCGCCGCATGTGCCGGTGTGCCACGGACAGCCAGCGCGCGTCGGTGCGGGCCAGTTCGGCGTAGAACAGGACGATCCCGGGCAGGCCGGTGGACAGCGTCAGCGGCTCCCACGGCGCGGCGTTGACGATCGGTTCGCGGTTGCCGTCGTCGCCGGCGATCCGGGCCACGGTGTCCGGGTCGGCCAGCCGGGTGGCCACCAGTGTCACTGCCTCACGGGCCTTCGCCAGCACGGCCACCGGCGGCTCGTCGCGAAGGTCGGTCACGGTCATCGGGTGTGCCTCCTACGGGCGTGGTTGTCCTGGACGGCTCCTCGGGCGATGCCGAGGATCTCCCGCTCGCGTGCCGCGTTGCCGCCGAGCAGCCGGTTGCAGGTCATGTGCAGCAGGCTGCCGACGACGCGGGCCTGCGGGGTGCGCGCCGCGGTGGCGTGCAGCCGCTGCGCGAAGGCCCGGACCGCCTCGTCACGCTGGTGCAGCGCCTGCCGGACGAGGCGCCCGGCCGGCTCACCGGTCAGCGCGGCGAATCGCGTCGCCGGGTCGACCCGCTGACGCCACCAGGCGGCCCGTTCCCGGAAGGACCCGGGCAGCTCGCGCCGGGACCCGGTGGCCGACAGCCACACGGCGGCCGCGTCGTCGGCGTACTGCTCGGGCAGCCGGTGCTCGCCGGGTGACGGCAGGCCGAACGCCTGCGCCAGCGCGGCGGTGGAGAACACCGCCAGCTCGTCCAGGGTGTACGGGCACCGCGGGTCCCTGGCCAGCCGCATCAGGTCGATCGCCGCGGTGCTGTCGTGCTGGAAGACCAGCTCGGCGGCGTCCCGGGCCGGCGCGCCGCCGTAGCGTTCCAGTTCCGGGTCGTACTGGTCCAGGCGGTGCCCGCCGGCGATCCCGGCGCGCTGCCACCGCGTCAGCAGGTCCCCGACGGCGGCGCCGGCCTGCGCCCACCGCGGTGAGGGCATGCCGTGCAGCCGGATCCGCAGGTGATGGCCCTGGCTGTCGGTGTAGCGGAGAAAGAACCACCGGTCCGCGCCGTGCTCGGCGGCGGCCTGCACCAGCGCCGGCAACTGCTCGCGTACCAGGTCGTCCTGGGTACGGCGGGACCCGTACACCTGGAAGTAGAGCCACTCACCGGTGGCCGGCGCGGGGGTGCGGCCCGGGTCGAGGCGGGCCACGTGGCCGGAGCGGGACGGCCGGGTGCGGCGGCGTGACAGCGGCACGACGATCTCGACGGTGTGCCCGCTGATGCCCTCGTCGAGCCAGCCCTCGTACTCCCCGGCGATCTCCTGGACCACCACGCCGGCGTCCCTGCGGACCTCGTCGCGCAGCAGTTCGACGTGCCAGGCATCGGCCAGGTCGAGCACGAGCCGGTGGTCGGCGGTGACCACCAGGATGCGTCGGGGCACGTCCCAGGCGCCGCGCCAGTCCTCGACGGCCGCGACCCAGCGGGCCGGGTCGCCGGCCGCGCCGCGCAGCGCGTCGACGCGCCAGGTGGCGGCAGCGAGCACCGTACGCCCGTAACGGATCCGGGGCAGGTACGGCGCGTCGGCCATCGGGCCCCAGTTCCACGGCTCCCACAGCCGCTGCCCCTCCAGGCCGATCTCGTGGAGCAGCCGGGCGGGGTTGGGCGCCTGCGTCGCCGGGCTGATCATGTTCGGTGACTGCGCGCTGATCTCCCGGCCGGTCGGCAGGTGGATCGCGCACAGGCGCTCCAGGTTCGCGGCGATGCCGATCTCGTCGAGCGCGATCTCCTGCACCCCGGGCGCGTCGGGGAGCCCGACACTGATCCGCCGGCCGGTGCGCGCCGCGGTGTGTGCCAGGTTCGCCGCGCGGCTCGACCGGGCGGTGAACGCCAGGTCGGCGGTGATCGCACCGGCGACGTGCTGCGGCCGTCGCCGCTGTTCGGCGAACAGCTGCGGACCGTCCGGAAGCAGGTCCGCGAACCGGCCCATGGTGGCCCCGGCGTGGTGCGAGCCGGGGTTGGGCGACAGTACGACGCGGAAGTCCGCACCGGCCAGCGCGTCCTGCGAGGCGGCCACCACGTGCACGTACAGTTCGCAGGAGCTGGGCACGTCGTCCGTGTCGGCCCGGTCGTACAGCAGGTCGCCGATGCTGTCCCGGTCGAGCACGATCTCGCGGCGGCGCTGCCGGATCGCCTCGGCGGCCAGCGCGGCGATGCGCCGGCTGCGGGTGACCGGGGCCGGGTCGTCCGGCGGATCCGCCGGGGCCTCGCTGACCGGCCACTGGTATCCCGCCGGGGCGCCCAGCGACCGGTTCTCGTCCAGCAGCTCCAGCAGCGGCACCACCCGGTCGGCGCCGTACCGCTCCAGGAAACGCGCGTGGTACGCCCGCAGCGCGCGCATCCCGAGCCGCGGCGTGGACATGCGCCACAGCAGGTCGGCGGCGGATTCCACCTCGGCGCGCACCGCCTCGGGCAGGCGGATGTCCGCGTCGACGGCCAGGTCGATGTGCAGCGGGTGGGTGTGCCCCTGCAGGCGCCCGGCGGTGCCGAGCAGCTCCTTGAGCGCGTCCCGGCCGGCGCCGACGGGAATCGTGTCGTAGGCGCGGCGGCGCCGGTCGAAAGCACGCAGCTGGGCGGCAGCGGCCGGGGCGGCCCGCTGCAGCACCGCGATGACGTGGTCCAGGGGGTCCCCGCCGTCCAGCGGCGGGCGCAGCCCGGTCATCAGCACCTCCTGCTCGACCAGTGACATGAGCAGCGCGTGGATGCGCTCGGCGGGAGCGGCCGGGAACTGCGCGCCCAGGGCGGTGGAGAGCTCGGCGAACGGGATGAGCCGGCGGGCGCCGCGCACGGCGGCGTCGACGATCGCCGAGTTGCGGATCGAGACGCAGGCGCGGCCGGGCTGCCCGGCCAGCATGTCGGGCGTCGACGGGATGTTCAGGACGAGCCGGTCGCCGCGGCGGATCAGGGCCTGGTGGGCCTGCACCGGCAGACCCGGCAGCACCACGGGGTCGGTCTCGAGGCGCCGGACGAGTGTCAGCAGCCAGCCCATGTCGGCGTGCGTGCGGGTGCGGTGCCCGCCCCGCCACTCGGCTGTCGCCGTGGTGTCGAAACGCCCGGTCGTGACACCGGCGAACAGCCCGAACGGGGTGGGCCGGGTCCGCATCCGGATGTCGTAGCGCAGCACCGCCAGGGCCGCGCGGCGCAGCTGGGTGAGCTTGAATGCGTCGCCGTGCCCGGCGGCGACCCGGTCCAGGACCGCGGTCAGTGTGGGAGTCGCCAGGGTCAGCGCCTCGACCAGCCGGGCGTCACGGTTCGCGGCCCGCAGCACGGCCAGGTACGCGGGGCGCCCGTCGGCCGGGTCGGTGTCGGGCGTAAGGCGGCTCGCGGCGGACGTCGCGGCCAGCGGCGCCCGTACCAGAAAGTGATTCCATGCACGCAGTGCTCGGGTGGACAACGCTCACTCCCCCGGTGAGGTCGAACAGGGACGAGGTGGTGCCGGGGGCCGCCGGCCGTGACCGGCCCGGGCCCTCGGCACCAGGCGGTCAGCAGCAGAAGCTGCAGAATGAGCCGCCGTTCGGGCTGATGCATGTGGGAGTGCAGATCAAGCCGCTGTGGTAGATGGCCGACGTGGTGGTCTCGACGGTTACCTCGACGTCCAGGTCGAACACGTCATCGATGGTTTCGTCGGCCGGCGGCAGCTGGGTGAACAGGTCGATGGGCAAGGTGGTCCTCCGTGGTCGGGTCCGGGACGGGACCGATGGTCGGCGATCGGCGAGAGGTCAGATGCCGGGTGGCGTTTCTATCCGGGTAACGGGGAACGCGGGCCCGGGCCTAGAGGTTTTCTGCCGCCGCGCTGACCAGCCTGCGTACCCGGGCCCGGGCCGCGGTGAGAGCGGCCTCCGCGGACTTGTGCGTGATGTTGAGCCGACCGGCGGCCTGCCGGGTGCTGAGGCCGTCGGCCCGGGCCTGGAGCACGGCCAGCTGGCGGCCGGTGAGCAGGCCGTCGAGGCGCTCGCGGATCCACACCGCCTCGGCCCGGTCGCACACGGCCTCCTCGAACGACGGGAGGTGCTGCTCGGCGGCGCCGATCCGGGCAAGAACCCGGTCACCGGTGGTCCGGGCCCGGCAGTGGTCGATGCAGAGCCGGATCACGATCGTGGTGAGGATCCGTCCGACGTGCTCCGTGGGCAGGGTGGTGGCGCAGGCGGCCCGGATCAGTGCCTCCTGGGCGCAGTCCTCGGCGTCGTGCGGGTTCGGCAACCGCCGGCGAGCGATGCGGACCAGCCTGCCGTGGTGCGGCGCGAGCAGGTCCCAGCGGTGCTGGCCGGACCGGACCGGGGGGCCGGACGGCACCGGGGTGTGATCGGCGGTGGTCAGCCGCGGCATGAGGTGCTCCGCGGGTGGGTGATGGCCTCGGCGCCGTCCGGTGGTGGATCCGGCCGGGTGGATCCGCTACGGCAGCCAGCACCGAGCGATATCATGTGCTTTTGATAGGTTTGTTCGACCACGGCGCAGGCCCAGCACATCCGCTGGACGGCGGTTTCCGGATGATCGCCGTAGGCCTGGGCGACTTCTCCGGCGCAGCCGCGGGTGCCGCCGTACGCGCGGACAGCGTGCCGGATGGCCGCGTCTATCTGTGCGCGGCTGTGGTGCTCGGCGGCCGACAGATCGCTGGCGAACAGCGCCTCCGAACGGGCTGCCGTGAGCAGGGTTCGACGTGGGCGGCCGGCGCGTGTTGCCCGGTGTGACACGGGCGGAGCCGCCCCTCGCGCGGGACCGGCACCTTGCGGGAACCCGCTGCTGACCGTCGCGGTGACCGGGACGGAGCAGGTGCCGGCGGGGAGAATGGGGCGCTCGGTGACGGCTTGCGGAGTCTGTTCGGTGTCCCCGGCCGGCCGGGCCGGTTGCGGGCCCGTGCCGGTGGGTGGCGGCATCGCCCGGGTGGTCGGGATGCCCGATGTCGAGCGGCACATGGTTACCTCCACGTTCGATGAGGGTTGGCAGGTCCCATGGCACCTGTCCGAGGCGCCGTCCGGCGATGTTCCCGGACGAACGCCGGACAGCCGGGCGGTGCCGCCGGACGGCGCCGCCGGGACGTGGAGCGCCGGGTGATGGACGCCGACCATCCCGCCGAGGACCGGGGCAGCCCGGATCCGGTGTCCGCGTTCGCGTCGCGGCTGCGCCGGCTGCAGGCGGACTCGGGTGGCCCGTCGGTGCGCGACCTGGAAAGACTCACCGCCAAGGTGGCCATGCCGTACACCCGCACCACCATCCAGGACAAGCTGACCGGACGGTCCGCGGTGTCCTGGGAGTTCGTGGAGGCGTTCGTACGAGCGTGCGCGCTGCACACCGGCACGCGCGCGGAGGTGGACCTGCGGCCGTGGCGCGCCTGGCACGCGGAGATGACCCGCGACCTGACCGCCCAGCGTGCCGGGCGACGCCGGTCGGTGAAGGCGGACGTCTGCCCGTACCGAGGGCTGGAGGTGTTCTGCGCCGAGCACGCCGAGTGGTTCCACGGGCGGACGGCCGCCGTGCAGCACGTGCTGGCGGCGCTGGCCGGGCATCAGCAGGGCGTACTGCTGCTGGGCCCGTCCGGAGCCGGCAAGTCGTCACTGATCCAGGCCGGTGTGGTGCCCGCACTGGGCGCGGGGCGGCTGCCCGGCAGCGATCGCTGGCTGATCGTGGTGGCCCGGCCGGGCAAGGACCTGCTGGGCGAGATGGCCCGCGCCGGGCTGCCCGAGGTGCGCGACGAGCCGATCGCCGCGGCGGTCGCGAGCCGGCTGGCCGACCAGCCGGACACGGCACGACTGCTGTTGATCATCGACCAGTTCGAGGAGCTGCTGACGCCGCCTCGATCCGCCGCGGAGACCGACTGGGACGGCCACCATGCCGGCCGCCGCGACGATGCCCAGCGCCAGGGCATCGAGCAGCTCACCGCGGCGATCGGCACGCCGGGGCTGAGCGTGGTGCTGGTGGTACGGGACGACTTCTACCCCCGGCTGGCCTCGCAGGCCCCGGCGCTGCTGGACCGGCTGACTGCCGGGCTGATCAACGTGCCGGCGCTGCTGAGCGCGCACGACCTGCAGGACATCATCACCAAACCGGCGCAGGCGGTCGGTCTGGCGTACCAGGACGGCCTGCCGGAACGGATCGTCTCGGACGTGCTGGCCGCGAACCCGGACGCCGCGCCCGCCCTGCACGCCCCGGTCACCGTGCTGCCGCTGCTCGAACTGGCACTGCAGCAGCTGTGGCAACGCCGGCAGGGCAGCACCCTGACGCACGAGGCCTATCAGCGCCTCGGCGGCCTCACCGGAGCCGTGGCCACCTGGTGCGGCGCCGCCGTCGCGCAGCTGCCGGCCGTGCAGCGCTCGGTCGCCCAGCAGATCCTGATCGCGCTGGTCCGTCCCGCCGACGAGACGCACCACATCCCCGCCATGCGGCAGCAGGCCCCGCTCGCGGCGCTGCGCGAGCTGGCCCGGCCGATCGGCGCGGGCGGCGGGGAATCCGCCCCCGAGATGGTCGACGAGGTGCTCGCCGTGCTGACCGGCCAGCGGATCGTCACCACCCGCATCGTCGGCGCCGCGCAACCCGACCAGCAGCCCGGCGTCGACGGGGTCGTGCCGGTGGCCGAGCTGGTGCACGACGCCGTGATCCGCGACTGGACGACCCTGCGGCACTGGGTCGCCCAGGACCAGCGCTTCCAGGACTGGCTGCGCCGGGCCGAGGAGCGGCACGTGCGCTGGAGCGACCACCACGACCCCGACGACCTGCTGCACGGCAGCGACCTGGCCGAAGGCGTCAGCTGGTCGGCCCACCGGCCGCTGCCCCACGACATCGCCGCGTTCCTGCAGACCAGCCGGCGCCACCAGCAGGCCCGGATCCGCCGGGCGCGCCGGTTGAACGCCGTCCTGGCCGGGTTGCTCGCCATCGCCCTGATGGCCGCCGGTGTCGCGACATGGCAGCGGCGTACCGCGGTGGCCGCCCAACAGGTGGCCCTGTCCCGGCAGCTGGCCGCGCAGTCGGCGGTCCTGCTGCCCACCAACTCGGAGCTGGCCGATCTGCTCGCCGTGCAGGCCTACCGGATCAGCCCCACCGAGGAAGCCGTCGCCAGTCTCTACAGCGCGGTCTCGCAGCCCGTCGTCCGGGCGCTGACCGGCCACACCGACACGGTGTCCGAGGTGACCTACAGCCCGGACAGACGGCACCTGGCCACCGCCGGCCACGACCGGACCGTACGGGTCTGGGACCTGGACACCGGCGGGTCACGCACGCTGAGCGGCCACAGCGACGCGGTGTCCGCGGTCAGCTACCGCCCGGACGGACGGCAGCTGGCCAGCGCCGGCCGCGACCGGAGCGTGCGGATCTGGGAGCTGGACACCGGCGCGTCACGCGCCCTCACCGGCCACACCGGCGAGGTCTCCGCGGTGGCCTACCACCCGGACGGGCGGCAGGTCGCCAGCGCCGGCCGGGACAAGACGGTACGGCTATGGGACCTGGGCACCGGCACGTCGCGCACCCTGACCGGGCACACCGACGGGGTCTCCGCGGTGGCCTACAGCCCGGACGGGCGGCACCTGGCCACCGCCGGCCACGACAGGACCGTACGACTCTGGGACCTGGGCACCGGCAAGCCGCGCACCCTGACCGGGCACACCGGCGCCGTCTCCGCGGTGGCCTACCACCCGGACGGACGGCACCTGGCCACCGCCGGCCACGACAGGACCGTACGACTCTGGGACCTCGGCACCGGCAAGCCGCGCACCCTGACCGGACACACCGACGCCATCCTCACCGTCGCCTACAGCCCGGACGGCCGGCACCTGGCCAGCGCCGGCCGCGACCGGACCGTGCGGGCCTGGAACGTCGACGCGGGCACGTCGCGCGCACTGACCGGCCACACCAACTGGGTCTTCACGGTGGCCTACAGCCCGGACGGGCGCCAGGTCGCCAGCGCCGGCGGCGACGAGACGGTACGGCTCTGGGACCTCGACACCACGCAGTCACGCACCCTGTCCGGGCACACCGACGCGGCCTCCGCGGTGGCGTACAGCGCGGACGGACGGCACCTGGCCAGCGCCGGCCGCGACCGGACCGTGCGGGCCTGGGACCTCGACACCGGCACGTCGCGCACGCTGACCGGCCACACCGACGCGGTGTTCGCGGTGGCGTACCGCCCGGACGGGCACCAACTGGCCAGTACCGGCCGCGACGGCACGGTGCGGGTCTGGGACCTCGACACCGGCGCGACCCGCACCCTGACCGGGCACACCGGCGCGGCTTACACGGTGGTGTACAGCCCGGACGGGCGGCAGGTGGCCACCGCCGGGCGCGACCGGACCGTACGGCTCTGGGATCTGGACACCGGCACCTCACGCGCCCTCACCGGCCACACCGACCGGGCCTCCGCGGCGGCCTACCGCCCGGACGGCCACCAGCTGGCCAGCGGCGGCCGCGACAGGACGGTACGGCTCTGGGACCTCGACACCGGCACGACCCGCACCCTGACCGGCCACACCGACGGGGTGTCCGCGGTGACGTACCGTCCGGACGGCCACCAGCTGGCCAGCGCCGGCCGCGACAAGACGGTACGGCTCTGGGACCTCGACACCGGCACGACCCGCACCCTGACCGGCCACACCGCCGAGGTGTTCACGGTGGCGTACAGCCCGGACCGGCGGCACCTGGCCACCGCCGGCCGGGACAAGACGGTACGGGTCTGGGACCTCGAGACCGGCGCGTACCGCACGCTGACCGGCCACACCGACGCGGTCGCCGAGGTGACCTACAGCCCGGACGGGCATCACCTGGCCAGCGCGAGCTGGGACGGCACCGTACGGGTCTGGGCGAACGTCGGCTTGACGCTGACCGCGGCGATCGACCTGATCTGCCGCAATCTCGGCCGCGATCTCACCCCGGCCGAACGCGGGACGTACCTGCCGTCGGCCGGCTCCGCCCCGCCGGCCTGCCCCGCGCCGGACGGTTGAGGTCCCGGCCCGGCGCGGCGGCGGATCACCCGCAGCGGCGCAGGGTCTGCTCCAGGATGCGCCGGGTGTCCTCCGGCTTGCAGGCCACGATCCCGATCTCGCTCCAGGCGATCCGGTACGGCTCCGACTTGGCGACGTCCTCGATGAACAGGGCGTCGTCGAGCTGCTCCAGGTAGACCACCTCGGACAGGCGCGCGCTGCGCAGGCGCAGGATGGAGAAGGAGTTGCTCCGGGCGGCGCAGGCGCCACGCTTGACGATCTGGATCCTGACGTGCGGCAGATCGGTGGCTCTGATCAGGAAGTCGAGCTGCCGGCGCATGACGGCCGGATCGTCGAGACCGTCCTCCAGCGCCGCGTTGTCGATGATCGCCCAGATCTGCGAGGCGCGCCGCCGCAGGATGCTGGCCTGCCGTCGCATCCGCACGTCCACGCGCCGCTGGATGTCCTCCTCGTCGGTGTAGCGATCACGGATGGTGGCCTCGGCGTACTCGCGGGTCTGCAGCAGTCCCGGGATGAACCGGTTCTCATAGGTGTAGATGTACTGGGCGACCGACTCCAGCAGCAGATAGGAGCGGTACCACTCGGCGAGGGAATTGCTGTAGGGCGCCCACCACGGCTTCTCGTTGAGCCGGGCGTTCAGGCTCAGCAGCGCCGCACGCTCACGGGCGTCGTGCATGCGGTAGTACGTCAGAAGGGTGTCGAGATCGGCGTCCTTGAACGGGACCTGTCCCAGCTCCAGCCGGGACACCTTGGCCGGGTGACACCGGAGATGCTTGGCGGCGTCCTCCCGGCTGATGCCGCATTCTTCCCGAAGGATGCGCAGCTGGCGGCCGAGCATCGCGAGCGCCGTGCTCGGGCGCCCCCGGCCTTCTGACGCCTGAGCCTCGGTGGATGGCACTTCACACTCTCCGGTGACGTGTTTGCGGGGGTCCTGCTGGTGGGCGACGGGTGTGTCGACGGCGAAGATCATCGGTGGGTCCGCCTCAGCGCCGGGCCGAGCGGCCGGGCAGGAGGCGATGCGCCAGCCTGCTGGACAGGGCGACGCAGGCCGTGCCGGCGATCGTCGCGAGGTGGGGTTGGCCGAACACGGCGGCCGCCAGGGAGAAGCCCATCAGCAGGACGGCGACCGTGAGCACGAGGGCAGCTCTGTGGTCACGGGCGCCGGCCGGCGGCGGGACGGGGACGTCGGGTCCGCTTCGGCGTTGACCTTCTCGGTTTCGCACGAGGCGTATCGTCCATGCGGCGACCACAGTGGGCAAGTGCCTATGCACTTGTGCATGCACGTGCAGATGCAGCGCGCACGACTCGGCGCCAGGTCCGGCACCAGCGCGGCGGACGTCGCGCCATCGCCGTCCGACAACCGACGCCGGGCAGGCGCGTCACCCGCACGAGGGACCACTTCGGCCCGGAGATCCGCGGCGGGCCCGGCGGCGCCCGGGACCGGCACGTCGCGCGGTCCCGGCGCGGGACCGGATGGGCCGGCGCGGTCCCCGCGCGGGGCCGGATGGGCCGGCGCGGTCCCGGCGCGGGGCCGGATGGGCCGGCGCGGTCCCCGCGCGGGGCCGGATGGGCCGGCGCGGTCCCCGCGCGGGGCCGGATGGGCCGGCGCGGTCCCCGCGCGGGGCCGGATGGGCCGGCGCGGTCCCCGCGCGGGGCCGGATGGATGATCCGGGGGCGGCGAGGGCTAGGCCGCGTTTCGTAAGTGCGGGCGAGGTGTGACGTGTCCCGGCGTGGCGGTTGTCGATACGAAGTGAGGTCTCCGGTAAACGGGTTAGCGACCAAGCAAACCTGAACCACCGGAGACCTCGTGCCCAGGGTAGCGGCAGCGAGGCGACACGATCTCACCGACGTTCAGTGGGCGGTGCTGGAACCTGCGCTGCCTGCGGAGCCACGGCGAGGCCGTCCGCCGCGATGGACGAAACGGCAGATCATCGATGGGATCCGGTGGCGGGTCCGGGCGGGAACACCGTGGCGGGACGTGCCCGAGGTGTACGCACCCTGGCAGACGTTGTATCGCTGGTTCCGGCGCTGGCAGCGCGACGGGACGTGGGCGAAGATCCTGGCCCGGCTCCAGACCCGGGCCGACGCCGCCGGTGACATCGAGTGGGCGGTGAGCGTCGATTCCACGATCAGCCGTGCCCATCAGCATGCCGCGGGTGCCCGTCGTGATGGTGACCTGCAGAAGGAACCGCCGGGTGGGGTGTTCGCCGAACCCGGCGATCATGCTCTGGGCAGGTCCCGGGGCGGGTTCACCACCAAGACCCATCTGGCCTGTGAGCAGGGTCGTAAGACGCTGTCGACGGTGATCACCGCTGGTCAGCGGGGTGACAGCCCGCAGTTCATCAAGGTCCTGGAACGCATCAAGGTCTATCGGGTCGGTGGTGGCCGGCCCCGTACCCGGCCGGATCTGGTCCTGGCGGACAAGGCGTACACCAGCCGGGGCAATCGCGGGTACGCCCGCCGCCGCAGGATCAGGGTGTGCATCCCGAGCAAGGCCGACCAGGACGCCTACCGCAAGGCCAAAGGCTCCAAGGGCGGGCGTCCTCCGGCGTTCGACCCGGTCGTGTACCGGCAGCGTCACGCCGTGGAATGCGGCATCAACCAGCTCAAACAGAACCGGGCGATGGCCACCCGGTACGACAAGCTTGCCGTCCGCTTCGAAGCCACCGTCACCATCGCCGTCATCAACCAATGGCTCTGATGACCTTTACGAAACGCGGCCTAGCGCCGGGGGCACCCGCGGGGCAGTCCGATGAGCAGCGCCGCGCCGACGGTCAGGTGCATACCGACCAGCGCCAGCCTGCTGCCGGCGTCGACGCCGCTGCCCAGCGGACCGGCCAGGGAGAGCAGCAGCACGAGCAGGCCGATCATCCGGAACGTCCGGGCGGGCCGCCGGGTGTGCCGCTCCAGCAGGGCGAGCAGGCCCCAGGCGACCAGCCCCGCGGCCAGCGCGGCCGGCACGACCGCGGCCGGACCGATCTGCTCGACGCCGCCGCCGCGGCGGACGGTCGGGTCGGCGCCGGCCAGCGGGCCGTTGACCGCCCAGATCAGCAGGGCGCCGGCCGCTGCGGCGGCGACGGTGAGCGCGCGGCCGGCGCGCCGCCGGATGGTGGGGTGGGTGCTGGTGGGCTCGGCGAGGTGCTTGTCGTTCGTCATGCCGACGAGCGTCCCGGCCCGGACCGGTACGCCACATCGGACCGCCGGCCGCGCGCCCGCTCACTTCCGCACCGGCGGCCTACCACTTTCGATGGTGTCGCCGCCGGTGACCCGCCGGTTAGCCTCGCCCGATGACGAGCCTCCTCACCCGGCGGGCCGGCGGCCACGGTCCCGGCGCCGGCGCGGTCGCGGCGATGCTGGGCATCTGCGGGCCGCTGATCGCGGCCACCGTGCTGGGCTGGTGGAGCGGCCGCCCGCCCGGGCCGCCGCTCGCCCTGGACGTCGTCGCCGGGCTCCTGAGCTGGCTGCTCACGCCGCTGCTGCTGTGGCGGCCGGGCGCCACCACGGCGGTGCTGTCCGCGCTGGCCGCGGTGTCCCCGGCGGCCACCCCGGCCGCCACGACCGGTGCGCTGCAGGTGGCGCGGCGCCGCCGCTTCCCGCTCGCGATCGCGGTGACCGCCGGCGGGATCGGGGCGCACGCGGTCCAGGGCGCCTGGCGCTCCAACGGCGGCATGTCGTACGGGTGGTGGCTGGTCCTGATCACCGTCGGGTACGGCGCGCTGCTCGGCTGGGGCGCGTGGGCGCAGGCCCGGCAGGCGCTGATCCACTCGCTGCGCGAGCGGGCCCGCCGCGCCGAGGCGGAGCAGGGCCGGCGGGTCGCCGAGGCCCGGATGCTGGAACGCCGCAAGATCGCTCACGAGATGCACGACGTGCTCGCGCACCGGCTGTCGCTGCTGGCGACGTTCGCCGGCGCGATGGAGTACCGCCCGGACTCCTCGCCGGAGCAGATGTCGCGGGCCGCCGGCGTGGTCCGCGACGGCGTGCACCAGGCGCTGGAGGAGCTGCGCGAGGTCATCTCGCTGCTGCGCGACGACGGGCCGCCGGACGACGAGACGGTCCGCCCGCAGCCGGTGCTCACCGACGTCCCGCGCCTGGTCGAGGAGTCCCGCGGGGCCGGCGTCGAGGTGCTGCTGCGCGAGACGGTGGACCGGCCCGGCGAGGCGCCGCCGGCGGTGGCCCGCACCGCGTACCGGGTCATCCAGGAGGGCCTGACCAACGCCCGCAAACACGCGACCGGGCGGCCGGTGCACGTCGAGGTGCGCGGTGGTCCCGGCGCCGGGCTGGAGATCTGCGTACGCAACCGGCTCGCCCCGCCCGGCGCCACGCCGCCCGCCTGGTCCGGCGGGGCCGGACTGGTCGGGCTCACCGAACGGGTGCGCCTGGCCGGCGGGCGGCTCGACCACGAGTCGGCCGGCGGCGAGTTCCGGTTACGCGCGTCGATACCATGGCCGGCATGAACCCGCCGGTGCGCGTGCTCGTGGTCGACGACGACGCGCTGGTACGCGCCGGGCTGACCATGATGCTCGACGGCGCCCCGGGCATCGCCGTGGTGGGTGAGGCCGCCGACGGCGCCGACGCGCCGGCCGCGGTCGACGCGCACGCCCCCGACGTCGTACTGATGGACCTGCGCATGCCGCGCGTCGACGGGATCACCGCGACCCGGCGCCTGCGGGCCCGGCCACGCCCGCCCGAGATCATCGTGCTGACCACGTTCGACACCGACGAGAACATCCTGCACGCGCTACGCGCCGGGGCCAGCGGCTTCCTGCTCAAGGACACTCCACCGGCCCGGATCGCCGAGGCGGTCCGCCAGGTCGCCGCCGGTGAGCCGATCCTGTCGCCGCGGATCACCCGCCGGCTGATGGACCGGGTCGCGGCGCAGGCCGGCGCGTACGCCCGGGCCCGCGCCAGGCTGGCGACGCTGAGCCCGCGCGAGCAGGACGTGGTGGCCGCGATCGGCCAGGGCCGCGCCAACACCGACATCGCCGCGACCCTGGACATGACCCTGGCCACCGTGAAGACGCACGTGTCGCACATCCTCACCAAACTGGACCTCGACAACCGTACCCAGATCGCGCTGCTCGCCCACGACGCCGGCCTGGTCTGAGCCCGCGGCGACACCGCGCCGACGAGCCCGGCCCGGGCACCAGGGGTGCGCCGGTTCGCCGCCGGGAAAATCGGTTGACGGCGCCGATACTCTGATCCTCCGTACCGCACGGCGGTCCGTGCGGTCGGGAGGGGCCCTGCCCTCTGGACCCCGGCAGCCGCCATGCGCCGGGCGCCCGCCCTCTCCTTCCTGCTCGTCACCGCCTTTGCCGGACATGCTCGGGCTCGGCCTGATCGTGCCGATCACGCCGGGCCTGCTGGCGCGGCCACCACGGACACCTCCGCCGCGGCGTTCTGGTCCGTCCTGCTCGGCGCGGTGGACGTACGCCTGCCGTTCCTCGCCGCGGCCGCGCTGTCGTTCGCCAACGCCGGGTACGGCCGGTTCGTGCTGCCCGAGTCGCGTCCCGGCGACCGCACCACCGCGCTGACCCTGCGCGCCACGAACCCGGTCACGCGACCGCCGCGGTCCTGCGGCGGCCGCTCTCCGTGCTGCTGGCGGCCGGGGTGCCCGGCTCGGCCGGCGCCGCGGCAGCCCGGTCCTGGATCTCCGGCCAGGTCGGCGCGGGCGAGCAGGGCAGGGTGCAGGGCGCGCGCTGACCGGGATCGGGACGTCGCCTCGACCCCCGGCCCTGAGCCCTCGGCTCCCGGCCCCCGGCCCCCGGCCCCCGGCTCCCGGCTCCCGGCGATGACGGTGCCGCGAGCACGTGAGTGACGGCGACGCGGGCGCGGCAGCATCGTCGCCGCGCCCGCGTCGTGGCCGGGTTCAGCCGCGGGCCCGGCGGGTGCTCCGGGCGTTGGCCTTCTGGATCGCGTCGACCAGCTCACTCTTGGTCATCCGGGAGCGCCCGCTGATCTCCAGGCGCTTGGCCACGTCCATCAGGTGCTGCTTGCTGGCGTTGGCGTCCACACCGCCGGCGGTCCGGGCCGCGGTGTCCCGGCCACCGGCCGCCTTGGCGTCGCTCGGGCCGCGCTTGGCCTTCGGCTCCCAGTGGTCGCCGACCTTCTCGAACGAGTGCTTGACCGCGGCGAAAGCGGTGCGGTGCGCCCGCTCGCCCTCACCGTACTCGGCCACCGCGGAGTCGTGCGTCTTGACGAACGTGTCCTGCGCCTTCTTCGGCGACCGCTTCAACGTGGACGGCATGTCGTCACGTGCGGGCATGGTGAACCTCCGATCGGGGGACGGTTGATCAGGGCCGGCGCAGCTCGATCCGGCCGTCGCGGACCCGGACCGGGATGACCGGCTGGTTGTTGGCGGCCGGGCCGTGCACCACGGCCCCGTCGCTAAGCCGGAACGTGCTGCCGTGCCAGGGGCACACCACGCAGGCGTCCCAGCCCTCGCCGGTGACCTCGCCCTCGCCCAGCGGACCGGTCTCGTGCGCGCACCGTTCCACCAGCGCGGACACCCGGTCGGCGATCCGGTAGAGCAGCACCGGCACGTCCCCGGCCAGCCGGACCACGGTGCGGCCCTCCGGCACCGACGCCAGCGAGCAGACCTCGGTCCACTGCTCCGGCAGGCGGTCGACGGCCGAGGCGGCGTGGTTGGTCGCGGCGCCCTGCGCGTACGCGAGATGCCCGCCCAGGTAGGCGCCCATCCCGGCCACGCTCAGACCGGCGTAGCCGAGCGCCTTGCCGCGCGCCGAGCGGCCCCGCAGCCGGGCCACCAGCGACGCGGTGTAGAGGCCGAGCGCCACCACGTTCGCGCCGGCGTGCACCAGGCCGACCCGTCGCCGGTCCCGGGTCAGCTGCGACCAGTCGGTCCACCCGGCCGCCACCGCCGGCAGCGTGGACGCGATGCCGACCGAGAGCAGCGTGGTGGCGGCCCGGCGGCGACCGGGCAGCAGGTCCAGGATCGCGGTGGACACGAACGCGCCGACCGGCATCTGCACCAGCACCGGGTGCAGCGGGTGCCCCAGCCAGGTACCGTGCAGCAGGTCGCGCAGCCGCTGCGGGCGGACCGTGGTGGTGACCGCGGACTGCAACCGGTCACTGACCTTGTCCAGCTGTCGAGCTTCTTCCAGGCGGTTGAGGATCGGCATGCCGACCCGATTTCCCTGCCACGGTCAGCCGAAACGCCGACCCCGTGCGGATTGGCCTCACCACGGCTAGGGTGACAAGTCCACGCGATCGGCCCGCACGGGTCATCATCAGCGAGGAAACTCAGGCGCCGCCTCTCTCGGGAGGAAACACATGACGGGCTCGTTCGCGGTGACCAAGCACGCCGAGGGCGCGGGCGTCATCCGCCTCGCCGTGCGCGGCGAGATCGACGACGAGGTCAGCGACGCCCTCGCCGGGATCGTCGCCAACGCCGCCGCCCAGCCGGGCGTGACCGCCCTGGTCATCGACCTGGAGAAGGTGCGCTTCCTGGCCGCCGCCGGGATCAGCGCGCTGCTGGAGGGCCGCGCCGCGACGCTCCAGCACGGCTGCTCCTACCAGGTGGTCAACGCCCGCGGCGTGGTGCACGGCGTGCTGGCCACCACCGGCTTGCTCAGCCTGTTCCAGACCACGATCCGCCGCACCGCGGCGCACCGTTAGGGCCGATCCCTTCCCGGTACGATCGCGTGGCCCCGCCCGCAGGCCGGCCGGCCGCGCCCCGTGCGGGTGCGGCGCGAGGTCCGACGCGGGCACGACCCCGGCCGCGCAGCCCGGTCCGGGGCCGGGCCAGGCGATCCCGCTGATCGGCCGGGCGGGATGCCGGCCCGGCATCGATCGACACGCGTGCCGCGCAACGGGCCGTGCGCGTCGGTGATGTCCGGCATGGGCTCCGCCGGAACCGGCGCGCCCCGCCCGTCACGGCTTTCGCTCGTAGATCGAGGTCAGCACCAGGATCCCGGCCAGCACGACGAGCATCGGCCAGAACAGGCCCACCGGCAGCCACGGCACCGCCAGGCGCAGCAGCAGCACGCCGCCCAGCACAACCAGCGCCAGCGCGAGATACCACGAGACCAGGCCGAGCGACAGCCGTGGTCGCGCGGGCTCGTCGATGTCGTCGGGTATGAGGACCCAGGCGACCACGTACGCCAGCAGGCCGACTCCGCTGGCCAGGGCCAGGGCCGCCGCGACGATCCGCAACAGCAGCGGGTCGACCTCGAAGTGACGGCCGAGACCGCCGCACACACCGCCGATCACCCGGTCGGCACGGCTGCGGCGCAGGGTCCGCGCCGGGAACACCGGCGGGGTGGGTATGGATGGCGTTGTCATGACAACCACCCCCTACCGTCCAGGATGCCCGGGCCGGCTGGCGGACGTCAGGGCTATCGGCCCGGTGAGCGGGAATTTCCGGTCCCGGATCCGGGCCCGCGCGACGGCCGCGGCCAGCCGGGGCGCGACCGGCCGGAGCGGAACCGGCCGGGGCAGGACTACCGGAGCGAGACTGGTCGGGGCGGGGCGGGACCGGCCGGGACAGGAGCGGCCGGGGAGTCGTGCCGGGGCCGCACGGGGCTCGGCCGTGCGGCTGCGGGCGGGGCCACGAGGTCGTACCGGGGATGAAGCGGTCTCAGGCCGGCCCGCCGGGCCGGGTCAGGGCGGCCCAGACCACCTTGCCGCCCTCGATCGGGACGGCGCCCCAGCGCCGGGAGAACTGGTCGACCAGCAGCAGGCCGCGCGGCGCGGACGGGTCGACGGAGAAGACCGACGGGTCCAGGGCGCAGGCGGACGGGTCCGGGAAGAGAGCGGACGGGTCGAAGGGGAACCCCGTGCGGGTACGCGGCAGCGTCCCCGACCCGTCGCGGACCGCGATGATCAGGTGCCGGCGGCCCAGCGAGAGCCGCAGGTCGATCATGGTCCCGGCGTGCACGGCGGCGTTGGTGACCAGCTCGCCCGTGATCAGCCGGGCCGGGTCGGTCAGGCCGCCCAGCCGCCAGTGCGCGCAGGCCTCGCCGGCCAGGCGGCGGGCGTAGGCGGCCGCTCCGGAGACCGGCAGCAGGGTGTCCGCCATCGACGGCCGCCGGTCGCAGGGCTCGGCGGCCAGGGCCTCGGCCGTGCTGGACAGCACCGGCACCTGCCCGTAGCGGCCCGAGGCGAACCACTCGGCCACCTGGTCGCAGGACGTGCTCAGCAGCAGCGGGGTGCCCGGCCAGACGGCGGCCTGGCGAGCCACGGCGCTGAAGACGCCCAGCGCCGGTGGCTCGCGCACCTGCAGGCCGGTCAGCTCGGCGATCACCGCGTCCGGGCGTTCGACCAGGCAGGTGAGCAGGGCGGCGCGCACCTCACCGACGGTCGCCGCGGACAGGTCGCCGCTGAGCCGCACCAGCGTCCTGGTGCCGACCTGGCTGACCGCGCTGCTTATCCCCGGCATTTGGTCATTCTTGCCCTGTGTCCCGGCGAATCCAACATAAGATTTGCCACCTGTCTGGCTGCTATTCCGCAGTATGCCCACGGGAACCGGTTTCCACGCGCACGCCGTCGCACACGGCGCGGCCGCGGTGCGCCGCGCCGGAGGCGAGGTCCGATGAAGCTGCCCCGCGAGATCGCCGGTGGCGACTCCGCCTGGGCGCTGGCCGTCGCGCTCGCGCGGTTCCTGCACGGGCGGGACACTCCCCCGCCCGGCCGGGCCGCCCGGCACGCGCTGGCCGCCGCGGCCGCCCGGCTGCCCCAACCGCTGCGGCAGGCGGCCTGCGGCGTGCTGAGCGGCGCCGGGGGCGGTCCGCCGGAGCGGATGGCGACCCTGGACGTGGAGGCGCTCTACACCCGGATCGCCGCGGCCTATCCGCGCCGCCGGCATCCGGCCGTGGTGATCGGCTCCGCGTCCGGCGCGCTCGTCCACCTGTGTGCCGCCCTGGGCGTGCCGTGGCTGCCGCAGACCGTGGCGCTGCCGGTACGGCACCGCGACGGCCCGCCGGACGGCCCGCACGCCGTCGACCGCGCCGCCCGCGACCTGCTGGACCGCCACCCGGACCTGGTCCTGCTGCAGGGGCCCGACCCGGGGCGGGGGACATCGTGCTTCCGCATCCGGCGCACCCGTCTGGGCGCCGGCTACCGGCGCCTGCTCATCGACCGTCTCCCGCCCGGCGGCACCATCGTGCTCGCCGAGTGTGGGCAGCGCTGGCCGGTCCGCACCCTCGGTGACCGGCACCGGTACCAGCTCGGCGCGCCCGGGCGCCCGCAACCGGCCGATCCGTGGCCTCGCGGGGCGGACGACGCGCCGGAGGGCGAGTGGGGTTTCGAGGCGGAGCTGGAGGAGGACGTACGGCGGTTCGCCGACCGGCACGGGTTCCGGGTGCGGCGGCTCGACTTCGACGGCCCGGAGGACCTCAGCGCCCCGGTCGCCGACCTGTACCGCTGGTGGCACCGTCGGCGCGGGCTCCCGGCGAACCGGCTGATCGTGGACTCGTTCACGCTGCTGGACCCGTGGTGGACGCTGCGTACCGGCAGCGCGCCGTACTGGACGCTCGGGCCGGTCCCGGAGTCGCTGGCCGGGCTCGACCGCTATCTGGACGCCACCGGGCCGTGGGACCACCTGCTGCTCGCCGCGTTCAGCCACGGCGTGCCCGGCCCCGGCGCGGTCACCGCCGAGCGGTGGTGCGAGGTGCTGTGCCGGGCCCGGCTGCACGGCGCGTTCGCCGGTGTGTCGCCGCACCGCTACCCGAGCGACCCGATGACGCCGTGGCACTTCGGCCGGGCGCTGCGGGAGATCCCGGAACGGCATCCGATGCCGGCGCCGCTGACCCTGGACACCGTCGCCGCTTTCCTCACCGACCATGCCGCGCGGTACCCGCGGGTGCGCCTGGAGGCGGCCACGGTTCGCTGATCGCGGAGTGGGTATCCGGCCGGTATGCGAATCGGATACTTCCTGTCCTGTGAGGAATACTCCCCCGCCCAGCTCATCGAGCAGGCGAAGCTGGCGCAGGACGCCGGCTTCCAGGGGCTGTGGATCTCCGACCACTATCACCCGTGGAACGACGCGCAGGGCCAGAGCCCCTTCGTGTGGTCGATCCTCGGGGCCCTCAGCCAGGTCGTCACCATCCCGGTCACCACCGCGGTGACCTGCCCGATCCTGCGTATCCACCCGGCCGTGGTGGCGCAGGCGGCGGCGACCAGCGCGGTGCTGCACGACGGCCGGTTCGTGCTGGGCGTGGGCACCGGGGAGGCGCTCAACGAGCACATCACCGGGGAGCGGTGGCCGTTCGCCGACGAGCGCCTGGAGATGCTCGAGGAGGCCGTCGAGGTGATGCGCGAGCTGTGGAAGGGCGGCTTCGTCACCCACCACGGCAAGCACTACCGGGTGGACCAGGCCCGGCTCTACACGCTGCCGCAGACGCCGCCGAAGGTGTACGTGTCGGCCTTCGGCCCGAAGGCGCTCCAGGTCGCCGGGCGGATCGGCGACGGCTACGTCTCCACCATGCCGGACGGCGACCTGCTCCAGCAGTTCCGGGACGCGGGCGGGGCCGGCAAGCCGGCGCAGGGCGGTTTCAAGGGTTGCTGGGCGCCGACCGAGGAGCAGGGCGTGGAGATCGCGCACCGGCTGTGGGCGAACGCCGGCGTCCCCGGTGAGCTGTCCCAGGTGCTGCCGTCGCCGCGGCACTTCGAGCAGGCCAGCCAGCTGGTCACCCCGGACGCGATCCGCGAGGCGATCGTCTGCGGGCCGGAGCCGGCCGGGCACGCCGCCCAGCTCAAGGCCTACGAGCAGGCCGGGTTCGACGAGGTGTACGTGGCGAACATCGGCCCGAACTACGCCGAGTTCATCGACATGTACCGCCGCGAGTTCCTCTGATCGGGCGGGACCGCCGGGAGCGGGGGGCTGCGCGACGTGCCGGGGTCCGGACGCGCCCGCGCGGCGGGGGCCGCTCCGGCCGTCCGGGCACTGCGGACCGGCCGCCCTGGCCGCCCCGGCACGGCTGACCGGCCGCCCCGGCTGCTCCTGCCGTCCGGCACGGATCGGCGGGGAGAAGCCGGCACGGCCGCCGGTCAGTTCTGTGTCGCGGCGAAGGCGATCAGGCCGAACAGGACGATCGGGATCATGATCCCGATCCAGGTCATCGGGCGTTCCAGCAGGCGGGGGCCGGGGTCCATCGGCGGTCGGCTGGGCGCGTACGGGTTGGGCTGGGGTGTCGCCAGCTTGGCCACGCGACCGCGCCGGATCAGATTCATCAGCACGGTGAACGGCGTGATGATGAACGAGCCGTAGCCGTACCAGCCCTGGACCAGCGTGCGCGAGGTCATGTGCCGGAAGACGCCGAGCCCGCAGTCGCGGCAGAACGGGCCCTCGTTGCTGAGGAACCGCATGATGACCACCATGCCCTGGTGTCCCCGGAACGTCGCCCGGGCGGCCGGGACCGAGCCGCAGAAGCGGCAGGCCAGCATCCCCTGCGGCGGGTGGCCGGGCTGTGCCGCCGGATATCCGGCCACCGCCGGGTCCGGCTGAGCCGAGTACGGCGCCGGCAGCTCGTGCCCGACCGGCGCGCCGTGGGCGGCCGGACCGGCGTACTGGCCCGGCGCGGCGTAGCCCGGCTGCCCGCCCGGCGCGGGCTGACCGGCCGGAACCGGCTGACCCGCGGTCGCGGGCGGACCGCCCGGCGCGGGGTGGCCGCCCGGCGCGGGGTAACCCGTCGGCGCGGGGTAACCGGCCGGCGCGGGGTAGCCGGTCGGCTGCTGGCCGGGGTGTGCCGACCCGGGATGGGCGCCGAGAGCGGGGTATCCGCCCGGGGCGGGGGCGGCGGGCGCGCCGCCCCACGGGGCGGGCTGCGGGTGGGACATCAGCACCTCGTGACCTGAGAAGAACCTGTGAGCGCGTCAGGGTACTAGTCGATCAATAGGTGCCGCTGTCCCGGCCGCCTGGCGACACCGGCGGCGACGGATCAGGTGGCCGGGCGCCGCAACCAGGCGGCGAGCAGGTCCACGGTACGCAGGCCGGCGTCGGTGAACGGCTCGTTCAGGGTGCCGTGGGGGGCGCCCGGCAGCAGGTGCACGCTCGTACTCACCCCGGCGGCGCGCAGCTGCTCGGCATACAGCTCGCCGGAGCGGCGCAGGGTGTCCGCCTCGCAGTTGACGATCAGCGTGGGCGGGGTGCCGACCAGGTCGCCGAGGCCGGGGAACGCGTACGGATCGGCCGGCCCGGCCGCCCCCGCGTAGTGCGCGCTCAGGTCCCGCACCCACGCCGGGGAGAAGTACACCGCGCCCGGCCGGTCACGGATGGCCGCCAGCGCGGCGGCGTCCCACCCGGAGATCTCCGGGTGCAGCACCGGGTAGGCGAGCACCACCGACGCCGGCGGGCGGCCCTCGCCGTCGCGCAGCCGCTTGGCCACCCCGGCGGCCAGGTTGCCGCCCGCGCTGGCCCCGCCCAGATGCATCCGGGCGGCCGGCACGCCGAGCAGGTCCGGCTGGCTGACCGCCCACCGCCAGCCGGTGAGCACGTCGTCGGACGGCGCCGGGTAGCAGACGCCGTGCAGCGCCTTGCGGTAGTCCAGCGACAGCACCGGGATGCCGCGCGCGGCCAGACTCAGCCCGGTCCAGTGCGCCTCCGCCATCCGCAGTGTGCCCTGCACGAACGCGCCGCCGTGCACCCAGACCAGCGCCGCCTCGGGGTCGCCGCCGGGCAGCCGGTAGAGGCGGGCCGGGACGCCCTCGATCGCCGGCTCGCTGACCTCGACGGCGGCCAGTTCGGGGAACCGCGCGAGCAGCTCGGCATGGGTCGGGCCGGGGTCCGGCATCGCGCCGGCGACCTCCAGCATCCGGACGAACTCCGCCACCGGCGGCAGCTCGCCCGCGGTCGCGCCGTTCAGCACGGCGCGCTGGACCGGGCGCGGCAGGGTGCGCAGGGCCCTCATCGCGTACCCGAGGAGGGTGGCCCGGGCCCGCGCCTGGCGCGGCACCGTGCCGCTGAGCTGGGTGTTGGTCATGGGTCCATTGTCCCCCGGCCCCGCCCGGCGGCCCCGGGGTCCACCGCGCGACGGCGTGTCGCCCCGGAGAGCGCCGGCAGCGGTCCACGCCGCGCTCCGAGGCGCACTCCACGCCGCGCTCCGGGGCGCTCCACGCCGCGCTCCGCAGCGATCGGAGCTGCCCGGGTCGCGGGTGGCGCACCCGCCCGCCGGTGGTGCGCGACCGGCCGCGGGTGGCGCAGGACCGGGCAGGGGTGGCGCAGGACCGGCCGCCGGTGGCGCAGGACCGGGCAGGGGTGGCGCAGGACCGGCCACCGGCATGGTCGCGGCTGTCGCGGGTAACGTCGACGGGTGGATGTTTCCTGCCCCGCCCTGACCCTGACGCACCGGTTCGCCGACGAGTTGCCGGAGATGGCGATCCCCTGGCGGGCCGAGGAGGCCCCCGACCCACGGGTGCTCGTCGCCGACGAACAGCTGGCCGCCGAGCTCGGCCTGGACCCGGAGTGGCTCACCGCCGGCCTGCTCACCGGCGTCGACCTGCCCGCGGGCGCGAAGCCGGTGGCGCAGGCGTACGCCGGGCACCAGTTCGGTGGTTACTCGCCGCGCCTGGGTGACGGCCGTGCCCTGCTGCTCGGTGAGATCGACGGCCGTGACCTGCACCTGAAGGGCTCCGGCCGGACCCCGTTCGCGCGCGGCGGCGACGGGCTGGCCGCGGTCGGCCCGATGCTGCGCGAGCACATCGTCAGCCGGGGGATGCACGCGCTGGGCATCCCGACCACCCGGTCGCTGGCCGTGGTCGCCACCGGCCGCACGGTTTACCGCGAGGAGCCGCTGCCCGGCGCGGTCCTGGCCCGGGTGGCGGCCAGCCACCTGCGGGTCGGCAGTTTCCAGTACGCCCGGGCCACCGGCGATCTCGGCCTGCTGCGCCGGCTCGCCGATCACGCGATCAGCCGCCACCACCCCGCCACCGCGGGCGACTACCTGGCCTTCTTCGACGCCGTGGTGGCCGCGCAGGCGTCACTGATCGCACAGTGGATGCTGGTCGGGTTCGTGCACGGGGTGATGAACACCGACAACATGACGATCTCCGGCGAGACCATCGACTACGGCCCGTGCGCGTTCATGGAGGCGGTGGACCCGGCGACGGTGTACAGCTCGATCGACACCGGTGGGCGGTATGCGTACGGCAACCAGCCGGGCATCGGGCAGTGGAACCTGGCGCGGCTCGCGGAGGCGCTGCTACCGCTGATCCACGACGACGAGCAGCAGGCCATCCCGCTCGCGGTGCAGGCGCTGGAGCGGTTCGGGCCGGCGTTCGACGCGGCGTGGTCCGCCGGGATGCGGGCCAAGCTGGGGCTCTCCGCTGACGCGGAGCAACAGTCGCTGGTGGACGAGCTGGCCGTCCTGCTGCGGGGCGCGCGGGTCGATCACACGACCTTCTTCCGTACGCTGTCGGCCGCCGCCCGGGGCGACGCCGAGCCGGCGCGTGCCCTCTTCGCCGACCCGGCCGGCTTCGACTCGTGGCTGCCGCGCTGGCGGGCCCTGTCTCCGGACGCCGCGGCGATGGATCGGGTCAACCCGCTCTACATTCCGCGCAATCACCTGGTGGAGGAGGCGCTGTCGGCGGCCGTCGGCGGTGACCTGGCGCCGGCGCGCCGGCTGCTGGAGGCGGTCTCCGACCCGTTCCGGGAACGGCCCGGCCTGACCCGGTACGCCGAGCCCGCCCCCGGCGACTTCGGTCCCTACCGCACCTTCTGCGGCACCTGACGCCGCGCAGCGCCGGGCCGGCGCATCCCGCGGACCCCGGCGCCGACCCGGCGGCCGGCTTTCCGGCCGCCGGGCCTGCTGCGGGCCGGTCACCGGGGCGGCGCCGGGTTCGCCGCGAAGGTGTTCCTCCTGGCCTGCGTGGCCGTGGTGGGGGCGCTGCCGGGTCGGTGCGGACGCACGGGCTACCCGATCCACACACGTCGACATGCGGGCATGTGAATGGGATGGCATGTCGAATTGCCGAGCGCCGAGAAACGCGACAGGAAGGGGAGAACGCACCACTTCCCATTTCTAACCTATAGCACACCGGGGGTCTTGCGGCAAGCCCCGGTTTCTCCTGCACAATCGCCCGGTCGAAGCGGTGAGTGGCGAAGGGGACCAGCGTGCGCGTGGTGCTGTCGACGTACGACTCGCGAGGGGGCGTCGAGCCACTCGTCGGCCTGGCGGCGCGGTTGCGGGAGCCCGGCGCGGAGGTGACCTTCTGCGCTCCCCCGGACGATCCCCAGCGGTTCGCCCGCGCCGGGGTGCCACCGGTCGCGGTCGGCGACTCGCCGCGGGCGCTGCTGACCGGCGCGGCGCCGGCCTCGGCGGGTGGCGTGCCGGCCCGGGCCGCCCGGCTCGTCGCCGAGCAGTTCGCGAAGCTGCCCGCCCTGGTCGAGGGCGCCGACCCGCTGCTGGCCTGCGGCATCCTGCCCGCGGTGACCGCGGCGCGGTCGGTGGCCGAGCGGCACGGGGTCCGGTACGGGTACGCGGCCCTGCAGCCCACCTCGCTGCCGTCGCCGTGCCAGCCGCCGATCGCCCGGCCGGCGCCTCCGCTGGATCCGGCGGTCACCGACAACCGGCTGCTTCGGGACCGTGCCGCCCGGGACGCCGAGGCGCTGTTCGCCGCGGCTCCGGGCGCCGAGCGGGCCCGGCACGGCCTGCCGCCGGTGGCCGGGGTCCGCGACTACGGCCTCACCGATCCGCCGTGGCTGGCCACCGACCCGCTGCTCGGCCCGTGGCCGGAGGGTTCCGGGCCGGACGTGCCGGGCATCGGCGCCGTGGCGGCCGGCCCCGACGAGCTTCCCGCGGCGTTGCGCGTCGCGTGCGAACCGCAGACCGCGGCGCACGCCGCCGCCGTGAGGTACCCGGACGGCGCGGGCGTCGCCGCCCAGCTGCTGGTCGAGGAGCTGCGGCCGTGACCGTGTTCCGCCTGCCGCCGAACCTGGCCGCCAAGAACGACCCGGCGCTGATCGCCGGGGACGAGCAGCATTTCACCGCGATCGCCGGCAACCTCGGGCGCTCGATCGCCGAACTGTCCGAGCGTCTGGACGCCGCCCGCCGGGCGCCGGCCGGACGGGGCCGGCAGGCGGTGGACCGTGACGACGCGGTCCGGGAGATGACCGCCCGTCTGCGCGCCCTGCGCCGGTTCAGCCTGGACCTGTGCCTGGGGCGGATGGTGCGGGCGGACGGCGAGACGGTCTACATCGGGCGGCTCGGCCTCACCGACGGGCAGGGCGGGCGGCTGCTGGTCGACTGGCGCTCGCCGGCCGCCGAACCGTTCTTCGGCGCCACCCACGCCCGCCCGACCGGCCTGGCCAGCCGCCGCCGGTACCGCTGGCGGGACGGGCGGATCATCGACTACTGGGACGAGGTGTTCACCCCGGACGCGCTGCACGGGCACGCCGCGCTCGACGACCAGTCGGCGTTCATCGCCAGCCTGGGCGCCAGCCGGTCACCGCGGATGCGCGACGTGCTCGGCACCATCCAGGCCGACCAGGACGCGATCATCCGGGCCGGGTCGTCCGGGGCGCTGGTCGTGGACGGCGGGCCGGGCACCGGCAAGACCGTGGTGGCGCTGCACCGGACCGCGTACCTGCGGTACACCGACTCGCGGCTGGGCCGGCGGCGCGGCGGTGTGCTGTTCGTCGGGCCGCACGAGCCGTACCTGGCGTACGTGTCGGACGTGCTGCCCGGCCTCGGCGAGGACGACGTGCAGACCTGCACGCTGCGTGACCTGGTCGCCGAGGGCGCCACGGCGGCGCCGGAGACCGACCCGGAGGTGGCCCGGCTCAAGTCGTCGGCGCGCCTGGTGGAGGCGATGGAGGCGGCGGTCCGGTTCTACGAGGAGCCACCGGCCACCGGCCTGACCGTGACGACCCACGACGCCGAGCTGCGCCTGAGCGCCGCGGACTGGGCCGAGGCCTTCCAGGCGGCCGACCCGGGCACCCCGCACAATGAGGCCCGCGACCGGATCTGGGACGAGCTGGTCACGATGCTGCTGGAGCGCTACGCCGGCGACGAGCCCGAGCGCCTGGTCCGGCAGTCGCTGCTGGGCAACCGGGAGCTGGTCACCGCGTTCGGCCGGGCCTGGCCGCTGCTGGAGGCGGCCGACCTGGTCGCCGACCTCTGGTCGGTGCCGGCCTACCTGCGCCGGTGCGCGCCGTGGCTGAGCGTGGACGAGATCCGCACGCTGCAACGCGCCGACCCGCGCGCGTGGACGGTCGCCGACCTGCCGCTGCTGGACGCGGTCCGGCAGCGGCTCGGCGACCCGCGGGCGGCGCGCCGACGACGGCGGGAGCAGGTCGCGGCCGCCGCCCGGCGCGCCGACATGGACCGGGTGGTCGACGACCTGATCGCCTCGCACGAGTACGACGACGGCGAGGGCCTGATGACCATGCTGCGCCAGCCGGACCTGCGGGAGGTGCTGGCCGGGGACGACCCGGCGGCGCGGCCCGAGCCGGATCTGCTGGCCGGCCCGTTCGCGCACATCGTGGTGGACGAGGCGCAGGAGCTGACCGACGCGCAGTGGCGGATGCTGCTGCTGCGCTGTCCGTCGCGGAGCCTGACCATCGTCGGCGACCGTGCCCAGGCCCGGCACGGCTTCACCGAGTCGTGGGAGCAGCGGCTGCGGCGCATCGGGCTGGAGCGCATCACGCTGGCGCCGCTGACCGTCAACTACCGGACCCCGGCGGAGGTGATGGCGCAGGCCGAGCCGGTGATCCGGGCGGTGTTGCCGGACGCCAACGTGCCGGTGTCGATCCGCGGCAACGGGCAACCGGTCGTACACGCACGGGCCGCCGACCTGCGCGACATCCTGGACCGGTGGCTGGCGGCCAACGCCGAAGGCGTCGCGTGCGTGATCGGCGACCCGGCGTTCGTGGCGGCGCCGCGGGTGCGCTCGCTGCGCCCGGAGCTGACCAAGGGCCTGGAGTTCGACCTGGTCGTGCTGGTCGATCCGGAGCGGTTCGGCGCGGGCGTGACCGGCGCGGTGGACCGCTACGTCGCGATGACCCGGGCGACGCAGCGGCTGGTGATCCTGACCAGCTGACGCACCTGTCGGCCGATGCTGACCGCCGGCCCGGTCGCCGGGTCGTGAGCGGTCAGCGCGGCACGGCCACCGGGCGCCGGGCCCGGGACGGCTCGGTCAGCGCCAGCCCGAGCAGGAACGCCGGGATCGGAGCCAGGCAGATCAGGGCGAGGACCCCGCCCGGGCCGTGGTGCTGGGCGGTCAGGCCGAAGAGCGGGGCGAACAGCCCGCCGATGCTAACGCCCAGTCCCAGGGTCACCCCGGCGGCCGTGCCGGGCCGCGACGGCAGGTAGTCCTGACCGAGTTTGATCAGCACGGCGAATGGCACGTTCAGCGCCGCGCCGGCCAGCCCGGCGAAGATCATCGGCAGGACCGGGCCGCTGGTGAAGGCCAGGCCGGCCAGCGCGGGCAACCCGGCCAGAGCGCCCGCCTGCACCGTACGCACCGAGCCGGCCCGGTCCGCGATCCGCCCGCCGAGCAGCGTGCCGGCCACTCCCCCGACCAGGAACACCGCCAGCGCCGCCCCGGCCGCCGCGTGCCCGGCGTGCAGGTGCCGCAGCCAGTACAGCTCGATGAAGGTGTTCACCCCGAAGAACGCCGCCGAGCGCACCACCTCGATGCCGGTCAGGGCCAGGAACGGCCACCACCGGTCGGCCCCGGGCGGCGCCGGCACGGTCCGCGCCACCGCCGCGGCCGTCGCCCGGCGCCGCAGCAGCAGCCCCGCGACGACCAGCGCGGGCAGCACGAACAGCACGGTCGCCGGAACGCCCAGACCGACCAGCACCGGCGTGGCCAGGACCGGGGCCAGGAAGAAGCCGACACTGCCGCCGGCGGCGAACACGCTCATCGCCCCGGCACTGTCCCCGGCCGCCTCCCGCGCGGCGCGGCCGGCCGCCGGGTGGAACATCGCCACACCCAGCCCGGACAGCAGGATCAGCGTCCACACCGCCGGGTACCAGCCACCGGCCAGCCCGGACAGTCCGAAGCCGAGCCCGGCCAGCGCCACCCCGGCGGCGGCCAGCCAGTCCAGGCGGTACCGGTCGACCAGCACGCCGATCAGCGGCTGCGGGATCGAGCTGCCGAGCGCGGCGGCCAGGGTGAGCCCGGAGATCGCCAGGTAGCTGTAGTGATGTTCGAGGACGAAGTACGGCAGGGTCGCCGGGACGAGGCCCTGATACAGGTCGTCGACGGCGTGCGCGGCGCCCCACCACCGCATCCGTCGCCAGGAATCGGTCATGCCCGAAAGAATCGCGGCTGCCGGGCCTGCGGACTTCCGTTATTCTGCCGGGTTGTGTCGGTGGAACGCCAGATTCTGACCGGGCCGACGATCCGGCCGCTCGGCCATCGCGAGCGGATCGAGTGGCACGACCACGACGTCCACCAGCTGATCCACCCCCGGCAGGGGGTGCTGCGGGTCTCCACCGGGCGGGGCGTCTGGGTGGTGCCGCCCAACCGGGCGGTGTGGATCCCGGCCGGGGTGCCGCACGCCCACCAGGCGCACGGGCCGACCGAGATGCGCTCGCTGATCTTCGATGTGGCGGTGCGGCCGCCCGGCCTGGACGAGCCGGCGGTGCTGGTGGTCGGCCCGCTGCTGCGCGAGGTGATCCGCACGCTCAGCGACGACCGGGACCTCGGCGACGAGCACCGCCACCACCTGCGGCAGGTCGCGCTGCACCAGCTGCGCCGGGCGGAGGCGCTGCCGGTGCTGCTGCCCGCGCCGGCCGACCCGCGGCTGGCGCGGCTGTGCGACATGCTCGCCGCCGACCCGGCCGACCAGCGGTCGCTGCGCGAGCTGGGACGCCAGGTCGGCGCGGCGGAGCGGACCCTGAGCCGGCTGTTCCGCGCCGAGACCGGCTTCACCTTCCCGCAGTGGCGGGCCCGCCTGCGGCTGCACCACGCGCTGCACCTGCTGGCCGCCGGGCAGCCGGTGACCCGGGTGGCGGCGGACTGCGGCTTCCGCAGCCCGAGCGCGTTCATCGAGGCGTTCCGGGCGGTCTTCGGCACCACCCCCGGCCGGTATCGCAACGACCGGGAAGCGTGGTAGAAAGGCACGCCCAAAATGGAGGCGAGGCCGGCCGGGGGAACCATGCAAGCGCTGATCGTCTGCGAGAGCCTGGTCCGGATCTATCAGACCGGATCGATCGAGGTGCAGGCGTTGCAGGGCCTCGACCTGGTGGTCGGCCGCGGCGAGATGGTCGCCGTGGTGGGGGCGTCCGGATCCGGCAAGTCCACCCTGCTGTCCATCCTGGCCGGCATCGACGCGCCGACCGCCGGCCGGGCCCGGGTCGAACGGTGGGACCTGCTGGCCATGTCCCGCGCCGACCGGGTGCGCTACCGGCGGCACACCGTCGGGTTCGTACGCCAGCAGACCGCCAGCAACCTGGTGCCGTACCTGACCGCCCGGCAGGTGATCGACCTGCCGATGGTCGCCGCCCGCCGGCCGGCCGCGCAGCGGCGGGCGCGCACCGACGAGCTGCTGGCCGCGCTCGGCGTCGCCGACTGCGCGGAACGCCGGCCGGCCGAGATGTCCGGCGGGCAGCAGCAGCGGGTGGCGATCGCGGTGGCGCTGGCCAACCGGCCGCACGTGCTGCTGGCCGACGAGCCGACCGGCGAGCTGGACACCGCCACGTCCGCCGAGGTGTTCGCCGCGCTGCGCGAGGTGAACCAGCGGTACGGCGTGACCGTCGTGGTCGTCACCCACGACCCCGAGGTCAGCGGCCAGGTGGAGCGGACCGTGGCGATCCGCGACGGGCGCACCAGCAGCGAGGTGCTGCGCCGCACGGCCACCGGCGAGGACGGCGGCACCCACGTGATCGCCGAGGAGTACGCGGTGATGGACCGGGCCGGCCGGGTCCAGGTGCCGCGCGAGTACCGCGAGGCGTTGCGACTGACCAACCGGGTGCGCCTCGCCCTGGAGGACGACCACGTGCAGATCCGTCCGGACGGGAGCGACCGATGACGGCGCCGCTGGTCCGCGTACGCGGGGTGTCGCGCACGTTCGGCGCCGCGGCGGCCGCCGTGCACGCGCTGCGCGACGTCACCTTCGACATCGAGCCGGGCACCTTGGTGGCGCTGGTCGGCCGTTCCGGCTCCGGCAAGACCACGCTGCTCAACGTCATCGGCGGACTGGACCGCCCGGACGCCGGCACCGTGCTGGTCGACGGCACCGAGGTCACCGCCCTGGACGAGGACGGGCTGTCGCGGCTGCGGCGCGAGAAGGTGTCGTACGTCTTCCAGACCTTCGGGCTGATCCCGGTGCTGTCCGCGGCGGAGAACGTCGGCGCGCCGCTACGGCTCAACCGCACCCCGGCGGCCGAGCGGGAGAAGCGGGTGCGGCTGCTGCTCGACCTGGTCGGCCTCGGCGAGCACGCCGAGCAGCGGCCGGGCGAGCTGTCCGGCGGCCAGCAGCAGCGGGTGGCGATCGCCCGCGCGCTGGCCGCCTCGCCCCGGCTGCTGATCGCCGACGAGCCGACCGGGCAGCTGGACGCGGAGACCGGCCGGTCGGTGATGGCCCTGCTGCGCGGGGTGGTCGAGTCGGAGGGCGTCACCGCGCTGGTGTCCACCCACGACCCGGTGATGATGGCGCTCGCCGACCGGGTGATCCGGATCAGCGACGGGCGGCTGGCCGGATGATCGCCCTGCTGGCCCGCCGGGCCCGCGCCCAGTGGCCGGTGCTGGCGGCGTTGCTGGCGGTGGTCACCCTCGGCGCGACTCTGCTGGGCGTGTGCACGCTGCTGGTGACCCGCAGCGCCGCGGCGGCGCTCGGGGTGGCGGCGGCCCGGGCCGACCCGGCGGCGGTGACGGTCACCGCGTACACGTCCGCGATCACCGGCGCCGACGCGGCCGCCGTCACCGACGCCACCCGCGGCGTGCTGACCTCGGCGCTGCGCCCGTTCGGCGCGAGCACCGCGGTACGCGCCTCGTCGGTGACCCGCCCGCTGCCCGGCCGCCGCGACCGGGCCCGCACCTATCTGTCCGCGGTGGAGAACCTGCCGTCGAAGGCCGCGCTGGTCACCGGCCGCTGGCCGCGCCCGGGCCGGAGCCTCGCACACGCCGAGACGGTGCTGCTGGAGCCGACCGCGAAACTGCTCGGGCTGCGCGTGGGCAGCCGGGTGCGCCTGGCCGCGAAACCACCGGACGATCCCGCCCCGGCCGTCGACCTGACCGTGGTGGGCATCGCCCGGCCGCTGCCCGGCGGCGGCTGGGACCGCGATCCGCTCGGCGGCGCCGGGTACGTGCCCGACCACAACGACGGCACCACGATGCTCACCTTCCCGGCGTACGGGCCGTTCCTGGTGGACCTGGCCGACCTGCTCGGCGGCGGCTCGTCGCTGAGCCGGATGGAGATCGCCGCCCGTCCCGACCTGTCCCACGCCACCCCGGCCACGCTGCGGACCCTGGTGCGCGGCGTGCTGGCCGCAGACCCGCGGCTGACCGGCACGCTCGGGGAACGGGCCCGGTTCACCCGGGTCGCCTCCGGACTGACCGGCACCCTGCTCGCCGAACGCCGCCAGCAGGACATCACCGAGGCGGTGGTGCTGGCCGTGGCGGTGCTGGGCACCGTGCTGACCGCGACCGCGCTGGCTCTGGCCGGGCGGCTCACCGCCGGGCTGCGCGCCGCGGAGACCGCGCTGCTGTCCGCCCTCGGCGCCAGCCGGATACAGCTCGCCGTCACCGCGCTGCTCGAGACGGGCCTGATCGCGCTGGTCGCGGCGGCGCTGGCGGTGCCGCTGTCGGTGCTGCTGCACAGCGGCCTGAGCCACCTGGCGCCGATGGCCGGGGCCGGGCTGGCCACCGCGCCGACGGTGACCGGCGCCCAGGTGCTGGTGGTCGCGGCCGGCGCGCTGGCGCTGACCGTGGTGCTGGCCCTGACGGCGGTCCAGGCCGAGGCCGCGCCCGGCGAGCGCGGCCGCCGCGAGCTGCTCGCCCGCTCCGGCGCCGACGTGCTGCTGGTCGCCTTCGCCGGGCTCGGCTGGTGGCAGCTGCACGCCCGCTCGGCGGACCCGGACGTGCTGGAGACGCTGGCGCCCGCCCTGCTGCTGACCGCGGGCGCCGCCCTCGCCCTGCGCCTGGTGCCGCCCGCGCTGCGCATCGCCGACCGGCTGGCCCGGCGCGCCGACGGGCTGCCGCTGCCGCTGGCCGCCTTCGAGGCGGCCCGGCGCCCGCAGGCCGCCGCGGCCGGGCTGCTGATCTGCCTGGCCGCCGCGACCGGCACGTTCGGGGTGGCGTTCGGCGCCACCTGGGACCGGTCCCAGCACGACCAGGCCGACCTGGCGGTCGGCACCGACCTCGCGGTCACCCTGAGTACGCCGCCGGTCCCCGGGCAGGGTACGGCGATCACCGCCGCCACCGGCGCCCGGCTGGTCGGCCCGGCCACCGGCCGCGGCATCGCGATCGGGCAGTGGCTCGGGGCCGGCGACCCGCCCCGGCTCGTCGCGATGGACACCACGCACGCCGGTGAGCTGCTGCGCGGCCGCCTCGGCGGCGGCCGGGACTGGGCCGGGGTGACCCGCGGTCTGGCCCCGGGCGGGCCGGCCGGCGGCATCCCGGTGCCGGCCGGCGGCACATTCGGGCTGGCCGGCACGGCCGGTGCGGCGGTCCCGCTGAGCGTCACCCCGAAACTGCTGCTGCAGGACAGCACCGGGCTGCGCACCATGTGCACCGGCGCGCCGATGCCGCTGGACGGCACCCGGCACCGGATCGCCGGATGCGCGCCCGTCGGCGGGATGCGGCTGATCGCGGTGGCCCTGCCGGTGGAGGACACCCAGGGCGGCTACCTGCCGTTGGGGGCCCGCAGCCGGGTCGCGGTCACCGTCGCGCTGCCCGGCCCGGCCGGGGACGTCGCCGGCTGGGCCGCCACCTCGGCCGGACCGGTCGCCGGTCAGCTGCTCGACCCGGTGCTGACCGGGGCCGGGCGCACGCTGCGGATGTCCGCGACGGTGCTGCTCGGCGGGCCGCCGGAAGCCGCGCTGACCCTGGTCGCCACGGCCTTCCCGGCCCCCGCCGAGGTGCCGGTCGTGGTGTCGCAGCGGCTCGCGGACGGGCTGCGGGTCGGACCGGGCGCGACGCTGGACGTGGCGGTCGGGACGACCGCCGTACCGATGCGGATCGCCCGCGTCGTGCCGTCCGTGCCGTCCGCGCCCGGCGCCGCCGCCGTCCTGGCCGACCTCGACACGCTGTCGCGGGCGCTGACCGCGCGCGGCGACCTGGCATATCCGGTGGACGCCTACTGGGCCGCTCAGCCGGTCCGCGACGACCTGGCGGCCCTGCACCTGGGCGCGGTGACCACCCGCGGCGGCGAGACCGCGCGGCTGACCGCCGGCCCGCTCAACGCCGGGCTGCCCGCCGTGCTGCGCCTGCTGGCGCCGGCCGCCGTGCTGCTGGCGCTGGCCGGGGTGCTGCTGCACGTCACCCACGACCTGCGGGACCGGGCGGTCGAGGTGGCCCGGCTGCGGGGCCTGGGGATGACCGCCCGGCAGATCCGTGCCGCGCTGCTCGGCCAGCACGCGCTGGTGCTGTTTCCGCTGCTGGTCGCGGGCACGCTGGTCGGCGCGCTGGGCACGTGGGTCGTCGCGCCGCTGCTGGTCCGCTCGGAGACCGGGGCCGCGCCGGTCCCGCCGGTGCAGCCGGTCTGGCCGTGGCCGGCCCAACTGCTGCTGCTCGGCCTGCTCGTGGCCGGGTGCGCCCTGGCGGTCGGGCTGGTCGCCGCCGCTCAGGCCCGCCGCGCCGGCGCGGCCCAGCTCCGGGTGGTGTCATGAGCCGGCTCCGGACCGCCCTGCACTGGCCCAGCATCCGCGGCCGGGCCCGCGCCGACGCCAGGCCGCTGCTGCTGTCCGCCCTGGTCGTCGCGATGGTGACGGTGCTGGCCGGGGCGGTGCCGGTGTTGCTGCGCCGCACCGCCGACGAGGCCGTCCGGGAGGCGGTCCGGGCCGCCGGTGACCAGGCCGAGGTGCGGGTGGCGGCCCGCTGGGAGTACGACGACGGTCCGTACGGCGGCCGGCTGCGCGACCCGCGCTCCGCCGAGGCCCTCGACGACCTGCGCACCCGCTCGCTGGAGGAGCTCGGTCCGCTGCGTGACGTGCTGCTGCCGCCGATCGAGTTCACCGACACGCCGTACCTGAAGATCCGCAACGGCACCGAGCCGCGCAGCTTCCGGCTCAACTATCTGTCCGCCACGTCGGGGCCGGCGGTCGTCTGGGTCTCCGGCCGTGCGCCCGCGGCCCGTGCCGGCGACGACCACGCCGAGGCGCCGTGGCAGGGCCCGCCGTGGCCGGTGCAGGTGGGCCTGTCCGAGACCGCCGCGGCGCGGCTCGGGGTCCGGGCCGGCGATCGGCTGCCGGTCGAGGACGAACAGCGCAACCCCAAGGACGTACGGGTCAGCGGCATCTTCCGGCCCGCCGACCGGGACGACCCGGCATGGCAGGCCGCTCCGTGGCTGCTCGACCCGGTCGCCGGCCGGGACGGGGCGGGCACCACCCGGTTCGGCGGGCTGCTCACCGCCGCGTCGCTGCCCGACGCCCGCCTCGCCTTCGGGCTCGAGGACGTGAGCCGGACCGTGCTGTTCCGGCCGGACGCCGACGTGCTGACCCTGGACTCGGCGCAGCGGATCCTGGCGGCCGTGGTGGCGCTCAAGGCGTCGTCCGGCTCGTCGGCCAGCCGCGGGTTCGACTCGCAGTGGGGAACGCAGCTGGACGCGGTGCTGCGGGACGTCCGGGCCGAGATCGACGCGGCCCGCGCGCAGGCGACGGTGCTGCTCGCCGCGGTGTGCGCGGCGGCCGTGCTGGTCCTGCTGCTGGCCGCGCAACTGCTGGCCGGCCGGCGCGCGGCGGCGCTGACCGTGGCCCGGCAGCGCGGGGCGTCGCTGGCCGCGCTCGGCGGTGAGCTGGTGCTGGAGTCGGCGCTGGTCACGGTCGCCGCGACGGCGACCGGGGGGCTGCTCGCCGGGCTGCTGGCCGGCGGGGTGGCGTGGGGCTGGCTGCTGCCCGCCGGGCTGGCCGCGGTGCTGGCCGGGCCGGGGTTCGGGGTGCTCGCGGCGTACCGGGCCACCCGGGACCGCCGGGTGCCGGCCAACCGCAGCGCCCGGCGGTGGGCCGGGCGTACCGCGGCGCTGCGCCGGCTGACCGCGGAGTTCGCGGTGCTGGCCGCGGCGGCGGTCGCGGTGGTCCTGCTGCACCAGCGCGGGGTGCTCGGCTCGACCGGCGGCACCGTGCTGCTGCCCGCGGCCGCACCCTCGCTGGGCGTGCTCGCCGGGGCGCTGGTGCTGCTGCGGCTGCTGCCCGCGCTGACCGGACTCGGCCTGCGGCGGGCGCTGCGCTCCAGCCAGCCGCTGGCCGTCTTCGGCGCGGCGCGGGCCGCCTCGGTCGCCGGGCGGGCGCTGCCGGTGCTCGCGCTGGCCACCTCGGCCGGGCTGGCCACCTTCGCGCTGACCGTGGACACCACGGTGCAGCGGGGGCTGACCGACGGCGCGTGGCGCACGACCGGCGGCGACGTACTCCTGGACCTCGCCCCGGACGGCGCCGCGATCGCCGCCGAGCAGACCCGCCGGCTCGCGTCCGCGCCCGGCGTCCGGCACGCGGTCGCCGGGCAGGTCGTCGACGGCGCCCCGCTCGTGGTCGGCGACGCGGCCTGGCCGGCGCGGCTGGTCGTGGTGGACAGCGCCGCGTACCGGGAGCTGCTCGCCGACACGCCGCTGCCTCCGCTCGCCGCCCTGCCGGTCGACCCCGGCCCCGCGCCGGGCGGTACGACCGGCGCCCCCGGCGCCGTGCCGCCCGGCAGTTCCGGCCCCGCGCCGGGCGGCACGACCGGCGCCCCCGGCGTCGCCCCGCCCGGCAGTTCCGGCCCCGCACCGGGCGGCACGACCGGCACCCCCGGCGCCGCCCCGCCCGGCGGCACGGGCGGTGCGGCGGTGCCGGCGCTGGTCCGGTCGGCCGACGGCGGGGTCCGGGCGGGCAGCGTGTTGCGGCTGTCCCGCCAGGGTGCCGAGCCGATCCGGTTCACCGCGGTCGGCGCGGCCCCCGCGGTCGACGGCGCCGAGGACGTGGTCGTGGTCGACGCGGCCGCGATCACCGCCGCCGGCCTCGCCGTGGAACCGGACACCATCTGGCTCACCGGCCCCGGCGCGCAACGGGCCGCCGAGGCGAACGCGGACGCCGCGTCGCTCGTGATCCGCGCCGAGGTGGAACGCGTCAGGCAGGACGCGGCCCTGGTGACCGGCCTGCTCCGGCTCGCCCGGACGGCCGCCGCGACGGTGCTCGTGCTCGGGCTGCTGGGCTTCGCGCTCGCGGCGGCGTCCGGCGCCCCGGACCGCTGGCAGACCCTGAGCCGGCTGCGCACGCTCGGGCTGCGTACCGGTGAGGCGCGCCGCGTCGCCGCGGCCGAGCTGCTGCCGCTCGCCCTGCTCGCCGCCGCCGGTGGCCCGCTGCTCGGCCTGCTGCTCGCCCGGCTCACCCTGGCCCCGCTGGGCTTGCGACTGGTCACCGGCCAGAGCGACGATCCGGCGCCGGCCCCGCCGTGGGCCGGGCTGGCCGTGCTCGCCGTCGTGTTCCCGGCCATGGTGGTCCTGACGGTCCGGGTCGAGTCGGCGGTCCGGCGGCGTCAGCACCTGAGCGAGGTGCTGCGGGTCGGCGGCGGGTAGCGTTGCGCCGGCCGTCAGGTACGCCGTGGCCGCATGGGTGATGGCCACGGCCGCTCAGCGCACGCCGGGTGCTTCCTCCAGGTCCCGGCTGCCGTCCTGGCACCGGGAACCGAGTCCGAAAGCGACCGCCCCCAGCGCAGCCGTCACCGCGCAGAGCAGCAGCGTCGTGCGATAGCCGGCATGCTCCACCGCCACGCCGGACAGGATGCCGGAGACCAGCAGGCCGGCGGTGGACGCGTTGGCGAACAGCGTGGTGGCGCGGCCGGCCGCCGGGGCGAGCAGATCCTGGAAGTAGCGGATGCCGGCCGCTCCGACGATCGCGATCCCCACACCGCGCAGCACCTGGCCGAGCACGAGCATCAGCATGCCCGACGACACGACGGTCAACGCGAAGTAGCCGGCCAGCGCGGCGAAACCACCGAGGATCACGGCTCGCTGGCTGACCCGGGCCGGGACGGCCGCCAGCCCCAGCGTCGCCACCACCTCGACCGCGGCACAGACGCTGTAGAGCACGCCGACCGACGCGGCCTGCTGGTGCAGGGCCCGCGTGACGAACAGCGGCAGCGCCACCCCGCCCGCGAACATCGCGGTGAAGAAAAGCGTGACGCTCACGGTGAGCAGGACCGGAACCTCACCCGGCGCCGAGGCCGCCGCCGGGGCGGCTCCCGGGCGCGGCACCACCAGGACGGTCAGCGCGCAGACGAGGAACACCCCGGCGGCGGTCCACAGCAGCCCGGGATAGCCGCCGCGGGACAGCACCAGCGCGCCCAGCAACGGCCCGACCGCCCACGCCAGCGACCAGGCCGAGCGCAGCAGCGGCGCGGAACGCCGGCCCAGGGCGCCGTCCCCGAGCACGGCACGGGCCAGGGCGAACAGCTGAGGGAAGGCCGCCCCCATCGCGCCGAGCGCGGTCGCCGCCATCACCAGCAACACCGGGAAGCTGGAGACCCGGGGCAGCAGCAGATAGCCGGCCGAGCCGAGCAGGATCACCACGATCGCGTACGTCCGCGCGGGCCGGCGGTCGAAAAGCCGGCCCAGCCACCAGCCGATCGTGATCCCGCCGATGGCGAAGACCGAGGACCACACGCCGATCTGCAGCGGCGTCAGTCCGGCCACATCGGCGCCGAACAGGACGATGTAGGAATTGACCATCGAGTCGGCGATGCCGAGCAGCAGGATGGCCGCGAAGAGTGCGAGAAAGGGCACCGGATCTTCGTACCGGTCCGGTCTCCGCGGCGACACCGAATTTGCGTCGCGTCCGGCGTCACGAGCAACGCCCGGTCAGCCGGTGCCGCCGCACCCGGTGCGGTCCCACGTGCCCCGGCAGCGGTCAGACGAGCATCTCGTCGACCACGGCGAGCAGCGCCTCGCGCGTCCACCCGAGCGCGACGCCGGGCCGGGAGTGCAGGTAACCGGCGATGCGTTCCCGGCCCCAGCCGTGCGACTCGCGCAGGCCACCGGCGAGCATCCGCAGATAGGCCGCCGCCGGAGCGTTCGGCTCCAGGTCGGCGGCCGACCACGGCGCGGTGAACGTGAGAACCGGATGGCCGTCGCGGACGCCGACGTGCAGCAGGGTCTCGTACCGGCCCGGGCCCAGTCGCACCCGGCCGCGAGCGGCCACCTCGTCGAGCAGGTCGAGGTCCACGCCCGGCTCCCGGTACATCTCCTGCGCGACGACGTCCGCGAACTGTCCGGCCGTCATCAGGTACGCGCGGGCCGCCGCCTGCCCGGGCAGCTTCGGGTCGTACATCGCCAGTCCGCCGGTCCATTGCGACGATTCCAGCGCGAAGTAGATGCCGCCCGGCAGCATCACCGCCGCCGTGGCGGCCGGCTCGGAGGCGTCCCGGCAACCGGGAAGAATACGCCGCCCGCCCGGCGGACGCCCACCCGCCAGGTAGCACTTCAGCCGCGCGGCGTACATGTTGGACCCGTACGCGGCGTACCACACCGGATCGCAGGGGCCGGTGGACGGCCGGGGCTGATCGACCGGCTCGAACGTCTGGCTCATGGTGGCGAGTATCCATGATCGGCGATGTCCGGCTCGGGGCGCCACGGCGCCGGGGCGAGCGGCCCCCGCCGGCCCGGGAACGCACCGGACCCGGATCGGGTCGATCGGAAGGAGTACCGCTGCGGCGCTCCGGCGTCCCGGGCACCCGGTAGCGGCGGGTTCACGCTTCCTTCGCGGCAAGCCGCGTTCCGTTACCGGGGCGCGCCCGGGCCGCGCGGCGCATCCGGGTCAGCGACGGCTTCACGCCCCCTCGTGGCGAGCCTCGTTGCGTTACCGGGGCACGCCCGGGCCGCGCGGCGCAACGGGTCAGCGACGGCTTCGCCCTCACCCGTGGCCCGCCGTGTTCCGGCCGCGATCTCGGCCCGCGGCGGCGAGCCGGGCCGCAGCCGGACGCCGGGGCTCAGCGACGATCTCGCGTCTCACTCACGGCGAGCCGGGCCGCAGCCGCACGCCCGGGCTCAGCGACGCCCTCGCGTCTCACTCACGGCGAGCCGCGCCGCAGCCGCACGCCCGGGCTCAGCGACGCCCTCGCGTCTCACTCACGGCGAGCCGCGCCGCAGCCGCACGCCCGGGCTCAGCGACGCCCTCGCGTCTCACTCACGGCGAGCCGCGCCCGGCTGCCCGGCGGGGCCGCCGCCCGGCGGCGCGCGGGGAGGATCGTGTTCGACGCACGGGGCTGTCACAAATCGCGTTGCTGGTCAGTCGTAGTGGGGTAACCGACCATCAGCACAGGGAGTTCGCCATGAGCGCACGTCTGGACCAGCGCAGCAGCCAGATCGGCGGCAAGCTCATCAAGCATCTGTTCTCGGCCAGCCGGGCGGTGTCGGAGTCGACGCTGCCGGCGGCCACCGCGCACCTCGTCGAGATCCGGGCCAGCCAGATCAACGGCTGCGGATTCTGCGTCGACATGCACACCAAGGATGCCGCGCACGCCGGCGAGACCCCGTCGCGCCTCAACCTGATCGCCGCCTGGCGCGAGGCGACGGTGTTCACCGACGCCGAACGTGCCGCCCTGGAACTGGCCGAGCAGGGCACCCGGATCGCCGACGCCGCCGGTGGCGTCACGGACGACGCCTGGTCGAACGCGACCAAGCACTTCGACGACGAACAGCTGGGCGCGCTGGTGTCGCTGATCGCATTGATCAACGCATGGAACCGGCTGAATGTGATCACGCAACAGCCCGCCGGGGACTACCAGCCCGGCCAGTGGGGGTAAGCGAACCTCGCCGCCCCGGGTGCGTGCGGCCTCTCCGGCGTACCGGAGCCTCGCCGCCCCGGGTGCGTGCGGCCTCTCCGGCGTACCGGAGCCTCGCCGCCCCGGGTGCGTGCGGCCTCTCCGGCGTACCGGAGCCTCGCCGCCCCGGGTGCGTGCGGCCTCTCCGGCGTACCGGGACCTCGCCGCCTTGGGTGGGATCTGCGGTGACCCGGCTCGCGCAGCAGCCGGGTCACCGGCGCCTGCCGGTACAACGCGGCAGCGAATGCGCCGGTAGGCACGACGCGGGCCGCCTCGCCGAGCCTTGGCGGCCCGGCCGCGAACCGCCGGCGCCTCCGCAGCGGTTCGCGGCTCGCCCGGGAGTCGTGTCTCCTGCCGTCGGGGCCGGCTCCCGGTCTCTTGCGGCGTTCCGGCCCGCACGAGACTTCCGCCGCTCTCCGGCCTGTGGCCGGCGCACGGCGACGCTGCCGGAAAGCGGTTACGCGGTCGAAGCCGCGGGGTCACGGAGAGCAGCGGGGCGGGTTCAGGGCACCGGAGCGGCGAGCGCGACCGGATTGTCGTCCGGGTCGCAGACGTACGCGATGCGTTCGCCCCACGGCATGTCGGCCGCCTCTCGCAGCACCGCCGACCGGTCACGGAGCCGGGTGACCGTCTCGTCGACATCCTCCACGTAGACGAACATCTCGAAGCGCGGACCGGTGCCGAGCGGGCGAGCGTACTGGTCGGAGGGCCAGGCGCCGTCGACGACACCGATCCGGGCGTCGCCGCGGCGCAGCACGACATAGCCGGGTTCGCCCTCGGCCGGCGACCGGAAGTGTGTCTCGAAGCCGAGGTCCTCGTAGAAGGAGACCGTGGCCGCCACCTGGGTGGCGAACACGATCGGAAAGGCGCCCAGTGCCATGGGGGGAGCCTATCCCCGGCGGACGTCCCGCAGGGCGACCGCCACGGTCACGAACAGCGCGACACCGGAGCCGACCCCCGCGATCAGCCCGATCGTCGCGGCGGAGGCGTTCAGCGCGTACGCCACGAAACCCGCCACCCCGAGCGCCGTCATCACCGCCCCCAGCCGGTGGAAGAGCGGCATCCGCCAGGCCCACGCCAGGGCGTTGAAGTGCAATCCCACCACCACGGCGACCCAGCCGACCGCCGCTTCGGGTGCGTGCAGCACCCGGGTGATCACGTTCAGGCCGGCGAACAGGACGATCACCTCGGCCGCGACCACGTACCAGTACCGCCGGTCGCCGAAGCCGGCCCCGGTCTGCCGTGTCGCCACTCCCGATCGTGTGACACGTAGCAGCCAGGCGGCGAGCCCGACCGCGACGAGCACCCCGGCCACCCGGATCGACACCGGCCACGGCTCGGGCAGCTCACCGCTGTTGACCACCACGAACACCGTCCCGAACGCCAGTGCGATCATCGAGCCGATCGCCAGACCGGCGGGGCGTTCGTCCTTGCGCGTCTCCGTCATCCGGTCATCATCCCGTCCAAAGGCGAGGCGTCGTCGTGTGCTGTCCCGAGAGGACCGCCACCGCGGGTGATGGCGTGTCACCGCATGACCTCACCGGGCCACGTGGCGCGAAGGGCGACGACACCGCAGCAGCCCCGTCCGCCTCCGCCGGCGACCGGTTCCGCTCGCCGTGATCCGACATGGCGTTGTCCGGCGTCCCGCATCCGCTGCCCGTGCTGGACCGCATGGGGCGCGGCGCAGGAGTACCCGCAGAATCGCACCGCCTTTCCGATCCACCCCCGACGCGCCCGTCATCACGTCATCGTCGTCCGCTCGCGCCGCGACGCCCGACAGGGGAACGCGGCCCGACACCGCCGCAGCCGCAGCCGCAGCCGCAGCCTCAGCCTCAGCCTCAGCCTCAGCCGCAAGATCATCCAGGGCGATCTCACTCGGCGGTCCTTCGTCTCGTCGGGCGATCCGCCGCGAGGCCGATCAGCCGCCGGGTTGATCCGCCAGGCTCGAAAGGTCGCCGCCGGGCTCGAAAGGTCCGGCGCCCGGGCCGAAGCTTCGTCGCCGGGTCAAAGGTCTGCCGCCAGGTCAAAGGTCCGCCGCCGGACCGAGGGTCCGCCGCCAGGCTCGAAGGTCCGCCGCCACGGGCGGCTTCCGGGGCACCGCCAGGCCGAAGGCCTGCCACCAGGCTCGAAGGTCCGCTACTAGGGAACGGCCTCCGGGGGCACCGCCAGGCCGAAGGCCTGCCACCACGCTCGAAAGTCCGCCACCACGGAACGGCCTCCGGGGCACCGCCGGACCGAAGGTCCGCCGCCATGGGCACGGCCTCCCCGGCGCACAGCGGTGGCGATCAGCCGCCGAAGGAGGAGACCGCTTCCCGGCCCAGGGTCTGGTTCGCGGTGACATAGGGACGCATCTCCTTCTCATACCGGTCGAAGGCGGCCGTGTGGTCGCCGTCCGCCTCCGCCAGGCAGCGAGCCAGGGTGGACGCGCCGATCAGGGCCTGAGAGGTGCCCATGCCGCTGGTCGGGGCCGCGCAATAGCCGGCATCACCGAGCAGGACGACCCGGCCGGTGGACCACGAGTCGAGGTGCACCTGGCAGGCGGAGGCGAAGTAGAAGTCGTCGGCCGCGGTCATCTCGGACAGCAGGCGCCGCGTCGCGGGCCAGGGGTGATCGGCGAAGGCCGCGCGCACGGCGGCCTCCTGGACAGCGCGATCCCGGCGGTCCAGCTCGGCCGACGAGGTGGCGAAGGACAGGCTTACGGTCATCCGTGCCGGGTCGCCTGCGCAGAGCGCGAAGATCGCTCGGCCGGCGCCCGGCTGCAGCAGGCCCCGCCGGTCCAGCCCGAAGTGGTTGTCGGTGGTGAAACCGGCCCCGGACATGCCCAGGTGCTCCAGTGGGTCGACACCTGGGAAGGCGATGCGGCGGACCGCGGAGCGGACGCCGTCGGCGCCGACCACGAGGTCGAAGTCGCGGGTGGGGGCGTGCTCGAACGAGGCGGTCACGCGGCCGTCGTGCTGGACGAGCGCCGTGATGGTGTCGCCGAAGAGGAACTCGGCGTCGGTCACGCGATGCAGGATGCGGGTCAGGGCCCGCTTCGGCACCTCCAGATCGCCGCCGAACGCCGACGCGGGCAGCTCGCCGGTCACCGAGCCGTCCTCGGCGAGCAGGGTCGTGCCGGCCATCCGGGTCCGATGTGAGCGGACCTCGTCGAGGATCTCCATCTCGGCGAGCACGTCGAGTGCGGCGCCGCGGAAGTCGACGGCATAGCCGGCGTCACGGAGCTCGGGGGCACGCTCCACCACGGTGACCCGGTGCCCGTCGCGTCGCAGGAACCAGGCCAGGGCGGGGCCGGCGACGCTCGCGCCGGAGATCAGAACGGTTGTCATGCGTCCAACCTAGCCCGCTCTTATCCAAGCGGTCAATCCAGGTGGATAAACCGTTCGGTTAAGTTTCGGGTATGCTTGAGCGCGTGGGAAACCGTGACGCCCTGCTGGCCGGGGCCAAGCAATGCCTGACCGAGCGAGGCTGGGCGCGCACGACCGTGCGGGACATCGCGTTCGCGGCCGGCGTCAACCACGCCGCGATCGGTTACCACTTCGGTTCGCGGGAATCGCTGCTCGTCCAGGCCCTGGTGGACGCGGTCGAGGAGCTCACCGACACGGTGGCGGCGCGGGCCGGTGACGGCTCACCCGAGGAGCGCTGGCAGGCGTTGATCGACACGTTCAGCACCCACCGCCCGCTCTGGATCGCGCAGCTGGAGGCGGCCGTGCAGGCCGAGCACTCCCCCGCGTTGCGCGAGCATCTGGCGGCCGCCCAGCGGCAGGGCCGGGAGGGGCTGGGCGGTTCCGTGCCGCTCGCCCTGCTCACCGGCCTGATGCTGCAGTGGCTGGTGGACCCGGAGGCGGCCCCGTCCGGAGCGGAGGTGGTCAGCGAGTTGCGCGCGCACGCGGCCGAGTCCTGAGTCGGGAGGCGACACCGACGGCGCTCCCACCGTCCGGGCCACAGCCCGTCCAGCCCACAGCCGCCCGCCACCTTCCGGCGCACCGCCCGGGCCGCAAGCTGTCCGGCGCACCGCCCGGGCCGCAGCCCACCGTCCGGGCCACCGTGCCAGGCTCGCGATCATGACGGACGCGATGAGACTGCTGGTGGTGGGAGGCAGCGGCCTCCTGGGCCGGAGGTCGTGCACCAGGCGCGGCAGGCGGGACACCGGGTGACATCGACCTTCCACAACCGGCCGACCGGCCCGGACAGGGGGCGACTGGACCGGCGACCGCTGGGCCGACGACCGCTGGACGAGCGACCGCGGGACCGACGACGGCTGGACGAGCGACCGCGGGACGAGCGACCGCGGGACGAGCGACCGCGGGACGAGCGACCGCCGAACCAGCGGCGGCTTGACATCCGGGACCGGCCGCGGTCGCCGAGCTCGCGGCGAGCGTAAGACCCGAGGTGATCATCAATGCCGCGTACCGGCAGGCGGACTGGGCGACCACCGCGGACGGTGGCATGCATGTCGCCGCGGCGGCTGCGGCCGTGCGGGTCCGGCTGGTGCACGTGTCCAGCGACGCGATCTTCTCCGGGCAGGCCGAGCGCTACGACGAGACGGCCACGCCGGATCCGATCACACCGTACGGGGCGGCCAAGGGGGCGGCCGAGGTGGCGGTGCGCGCTGGTCCCGGACACGGCCATCGTCCGTGCGGTAAGCGGCACTGACGGCCGGGTCTGGAACCAGTTGACCCTCGGGACATGCCGTCACCATGTCGTGCCTCAACTTCTTGGTTTCCCGTTCACGGCCGGGCTTCTCGAATCAGCTTGGGTCCCACGGGATCCCGCCGCCGAACGACATCAGCTTTCGTCTAGCGGCGGACGTGAAGAAGGCCATCCTCCACAAGGCGTGTCCTGCAAAACCGCCGAAAGCGCCATGAACATGGGCGCCACCAGGAGGTGGCACGGGGCCCAGGAGGAGGATGCGAGGGAGGATCCCCTCCTCTGTACCAGGCAACTCGACGCCCGCCCGGCAGACCGTGGCGAGGCCCTCCAGCGAGAGTTGCCCCTTGACCTCAACCCACACCTCCTGAGCGGGTAGCCAAAAATCTGGCAGATAGCGGGTGCCAGTTGAGAACGTGAAGCCTTGGGGCTCGTACTCCCACCGGATGTTGAAGTGGTCGAAGAACACCGCCCAACGAGCCTCCAACCGGGAACGGAAGCGGCAGCCGGCATATCGCATCTCAATAGGTTCGATATCGCTCATCCGACCCATGTTCCCCAGGCACATGGCTCCTGGGAAGAGTCCCGCTACTGCGGACGTCAGACTGTTGCACTTTCTTAGAAGTGGAACCACCGAACCGGCTGATCACGAGTGGCGAAACTCTTCCCACATTCGCTCGTCCACCCTTGGGGCGTGCGTTAACTCCAGCTGAACCACGACGCTACAGTACAGCGCGGGCGGTAACGGCTTTGCTCCCTCGAAGGAAGCGAGCAGAGTGACTCTACGCTAAATTGAAGAATTGGGTGGACGGCTTTCAGCCATCCACCCAATTCTTCAATAATTTCGCGAACAGCGCGTTCGTCGGATCGGGCCCCCTATTGCGGTTCACGCTGCCGCATGCGAGGCGAGCCCTATCTCAGTTACGAAGGGAAGTTCATCGCCGGCGAGTTGATCTGCGTGCCGTCGATGTTGACCCAGAAGTTCCTGGGGTAGCCGAAGCTGCTGAGAGCGACTGTCTTGGTGGGCTGGTTCCCGCACCCGGTGCTCGTGACCGAAGGCCCGTGGGTATACAGGTGAAAGCCGGTGTTGTCGCACTTGTTGTCGTAGACCGACAGGATCATGTTGCTGCCGCTCTTCTTGACTCGGCCGGAGCCAATGTCAGAGCCGCTGCAGGTCTTGTTGTTGTACACCCAGATGGTGTTGTACCCCGGGTTGGTGCTCTGCCTGAATGAGTACGAGCCGTTCGCGGTGCAACTCGCGGCGGACGCCGGCGAGGCAGCAGCAACCCCGACTATCCCAGTTGCGGAAATTGTTGCGAGTGCAGCCAGGGCCATACGACCGGCACGCTTCATGGATCCTCCGTGTTTAGGAGCTCAAGCATTGTTTAAGAGCTGAGCAGATGAACGGCGGTGAGCTTAAACGAAACAGTTCGAGGGTGTCTACGGCTATGGAAAAAGTCACTTGTCAAAGCTACAATCAACTGCAAACCGCTCAAGGAGCAACGGTGGTGCCAAACCTGCCTCATACTCCAGCAGGAGATCCGTTTTAGGGCTCGGTGAGGGCTTGTCGGTCGTAGTGGCTGGGGATCCGGTCCACCCGGGCCCGGTCCACCGAGCCCCGGTCCGGGGGGATCTAAAGAACTAGGACGAGGCCTACGGCCAGTCGAAATCGTTGCGGTGTGGCTCGAAAGCCACGATCAGTCGTATGTGGTGGCGACCCGCCGCAACGACGACATGATCACCACCAGCATGGGCACCGCCCGCGCCGACGACCTGATCGCCGCGCTGCCCGGCCGGGCCTGGTCGCGTATCTGCGCCGGTCCGGGCGCTCATGGCCCTCGCGAATACGACTGGGCCCGGGTGCCGGTCCGGATCTGTTGGCGGCCGGGGCGCGGGCACTGGCTGCTGGCCCGCCGCAACCGCACCACCGGCGAGCTGGCCTACTACGTCTGCTACGGCCCCCGCAGAACCCGGCTGATGGACCTGGCCCGCATCGCCGGCTCCCGCTGGGCCGTCGAAGAATGCTTCCAGCAGGCCAAAGGCCAGGCCGGACTCGACGAGTACCAGGTCCGGGACTGGCGGGCCTGGCACGCCCACATCACCTTGTCCATGGCCGCTCTCGCCTGGCTCGTCGTCGCCAAAACGACGACTCCAAAAAGCGGAACCCACGGCAGCGACGGCATGATGATCGGCTACACGGTACCCGAGATCAGACGCCTCATCGCCGCACTACTGGTCCGCCGCCACCAGGCCAAACACGTCTGGTGGTGGTCACGCTGGCGACGACGACGCCAAGCCCGCCTCAGCCACTACAAACGCCGCGGCCACGCACTCTGCTGACTGCCGTTGCAGTACTGACCCGACCGGCGACCGGCCGCAACGTGGTGTGGGAGCTGGACCACAAGCAGCTGCCGGTGCTGGTGCTGCCGCCGCGCGGGCCGGCGGTGTGCCCGTGGCTGACCAGCATCATCGACGACGGCACGAGGGCGCTGGTCGGCTGGGCGATCGCGCTGACCCCACACACCGGCACGGTGCTCACCGCGTTACGCATGGCCTTGGTCGTCGACGAGCAGCGCGGCCCGTTCGGTGCGGTCCCGGCGATGGTGCGCCTCGACCGCGGGCTCGAGTTCGCCGCACAAGCGGTCAAGGACGCTCTGGCGGCGCTGTGCGTGGACACGCACCGGCTGCCCGGGTTCACCCCGCATCGCAAGGGCAAGATCGAGCGGGTTCATCAGAGCATGGAGCAGACCCTGCTGGTGGGGCTGCCCGGCTACACCAAAGGCCCCCGCGACGCTGGCGGCCGGTTGCACGGGCCGCTGGCGGACACCGGCCGGGACAAGGCTGCCGCCGAGACCGCCACGCTTGCGCCGACGAGGATCGAGCGATTCGTCGCTCAGCGCTTCGCGCCCTGGGTGGCCTGGTACAACACCGAACGCCCGGACAGCATGCTCGCCGCGCGGACCCCGGCGCAGGCGTGGGCCGACGACGCGACCGCGGTGCACCGCATCGAGGTCGGCTCGTTGCGGCACCTGCTGCTGGCCGGGGTCGAACGCACGATCAACAAGGACGGCATCAGGTTCAAGGAGCTGGCCTACGTCGCGCCCGAGTTGCAGGGCCGGCGCGGGCAGAGCGTGCACGTGCGGTTCATGCCGCACGACGACCGGTTCATCGAGGTCTACCGCGACGGCGAGCACCTGTGCACCGCCTACCCGCAGGGCCAGCTGTCGGCCGAGCAGACCGAGGCGTTCCGGACCCATGCCCGCGCGGAGGCCAAGCGGCTCGGCACGGCCCGCCGCCGCGCGTCGGCGCGGACCCGCGCCGAGCTGGCCCCGCTGACCGGCGACGAGATCGGCGCCGCCGAATCGCGGCTGATCCCGGCCGCCGGCGCCCGGGACCTGATCGGCCGGGCCAGCGACGAGCTGCTGCGCCGCCGCGCCCGGACGAATCTGCTCGGCCTGATCGACCCCACAGCCCCGAGGGAGACCCGCGGCTGGTCGTGATCGACGAGGCGCAGGCGCCTATGCCCGACGGCGGGCACGGATCAGCTCACCGGGTGCACGTTCTTGTCACGCCGCCGTACGGAAACGACAGGTACCTCGCGCCGTAGATCCATCCCCAGTCGGTGTAGTACCAGACGTTGCCGTACGTGTTGGTGTACTGGCACATCACTGACACCCAGGCGTCATCGACGTCGTAGCTTTCGCAGGAGCCGTAAGGTCCGCTGTGGGAGATGGCATGCCCCCCTGTGTGGGCGTGCTGATTATGACCCCACTGCGTCGGCGTCCAACAGTCGGCTGCGGCTGCGAGAGGTGCGGTTCTGGGACCCTCGGTGGTGGGTGAGGCGTTGGCCGGTGTCGCACCTGATGCGACGCCGAACGCGATGGTGGCGATTACCGCGAGTACAGCCATCACGTTACGGATCCTCATGAGATTCCTCGCTCTTCTCTTCTGGTTGACTTTGACGCGCCCGCACGAGAGCCCCTCAACAGCGCAGCTCGCATGCCGTAGAAGCGGTTCGTTCCTTAGCGCGCGCCATCGATGTTGCTGAAGATTCCTGGGCTGCCGCAAGGACTACCAGCTGTCCCGGACAGCCGGTACCTGTCGGAGCTGTTCACGGCTTTGTCCGTCACCTGTCCCGGACAAGGTGAGACTTTGGACGGGCCTGGTCACCGGCCAGGCGCATCAACGACCGGCCCACCATAAGAACGGCACCAACCCCGCGGAACTGGTTAAACGACACGCTAACCGACCGTCTCGCGGCAACGTCGCGGGCCGGGATTACAGCGACGGTCCGTGGTCGATATGCGACTCGGGGTGGTTCCGGTGGTAGTCGTAGTCGTACCCGGGTGAGGAGTGCCGCAGCCGCCGGCGCCGGGCTGCGGCTGGCCGAGCCGGGCGATCCGCTGGGCGGTCTGCTCGACGGTGCTGTTGAGCGCCAGGTTGATGCATCAACCTGGCACATCGGCCGAGGTCGCAGGTGGAGGCAACCCGTTCCCGGCCGAGCGGGGCGGCCTTCGTGTACGGCTGCCGGCGAGGGCTGTTGGACAGTGTCTCGCTGTGCCGCTGTGGCAGGACAGGTGAAATGACTTGATAAGGTCGAAACTGATCGATGTCCTGCTTTTCGGAGGTGACGGTTGATGTCTGTGACATCGCAGCCGCCACGGCCGGACGGTTTGCGAACCGTCGCTGAGTTCGTCGCCGCGTTGAAGCGGCTGCGAGCCTGGTCCGGGATGACGTTGCGGCAGTTGGAGGCGCGTGCGGGCGCTGCGGGGCATGTCCTGCCGCGTAGTACTGCGGCCGCGATGCTGAGTCGTGTGACGTTGCCCCGGCGGGAACTGGTGGTCGCTTTCGTCGGTGCCTGCGGATTGGGCGAGAGCTCGGTGGTGGAGTGGCTCGCGGCTCGTGACGCTCTGGTTGCCGGCGCCGACGGCACGAGAGGACCTGATGGCACGCCGGGGATGCCTACCCTCTTCGGGCCGGATCTTGAGGGTGCTGCGGTGCCCGCCGAACCGGCGGAGGGCCGTCCGGATCCGGCGGTACCCGCGTATCGCCGGCCCGTCCCGGCGATGCTGCCCCCGGCCGTCGCGGACTTCACCGGTCGCGACACCGAGGCGCAGGCTGTGCTGAGCCGGCTGACGGCCGGTGCGGGCCGGCCGCATGCCGGGCCGGCGCTGGTCGCCATCTCGGGGATGGGAGGAGTTGGCAAGAGTGCTCTCGCCGTGCACGTGGCGCACCGGGCGGCGTCGGCGTTTCCGGATGGGCAGCTCTGGGTCAACCTGCGTGGCGCGGACACGTCGGCGCTGCCGGCAGCGGAGGTGCTGGCGCGGTTTTTGCGGGCGTTCGGCGTACCGGATCGGGTGATCTCGGCGGATCCCGCCGAACGGGTCGCGCAGTACCGGTCTTCACTGGCCGGGCGCAGGGTTCTGGTCGTACTGGACAACGCCGCGTCGGCCGAGCAGATCCGTCCCCTGTTGCCGGGCGCCGCGTCCTGCGCGGTGCTGGTGACGAGCCGGAACCGGTTGACCGACCTGGAGGGGGCGTACCGGCTCGACTTGGGCGTGTTCCGCGGCGCAGACGGGATCCGGCTGCTCGGTCACATCGCCGCCGACGGGCGTGTGGAGGCACAGCCGAGCACTGCGGCCGAGATCGTACGGCTCTGCGGTGACCTGCCACTGGCGATCCGGATCGCCGGAGCCCGGGTGGCGGCACGCCCCGGGCTGGGCCTGAGGCATCTTGCCGCCGCGCTCGGCGACGAACACCGCCGCCTGGACCGGCTCACCATGGGAGATCTGGCCGTACGGACGTCGCTCGCGCTCAGTTACCGGGCGCTTGACGCCGGGGCCCGGCGGCTGTTCCGGCTGCTGGGCCTGTTCACCGCGTCCGACTTCCCGGACTGGCTTCCCGCCGTCGTCCTGGAGAGTTCTCCGGACGAGGTCGAAGCACACGTCGACGCGCTGGTCGACGCTCAGCTGCTCATGGTCACTGATGACAGAGCGACGGCCGGGTGCCGGTACCGCTTCCACGACCTGGTCCGGGTCTTCGCGGCGGAGCGCGCGGAGGCCGAGGAATCACTCGGCGACCGGGACCGGGCGCTGCGGCGAGGGCTGGGCGGTTGGCTGGCGGTGGCCGATCGGATGGCGGCCGGCATTCCCGGCCCCTGTTACGCCCGGATCAGTGGTCCCGCGCTCCGGCCACCGATTCCCGGCTGGACCGGCCGGGGCGTCGACCCGGAGGAGTGGTTCGATGCCGAACTCGCGGCGCTGCTGTCCGCGGTGCGCCAGGCGTGCCGGCTCAAGCTTGACGACCTGGCCTTCGACCTCGCGGGATGCCTGGAGAAGTACTTCGATCTGCGGGGCATGTACGCGGACTGGGCCGCCCTGAACACCGAGGTGATGGCGGTCTGCCACAGCAGCGGCAACCTGCTCGGTGAAGCCGTCATGCTCCGCGGTCTCATCGACGTCTGGACCTGGATCGACCAGGACCGCAACGAGTCCGCGATGGCCCGCCAGCACGCCGACGCGTCACGGCTGCTGGAGATGTTCACCGCGCTGGGACACCTGCCCGGCAGCTCCGACGCATCGGTCATGTGCGCATGGTCGCTGACGGCCGCAGGCGCCCATGCGCAGGCCGTCAGCATGGCCGAAGAGGCTTTGAGACTCGCGCGGAAATCCGGACATGTCGGCGGCGAGGCCCGCGCCTACCTGGCCCTCGCCGTCGCGACCTTCGATCAAGGACAGTTCGACATCGCGATCGCCCATATCACTGCGGCACTCGAACGGGCGCACGTAATGGGTAACGCCAGATGGGAGGCGACCGTACTGCAGTTCGCCGGAATCGGCCTGCGAGAGATGGGCGACCTCACCACCAGCCAGGAGATGCTGGACCGATCCTTGGCCATCTCCCGCCGCTACCGAGACACCTACACCGAGGTGCTCACCCTGCTCGCGCTGGCACGCCTGCACATGCGCCGCGGCGACCCGGCGGCACGCAGCACCGCCGAACAGGCACTGGCCCTCAGCCGGGAATACCGGATGGGCCACCACCTCGCCGAGGCACTACAGATACTCGGCGAGATCGAACTTGCTGCCGGAAACAACGATGACGCCATCACCCTGCTCGAAGAATCCGTGCAGCGGTGGCGCCGACGCGGCTGGCACTCCTTGCAGGCCGCAGCCCTGGTCAGCCTCGGACACGCCTATACAGGCGTGGACCCGGCCGCCGCACGACGAGCGTTCACCGAGGCCGAGGCACTCTCAGGCTCGGTCCACATCCGCGAAGAAGGCAAGCAACAGGAACGTCACGTGCCCCATGCCGTCACCGGTGGTGCCGGTGCGGATCGTGCCCTCTACCCGGAATAACGCTGCTGCTGTCATCTCCGTTGCTCCCACGCTCGTCGACATGCTGATCGTGGTGACGGCGGACCCGGGACACGCGGCCCTTCTGACTGACGGTCTTCACGCCCGCCGCCACCTGACCGAGGTAGTCACGGCGCGAGCAACCCTGCCTGCGGTATCCGGCACCAGCCGTTATCAGCAGCGTTCGCCGGCTCCTCCGTACTGCAAGTTTTTGTCCCAGACCCAGCCGAGGCTGCGTCCCTCCTCGCTGCGTACCCAGGTCCAGGTGTTGCCGTAGCCATTGGTGACGTAGCAGTCATAGAGGACGAAAGTCTCCTGGGCGATGGTTCCGACCTCGGTGCACTGGCCGTACGGTCCGGTCCGGGCCGGCGCGGTAACCAACGCCTCACCCGCCCCGGCGTTCCTGTTGAAGTGGGGCCATTAGGCGTTGCCGCATGTCACCTCGACCGCCGCCAAGCCTGCGCCTGTCGGCATCGCGGCGTCACCGGGCGCTGCCGACGCGGCCTGCGCCTCGGCCGCCAGCAGAGCCAGCATCACGACTACGGCGGGTGCCGCCCCTGTCAGCACATGACGAATACGCACGAACCGCTCTCCTCCCGTTCGGGGATAACGTGGAGCCGAATGCCACACGGAAGGTCGTCGCAGCTCGCAACACCGTCGTGGGCGTCTCCGCTTGCCAATCAAAGGCTGCAGTGTCATCCATCGATGTTTCTAGGCTTCCCCCCTGTCCCGGACAGACTCGGACATCGAAGCGCCTGGCGCCAGCCCGACAGGGAACATGAGGGGCGGCACGAAGATGGGTGAGTGGCCACGCCCACGAACTACGCACCGCCACCGGCACCCAGCACGCGAGCACCGTCACCCGGCACACCGCCGAAACCGCCTAGCGCGCCCTGCTGCTGTCCAACGCCATCGGCGAGGCCCGTGGCTGTGAGGCGTCTCGTGAGCCGACTTGTGAGGCGTCATCGGAGAGGCCCCCCGTGAACCCGCGAGGGCGCAGCCGGCGCACCCCATGAGTGAGCCCCCGGCCCATGAGTCCCCCGACGTCCGGTACGGCCGCGCGGCGCGGGCCCCGCCCTTGTGCGGGCGGCACGGCACCCGGCCCGCGCGTTCGGCTCGCCCGGCGAGGAAGCCGCGGGCCGCTGTTTCATAGGGTGGTCGCTCGTGAAACGCGACGAGCGCTCACGATGAAGTGATGACCGAGACGAGTTCGCGCCGAGTGAAGCTGTCTGCCGCTCAGCGCAGGCGCCGCCAGGCGCAGGGTGCTGCGGATCGTGCTCGCGACGGAGGCGCCGTCGCGGCGCCGTTGCTGTCGGACGAGGAGCTGCGATGGCGCCAGTCGCAGAGCGATGCCGCACGGTCCAGGCATGATCGGTGGGCGGGCCTACCGGAGGAGGAACGTCGGTCCCGGCAGTCGCAGAGTGACATCACCCGGCCGGTCCTGGCCCGCTGGCCGTGACCGCCGCCGTACCGCGGCCACGAGCAGACCGGCCGTGACCGCCGCGGTGTGGCCGGGTGCGTGGCTGCCGATATCGTCGCCCTCCACCCCGGTGCGGACGCCGCTGCCGCGGCGCTCGCCACGGCCGAGCGGGACCGGGACCGGTCGACGCTGTCGCCGCATACCAAGCGGGCGTACTGCCGGCACCTGCACGCCTACCTGGCGTGGCTGGCCGGGCAGGCCGGCGCCCATCCGGACGCGTTCACCGGCGCGATCGGGGCCGAGGCCGCCGTCACCGCCCGGCGTCGGCACCTGCTGGCCCAGCGGCGCGCGGCTTCCACCGTCAACCAGGCGCTGGCCCCCGTCACCCTGCTCTACGAACACGGCGCCGGCATGCGGCTGAAGGTCGACCGGCCGCGCGTGCCGCGGCCGATGCGCCGGACCCCCTGGACCGCGCGCAGCAGGGCAAGGTCGAACGCGGCGCCCGTCGCCGCGGCGCCCGCGACGCCCGCGACGCCCGCGACGCGGCGATCGTCGCGGTGCTGTTCTACTGCGGCGCCCGTGTCGAGGAGTGCGCCCGCCTCGACACCGGTGACCGGGTCGTCACGGAGCGCACCGGCACGCTGCGGCTGCACGGCAAGGGCGATGAGCTCCGCACGGTGCCGGTCCCGCAGGAGGCGCGCAAGGCGCTGCGGGCCTGGCCCGACGACCGCGGACGCGAACCCGGGCCGCACCGCCGCCCGCCGCACATCGAACACAAACCGCGATGGGGACACCGGCTGAGCCGTCACGCAACGTGGTGAGGGGGAGCTCATGGAAGCGGAACTCGCGACAGTTGAATAAGCGGTCTCACTAGTATCTCGGGCCTACACCTGCAGCGGCGTACCGAAAAAATTGGTCTCCGGCCCGACCGGCCGGACGACCTTTCCGGGGTGCGCTCGCGTCTGGCGGACTCCGCCGGACCGCGCCGTGGCCTCACCCAGCGGCGTAGACCTCGAACGTGATACCGAACCGCTCGCCGAATGCGTGCAGAGCGGCCGGTTCACCGAAGACGTACCGCCCGGGCAGGGGCTCACCGTCGATGTCGATCAAAGCCCACCGCTTCGGTACGGCCGGTGCAGTAAACGCGTCCATGTTCTCGAAGAAGGGCATCTGGTCGAGGTAGTCGCCGCCGCGGTGCTCGACCGTCCACTCGACCAGCTCGCCGTTGAGACTGAACCGCAGCACGTCGTAACCCTTCGCAGACTCGATGAGTTCGACGTCGGCGACCGTGACCAGGCCGTCGGTGCACGCGGTCAGTTCCTCGAACGTCCCCTCGTAGCCGGAGACCAGGTCGTCGACATCGTCACTGTGCACCTCGAAGCCGACCTGCAGGTCGATCAGCACACCGACCGCCACCTCGGCCTCGGTGTCACCGCCGCCGTACTCCGACAGCGGATGATCCGACCAGTCCGACAGGACCGCGGCCTTCTCGGCGCTCACCAGCCGCAGCGTGATCGCGCTCTCGACGACATCGCGCACGGTAGGTTCGGTGGCCACGGCACCTCCGGGATCGGGCCGGCAAGACGCTCACCGCACCCTACAACCGCAGACCGTACGCGGCTGTCCCGCCGAACGACGCATCCTGCGGGTCGACGCCCTCACCGGATGGCGCCGGCGGGTCAGGCCCATCCGTAGGAATAGACGCCGCCGTTCGCTTCGGTGGCTGTCCGGCACAGGCGGTGCAGGTCGGTGGCGAAGGTGCGGAGGCGGTCCGGGTTCCGCTCGGCGAAGTGCGGGAACTGCGCCCAGGCCGGGACCAGGCTGTGCAGGTGCTCGATGTCGGTGTCTGCGATGGCCCGGACCAGGATCGGCGGCACCCGGAGAATGACTCTCCGCTCGTCCGTGGTGGCGTCGATGCGATGCTCCCAGTCTTCGAGGTCGACGTCGGTGCCGCCACCCAGGATGAGATCGGCGTAGTAGCCGAGATCCTGGGAGAACCCCACCCCGTCGACCAGCTCGGAGAGCAGGCCGGCGTCCGCCGACGACTGACCCGGACTCCCGGGCCGGTCCAGGACCGCAATGGCGGCCGCGTCGGAACGGGCGGCGAAGTAGCTGTAGTTCATGCCGCACAAGGTAGCGGTCGCCGCGTGCCGCTCGGTGGTGCGGGCGTTGGGCTTGTTCCTCGCCGATCCGCTGGACGTGCCGACGGAGGCGGTCGAGCACGTGGCCGGTCGGGTCGGAGCAGTTGATCCGTCGGTGGCGAAGGAGCATCTGGGGCGGGGGAAGACCCGGTTCGAGCACCAGCGGAAGATCGTCCGGCTAGGAAACGACCTCACGGAAATATCCGCACTGGCAGGTGGCCAGGAGAGTGGTCGTCCGTGGGCCGGCGTCGTCTTCGGATCACCCGCGAGGGGGAAGCGCTCAAGCAATTCGGGGCGCCGCGACGTACGGCCATGCACGCTCGCCCATTCCCAGACTTCGCGACGGCTGTGGCAAGCACGAAGGACTCACCGGCGCCGCTGGCCGTCGGTGACCGTGCTCGCTGGCGTCGGGGCGCCGGCGCTCCCGGGGCCGGGTGTCGGCGCTGGCGCACCAGATCGCCGGGCTGCTGGCCGTCGGCTGGACCGAGGCCGAGATTCGGGCCGCCTTGGCCACCGCCGTCGACGCGCCGGGCGCCGCGGACGCCGGCGCCCAGGAACGCCGGTGGCGGGACGCGCCCGGCACGAGCGCCACGAACGGCAGCGGGCCGCCGGCGAACCGCAGACGCGGTAAGCCGGGCGGCCCCGAGACGGCGGAAGGGCCGGCCCCGCTGTCCCGGGGGTCGGCCCTTCCGCCGTGATTACCGCGAATGCGACTTCGGCGCCGGGCGGCATCCATGATCGGGCTACCGTAGTTCGCCGAGCAGCGCCTCCAGGCCGACCTGCAGCTCGCTCTTGGCCAGTGGCGCCCCGATGGTCCACGCCTTCAGCTCGTCTGGCGTCGGAACCGGTGGTGGGGTCTGGGCCTTGTGGGGCACCAGCATTTCTCGTCTGTTAGTCGGTTGGTGGGCCGGGGCGGGTCAGTGACGGAATTGGTTGACGAGCTGCGTCAGGTCGTTGGAGAGCCGGGTCAGGTCGGCGGCGGCGTGCCGGGTGGCGTCGGCGCCGGTGGCGGTGGCGGTGGCGACTTCGGCGACACCGGAGACGGTGCGGGCAACGTCGCCGCTGGTGGTAGCGGTGGTGGCCACTGAACGGCTCATCTCCGCGGTGGTCGCGGTCTGTTCCTCGACCGCGGAGGCGATCGTGGTGGTGTAGTCGCTGATCTGCTGGATCACTTCGGTGATCTCCCCGATCGCTGCGGCGGCGGTACCGCTGGAGGTCTGGATCGCACCGATCCGGGCGGTGATCTCCTCGGTGGCTTTCGCGGTCTGCTGCGCCAGCTCCTTGACCTCCCCGGCGACCACGGCGAAGCCTTTGCCGAGCTCCCCGGCGCGGGCGGCTTCGATGGTCGCGTTCAGCGCCAGCAGGTTGGTCTGCTCGGCGATGTTGGTGATCAGGCGGACCACGTCGCCGATCTCGGCGCTGGCCGTCCCGAGCTGGGCGACCTGCGCGGTGGTGCGCTGGGCGACGGTCATGGCCTGCTGCGCGACCTGCGCGGCCTGGCTGGCGTTGCTGGCGATCTCGCTGATCGAGGCACTCATCTGCTCCGCGCCGGCGGCGATGCCCTGCACGCCGGCGTTGACCTCCTCGGAGCCGCGCGAGGCGACACCGGCCCTGGTGGCGGCGTCCGCTGCCCCGGCCTGCAGCTGGGAACTGACTGCGGACAACTCCTCCGACGCGCCGGCCAACGTGACCGCCGATCCCCCGATCGTGGTCACTGTCTGGCACAAGTTCGTCACCGCGGTGTCCAGAGCCCGGCCCATCTGCCCCGGCTCGTCGCGGCTGGTGAGTCCGGTGGTGCCGGTCAGGTCCCCGGCAGCGAGCCCTTTCAGCACGGTGACGATGCGCGCGATGGGCCTGGTGATCGATCGGGTCACCAGCAGCGACAACACCAAGGCCAGCAGCAGACAGGCGATACCGGCGACGATCAGCAACTTCTGCGACCGGCCGCTGTCGGCATGCGTGGCGTCAGCTACCTGTTGTTGCGCCTGCAGCGCATCAGCCGACAGCTTCCCCACCGCGTCGGCGACCTTGCCGAACCACTCCAGTGACTCGCCGGACGCCAGTTCACCGCCGGCCCGCAGGCTCGCTGGCGTACCGGTCCGGTATAGCTCAACAATCTTCTGGTCCAGTTGCATGAAGCGCTCGTATGCCGCTACCGCGTCGCCGACCATGCCACGTTGATCGTCAGAGATCGGCTGTGTGTTCAGGTCGGTGAGCAATTGGTGCAATCGGGCCGCTGAGGCGAGGAACTGCTCCCGCTGCCCGACGTCGTCACTAGCGGCATGAGTTACTCCCCGCAGCGTGTCGAACAGGTAGCCGGTCTGCCAGCCGGCCATGTCCGCCGCCTGGAACTTCGCCTCACTCGCCAGTGTCGCGACCGCAGCCGTGTCATGCATGCGGGCAGCGCCGTCACGGCCCGTGGTGATGCCATCGAGCCCGACACCCATCGCGACCACCATCAACACCGCGACCGCCCCGAAGGCCACACCAAGCCGGGCACCAAGCCGAAGATCGCTCAACGTTCGCATCCACCCACACCTCGAAGACGGTCGATCAGCACGGCAGAACGCACGCGCATGACACCCCTTCATCGACACGTCCGTCGAGGACCTGAACGGCGCGAGATGTCACCGCGCAGCTTCCACGGTTGTGGAACAGATCGGCTGGCACGCCATCAACATGGCCACGGTCGGCGTCTGGAACCGGCGCAAGGGGTACAGGGACGAGGAGTTCCTGTTCTGGGACGACCGGGACTTCCACCGCCAGATCGGACTCGGCTGAGGCACCTGGTCTGGTACTCAGGCTTCGCCGACGCGTTCACCGCGCTGTCCGGCGGGTCCACCCGGCTCGACGACCTGCTCGTGACGATCGCCGCGACGCTGACCGCGCACGCGGTGTTCTACCTGCACTTCTGGGCCCACGCCGACGCGCAGGCCCTCGCCCGGACGCTGCGCACCGCGATCGATGCCACCCGCACGGCCGCCTGAACCCGCGGATCTCGCCACCCCGTGGCCGGCTGGCGCTCGCGACCTGCCGGCCACGCGGTCCCACGTAGCGAGCACGTGCTGGCATCCCGCACACCTTCCGTTACTGTAACCGTGGTTACAGAGGAGGTTGGAGGGCTGGTGGAGGTCGATGGCCATGACGCAGCGGGCGCACGGTGGTGTTCGTCTGCCCGCACGGTGCGGGCAAGAGCCGGATCGCGGCGGCCTGGTGCAACGGGCTGGCGCTGCCCCGACCTCGGCCGGGGTGGAAGCGCAGCAGCAGGTCAGCGTGCACGCCGCGCGGCTGCTGCACGGCACGCCGATGCGGCCGTTGCTGGACGAGGCGATGCCCCGGCCGATGTCGGCGGTCCCGGACGCGGACCTCGTGGTCGCCATCGACGGCACTGACGTGTTCCCCGCCGACCACCGGTGGCAACTGAAGCAGCAGCAGTTCCACGACCAGTTGTGCGCGGAGATCCGTGACCGGGTGCAGGAGCTCGCCGCGACCCTCCCCGGCCAGCCGTCATGACCGGGTCGCCCGGACAGTGGGTGCTGCTGTCCTATCGGATCCCGCGCGAGCCGTCCGCGCCGCGGATTGCGGTGTGGCGCAAGCTGGAACGCCTCGGCGTCGCCCGCCTCGGCGACGGCCTGGTCGCGCTTCCGTCCGACGCCCGCACCCGGGAGTCGCTGGACTGGATCGCCGACGAGATCCTCCAGGCCGGCGGCTCCGCCATGGTGTGGCTGGCCGCCCCAGCCAGCTTCGCGCAGGAACGCGCCGTCGCCGAGACGATGCGTGCCGCCCGCGCCGCCGAATACGCCACCGTGCTGACCGAGGCGCACGCCGCCGCCGGCCTAGCCGACACCGAACGGATCCGTGTCGTGCGCCGGCTGCGTTCCGAGCTGCGCCGCATCGACCGCCGCGACTTCTTCCCGCCACTCGAACGCGACGCCGCCCGCGCCGCGGTGCAGGCCCTGACCGGCGACGAACCGTCGACCGCCGTCCTGATCGAGGAGGACGCATGAAGTGGGCCACCCGCGCCGGCGTGCACATCGACCGGGCCGCGTGCGCCTGGCTGATCCGCCGCCACCTCGACCCCGACGCGGTGTTCACGTTCGTGACCGACCCGACCGCGGTGCCCGCCGACGCGACCCCGTTCGACATGCGCGGCGTCGAGCTGGGCCACCACGGCGACGACTGCAGCTTCGAAACGATCGTGCGCCGCTACGAACTGACCGACCCGGTGCTGTGGAAACTCGCCGAGATCGTGCACGAAGCCGACCTCGACGACGAACGCTACGACGCCCCCGAAGCCCCCGGCCTGGACGTCATCCTGCGCGGCCTGTCCATGATCTGCGACGACGAGCAGGTCCTCGCCCTCACCGGCCCGATCTTCGACGGGCTCTACGAATACCACCGCCGCGCCCTGCTGCTCAACCACCCGCCCGCCTGACCGGAGAAAGCCGATGACCAGCATCGACCCGCCCACCACACCCGCCGATCCCACGTCGGCACCGACCGCGCCGGGCGGCGCACCGGCGCGCGACGTGGTGCCGATGCGCGACGCGATCCGGGCCTGGTTCCTGATCTCGCTGCAAACCTTCGGCGGCCCGGCCGGGCAGATCGCCGTGATGCAACGCCACCTCGTCGACGAACGCCGCTGGATCGGCCAGAAACGGTTCCTGCACGCGCTCAACTACTGCATGCTGCTGCCCGGCCCGGAGGCGCAGCAGCTGGCCATCTACGTCGGATGGCTGCTCAACGGCCTACCCGGCGGCCTGGCCGCCGGCACCCTGTTCGTGCTGCCCGGCATGATCGCGCTACTCGCCCTGTCCGCGATCTACGTCGGCTTCGGCGACACCACCGTCGTGACGGCCCTGTTCGCCGGCCTCGCCCCGGCCGTGGTCGCGATCGTCGCGCAAGCCGTCTGGCGTGTCGGCAGCCGGGCCCTGACCAACCCGATCCTGGTCGGCTTCGCCGTGACCGCGTTCGGTGCGCTGGCAGTGTTCGGGCTGCCGTTCCCGATCATCGTCGCCGCGGCCGGGATCACCGGCTGGGCGCTGCACCGCTGGCGGCCCACCCTCGTCGAGGCCGGCGCCGCCCACGGCAACGGGAAAGACGGGCCGCCGCCGCTGATCTCCGACGACGCCCTGCACCACGACCAGCCGTCGGCGCGGCGCATGATCACCGTCCTCACCATCGGCCTCGCCGCCTGGTTCGTCCCGATCGCCGCCGTCGCCGTGCTCACCGGCACCGGCAGCGTCTACACCCAGCAGGGACTGTTCTTCTCCGGCACCGCCGTGGTCACCTTCGGCGGCGCCTACGCCGTACTCGCCTTCGTCGCCCAACGCGCGGTGGAGCACTACGGCTGGCTGTCGGCCGGCGACATGGTCCGCGGCCTCGCCCTCGCCGAAACCACCCCCGGCCCGCTGATCATGGTCGTCCAGTTCGTCGCCTTCCTCGGCGGCTACCACCACCCCGGCACCCTCGACCCGTGGACCGCCGGGATCATCGCCTCCCTGCTCACCACCTGGGTCACGTTCGTGCCCTGCTTCCTGTTCATCCTGCTCGGCGCCCCCTACGTCGAACGGTTGCGCGGCAACCACGCGCTATCCGCCGCGCTGACCGGTATCACCGCCGCCGTGGTGGGCGTCATCGCCAACCTTGGCCTCTACTTCGCCGTGCACACCCTCTTCACCGACGTGCACGAGGTGACCGGCGGGCCGCTGCACCTGCAACTGCCCGATCTCGCCACGATCCGCCCGGTGCCGATGGCTATCGCCGTGGTCGCCGCCGTGCTGATTTTCCGGCTGAAATGGTCGGTCCTGCGGGTCCTCGGCATCAGCGCCGGCCTCGGCCTCGCCGCCGGGCTGGCAGGCCTGCCCGGCATCTGACGCCGGGCCAGGCGCCGCCACCACCGCGTCCCGGTCGGCATACAGGCCGGCTCGCCGCCCGTACGGCGCGGGAGCAGACGCGTACGGATCATCTGCGGGAGGTGGCCGCGTACGCCGGGTGGCGCACGATGAGCGCGGCGGGGTGGAAGGAATGTGGACGAGTTCCCGTTCGCGCGGGCGAGTGGAGCACGATTCGCCGAGGGTGTTGTTCCGATTGGGCTGCGAGTATCTGATCTCGGCTCGGGTGGTCCGGCCGGGAGTGATCTACCTGTTGGAGCATGTGGCCACGGCCCGGGCGCGGGCGCGGGAGGAGACGTGGTCCCGGGTGGCGCACCTGCTGACTGATCAGCGGCGCGACGAGTTGGACCTGCTGTTGGTGCCGGATGCGTTTCTGGGGCGTACGCCGCTGGCGTGGTCGGGAATCGGGCCGACGTCGTCGAGCCCGGCCGCGGTGAAGGCGGAGTTGGAGCAGCTGGCCTATCTGCGCCGGTTGGACGAGCACACGCTGGATCTGTCGATGTTGCCGGCGGAACGGCGCCGGTTCCTGGCCGGTGTGGGGCGCCGGTTGACGCCGCAGGCGTTGCAGCGGCGGGAGCCGGAACGCCGGTATCCGATCTTGCTGACGGTGTTGGCGCAGTCCGCGGTCGACGTGCTGGACGAGACGCTGCTGCTGTTCGATCAGGCGGTCTCGGGGCGGGAGTCGGCGGCCAAGCAGAAACCGACCGAGGCTCTGGCCGAGCGGGCCCGGGGCGGGGAGAACCGGCAGCAGCTGCTCGACGAGGCATGGCCGAGGCCTCCGCCGCCACGGTGGCCGCCGCGAGCCGCCTCCGCGACGTGGCGGTCCGCTCAGCACCCGCCGCCGATGGCGCCGCTGTTCGCCGACGCGGAACCGCCGGAGAACCACGACGAGGTGCCACCCTTGCCGGGGGGTAGGTCCACCCAATGGCGCTCATGTTGCACCACGGCCGGCGTGCCGTCCAGCATGGTGGTGAACCGCGCGGCCAGCTGCGCCGCGACCGGCGCCGGGGCACGGCCGTCCGCCGTGTCGAGGTCGCTGACCCGCCTGTCGTGGCTGATGTACGGCGCGGCCCAGCTCCGCCCGCCGGGACCGGTCAAGGTCACCGTGACGCCGTACGGCAAGGCATCCTCCCATTCGGGCGAACCCTCGCCGGCAGGCTCCGAGAGACCGGTCACCTCGGACGGACCGGCCACCTCAGGAAGGTTCGCACCAGCGGGCCGGACACGGCGTTCCGTGATGGTCACCGCGCGCAGCTCACCGATCGGCCGCCAGGTGCGGCGGAACGGGCGGACCAGCCGGATCCGGGTCGGCTCGGGCGACCGGTCGACGTCGACGCGCAGCAGAGCGTCGTGGCGGGGCAGCTGGCGGAGAGTGAGAACAGCCGCCACGAAGACGGCGATCAGGACCGGCGCGGCGAAGGCGACCGGCGTCACGCCGGCGGTGTGGACGAGCAGCATCGTCGCCCCGAACAGGACGCCGCCCAGGAAGCCGCCGACGAAAACGCCGCGAAGGACGCTGCCGGCCAGGGCGACGGCCATGTCCCACGCCGACCCGCCCTCCGATATGAGGAGCACCGATGTAGTAGCGCTTCGTGTACTGCCCGGCACCATGCGCCGATGATAAAGAAGAGACGCCAGTAACGACAGATGGCGGCACCGGGCCGCCAACTGTCGATCGCTGCGGATCCGGTCAGCGACGGGTCGGCGGTGAGGAACCGCTCCGATGCCCGCAGCGGTTCCGAGTCCGCTACACGTCAAGGCGACACCAGCGTCACGGCGATCGCCAAGCTGCTCGGCGTCAGCCCCGGCACCCTCTACAACCACATCCCTGATCTGCGTGAACTCCGCGCCGCTGGCCGAGCCCGGACCCGCCCCATCGGCCGTCACCCCTAGATCAACTGCTTAGCGTTGTTTCGCTGGAAACTACGGGCGGCCCATGAAGGCAGCCACCATCGATCATGGGCAGTTGTGTGGACTGACCACGACGCAGCGGTGGCTGCCGGATACAGGGTAGACGCCGGACGATGGCGGGTGCTGTTCGACGACCTGCTCCTGACTGTCGGTGAGCGTTTCCGCAGGCCAGAGCCGCGTCGGCGGGTCCGTGACTTCGTTCGGGGCCTGCTGGCGCCGCTGCCGCGTAAGAACTGCTGGACGATCGCCGAGCACGCCGGCGACGAGACTCCGGACGGGATGCGGTTGACCTGGCCTTCGACGGCGCCGGAGCGGTAGGGCACAGGGTGAGTCCGGCGGTGACCGCGGCGTGGTCACGGCCCACACCGGCGTAGGCTGCCGCGCCAGCCGCGGGTTTGCAGTTCGGCGTGCAACATGGCGGCGTCGGTCAGTCCTTCGGCGCGGCGCTGGTGGATGTAGCCGGCGTAGTCGTCCAGCACGCTGGACCGGTGGGTCGCCGGGGCGAGCAGGTCATCGAGGTTCGCTGCCGCGTACCGCTGCAATTGGCCCCCAGGTGGTAGCGGTCGGCGACCTGGACCGCCTCCGGTGCGCCGGTGCGCGCGCCGTCGGCGTAGGCGCCGCCCCGGTCGCGGCAGATGACCTGGACGCCGGGGTGTTCTCGCAGCCACCCGGCGAAGGTCTCGGCGGTACGCCCGGCGAGCACATCGATCGGGCGGTGGGTGTCCATGTCGATCAGGATCGTGGCGTAGACGTGCCCGCGCCGCAGCGCGACGTCATCGACGCCCAGCACCCGCGGACCCGCCTTCACCTCAGCCGCCGTCATCGCAGCAGCCGCAACAACGTCGAACGGCTCTCCCCGATCGCCGAGCGGGCCGCCAGCCGGGCACCTGGACGGCCGGCCAAGGCAACCGCGATGGTCTGCCACTGCCGGCGCAGCGCCACGCTCGCCCGGGCATAGCGCGCCGTCAGGCCCGGCACCTGTTCGGCGAAGGTGCGCAGTGCGCACTCCGGTGCCACGCACACGAACCGCCGTACCCGCAGGTGGATGGTCACCCGGCGGCCACCGACCGGTAGTTCCGCCAGCCGGCGCTGGTAGCGGGCGTGCACCCGCCGCGATGTAGTACCGCATCCCGGGCACGTCGCCGAGGCCGCAGTCGCGCGCGCTCGTACGTGGATGCCCTGTTCGCTGTCGCTGACCCTCTCCACCCGCACCGCAGCCCGCCAAGGGAACACCACATCGGCCAACGTCGTACCGATCACCCGAAGATCATGAGCGAACGTCACACCGAGTCACGAGTCCACCAAAAGTGGGCCAGAGCCCATCAACCTGTCGCTCAACATGGATAGGCGGTCTCACCAGGACGGACGGCCCCGTCGGCGTCGGCGTGGCGTACACCTGCGGGGGTGCCGCCTACTGGACCCAGGACTTCGGCCGCGACTGAGCGTTGCCGCCCAAGCGCTGGGTCCCGATCACCGACAGCAGGCGCAACGCCTCCGCCGACGGCGTTCCCGGTGCCGCCGTGTAGATGACGACGCGTTGGTCGCGGTCGCTCAGGTCGAGCACGTCGCAGTCGACGGTGACGGGGCCGACGAGCGGATGCCGGAACGTCTTGCGCAGCGTCGGCTCGGATCGGATGTCGTGCGCCGCCCACAGTTCGCGGAACTGCTCGCTGCCGGCGAGCAGGTCGGCCACGAGGGCGCGCACCTCGGGATCGTCGGGGTAGCGCGCGGCCGTGGCCCGCAGCCGGTTCGCCGCGGTGCGGGCGAAGGCGTCCGCGTCCGACACGCCGTAGAGGCGCTTCTGAGGCTCCTGCGGGCCGAGGAACACGCGGCGTACGAGGTTGCGGTCGCGCCGGGGCAGGGCGGAGAAGTCCTCCATGAGCGCGGCGGCGAGGTCGTTCCAGGCGAGCACCTCGTAACTGGCGGACGTCACCGTGGCCGCGGCCAGCGGGAGCCGGGCGATCAGGTCGAGGATGCTCTGCCGTACCTCGCGCGACGGGCCGGGCGGCGGCACCGGCGCGCCCGCGAGGTGGTGCAGGTGGTCCCGCTCCGCGTCGGACAGGCGCAGGGCCCGGGCCAGGCCGCCGAGCACCTCACGCGACGGGCGCGACGCGCGGCCCTGTTCGAGCCGCGTGTAGTACTCGGTCGAGATGTACGCGAGCTGGGCCACCTCCTCGCGGCGCAGGCCCGGCGTGCGGCGGCGAAGCCCGGCGGGTAGTCCCACCTCGGCCGGGTCGATGCGCTCCCGCCGGGTGCGCAGGAAATCGGCGAGCTCTCGTCGGTTCACGGTCTCATGGTCCCCGGTGCGGGACGGGTCAGCCAGGTACGGCCGGGGCCTGGATAGCCGCCGGTGCCGGGCGGAGTCTCGCGGCATGAACAATGCAGCACTGCTCGCCGGCAAGGTCGCCTTCATCACCGGGGCCGGGCGTGGCATCGGCGCGGCCGCGGCCCGCCTCTTCGCCCGCGAGGGGGCCAGGGTCCTGCTCGCGGCCCGTACGGAAGCGCAGCTCGCCCAGGTCACCGCGGAGATCCGGTCGTCGGGGGGCGTTGCCGACTACGTCGTGTGCGACCTGGCCGACGGGCCGGGCGTGCGCGCCGCGGTGAACCGGGCGGTCGAGCTGTACGGGCGGCTCGACGTGGCGTTCAACAACGGCGCCGCGATCACGCCGCCCGGTCCGCTCGACGCGACGCCCGAGGACGACCTCGACCGGCTCTACACCGTCAACCTCAAGGGCACATGGCTGGCGCTGACCGCCGAGGTGGCCGCAATCCGAGCCACTGCGGGCCGGGGCGCCGTCGTCAACAATTCCAGCGTCGGCAGCCACGGGGCGAATCCGGAGCTTCCCGCGTACGGGGCGATGAAGCGCGCCGTGAACAGCCTGACCGAGTCGGCGGCGGTCACCTACGGGCCGGAGGGGATCCGGGTCAACGCGATCGCGCCCGGCAACACCGCCACCGAGATGATCCGGCAGTGGCAGGAACACCGGCCCGGCCTCGTGGAGCGCCTCACGGCAGCCACGCCCCTGCGCCGCTCCGCCGATCCGGAGGAGATCGCGCAGGCGGCCGCGTGGCTGCTCAGCGACCGCGCGTCGTTCGTGACCGGCGCGCTGCTGCGGGTGGACGGCGGCGCCCGGCTCTGACCCCCTGCTGCGGGTCGACCAGGAGCAGGTCGTGCAGGTGGGCGGACACCTCGGCGACCTGCTCCGAGTGGGCGTTGTTACCGAAGGTCCGCGGCCGCGGGATCTTGATGTCGACGACTTCGCGCAGCCGGCCGGGGCGGGCGCCGAGCACGGCCACCCGGTCGGCGAGCAGCACCGCCTCGGGAATCGCGTGGGTGACGAAGACGATCGTCGTGCCCATCTCGATGTGGATGCGCTGGAGCTCGTCCGCCAGCCCCTCGCGGCTCAGCGCGTCGAGCGCGAAGAACGGCTCGTCCATCAGCATGACCGTGGGATTCTGCAGCAGCGCGCGGCACAGCGACACGCGCTGCTGCATGCCGCCGGAGAGCTCGTGCGGCAGCCGCTCGCGGAAGGCGGCGAGCCCGGCGCGGTCGAGGAGCCGCGCGGGGCCTGGAACGAGGTGCGGGTCTTGTCGTCGCGGGTGGCCACCGAGCGGCACTGCTCGAGCCGGTTGAAGCAGCGTTCCACGACGTTGCGGTGCCGGTAGATCAGCTTGTTGAAGGTCGGCGGCCGGCCACCGCGTGGGCCGCGGTTGCGGCGGTGTTTCTGCTGGTCCGTGCGTTCCGGGATGGTGTGGGCGATGCCGCGGCGGCGCGGGTACCGGCGGATCGCGCGGGTGCTGTAACCCTTGTCGGCGATGACATGATCCGGCCGGGTCCAAGGCCGTCCCGGCCCGATCCGTTCGACGCGGATGGCGTTCATGACCTCTTCGACGCCGCACGGTCACGTAAGGGCCGATCGATGGATCCGGGCCGCGCACGAAGCCGCACGGTCACGTTAGGGTCGGTTGATGGATCCGATTCTCGTACTGGGTGGCACCGGAACGGTCGGCAGCCGGGTCGCGGCATTGTTGCGTGACTCCGGCCGGGAGGTCCGGGTGGCGGCCCGTCATGCTGAGCAACGGTTCGATTGGGACGATCCCGGGACGTGGACGGGCGCGCTCTCCGGCGTACACGGAATGTTTCTGCTCCTGCCGGATCAAACCGGATTGCCGCCGGAATTCCTTGCCGCGGCGCGGCAGGCGGGGGTGCGGCGGGTGGTGCTGCATTCGGATCGCGGCCTCGAGGTGATGGGCAACGCCCATCTGCAGAGCGCCGAGCGTGACGTACGCGAAAGCGGCCTGGACTGGACCATCGTCCGCCCCGACTGGTTCCACCAGGATTTCGAAACCTTCTTCCGGCCGGCGGTCATGGCCGGGCGGCTCGCTCTTCCGGTGCCGGCCGCCCGGCAGGGTTTCATCGACGCCGGCGACATCGCGGCGGTCGAGGTAGCCGCATTGACCAGCGACGATCTGATTGGTGAACTGGTCGAGATCACCGGCCCGCGGTCGATCTCGTTCGGCGAGGCGGTCGGCGAGATCTCCCGCGCCACCGGACGGGAGATCGTCTTCGACGGCAGCCCGGAGGCGTACCGGGCCGTGATGCGGTCCGACGGCCTCCCGGACGAGGTCATCGACATGCTGGTGGCCGGTTTCACGGCTCTGGAGTCGCGCGGCGACACCGTTCCGACCGGCGTGGTGGAGAAGATTCTCGGCCGTCCGGGCCTGGACTTCGCCGCCTACGCCACCGCTGCCGCCGCCCGCGGCGTGTGGGCCGGTTGAGAACTCGGAGAGAAGATGATCGGCGGCAAGATGTCCGGCGACAAGCTGGAGCGGATGCTGAACGACAACGCCGCTCACGGCTGGCGGCTCGAGACGATCACCTCCGCGGATGTCAAGGGCCGGATCGGGCCCGGCGGGGTCGAGGGGGTTCTGGTCACGTTCGAGCGCGTACGCCGCTGAGCGACCGGCGGTGCCCCCGGGCGGCCCGGGGTCACCGCCGCGCACGAGCGGTCGGCTGCCGCGCGCGCCCGTGTCGGTGACCGCGAAGAAGTCTCGGAACCGGCGTCCTGTTCGCGTTCACCCCGCAGATCGAGAAAGCCGTCTACAGCACCGAGCTGACGGTCGACAACCCCCGGAACCGCGGCGCTGCCTCTGGCCGATCAAGTCGCCGCAGCCCGGGCCGCGCATCCCGCCGGAGACCTTCTTTCCGTACGACCGGGCGAAGCGACCGCTACCACGCAGGTCGACTTCAGCGGCCCCTCGCGGGACGCCGCGCATCGGCACACGGTCTACGTCGACCCGTACACCGCAAGGTCACCGGTCATCCACCCGACGGCGACCGCCACCGGTCCACTTAACCGCAACCGCAACCGGCCCACCCCACGACAACCGCACCCCCTCGGCGACACAGAGGAATGCCCGCCGATGGAGCGATTCCCGCTCCCGGAAAATCGCCTGCGCCTATGAAACAAATGAAACAGTAACCCGTTGTCACGATCAGGACACACCACCGGTTCCGGAACCATTAAAGGATCCTTAAAGCACCTTGAGAATTGTTTGGGAAAACCGAAATGCTGGGCCCACCCCCGTTTCCCCGATGAAGGGTCCGACATGTCCGCTTCCAAGCACCGCCGCCCATGGCAGCGGCCCCGCTGGCTCGCCGCCGGCACGATCGCCGTGGTCGCCGCCGGTCTCGGAGTCGCCGGTGTGACCGATGCGCTCGCCGCGAGCAGCGGCGCCATCGTCAGTTCGGCGAACGGCAAATGCCTCGACGTCACCGACGGCAGCACCGCCAACGGCAACCAGCCGCAGATGTGGAGTTGCGCCACCGGCCCGAACCAGACCTGGACCCTCGCCGACAACGGTCAGGTACGGGCGCTCGGCAAGTGCCTGGACGTGGCGAACAACTCCACCGCCAACGGCGCGACCGTGCACCTGTGGGACTGCTACGACTCCGTGACCACCCAGAAGTGGACCCTGAGCGCGGGGCGCGACCTGGTCAACGTCGCGGCCGGCAAGTGCCTCGACATCAAGGACAACAACCTGAACGACGGCGCGAAGCTGCAGCTGTGGGACTGCTCCGGCGGCGCCAATCAGAAGTGGACGTTCTCCGGCAGCGGCAGCGCTCCGACCACGCCGCCGCCGACCGTGCCGGCCAACCCGAACAACCCGGACCTGGGCCCGAACGTCACCGTCTTCGACCCGTCGATGTCCGCGTCGACCATTCAGAGCAAGCTGAACTCGGTCTTCAACGCCCAGGTCGGCAACCAGTTCGGCAACGCCCGGTACGCGCTGCTGTTCAAGCCGGGCAGCTACGCCAACGACGTCAACGTCGGCTTCTTCACCCAGGTCGCCGGGCTCGGCCTGACCCCGGACCAGGTGAACATCAACGGTCACGTGCACGTCGAGGCGGACTGGTGGCCGGACGGCTCGCAGAACGCCACGCAGAACTTCTGGCGCTCCGCCGAGGGGCTGTCGGTGACCCCGGGCGACGGGCAGGACCGCTGGGCGGTGTCGCAGGCGGCGCCGTACCGCCGGATGCACGTCCGCGGTAATCTCGAGCTCTCCGACGGCGGCTGGTCCTCCGGCGGCTTCATCGCCGACTCCAAGATCGACGGGCAGATTCGGTCCGGTACGCAGCAGCAGTTCCTGACCCGCAACTCGGCGATGTCCAGCTGGAGCGGCTCTAACTGGAACCAGGTGTTCGTCGGCTCGACCGGCGCGCCGGCGCAGAGTTTCCCGACACCGCCGTACACCACGGTCGGCTCGACCCCGACGATCGCCGAGAAACCCTACCTGTACGTCGACGCGACCGGCGCGTACCGGGTGTTCGTCCCGGCGCTGCGCAGCAACGCCACCGGCACCACCTGGGCCGGCGGCAACCCGGCCGGCACCTCGCTGCCGATCAGCAGCTTCCACGTGGTCAAGTCCGGCGACACCGCGGCGAGCATCAACGCGGCCCTGGCCGCCGGCAAGAACCTGCTGGTCACCCCGGGCGTGTACCACCTCAACCAGACGCTGAACGTCAACCGCGCCGGCACCGTCGTGCTCGGACTGGGCCTGGCCACGTTCGTGCCGGACGGCGGCGTCGACGCGATGCACGTCGCCGACGTCGACGGGGTACGGATCGCCGGGCTGCTGTTCGACGCGGGCACCACCAACTCCACCACCCTGCTGCAGGTCGGCCCGACCGGCTCCGACGCCTCGCACGCGGGCAATCCGACCGTGCTGTCCGACGTGTTCGTCCGCGTCGGGGGCGCGATCGCCGGCAAGGCCACGGTGAGTGTGCAGATCAACAGCGACAACGTGATCGGCGACCACGCCTGGATCTGGCGGGCCGACCACGGCAACGGCGGCACGGTCGGCTGGAGCGTCAACACCGGCCGCAACGGTTTGATCGTCAACGGCGACAACGTGACGTTCTACGGCCTGTTCGTCGAGCACTATCAGCAATATCAGACGATCTGGAACGGCAACGGCGGCCGCACCTACTTCTACCAGAACGAGATGCCGTACGACCCGCCGAACCAGGCGGCCTACTCGAACGGGTCCACCCCGGGGTGGGCGGCGTACAAGGTGGCCGACTCGGTGACCAGCCACGAGGCGTGGGGGCTGGGCAGCTACTGCTACTTCAACGTGAACCCGTCGGTGGTCAACGCCCGGGCGTTCGAGGCGCCGGCGGTCACCGGCGTCCGGTTCCACGACATGGTTACCGTCTCGCTCGGCGGCACCGGCACGATCAGCCACGTCATCAACACCACCGGTGCGGCCGTGAACAGCGGCCACCAGGTCACGTACCTGACCACCGGCCCGTGACGACGTGCCCGGGAGCGCAAGCCCCAGCGCTCCCAGGCACGTCCCCGGCCACGGGGCGGCGCGGAGCCGGGCATGGAGGCCGCCGCCCCCGGCTGTGGCGGCACCGCCGGGTCTAGGGACGTTTCTTCCGCGTCCAGATCATGTGGACGGCGCAGAGGGCCAGCATGAGGACGGCGACGGCGGTCCAGGCCCAGCGGGCGAAGGGCTGGTCGGCCAGGACAGCACGGATGCCGGCCAGGACGGCAAGCGCCAGCGGGCCCAAGCCGAACCACTCGGAGTGATCGGAGAAGGCCAGGTCCTTCAGCGCCTGCCGCATGCGACCAGTCTAGATCGGATCGGCCGGGCTCCACAGATCACAGCCGGAGCAGCCCGCCATCGACCACGAACTGGGCGCCCGTGACGTAGGAGGCGTCGTCGGAGAGCAGGAACAGGGCCACTGCGGCCACCTCGTCGGGTGTGCCGACCCGGCCCAGCGGTACCTTCTCCAGCAGGGCCGATTCGAACCCGGCGCGCTGTTCCTCGGTCATGAAGTGCCGGAAGTTGGTGTCGGTAGCGCCCGGAACGAGCACGTTCACCCGGATGCCGCGCGGGGCCAGCTCGGCGGACCAGGAACGCGCGGCGGCCACCTGCGCGGCCTTGGTGGCCGCGTAGACGCTGGTCATCGGTGCGCCCTCGTAGGTGGACGTGGACGAGGTCACCACCACCGAGGCGCCTTCGGCCAGGTACGGCGACAGTCGCGCCAGCTGCAACGCGGGGGCCCGCACGTTGACCGCCATCATGGCGTCGAACAGGGCGGCGTCGGTGTCCTCCAGCGGACCGACCGCCGCGTACCCGGCGTTGAGCCACAGCCCGTGGAGGTCATCGCCGTCCAACGCCTCAGCGAGCTGGTCCACCGCGTGCGGGTCGCCGGCATCGTTGTGCAGTACCCGCGCCGCCGGCAGCTGCCGGCTCACCGCGGCCAGACGTTGCTCATCGGTGCCGGTCACCGTGACCCGGCCGCCCTCGGCGGCGATGCGCCGGGCGCCGGCCAGACCGATCCCGCCGCTGCCGCCGGTGACGAGCACGTGCTTACCGTCGAACCTGGCCATCAGTCCTCCCCCACATCGGCGACACGCAGCCACCACGTTACCGACGGAGCACCGCGAGCCGGCCCGGCGGGCCGGGCCGTCGCGGCCGGCAGCCGGGCGCGGTAGTGATCCCCCGCTCCCGCGGGCGCGGGTCGGAACGCGGACGCGGACCACCATCCGGTACGTCGGCACAGCGTGCGCCGGCGTGACCACGGCCCGGGAACACAGCGAACGGGGGAGCCCGGCCGATGAGGCGGCCGGACTCCCCCGGGCGGGATTCCCGGCCACCAGGTGCGCCGGGAATCCGCACCGCAGGTCAGCTCGTCGGGAAGTTGTCCGCGGTACGGATGCGGCTGCGGACGAACGCGCCGGACTCGCTGAGCACGCCGGTGCCCGCGTACGTCGAGCCGTTGCAGGTGCCGGACCGGAACGCGGCGCTGCCCTCGCCCGCGTCGGAGTAGGTCCAGTTCGCGTAGCTGATCTTCAGCTGGTCCAGCAGGTCGATCCAGGCGGTGCTGCTCGACAGGTCGACGGCGCCGCCGCCGGTGGCCGAGACGGTACCGAACTCGCTGACGAACAGCGGCAGCGACGCGGCCGCCTTCTGCACCTCGGCGCGGTAGTTGTCCTTGTGCGAGGCCGCGTAGAAGTGGAACGCGTACATGATGTTCTGGGCACGCACCGGGTTCGCGATGATCTCCGCGGAGCTCGACCCGTCCGAGACGCCCAGCGAGGACCAGCCACGGGTGCCGACGATGATCACGGCGTCCGGGTCGTTCGCCCGGATGACCGGGATGACCTGCTCGGCGTAGTTCTTGATGGTGGCCCAGCTGACGCCGTTCGGCTCGTTGGCGATCTCGTAGATCACGTTTTTCTTGGCGGCGTTGCGGGCCGACACCGACTGGAAGAAGGTCTTCGCCCGGTCCAGGTTGTAGGTGGGGTCACCCGGGGTGAGCGTGTGGAAGTCGATGACGGCGTAGAGCCCGCGCGCCTCGGCCTGGTCGACCAGGTTGTTCACCTGCGAGGTGAAGCCGGACGGGTTGGTCTCGTAGCCGCTCTCCTGCACGTACATGGCGATCCGCAGCAGGTCGGCCTGCCAGTCGCCGGCGAGCGCGTCCAGTGAGGCGCTGTTGTAGCACTTGGCGAACCACTGGAGGCCGTGGGTGCTCATGCCGCGCAGTTGGATCGCCTTGCCGTACTGGTTGCAGAGGTTGACGCCGCAGACACGCAGCTGGCCGTTGATGCCGACCGGGGTGCCGCTGGACGGTGGTGTGCTGGACGGCGGCTGCGACGAGGGCGGCGTCGTGGTGCCGCCGCAGGACGCGCCGTTGATCGTGCAGGCGGTCGGCCGACCGGTGCCGTTGGCGACGAAGCCGAAGGTGGTCGAGGCTCCGGCGGCGATGGTGCCGTTGTGCCCGGCCGGGGTGAAGGTGTACGTGCTGCCGGACGCCGAGGAGGTGGCGTTCCAGGAGTTGGCGATCGTGGTGCCGGCGGGCAGCGTGAGCTCGACCCGCCAGGTGTTGATGGTCGAGGCGGTGTTGTTCCGGACCGCGACCTCGCCCTGGTAACCGTTGCTCCAGGAACTGACCACGGTGAAGGCGGCGGTCTCCGCGCTGGCCGGCAGCGCGGTGATCGTGACGGCGGTAGCCGCTGCGACGGTCAACGCCGCCGCAGCGACAAGTCTCCATCTGCGCATGAAATCGGGGCTCCAGATGTCGGGGGAAGGGAGTGGGAGCGCTCCCATGCTGCCGAATCTAATTCCTGACCTTCGATGTCGCAATGGATCACAGGAAAAGGCCGGCGGGACGCGGAAGCCCGGCCTCGGGAGTTCACTCAGGACCGGGGGGCCAGGCGCTCAGCGGGCACGGCCGCCGGGCCAACCCCCGGCGGCACGGCGGGCTCAGCCGGCGTCCGCCCGCAGGACCAGCCCCCGGCCGTCCGGGTGGGTCAGCCGCAGGGTGTCCGCCTCGAGCCGGTAGGCGATCTCACCGTGCAGGACATGCCCGACGGCGCTCTCCACCCGCGGGACACTGTCACGGCACAGCCGTTTGGTCATGCTGAAGTCGGTGAGCGCGAGAGTCTCGGCGTCGGCGACGACCGCGGACGCGGAGACCCAGTTGCAGGTGTCGTAACCCTCGACCTCACCCGACGCATGGAAGATCAGGTAGGCGGGGCGGGCGGCCGTCACCGGCGTCACGCCCGCCGGTTCGACGAGCTCGGCGACCACCCACCGGGTCTCGGTCAGGGGCGGCGCGGAGGTGGTTGCGGCCGGCAGGCCCGCGCCCGGGGCGGCGAACAACGTCAACGAAGTGATCAACGTCAATATTGTCATAGCGTCATCATGGCCGCCGGACGGTTGTCACGCCACCGGCTGGACAGTCCCGAGCACGCCTGGTGATGATCCCGCCGGCACCGCGGCCACCACGCCCCGTGGGAGCGGCGGTTCCGTGAAGCCCCGGCCCGGCTCGTCGTCCGGCACCCACCGCGGCACCAGCTACCAGTACACCCAGAGGTTCCAGTCGCCGGAAAGCCAGTCGTGTTCACACGTATAGGTCGTGTAATTCTTCTTCTCCACCAACGCTTTCCCGACCTTCTCGCACTCGCTCTTGTCCCAGAAGTCATCGATGAACTTGCTGTCGTCCGGCGCTGCCGCGGCAGACCCGATGGCGACTGATGCGGGTGCTGCCTGAGCGGCGGCAGACAGGGAAGCGGCACCTGCGAGCGCGACGGCCGCAACGATCCCATGAGCGATGATTTTTCGAGAACGCATGGCAATCTCCTTTCACTCGGAAAACTGCGGCGAACGCCATTATGACGGCCGTGTCGTTGCCGTTGATCTCGGATCAGAGAATACCGCAGCCACGACCGGGTCTGCGCCGCGAATGCCGGGCGGTATCACTGTGGCGTGCTTCATCGCCGCGGCACCGACGCCCTTACTTGTGATTTCTTCCCACTCCTGATTCTTGCTGCTCCGACATCTCCACTGGATTACGTCGGCACCGTCACCAACATCACTCCCCTTGACGTCGAGGCACTTGCCGCTCCCCTTATTCTTGATCAAGAAGTAGTTCCGGCCTCCGGCTTGAGCAATCAAGATAGGCGTCCATTTTTGGTTGTCGCCGTCGTGACAGCGCCATTGGATGACGTCGGCACCGTCAGTCTTGCTGCCGTACTTGACGTCGAGACATTTTCCGCTGCGCTCGTTGATGAGATTGACGTACGTCGTTCCCCAGAAGTCGGGCCAGTCGGTGATGGCAAATCTCCAGGACTGGTTGTCGCCACCATGACAACGCCACTGGATCACGTCGGCGCCGTCACTCCTGCCGCCGTACTTGACGTCGAGGCACTTCTGACTGTGCCGTGCAACGTACTCGTGATATATGTAGCCGCGACCTACCGGCCGGGCGGCCGGATCCTCAAGCTTCTCGGCTACGAGATCGTGCGGCGTCAGCGGCGCCGCGCCGGCAGCGCCTGCGGGGCTGAGCACAACAAGCGATATGGCCGATAGCGCGCGTCCGATTCCAGCGCATGCCATGCCTCTCATCTCCTTTGTTGCGGCGCACTCAATGTCCCGGAGTGGCTTTACGGCGCTCGCCGGAGCGTGCGGCCGGTCTCGTGCAGGTGTCCTCGACACGCGTCAGAAACCCGTTCTCCGGTACCCGGTCCGCACCCGCACGCCTGTCCCCGGAGGCCCAGGACGACGCAGTTCCGGCAAGCCTCGGGATCCGACGAACCGGCTCCGACACCGATCACAGCAGCCCTCGCGGCCGAGTCCGCCGCAGCAGCCGTCCACTGAGCCCACGACGCGGAATCGGCTCGGACGCCGGCGCAGACCGGGAACCCGGCGCAGGCCCGGAACCAAGCGCGCGCCGACTGCCCCGGACGACCGCCGGGGCGCCTATCGGTGTGGACCCGAACCGCTGCCCGTGTTGAGGCGTGCACACTCGCAGCGTCCCCTGTGCCGCGGGGATCCTCCACCCGTTCGGCGTAATCGCACCCGGCGTCGACGAAGGTCTGACAGCGGGCCGGTCCCGATGGCGGTGCGGTGCAGCACGAGCGACCGCGACCGGCTACGACTGCCGGGCACCGCACGCCGGGAAGCGCCGATCGCGCGCAACAACCGCGCCCACGTCCACGAGTCGGGCGGCTCGTCGGCGACGGGAAAGCATGATCCATCAGCCCTCCGGCCCCGCTCCCCCGCCCACGGCGACCGCTCTCTGCCCGGAGACCGGACGGCGGCGCCTGTCCTACGAGCGGGCGGCCCACCTCTGCAAGCGCATGACCGGCCACACCCTCGCCCGCCTGCGCGCGGTGGTTGCCCATAGCTCGGCCTACCGGACCGTCACGGCGGAGCGTGACGCCGACCCTGCCCAGGCCGGGGCCAAGAGTTACCCCGAGGTGCCTGAGGTTCGAAAAAGTGCCTTCTTCCGCGGCCCGTCCCGTTCTCCTACGGTTTCTCCGGTCACCGAAAGAGAGTGAGGAGCACATCATGGCCGTCACCCTGGTCAACCCCGCCGGCCTGCCCGAGATCCCGATCTACCACCAGGTGTCGGTGGCGACCGGGACGCGGCTGGTCAACGTCGCGGGCCAGGTCGCCTGGGACGCCGAGGGCAGGCTGGTCGGCGCCGGCGATCTGGCCGCCCAGGTGGAACAGTGCTATCTCAACGTGGCGACGGCGCTGGCCGGCGTCGGCGGCTCGTTCGCCGACGTGGTGAGGCTGACCGTCCACGTCGTCGACTGGACGCCCGACAAGATGCCGCTGCTGCTGGACGGCATCGCCCGGGCGGCGGCGCGGCTCGGCTTCACCCCAGCGGCCCCGGCGTCACTGTTCGGCATCGCGGCCCTGGACGTGCCCGAGCACCTGGTCGAGGTGGAGGCGACCGCGATGGTGGATTAACCCGGATACTGCCGGCGGGAGGCTTCGATGTGGCCCAGATACCGCTGGGTCCAGCCGCACATCCCGTCGACCACCGCGCGCAGCGCCCGGCCCGCCTCGGTGAGGGTGTACTCCACCCGGGGCGGAACCGTGGCGTGTACGGTCCGCTCGACCAGGCCGTTGCGCTCGAGCATGCGCAGGTTCTGGGTCAGCATCTTGTGGCTGATGCCGCCGACCCCGTCGCGCAGTTCGCTGAAACGCATCGTGCGCTGCCCGAGGAACTCGATGAGCAGCAGCGCCCACTTGTTGGCGACGTCGGAGAAGATCTCCCGGGCCAGCGAGTCGGCCCGGGCCAGGTCGGCTTCCGGGGGCAGTGCGGCGATCTCCCGGCGGGTTCCCATCGCCATACTCTCCACCGGATCCTGAGTAACCGCAAGTGACCGCCGCTGCCGGGGCGCGGCGGGATGATGCGGACGCCTGCAACACCACCTCACGGGTCCTCTCCCGGCACACCGGCTCGGCCGCCGACCGGCCCGCCCGGGGGCCTCAGCAGATCCGCGGCAGCTGCTCGCCCAGCAGCATGTCGAGGACCCGTCGCGAGCCCACCGTGGTACGCACCAGCACCGGCCCGCTGTCGGTCACGACGCCGATCCGGACCGCCGCGGCGCCCTCCGGCCTCGACCGCATCGCCTCCAGCACCGCGCCGGCGGCGGCCGGGGCGACGAACGCCACCAGGCACCCCTCGTTGGCCACGTACGCCGGATCGAGGCCGAGGATCTCGCACGCCGCCCGGACCGGCTCCGGCACGGGCAGCGCCGACTCCTCGATCTCGACGCCGACCGCCGAGGCCGCGGCGATCTCGTTGAGCGCCGAGGCCAGTCCCCCGCGGGTGAGGTCACGTAACGCGTGCACGTCCGGGCCGCCCGCGCCGACCAGGGCGGCGACGAGCCGGTGCAGCGGCCGGGTGTCGGACGACACGTCGGCCTCGAACCCCAGTCCCTCCCGGGTGCTCAGCACCGTCACGCCGTGGCAGCCGATCGGGCCGGAGAGCAGCACCTCGTCGCCGGGCCGGGCGCCCGCCGCGGTCGGCGCCGCACCGGGCAGCCGCTGCCCCAGCCCGGCGGTGATCACGAACAGCCGGTCGGCGGCGCCCCGGCCCACCACCTTGGTGTCCCCGGTCACCACCGGGACACCGGCGGCCACAGCGGCGGCGCCCACCGACGCGGCCACCCGGCGCAGGTCGGCGATGGGCAGACCCTCCTCCACCACGTACGCGAGGGTCAGCGCGACCGGCATCGCGGCGCGCATGGCCAGGTCGTTGACCGTGCCGTGCACGGCCAGGGCGCCGATGTCACCGCCGGGGAAGAAGAGCGGATCGACCACGTACGCGTCGGTGCTGAGCACCAGCTCCGAACCGGCCGCGGTGACCACCGCGGCGTCCTCCAGCGGGCCGCCCGGCGCGGCCGCGCCGAGGGCGGGCACGAGCACCTCGGTGATCAGCTCGGCGGAGAGCCGGCCGCCGGAACCGTGCCCGAGCAGCACCCGCTCGGTCTCCGGCAGCGGCGCGGGGCAGGTGCCGGCGGCCGGGTCCACGGCGGTCACCGCGCCGCCCGCGAGGTGGCCGGGCGGCGGCGTCCCGCACTGTGGTAGGCCGCGCAGGTTCCCTCGGCCGACACCATCGGCGCGCCCAGCGGCGTGCGCGGCGTGCACCGGGTGCCGTAGGCGGCGCAGTCGAGGGGGGTCTTCGTGCCGGTCAGGATGTCGCCGGCCACACAGTCCGGGTGTTCCCGCGCGGTGAGCCGGCCGACACCGAAGCGGCGCTGCGCGTCCAGGGCGGCGAACTCGCCGGTCAGCGCCAGCCCGCTGGCCGGGATCGTGCCGATGCCCCGCCAGGTGCGGTCGGTGACCCGGAAGACCCGGCGGATCGCCCGCTGGGCCTCGTCGTTGCCGTGCCGGCGGACCGCGCGGGCGTACTGGTTCTCCACCTCGTGCCGGCCCTGTTCGAGTTGGCGGACCGCCATCAGGATGCCCTCCAGCAGGTCCAGCGGTTCGAACCCGGTCACCACGATGGGGACCCGGAAGGTGGCGGCGAGGGGCTCGTACTCGGTCCAGCCCATCACCGCGCAGACGTGCCCGGCGGCCAGGAAACCCTGCACCCGGCAGTCGGCCGCGGTCAGCACCGCCGTCATGGCCGGCGGCACCAGCACGTGGCTGACCAGCACACTGAAGTTGGTCAGCCCCAGCTCGGCGGCGTGCAGGACGGCCATCGCGTTCGCCGGTGCGGTGGTCTCGAACCCGACGGCGAGGAACACCACCTGCCGCTGCGGCGACCGGCGGGCGATGTCGACGGCGTCCATCGGCGAGTAGACCACGCGGACGTCCGCGCCGCGGGCCCGCAGCGAGAGCAGGTCGGTGTGCGAGCCGGGGACCCGCAGCATGTCGCCGAAACTGGCGAGGATCGTTCCCGGGCGCTGGGCGATCGCCATGGCCTGGTCGAGGATCTCCAGTGGGGTGACACAGACCGGGCAGCCCGGCCCGTGGATCATGCGGATGCCGCCGGGCAGCAGTTCGTCGATGCCCTGCCGGACGATGGTGTGGGTCTGCCCGCCGCACACCTCCATCAGCGTCCACGGCCGGGTGGTGACCTGGGCCAGCTCCGCCAGCAGCGCCCGGGCCAGGACCGGGTCACGGTACTCGTCGAGGTATCTCACGGGTTCAGCTCCTGCTCGAGCACGCCGTCCATGGCGCGCAGCACGGCCAGGGTGCGCTCGGCCTCGGCGGCGTCCACGACGCTGATGGCGAACCCGACATGGACGATCACGTAGTCGCCGGGGCCGGCGGCCGGGGTGTACGCCAGGCACACCCGCTTGCGTACGCCGCCGAAGTCGACTGTGGCGGTCCGCAGCCCGTCGACCGGCTCGACCTCGGTGATCAGTCCGGGGATGCCCAGGCACATGTCAGTCTCCCTCCGCGAGCCGGGCCGCCGCGACCGCGGCCTGGCCGTAGCAGATCCCCCCGTCGTTGGCCGGCACGTCCCGGTTGAGCAGCGCGGTCAGTCCCGCGGCGCGCAGCCCGGCGGGCAGGTCGGTGGCGAGGATGCGGTTCTGCAGGCAGCCACCGGAGAGGCAGACGACGGTGACACCGGTGCGCTCGGCGGCGCGGGCACAGAGCGCCACGGTCACGTCGACGACCGTCCGGTGCACCGCGGCGGCCAGCTCGGTGACCGGCACGCCCGCCGCCGACCGCCGCAGCAGGGCGGCGAACGTCGGCGACCAGTCGTAGACCCACAGTCCGCCGGACCGGGCCAGCCGCCACGGCAGCGGCCGCGCCGGGCGCCGGGCACGGTGCGCGGCCGCCTCCAGCAGCACGGCCGCCTCACCCTCGTAGCCGGCCTCGTCGCAGAGGCCGAGCAGGCCGGCGACCGCGTCGAGGAACCGGCCGGCGCTGGAGGCGTACGGGCTGCGCACGCCGCGCTCGATCATCCGCCGGATGGTGGCGTGCTCGGCCGCGGGCATCCGGTCCCGGCAGGCCGGCGCGGGAGCCGGGGGCAGCGGGAACTCGCCGCCGTACAGATATCCGAGCGCCATCCGGACCGGACGGCGCACCGCGGCCTCCCCGCCCGGCAGCGGCGCCCGGCCGAACCGGCCCAGCCGGCGGAACCCGGTGTAGGTCGCGAGCAGCACCTCGCCACCCCAGAGGGCGCCGTCGTCGCCGTATCCCAGACCGTCGTAGGCGACGCCGAGGAACGGGCCCTCGACACCGTGCTCGGCGGCGCAGGACACCACGTGGGCATGGTGGTGCTGCACCCCGATCCGCCGGGTGCCGGGCGCGGTGTCGCGGGCGTAACCGGTGGACAGGTAGTCGGGATGCAGATCATGGGCGACCGCCTGCGCCTCGAACCGGTGCAGGCGGCTGAGCTGGGCGACGGTGGCGCGGAAGGCGGCGAGCGTGTCGGCGTCGGCCAGGTCGCCGCCGTGCGGGCCGAGCAGCGCGCTGCCGCCGCGCGCCAGGGCGAAGGCGTGTTTGAGTTGCGCCCCGACCGCCAGGATCGGTTGCGGCGCGGCGACCGGCAGGGGCAGCGCCGCCGGCGCGTACCCGCGGGCGCGGCGGAGCATCCGGCGCACCCCGGCCACCACCTGGACGACCGAGTCGTCGTAGCGGGCCCGGATCGGCCGGTCGTGACTCAGGTGGCCGTCGGCGATCCCGGTGAGGCGGTCGGCGGCGTCGGTGTCGGCGATGGCGATCGGCTCGCCGGCCCGGTTGCCGCTGGTCACCACGAGCGGTCGGGCCAGCGCCCGCAGCAGCAGGTGGTGCAGCGGCGTGCAGGGCAGGAAGAGACCGATCCGGTCCACGCCGGGCGCCACACCGGCAGCCAGTCCCGCGCCGGGACGCGCGGTGGTCAGGACGATGGGGTGGGCCGGGCAGGTCAGGGTCGCGCGTTCGGTGTCGGCGAGGTCGGCGACGGCCGCCGCGGCGGGCAGGCCGGCGACCATCACCGCGAACGGCTTGCGCGCCCGCGCCTTGCGCCGCCGGAGCCGGTCGACGGTGTCCGGGTCCGTGGCGTCGCAGATCAGCTGGTAGCCGCCGAGGCCCTTCACCGCCACGATCCGGCCGCGCGCGATGGCGTCGCACGCCGCGGCGAGCGCGTCCTCGCCGGACGCGGCGCGGCGCCCGGCGTTCCACGCCAGCCGGGGACCGCACGCCGGGCAGGCGACCGGCTCGGCGTGGAAGCGGCGGTCGGCCGGATCGTGGTACTCGGCAGCGCAGCGCCGGCAGAGCGGGAACCCCGCCATCGCGGTCCGGGCCCGGTCGTACGGCAGTTCGTCGACGATGGTGGCGCGCGGTCCGCAGGCCGTGCAGTTGGTGAACGGGTACCGGTAGCGGCGGTCGGCCGGGTCGAACACCTCGGCCAGGCAGTCGGCGCAGGTGGCGAGGTCGGCCGGAAGTCCGGCGAACGCCGGCGGCACCGCGCCGGTCGCGCTGTCGATCACGCGGAATCCCGGTGGCGGCGCGGTGGCCGTCCGGCCGACGACGACCTCGGTGACGTCGGCGGCTTGCGGTCCACCGGTCCGCAGCGCGTCGATCAGGCGCCGCACCGCCCGGTCCGGTCCGGCGACGTCGATGACCACGTCGCCGCCGTCGTTGCGGACCGCGCCGTCGAGTCGCAGACCCGTGGCGAGCCGGTGCACGAAGGGGCGGAAACCGACCCCCTGCACGGTGCCGCGCACCCGCACGGACCAGGCCACCGCCTCGCCGACGGCGGTCATGGCGGGGTCGCCGGGGACCGGGCCCGCCCCGGCGCCGGGCGCGTCGTCGCGGCGGCCGCGCCGGTCATCGGCCGTGCAGGGCGTCGGTGAAGCGGCCGGCGTGCTTCGCCTCGTCCCGGGCGAGTTCGTCGAACAGCCGTGCCGCGACGGCGTCACCGCGCCGCACCGCCCGATCGCGATACGCCGGGGAGGTGGCTGTCGCCTCCGTGCGCTCGCCGGCCACAGCGGTGCGCAGGTTCTCCTGGGCCGCGGTGCAACCGTCGCGCCGCGCTTGCCTGGCGAACGCGGGGTACATCACGGTGGCCTCGTGACGTTCCCCGGCGATGGCCTCGGTGAGGGTGTCCACGTCGCTGCGCACCAGGCCGGTGAGCCGCGCCAGCTCGGCGAAATGCTCGTACCGTTCCTGACGCGCCGTCTGGCGGAACAGCCGGGCCACCGTCGGCGACCCGGCCTGCGCCGCGTAGGCCGAGCACGCCGCGTAGGCATAGGCGTGGCCGTGCATCGCCGCCACCGCGTCCGCCCGGGTGGCGGGGTCGATGCCGGCCGGTTCGGGTGTGCTGCCACCGGCATACGTCGCTGCCGGCCCCGCGACCGCCATGACGGCGGCCAGCCCGACGCCGAGCGCAGCGCGCGCACGCATGAGAACCTCCGATATGCGGAATATTCGCGGTTTTCCCCTGCATACCATGCGGTTCGGCACGGGGGTGCGGGTTTCCGCATCGAGCCGATCGCGCGGACATGACCCGACGAACCCGGAACGGGCGGGCTGCCGGGACCGGGCCGGCAGGCGGGTTCGGCGTACCTGAGCGGCCGGTCGGTGGTACCAACAGAGAAAGAACCGAGCGTGCGGCGCTGAGCGGCGCGGCCCGGGTACCGGGATCGCGTCATCGAGGGCAGTGACGGTCTCGCGGGGGCGGTGGGGCGCCAGCCACGAGCACACCGATCGCCAGGCGCGCACCCTGACCGGCCGCGCTCACCCGCGAGCCCGAGGCGCCGAGCGACCGTACCGCCCGTGCCGGGACGCCACGCGAAGCAGACAGGAGAAGCGTGATGAAAGCTCACATCGGCGACCGCATCATCGTCGCGGGAGTCCACGTCGGCATCGAGAAGCGGGTCGGCGTCATCACCGGCATCGAGCACCCGGACGGAACTCCGCCGTACACGGTGCGCTGGATCAACGACGACCACACCAGCCTGTTCTATCCCGGGCCGGAGAGCCGGGTCGAGCCGAGTCACCGCCATCCGGCGGCCACCGCGCCTTGACGCGGCCGGTCGGCGATCCGGCTGATGAGCCAGGGCGGCGATGACGATGACCAGCCGGATCGAGACGACTGTCGCCGCGGTGCACGGCCTGTCCAGCGCCGAGGCGGCCGCCCGGCTGGCCACCGACGGCCCGAACGCCGTGGCCACGCCGCCGCGGCGCGGGATCCTCGCCCGGACCGGCCGGCAGCTGGCGGATCCGCTCGTCGCGCTGCTGCTCGCCGCCGGCACCGTGACCGCGTTCCTCGGCGACCTGCCGGACACCGTGATCATCGTCCTGGTGGTGGTCGTCAACACCGTGATCGGTGTGGTCCAGGAGGTCCGGGCCGACACCGCGATCGCCGCGCTGGACCGGCTGGCGGCGCCGGTCGCGCGGGTGGTCCGGGACGGGCGCGACCGGATCGTCCCGGCCGCGCAGCTGGTCCGCGGTGATCACGTACGTCTGGAGGCGGGCGACGTTGTCCCCGCCGACCTGCGGCTGAGCGAGGCGCAGCGCGCCACCTTCGACGAGTCCGCGCTCACCGGAGAATCGGTTCCGGTGCACCGGGCCGCCGCCGACACGGCCGGCGCGGGCACCGTGCTGACGACCGGCCGGGCCGCCGGCACCGTGATCCATACCGGGGCGGCCAGCGCGCTGGGCCGGATCTCCGAGCTGGTGGCTCGTACCCGGCCCGGCCCCACCCCGCTGCAACGGCGCATCACCGGGCTCGGCCGGATCCTCGGGGTCACCGCCGTGCTGGTGTCGGCGCTGTTCTTCGCGTTCGGCCTGCTCGCGGGCCAGCCGGTGACGCGGATGGGGATCACCGCGGTGAGCCTGGTCGTCGCGGCGGTGCCGGAGAGCCTGCCGGCCGTCGTGACCCTCGCCCTGGCCCTCGGCGCCCGCCGGATGGCCCGCACCCGGGCGATCCCCCGCCGTCTGCACGCGGTGGAGACGCTGGGCTCGGTCACCGTGATCGCCTCGGACAAGACCGGGACGCTGACCGAGAACCGGATGGCCGTGCGGCAGGCGGTCACCCCGGACGGCGCCCGGTACACCGTCTCCGGCGCCGGGTACACCCCGCGCGGCACGATCACCGGGCCCGGCGGCGTCGCCGGTCCGGCCCCCGCCGCCCTCCGGGAACTGGCGCGGGACGCCGCCCTGTGCAACGACGCCGGCCTGCTGCCCCCGGCCGCCGGGCGCGCCGAGTGGGGCGCCGTGGGCGATCCGATGGAGGCGGCCCTGCTCGCCCTCGCCGGTCGCTGTGACCTGGACCCGCAGGCCGAGCGTGCCGGCGCACCACGGGTCGCGGAACAACCGTTCGACCAGGCACGCCGCCGGATGACCACCGTGCACCGCCTGCTCGACGGACGGTTCCTGGTCATCACCAAGGGTGCCCCGGAGAGCCTGCTCCGGCCGGGGCCGGACGCGACCCTGCTGGCCGCCGCCGCCGACCTGGCCGTCGAGGGTCTGCGGGTGCTCGCGGTGGCCACCGCGCTCACCGAGGACCTGCCCGATCCGGCCGCTCCTCCCCCGCTGCGCCCGGCCGGGCTGGTCGGCATCGGCGATCCGTTGCGGGCCACGGCACGAGACACCGCGGCGGCGTTCGCGCGATCCGGCGTACGCCTGCTGCTGATCACCGGTGACCATCCCGGCACCGCCACCGCGATCGGCCGGGAGCTGGGCATCCTGGAGCACGGCGACGCGGTGGCCCGCGGTGACAGCGGCCCCCTGACCGGCGACCGGATCGCGCACACCCGGGTGTTCGCCCGGACCCAGCCGGAGCAGAAGCTCGACATCGTCGCCGCCCTGCAGCAGCGCGGCGAGGTCGTCGCGATGACCGGGGACGGGGTCAACGACGCGCCGGCGCTGCGCCGCGCCGACATCGGCGTCGCCATGGGCGGCGGCACCGAGGTCGCCCGGCAGGCCGCCGACCTGGTGCTGGTCGACGACAACCTCGGCACCGTGGCCGCCGCGATCGGCGAGGGCCGCCGCATCTACGACAACATCCGCCGGTTCCTGCGCTACGCCCTCTCCGGCGGGGCGGCCGAACTCATCGTCATGCTGGCCGGGCCGCTGCTGGGGATGCCCCTGGCCCTGCTCCCGGCCCAGCTGCTCTGGATCAACCTGCTCACTCACGGCGTGCCCGGCGTGGCGCTCGGCGCCGAACCCGCCGAGGCGGACGTGGCGCGCCGGCCGCCGCGTTCCCCGCAGGAATCGGTGCTCGGCGCGGGTCTGCTGGGCAGCATCCTGATCGGTGGCGTCTGCGTGGCGAGCGTGACCCTCGCCGCCGGCACGACCGCCGGCGCGCTGGGACTGCCGTGGCAGTCGGTGATGTTCCTGGTGCTCGGCCTGGCCCAGCTGGGCGTCGCCCTCGCCGTGCGGGCCAGGCCCGCGCCCGGTGGCGGGCGCAACCGGTGGCTGATCGCCGCCGTGGCGGGATGCCTGCTCCTGCAGCTGGCCGGGGTGGTGGCCGAACCGTTGCGGACGCTGCTGGGCACCCAACCGCTCACCGCCGCCACCATGCTCGCCTGCGTCGTCGTCGCGGCGGTGCCCGGGCTGGCGCTGCGGCTCGCTGACCGGCTGCACCGGGCGGCCGGCGCTCCGGCAGCCGGTGGATCGTCCACGCCCGCACCGGTCCCGGCCGCACCGGGCCGGAAAGGAGCGCCGCACCGGTGACCAGGAAGATCATTGTCGGCTACGACGGGTCGCCCGACGCACGCCGCGCGTTGACCTGGGCCCTGGACGAAGCGGCCCGCACCGGTGTTCCCACCGAGCTTCTCTACGCCGACGAGTGGCCCCTGTGGGCGCCCGCGGCGAGCCTGGCCCCCACGGTGGCGCTCCGGCCGGAGAGCTACGTGGCGGACAAGATCACCAAGATGCTGGACGACGCCGTGCGCGCCGCCAAGGAGACACATCCCGCGGTCAGCGTGTCGGCCACGACCGCGTGGTCGTACGCGCCGGCCGCGTTGATCACCAGCTCGGCGGAGGCCGCGCTGGTCGTGGTCGGCGGGCGCGGGCACAGCGCCGTGGCCGGGCTGCTCGGCTCGGTGAGCGCCGCCGTCAGCGCGCACGCCCGCTGCCCGGTCGTGGTGGTCCGCGGCGACGCCACCGGCGCCGAGCCCGTGGTCGCCGGGATCGACGGCTCCGCGCTGGCCTCCGCCGTGCTGCATTTCGCGGCGGCGCAGGCGATGTCTCGCACCGTGCCGCTGCGGGTGATCCGCGCCTGGACACCGGTGATCGGCCCGTGGGAGCAGGGCCCGGCGCTGCCGCGCCCGGTGACCGCCCAGGAGCGCCGGCCCTTCGACGCCCTGCTGGCCGTCGTGCGCGACGCGTTCCCCGACCTCGTCATCGAGGCCGAGGCCAGGGTGGAGCACCCGGCGGCCGTGCTCACCGCGGCCAGCAGCACGGCGCAGCTGCTGGTGATCGGCAGCCGGGGACGCGGCGCGGTGCCCGGCATCCTGCTCGGCTCGGTCAGCCAGCATCTGCTGCGGCACTCGGCCTGCACCGTCGCCGTCGTCCACTGAGCGAGCCGTCGCGCATCTCCGGCGGTCAGGAGCCCGGTGCCGGGACCGGGTGTGTGGTCCAGGTCGCCGGCCCCGCCATCGCGGGCCGCGGTCCGCGGCGGCGCAGCCGCGCACGGTAGATCTCGTCGACGCCCCACACGATGACCGGGAAGGGCGCCAGGAAGGCCAGTTCGGCCCCGCCCAGCGGCGCGGTGCCGAACAGCGGTCGCAGCGGGGGCAGCCAGATCAGCGCGGCGGCGAAGGCCAGCTCGAAGGCGATGCCCCCGAGCAGCAGCCGGTTGCTGAACACCCCGATGGAGCGCAGCGACGCGTGATCGGTGCGGGACGCGAACGCGGTGCCGATCTGGCAGGCCACGATCCCGGCGAACGTCATCGTCGTGGCCCGGGCGTGCGCGGCGGGGGGCAGCGCGTCGCCGGGCCGCCAGCCGATCCGCCACAGGGTCCAGCAGAAACCGGCCATGACCAGGACCGCGGACGTCACCCCGAGCAGGCCCCAGGCCCGCCACAGCAGCCGGCGGTCGATGATGCCGGTCCGCGGTGCGCGCGGCGGCCGGTCCATCAGCCCCGGCTCGGCGCGTTCCCGGCTCAGCGCGAGCGCGGGCAGCGTCTCGGTGCCCAGGTCGATGGCGAGGATCTGCAGCACCGTCAGCGGCACGGGAACGGCGCCGCCGGACAGGGCGAAGACCAGGAACGGCACGATCTCCGGTACGGCGTGCGCGAAGATGTAGAGCACGAATTTGCGGACGTTGTCGTACACCCGCCGGCCCGCCTCGACGGCCCGTACGATCGTCGCGAAGTTGTCGTCGGTGAGGACCATCGTCGCGGCCTCCCGGGCGACGTCCGTTCCCGATCGGCCCATCGCGACGCCGATGTCGGCGTGTCGCAACGCCGGGGCGTCGTTGACGCCGTCCCCGGTCATGGCCACGATGTGGCCCTCGGCGCGCAACGCCTCGCAGATGCGCAGCTTGCCCTCGGGCGACGAGCGGGCGAAGACCGTCTCCCGGCGGTCGGCCAGCAGCCGGTCCAGCGCGGCGTCGCCCATCCGGTCCAGCGCGGCGCCGGTCACGATGCGCAGCCGCCCATGACCGATCCCGACCTTCGCGGCGACCTCCGCGGCGGTGGGCCCGTAGTCGCCGGTGATGACGTGCACGGTGATCCCGGCGCGGTGGGCCGCCGCCACCGCCTCGGGCACCGCCGGGCGGGGCGGGTCCACCATGGCCACCAGGCCGAGGAAGGTCAGTCCGGTCTCGGCCGCCCGGCGTCCGGCGGTCAACCGCTGTGGCGCGGCGACCCGGCGGGCGACCGCGATCACCCGGAGACCGGCGCACGCGTACCGGTCGACGGCGGCCATGACGCCGGCCCGGTGGCGGTCGGTGAGGGCCGCCGCCCGCCCCTGGGCGTCGAGGGCCGTGGTGCACAGCGGCAGGACGGACTCCGGTGCGCCCTTGGTGTACAGCCGGCCGGCGGTGACCACCGACATGCGTTTGTCGCGGGGGTCGAAGGCGTACAGCGCGGTGCGGGCGGCGTCGCGGCCGGCCGGGTCGACCGCAACCCCCGCTGTCTCCGCCAGTCGCAGCAACGCCAGCTCGGTCGGGTCGCCGCCGTCGGCCGGGTCGCCGCCGTCGGCGGGACGGGCGGTGGTGCAGACGGCCGCGGCCAGGGCCAGGTCGCGGAGGTTGCGGTCGGGCCCGGCCGCCGCCACGTCCCGGTCCGCACCGGCGAGCCAGACCCGGGTGACCCGCATCCGGTTCTCGGTCAGCGTTCCGGTCTTGTCGGTGCAGATCACCGTCGTCGATCCGAGCGTCTCCACCGCGGACAGCCGCTTGACGACCGCGCCGGCCCGGGCCAGCTCCCGGATCCCGGCGGCGAGCGCGAGGGTGATGGTGGGCAGCAGGCCCTCGGGGACGTTGGCGACGATCAACCCGATCGCGAAGGTGACCGCGGCCGTCCAGCCCAGGCCGGCGAGCACGCCGATCGGCAGGAAGCCGAGCCCGGCCGCGACCGCCGCGACCGCGATGATCCAGGTGGCCCTGCGCACCTGCCGCTCCAGCGGGCTCGGCTCGACCCGGCCACGCTGCGACAGCGCGGCGATCCGCCCGATCTCGGTGTGCATCGCCGTGTGCGTCACCACGGCACGCGCCTGCCCGGCGGTGCACGACGTGCCGCTGAAGATCAGTTCCCGCGCCTCCAGCAGCGGTCCGGGAACCGGCTCGGCGTCGGCGGCGCGGGTGACGGGCACGGACTCACCGTTGAGCGCGGACATGTCCACCGCCACGACGCCGTCGATGAGGCGGGCGTCGGCGCAGATCCGGTCTCCTTCGGCGACCTCCATGACGTCGCCCGGCACCAGCTCCCGGGCCGGCACCTCGACCGGCGCGCCGTCGCGCATCACCCGCGCGGACGCCGGCAGATACGCGGCCAGCGCCTCCACCGCCTGCTCGGCCTGCCGCTCCTGCACGAACGCGAACCCGGCGTTGAGCGCGATGACGGCGAGCACCGCGACGGCCAGCGGCGCGGAGTGTCCGGCCCAGGCCAGCATCGCGGCGACCATGAGCAGGACCGCCAGCGGCTGGGTGAGCTGGGCCCGCAACTGCCGGGGCCAGCGCCGCCCGTGGCGGCGGGACAGTTCGTTGGGGCCGAACACGGTCAGCCGGTGTGCCGCCTCGCGCGAGCGCAGCCCCGCCGGCGAGGAGCGCAGGTGCCGGAAGAGCTCGGTCGGCGGCTGGCGTTCGTCGACCTCGGCCGGAGCCGTCATCGTCTGTGCCATGCCCTCACCGCCTGCCAGGGCCAGCCCGGCAGGTCAGGGGCGCGGGCCTGCGGCTTCCGGGGAGTGATCCCGGACCGCGTCGTCTCCTATCCCGACATCCTCGCATCACACCGCGCGGCGGCCACGCCGTTCCGGGCGAACCCGGGCGCCGTCTGCGCACCGTGAAGGCCGGCGCGCGGACCGGACTCAACCGGCGGCCGCCCGGCGATGCGGCACCACCAGCACCGGCCGGTAGGCGTGGTGCAGCGTCGCCATGGCGACGCTGCCGAGCAGGATCTCCCGCAGCGCCGAGTGTCCCTGGGAGCCGACCGCGATCAGAGCGGCCTGATGGGTACGGGCCTGGCGGGCGAGCGCGGCGGCCACCGCCCTGCCGTGCTGGGCGTGCCCGCCGGCGAAGGGCACCTCCACCAGGCCGGGCAACGTGGGCACGGCATGTTTGTCGCCGTCCTCGACGTGCACCGGCACCACGTGCCGGTCCGGGAACAGCCGCGCCACGGTGTCCCAGGTCGTTCGCGCGGCGGGCGAGCCGTCCCAGCCCACGACCACCCGGCCCACGTCGAGCACGTCCCGTTCGGCCTGCAGCAGGGGGTGCGGCACGACCAGCACGGGGCGCAGCGCGTAGTGCACGACCATGTCGGAGACGCTGCCGAGCACCGCCTGGGCGCCGCTGAGGCCGCGGGACCCGACGACCATCAGGTCCGCGTCGACCTCCTCGGCGATCTCCCCCAGTTGCAGGCCCTCACCGCCGTAGGTGCGCCTGACCAGCGGTTCGGCTCGCCATCCGTACGTGCCGGCCAGCGCGACGCCCATCGCCGCCAACCGGCGGGCCTCCGCGTCGCCCTCGCGTTCGATCGCCGCCACGAAATCGTCGAGCCCGCGCGTGCCGTGCCACAGCCGGCGCCGCAGGGCGTCGCTGGCGAACGGTGGCGTCCACAGCAGCGTCACCCAGGCGTGGGCGCCCGGCAGCAGCCTGGCCGCGACCTCGATGGCGGCCCCGGCCGGCAGGGATCCGTCGTAGCACAGCAGCACCCGGGTGCCGGGTGTCTCGTCCACCATCGCGCTCCCCTCGCAGGTCCCCGGCCGCCCGCCGTCACCCCGCGCAACGGCGGAAGGCGCCGCCTCCGGCCGTACGCGAGGCCACGCCGACCGATATGCCCGCCACGTCCCGATTGTGCAGCACCGCAATGCCGCGGGCCTCGTATTCGCGCATCTGCTCGGCGATCCCGCCACGCGTGCCGGACCGCGGTGGTCACCGGGCCGGCGGCGTCAGGCGGCCCGGGGATCGCCACCGGTTCCGGCCACCAGCTCACCGGCCCGGCGGGCCACCGGCTCCACCAGGGCGGCCACCTGCGGGCTGAGATCGACCCCGAACCCGAACTCCCGGCCGGACACGGCCAGCACCACCAGCCGCCGGGGCAACCGGCCGAGCGCCCGGGCCAGCGCCACCGTGCTGCCCAGGCTGATCCCGTGCGAACTGGCGGTGCCGCCGGCCGGGCGGTCCACGTCGTCGACGACCAGCTCGTACACGCGGCCCGGCTGGTCACCGCCGCGCACGGCGTCGACCAGCACCACCAGATCGGCTCCCGCCCACAGGTCCAGCAGGCGGGCCGGATCGCCGTCGCTGACCCACAGTTCGGCCGCGGCCAGCCGGGGTTCCCGGCCACGCCGCTCGGCGAGCGCCGCGACGACAAGCGGACCGAAGCCGTCGTCGCGGCGGTACTCGTTACCGAGGCCGATCACGATCCGGCGGCCGGGTGGGTGGACGCTCACGCCCGATCCACCGTCAGGTCGAGGAAGTGGGTGGCGCACGAGATGCACGGGTCGTAGTTGCGGATCGCCTGTTCGCACTCGTGGGTCAGGTGCTCGTCGTCGAGGTCCAGCCGGGCCTCGACGAACCGGCGCAGGTCCTGCTCGATGGCGGCCTGGTTCTGCGACGTGGGCGGGACGATGCGCGCCGAGGTGATCAACCCGTCCGGGTCCAGGCGGTAGCGGTGGAACAGGACGCCGCGGGGCGCCTCCGTGGCGCCGTAGCCGACCCCGGCACGCGGCGGCACGTCCACGTACGGGCGGGCCGGCGGCTCGTACTCGTCGATGATCCGCAGCGCCTCCTCCACGGCGTACACCGTCTCCACCGCCCGCACCACGATGCTGCGGTACGGGTTGCGGCAGTCCGGGCCCAGCCCGGCGGCGGTGGCCGCCTGCGTCGCCAACGGCGACAGCCACCGCCGGTTCAGGGTGTACCGGGCCGCCGGGCCGACCAGGTAGCTGCCCCGGCCGGCCAGGCGCGCGTGCAGCGCGGTGGAGTGCGGCACCTGGTCCTCGACCACGTGCTCCTCGAAGTGCCGGGGGCTGAAGCCGTGGCCGCCGGTGGTGACGACGCTGCCGGATTCGATGGCGTACCGGCCCGGCGTGCTCAGGGCGAGGAACTCGTGGTCGTGGTGGAACTCGGGGAAGTCGAAGCCGGCCACCCACCGCACCGTGTCGAGGGCCAGTCGCAGGGCCGTCCGCAGGGTGTCGCGCAACGGAGCGAGCTCCCGCGGCAGCGGCGTACGGTAGAAGCCGCCGACCCGCACGTTGACCGGGTGGATGGCCCGCCCGCCCAGCAACTCCAGCACGTCGTTGCCGGCCCGCTTCAACGCCAGCCCGCGTTCCACCAGGTCACGCCGGTCCTGCGCCAGGTGCAGGGCGCTCGGGTAGCCGAGGAAGTCGGGCGCGTGCAGCAGATAGATGTGCAGGGTGTGGCTCTCGATCCACTCCCCGCAGTAGAGCAGCCGGCGCAGCGCCGCGACGGCCGGGTCGACCGGCACGCCGCAGGCGTCCTCGATGGCCGCGCAGGCGCTCATCTGGTACGCCACCGGGCAGATCCCGCAGATGCGGGCGGTGATGTCGGGTGGCTCGGTGTGCCGGCGCCCGCGCAGGAAAGCCTCGAAGAAGCGCGGTGGCTCGTAGATCTCCAGGCGTACGTCGTCGACCGCGCCGCCGCGGACCCGCACGTGCATCGCGCCCTCGCCCTCCACCCGGGCCAGCGCCCGCACCTCCAGCGTGCGGTCACGACGGTGCGTCATGCCGGCTCCCGCCCGGCGTCGCGCGGGCCGGCCGCGGGCGGCGGCCCGACGGTGACCCGGGACAGCTCGATGAACGCCGAGGTGTTGAACGTCCGGTAGGCGCGCCGGACGTCGTCCTCGGACATCCCGGTGGCCCGCAGCAGGCCCGCCTCCGCGGCGGCGTTGGGGCTCTCCATCGGCCCGAAACAGCCGTAGCAGCCGCGCCGGTGCGCCGGGCACAGCGCGCCGCAACCGGCGTGGGTCACCGGGCCCAGGCACGGCTCGCCGTGGGCCACGACGACACAGACGTTGTGGCGCTGCTTGCACTCGAAGCAGACGCTGTGCGCCGGGATGTTCGGCTTACGGCCGACGAGCAGCGCGGTGATCACCTCCAGCAGCTGCCCCCGGTCGATCGGACAGCCGTGCAGCTCGTAGTCGACGTCGATGTGCGCGGCTATCGGGGTGGAGGTGGCCAGCGTGGCGATGTAGTCGGGCCGGGCGTACACCACCGCGGCGAACTCGTCGACGTCGGCGAAGTTGCGCAGCGCCTGCACGCCGCCGGCGGTCGCGCACGCGCCGATCGTCACCACCGTGCCGGACATCTCCCGAACCCGGTGGATGCGCTCCACGTCGGCGGCCGTGGTGATCGAGCCCTCCACCAGCGACACGTCGTAGGGGCCGGGGTCGACGGCGCGGCTGGCCTCCAGGAAATGGGCGATGTGCACCCGGTCGGCGACCGCGAGCAGCTCGTCCTCGCAGTCGAGCAGGCTCAGCTGGCAGCCGTCGCAGGACGCGAACTTCCACACCGCCAGGGTCGGCGCGCCGCCGGTCATCACAGCTCCCGCACCGAGATCAGCGGCTGCGCCCGCGCGTAGTCGACCACCGGGCCGTCGCGGCACAGCAGCAGCGGGCCGAGCTGGCAGTGCCCGCACCAGCCCACCGCGCAGCGCATGTTGCGCTCCAGCGACACCCGCACCCGCGAGGCCGGCACGCCCCGGCCGATCAGCGCCTGCGCGGTGAACCGCATCATGATCTCCGGGCCGCACAGGAACGCCACGGTCCGGGCCGGGTCGAACCGGGCCGGCGGGACGAGGGTGGTGACGACGCCGACCTGACCGGTCCAGCCCGGCGCCGGCCGGTCCACGGTCACCGCCACCTCGACCGCGGCGGCGGCGAAACGCGCCACCTCGTCGCGGTAGAGCAGGTCGGCCGGGGTGCGGCCGCCGATCAGCAGCACCACGTGCCGGTATCGCCGGCGGTCGGCCAGGATCGCGTGCACGAGCGGGCGCAGCGGCGCCAGGCCGATCCCACCGGCGACGATCACCACGTCCTGGCCGGCGGCCGACGGTTCGTCCCAGGCGGTACCGAACGGCCCGCGTACGCCGATCACCGCGCCGGGCTGCGCCGCGTGCAGGGCCCGGGTCACCGCGCCGACCGCGCGCAGCGTGTGCACCAGTCGCCGGGCCCGGCTCTGCCCGGGCTCGGCGATCGCGCTGACCGAGACCGGGACCTCTCCGATCCCGTACGCCGTGAGCATCGCGAACTGTCCCGGCGCGAACTGTGCCAGCGGGCCGGCGTCGGGTTCCAGAGTGAGCGTGACGGTGTCCGCGGTGTCCACGTGCCGGGAGATCACCCGGTACGGCCGGGGAACCGCCGGGCCCGCCTCGACGGCCGGGGCGCTCACGGCTGCCTCCCGGGTGCCGCCGGGGCGTACAGGTCCAGCAGCCGCAGCCGGGTGGCGTGCAGCCGTTCGGTGATGACCGGGGTGAACAGGCGCAGCATCGCGTAGCCGAACACCGGGTCGGTGTCACACCGCGCGCGGACGGCGGCGGCGTCGAACACCACGGCGTCCACCGGTGAGCGGGTGACCGCCCCGAAATTCCACCGGTACGGCGGGTACAGCCAGGACCAGCCCAGCACCGTTCCGGCGGTGAGGGTCTCGATCACCTGATCGCCGCGGCCCGGCACGCGCAGGTCCAGGGCCACACTGCCCTGTTCGATCAGCCAGAACCGGTCCGCCTCGCCGCCCTCGGTGAAGATTCGTTCACCCGGCGGGTACGCCACCGGCCCGCCCAGCGCGCAGAGTTCGCGCAGCAGCCGGGGCGCGAGCCTGGCGAAGAACGGCGCCGCCGACACCCGATCGGTGAGGTCCACGCTCACGGCTGGTCGCCTCCGGCCGGCGAGGCCGCGGCCCGCAGGCCGGACAGCGCGGCGATCTCCTGGGTGATGTCGATCCCGGTGGGGCACCACGCGATGCACCGGCCGCAGCCGACGCACCCGGACGAGCCGAACTGCTCGTGCCAGGTGCCCAGCTTGTGACTGATCCACTGCCGGTACCGGGCCTGGCCGCTGGTGCGCACACTGCCCCCGTGCAGGTACGAGAAGTCCAGGTCGAAACACGAGTCCGAGCGCCGCCACCGCTGCGCGTGGTCGCCGGTGAGGTCGGTGACGTCCTCGGTGGTGCTGCAGAAGCAGGTGGGACAGACCATGGTGCAGTTGCCGCAGGTCAGACAGCGCGAGGCCACGTCCTCCCAGTGGGGTGAGGTACGACTGGCGGCCAGCAGTTCCGGTAGCCCCTCGGCCGGCATCGACCGGCCCATCGCCGTCGCGGCGTGCGCCACCGCGTCGGCAGCCCGTGACCTGATCGCGTCGTCGGCGGGCCGCCCCGGCAGGCCGGACAGCACCTCCGCCCCCGACGGCGTCCCGGCGCGCACCAGGAAGCGGTGGTCGCCGCCGTCGAGCAGCTCGGTCATGGCCAGATCGAAACCGGCATCCGCCTGCGGTCCGGTCCCCATCGACGTGCAGAAGCAGGTCGCACCCGGCTCGGTGCACTCCACGGCGATCACGAAATTGCCGTCCCGCCGCGCGGCGTACTGCGGGTCCACGTGCCGGCCGCCGGTGAGCACCCGGTCCAGGATCCGGATCGCCGCCAGGTCGCAGGGCCGGACACCGAGCAGCGCGTACCGGCGGCGTTCGACCGTCTCGGTCACCGCCACGCCACCGTCGGGCGTACGCTGCGCCTCCCACAGCTTCACCCGCGGCGGATGCAGCACGTCCTTCCAGGACTGCGGCCCGGCCGAATGACCGAACGCGGCCGTGTCGCCGCGCGGCCGCAACCGGTAGCGGCCCGCTTCGGTGTCGACGCCCCAGCCGTACGGCAGTTCGGCGGCGCCGGACAGCTCGGCGAGCACGATCGCCCCGTCCCGGACCGTCGGTCCGACGATCGTGTAGCCGAGCCCGTGCAGCATGTCGCAGAGGTCGGCCAGGGCCGCCACCCCGATGATCACCGGTGGTGGCCGGTCGTCGTACGTCTCCGGTGGCATGACGCCTCCTCGGGCCTGCGGATGCGCTCGGCCGGACGGCGGCCTGCGGCACCGGCGTCGGGCCAGCGTCCACGGCGGTGCCCGAAGCACCCTGGTGCCAGCCTAGACGCGGCGGCTCACCGCTGCGGCGGAACGACGGGACGCGGCCGGCCTCCACACCGGATCAGCGTGCCCACGGGAACCGGTGACGCGCTACCGCCGGGCCGCTCGTCGTCCGGGCGCGGGCCGGGCCGCCACCCCCGGGAGCTGCGACCGGACCCGCGTCCCGCCCGGTCAGGTGTTACGGTCCGAGGAGCCGGCTCCATCCCGGGAGGCAGCCGATGAACACCAGCGGACCCGTCCTCGTCGGCACCGACGGCTCCGCACCGGCGCAGGCAGCGGTCCGCTGGGCCGCGATCGAGGCCCAGCGCCGCGGCGGCGCACTGACCATCCTCACCGCGTACGACACCACCTGGGCCGCCACGCCCGGCCTGCCGCGCCGGGACCCGGCGGACGCGGCCGATCTGGCGGAGGAGATCGTGACCGACGCCCGCGCCGCCGCCGGCACCACCACGTTCACCGTCCCGGTGCACACCGTGGTCGCGCCCGGCGACCCGGCCGCCGTGCTGCTCCACCACGCCGCGAACGCCGGACTGCTGGTGGTCGGCCACCGGGGCCGCGGCGGGTTCACCAGCCTGATGCTCGGATCCGTCGGGCAGCGGGTGACCACCCACGCGCCCTGCACCACGGTCGTGGTGCGCGGCCGGAGCACCGCCGCCGACGGTCCGGTGGTGGCCGGCGTGGACAGCTCACCCGGCGGCCGGCTGGCCCTCGACGCCGCCTTCACCGCCGCCCGCCTGCGGCACGCGCCGGTGCTGGCGGTGCACGCCTACGCCGAGCCGTTGCCACCGGTCACCCCCGGCCTCCCGCCGATCCTGCCCCCGCCCGCCGAAGATCTGGCGCGGTGTCACGCCGAGCAGGTGGACGACCTGCTGGCCGGCTGGCGCGGCGAGTATCCCGACGTCCCGGTGCAGGTCCAGGTCGCCGCCGGGACGGCCGCCGGACTGCTGGTCGGCGCCTCCTACCGGGCGCAACTGGTGGTCGTCGGCAGCCGCGGTCACGGCACGGTGACCGGGACCCTGCTGGGCTCGGTCGGTCACCAGCTGCTGCATCACGCGGACTGTCCGGTACTGGTCGCCCGCGGTTGACGCCGGTCCAGGACCGCCCGGGGTTCGCCGGGCAGATCGCCTCCCCGCGATGTCGCCACGAGGCCGGTCGCATCCGGCGTCGGTGGCCTGTCCCGGCGAGAGGAATCGACACTTCCCGGCCGCGGCGAGGCGCCGGGGATCGCAGGCCCGGGGCGTCTCCCGCGGATCTCCCGCATGTCCTCCTGCCGGCTGTGATGATCGCAGCATGAGCGCCTCGGAAGATGAGACCGGATATCCGCTGGTCATGCCGATGGCCGACTGGCTGGTCGTTGACGCGGTCATGGACCTCGAGATCCAAGACCTTCGTGACAAAGCGTGGGAGTCGGGCACCCCCGACCAGCTGGACGAACACGCGTCCGGTCTCGCCGATGTGGCCGAAAGCATCCGGCAAGCCGGCTGGCACCAGATTCCGGATCTGCCGCAGGACGCGAGCGGATTCGAATCCTGGCCGAAGCCGGGGCAGACCGCGAATCTTTCCCTTACCGCCCGGCAATGGGGCCTGGTGGTCTCCGCCCTGCGGCGCTGGGCGGCGGTCGACGAGCCGAGCGAACCGCAGGATGCGGCCGCCTGCAGGCGGATTGCGGCCATGTTACGCGAACAGTTCATCGAGAAGCGTTACGGCGAAATCCCGCCGGTAAGGACCGAATGGTAGATCCAGGATGAGTGCGGGAAGGGCCGGGTGATACCGCGACGGCGCCCGGCCGGGCACGCAGCCGCCGGCATTCCGGCCATCGGCCGGACGAGTTTCAGAGATCTTCCGACATGCCCCCGTTCTGAAGAATGTACCGGCCGCCGACAAATGCTATGGCCATGGCGGCGGCGGCGCCCGCTCCGATCGCCGCCTTCTTGAAGATCCCGTCCAGGAACTGTTTGTTCTCGGTGTCCTTGGCGGACTCCTGTCTCGCCGTCTCCATCATCTGTTCGATGAGGTACCTTGTCTCTTCCCAGCCGATGTCCTCCTGGCCGAGCTTACCTTTGAGGACCTCTCTGATCTCTCGGTATGCTCGGTGGACATGATCCTGGCTGTGCGAATTGGATGTCAGCGTGGATTCGTGCTCCCTCTCCAGGATCTCCAGCGAAGCGGTGAGAAACTTCGTGTACTCGGGAAGTTGCTCGATGATCTTCAGGGCGACTTCCCTGTCCATGTCCGGCATCATCGCCGCGAATTGGAACACTTTATCTTTGGACAGGCTTCGCCAGGTGTCGATCCCGAGCGCCTTCTTTACCTCGGCCTCATTCTTGTAGCCCATGCAGCACCTCCGCGGCGGACCGGCCCTTCGAGACTGAAGAGTCTAACCGAAGGAACAGGCCAGCGAATTGCCAGCCCCTTTTGCGCCGCAAGCTCCCGAAAGCTAATGTGTCCGGGCCCCACCGATGGCCCAGGCATCCGGACCCTGGTCGGGATTATTCATCTCGACACCGTCGAACGTGACAAGACCACCAATGCCGGTCGGGTCATACGCGAAGGCGTAGGCCCGATCTCAGCCCCGACCTTCGCCCCGGAGCCGTTCGCGGTCGACCGACAGCCGAACGGCAGTGACCCGCGCCCCGGGCGAGGGCGGGTGACTCCGGCGGCACGCGCGGGCGGGCGGTAGCATGTCGGTCGCAATCACGCCCTCTGTCGATGGCCCGCGTGCGCCGAGAAGCACGCCATCACATGATCTTCGAATGCTGGAGCGTCACCGCTCCCGTACGGTGAAGCCCGCGATCCGGGCCCGGACCCCTCGGGAGATCCGGTCAGCCCGGCGTCCTCGCCGGCACCGATGCTGGGGACACCTCATCGCGGCACCCCTGTGGCCGTTGCACGGCGCCAACCTCGGCACGTTGTTGCGCACCTGCGACGCCGTCGGGGCGTGCCTGGCGGTGCCGCCGTTCGGCTGGGTGGACGAGGCCCTGGCCCGCGGCAACACGCTGAGGCAGCCGGCCTGCGTGCACCGCGTCGGCAGCCCGTTACGGTGGCTTGCCGGCGAGCGTCAGGCGGGAGCGAGCATCCTCGGCGTGGAACTGGCCGACGAGGCGGTCCGGCTCGCTGACCTGCCCCCCGCCCGGCGCCGGACCGTCATGGTGCTCGGGCACGAGGCCACCGGTATCCCACCGGAGGCGCTCGACCTGCTCGACGGTGCTGTGGAGATCCCGATGGCCGGCACCGGGTCGAGCCTCAACGTCGCCGTCGCCGGGTCACTGGTGCTGTACAAACTCGCCGGACTCCTCTAACGGCGGCCCCAGGCGCCGATCACCCACGTGACGGCGCCTGGCTCGGCGCCCGCACGGTCGGCGACAGCTCCGGAGGATGAGTCTCAGCGCGGCCACAGGCATCGAGCGCAATGATCCGATGCATGGTCAGGATCGGTGCCGCGCGCGGGGAGATGTCGTGATGGCCGGACGGGGCGGGGGCCGGGTCCCGGTGCGAGCCGTGTTCGCCTACGGCGCCGCCCTGGCGATGACACCGTATCTTCTGATCAAGATTTCCTGGGTGACAGGCGCCCTGTCCGGTCTGCCGAGCAGTTGAGCGTGGCCGGCTTCGTGGTGCTGAACACCGTCACGATCGGTATGGGCCCCTCATCCAGGCCAGCTTCATCGGGATGGGGGTGGGGCTGGCCGTGGCGTTGCCGTCCCATCTGCGCGCTCGCCGGCCGGCCGCGTTCGCCGGCAGGGTCGGGGACGGTGTGGTGGGCATCCGTCCGTCCGAGGTGTTCCGGCCCGGACCGGTGATGCTCGCGCTGGCCGGGACGCTGCTGGTCGGGGCGCTCGACCTGGTGTGGGCGGCGGGCGGCACGATCGGTCTGCGAGATCCCGCCGCGCGGGAACCGACCTGGCATCTGCAGGCCGGCAACGCCGGGATCTGGTCGCTCGCCGGAGCGTGGGGCGTCTGGGTCATTGCCCGGGCTCGCCCGGCGGCGCCCCTGTGGATGCCGAGCAGCGCGAGCTGGCTGGCGTCGGGGTTCCTCGTCGCCTGGGGCTGCTGGAAGCTTCCTTTCGCGGTGTACCCGGCCGTGGAGCCCGAGGCGGGCACGGCGTGGCCGGAACAGCTCGGCGTCGTGTCGGTGAAGCTCCTGCTGGGGATCGTCGCGGGCGCCGCGATGCTGAACACCGTCCTTCGGGCCTGTCGTGCGAGACGGCGCGACCACGACACGTTCCTCTCGACGCGGGAGTGAACGGCGGCGCTCGATTCCGTACGCGGGGAAGTCGCCGGTCGCCGTGGTCAGCGGATCGTCGTGGCGTTCCCGGAGAACCGGGCGGTCCGGCCTGGCCGGCTCGCGGTCGTCGCCGAAGGCCCGGCCGGGCGGTGGCAACGGACCGCCCTGGCCGCCAGCTCGACGGTCACCAGCCAGGCGTACACCGGCATCACCGGCTCGCTACGTGCGGACCCGGTAGCGCACATGGGTGACGCCATCTGACTCGACGACCCGCGTGCGTTCCAGATCTATCGCCTTGTCGAGGTTGCCGAACAGCGCGACCCCGCCTCCCAGCAGGACCGGCACGACGTTGAGGTCGATCTCGTCGATCTGTCCGGCACGCAGGTATTGCTGGGCGAGACTGGACTGGTCACGGACACCGGGCGGCTCCCGGCCGCCGGGCGGGCCGGGTCCAGCGCGCTGAGGATGCCGTCGGTGACCGCGGTGCCACCGGTGCCGGGTCCGGCCCACTGCGTCGGCCGGCGATGGGTGACCACGAAGAACGGCGCGCCGGTGGGCTGCCGGCCGCCCCAGCCGCGGGCGATGTCGAACGTGCGACGCACAGGGTGGCTCTGGCGCCTCGTTCCGGGTGTCCGGGACCGCTGCTGACAGAGGCTTTGCCGAGCGGCTTCGGCTAAGCCGGCCCCGGCCGGTGTCGAAGCTGGTAGCGGCAGCACTGTTCGCTCGGCAGCCGGTTCCGGTCGCCGGCCCGACCACGAAGGGCCCACCCTTGATGACGTCGCCCTCGCCTGTCATGGCACGGTACCGGTTGCTGGAGCGCCGCGCGGTCGGGCTGTGCGCCCGCCACCGTATGCGGCTGCTGCGGCTGAGTCTCGGCGCGGTGCTGTTCTGGTTCGGGGTGCTGAAGTTCGTGCCGGGCCTGAGCCCGGCCGACGCGTTGGCGATCCGCACCATCGACGCGCTCAGCTTCGGGCTCGTCACCGGCGGCACGGGGCGGCTGGTGCTGGCCGTCCTGGAAACCTTCATCGGGGTCGCCCTGCTCACCGGCCGGCTGCCGCGAGCCGCTCTCGCCGCGCTGCTGGCCCAGATGGCCGGCACGCTCACCCCGCTGGTGCTGTTCCCCGCACAGATGTGGCAGCACGCGCTGGTGCCCAGCCTGGAGGGCCAGTACATCCTGAAGAACATGGTGCTCATCGCCGCCGCCCTGACCCTGGTGGGCACCCTGTCCCCGGCTCCCGAACCGCTGCCGCAGCCGCTCGCCGCACCGCGCGAACCCGACGGCGTCGATGCGCACCGTCCCGAGATGGCGTGCTCGGCCTCGGGCTGACGCGGCCGGCGAGGTCTCGCACCCCGCGTCGTCCGCCCGGCGCACGCCGTACGGCCTCGTGTCTGCGGGCAGGCTGTGTCCTCAGGCCGTTCACAGCCGGACACGAGAAGGCTGCCGTCTATGGATGCCGTCGAAGTTCCCGACCCACCCCGATGGGCGCGGATCGCCGGAACGGTGGGCTGGGTGGCGCCCGTGCTCGGCTTCGTTCCCCTCCATCTACCGTGGATGTTCGGCGTCCCCTTCCTGGCTCACGCGCAAAGCTTCGATGCCTGGTACCACGGCCGCAGCAACGGCACGGAGAGCTTTCCGAACGGGATCATGGGCATACCCGCCGGAGCCTTCTATCTCACCCTGCTCGCGGCGCTCGCCGTTCTCGGCGGTGTGCTCGCGCTCGGCCTCACCAGGCCCTGGGGGTTGATCTATCCGCGATGGATGCCGCTGCTGGGCGGGCGGCGGGTCCCGGCATGGTTCCCGCTCACCCCCACCGTGCTCGGCTCCGCTCTGATGATCGGCTACACACTCACGCTTCCGGTCCAGATCCCCCGGGCCATCGCCGACGCCAGCCCCGCCGACCCGTTCACCATCACCGGCGCGCTCATCGGCCTGCCGATTATTCTGGCCTGGACAGCGGCGCTCCCGCTCGCCGGCTGGTCGTATTTCCGGCGCACCCGCCGAACACCGGCTGCGAAATGGCACGACACGGCTTCCGAACCCCACCCACCCGTAACTCGCTGAGGTCACGGCACGACCCGCGGAGGGTCCGAACCTGAGGCTGCGGCCAGAGGCTGTCCGGGAGTCATGCGGCCCGGTGTACTCCACGCGCGGCGGCGCTTCGGCGTACGCGTGCCGGTCGATCAGGCCGTACGCCTGGGGCCGGCGCAGCGTCGGGGTGAGAACCTTCCGCGAGATGCCGCCGATGAGATGTCCGTGCGGGTGAGCCGCGGGCGTACCGGGAACCTATTTCACCCACCACCATCCGTCGCCCACTTCCCGTTGCGGTTGTCCCCGATCGCCCGAGGCGGTGGTGATGCTCGTCTCCGCGGTAGGCGGATCGGCGAAATATGCCAGACCGGTTCCGGATTCGGCTCGCCAGTCCTGCCACATCTGCACGAACAGCACGGTGCGATCGGCGTAGGCGAATCCGGACGGGGACAGCGAACGGACGCCGGGTGGCAGGGTCAGGTCGCCCGCCAGGCGTCCGGCGCGGTAGTCCCGGGCCAGTTCGATGAGCGCCGTGCGATGGGTGTGGTATTGGTACTCGATGTAGTCGTCCTGCGGATCGTGCCGGGCGGTGACGACCACGCCGGTGGCGGCCAGGGCCAGGCTCGCCCAGGCGACTCCCCAGGATCGTCTCACGCACGCGGCCAGGATGACCGTGGTCGACACCAGTGCGGCGGTGAGCAGAATCGCCAGCCAGATCGACTTGCTGAGGAAGGTCGCCCCGAAGGGCGGGCCGGAGCTGAGCCACAGCACCGGCACCGGCAGCCAGCCGGAACAGCCCAGAGCCATCTGGAGCAGGCCGCGACGGCTCCACACTGCCGTTGCGGGTCCGGCGCGCTCCGCGAAAGATCCTTTTTCAGGAGGTTCCCCGTCCTGCCGGTCGGCCGGGTCCCACAGACGCCACTCGGCTTCTTCACGATCGGCCGCAGACGTGTCAGCGCGCATGACCACGACCCTGCGCCACCGGCCGTCCGCGCGGAAGGCCGGACACGAGACCTCCACAAGTTCTCCCCAGGCCCGGCACACCGCGAGGGCCGCCCCGCGGCGATCCCCTCCGACGCGATCCGGCGGCGAGACCGTGCCGGCGGCTCAGCGACCGGCGGGCGAAGGTCGGACCATACGTGCCCGGTGCGCCGGCGGCCCCGGCTACCTGCCGCCTCGGCGGCGCCGGGAGGTCAGATCGGCGGCCGCGGCCCGCCACCGCGGATGGTCGAACGTGAACCCCGCCTCGGCGAGGCGCCCCGGGACGACTCGTCGGCTTTTCAGCAGCAGTTCGGTGTCCGAACGGAGCGCGAACGCGCCGATCTCGGCCATCCCGCTGGTGGCCGGCAGCCCGACCGGCATCCGCCAGGCCGTACGCAGGTGGCGGATGAATTCTCGCTGCGGCAACGGCTCGGGCGCGGCCACGTTCACCGCCCCGGCGAGGTCCTCGCGCTCGATCAGGAACTGGACGACCCGGACGAAGTCGTGGTCGTGGATCCACGAGACGTACTGCCTGCCGCCGGCCACCGGTCCGCCGAGGCCCAGCCGCACGAGCCAGCTGAGCACATCGAAAACGCCGCCGCGGTCCGGGCTCATCACCATGGCCGACCGCAGCGCCACCTTGCGGGTGTGCGGTGTCACCGCCCGCTCCTGCGCGGCCTCCCAGTTCCGGGCGATCCTCACGCTGTACGCCCAGTAACCGGGCACGTCGTGCTCGTCGCCGCCGAGCAGACCGTCGCGCTCGTCGTTGGCCGCGTCGAACCGGTGCGCATAGATCGTCGCGGTGCTCATCTGCAGCCACACCCGGGGCGGCCGGGCCGCCGCGGCGATGGCATCACCGACGACGCGCGCCGACTCCACCCGCGAATTCATCATGGCTTCCAGGTTCTCCGCGGTGTACCGGCAGCTCACGCTGCGGCCCGCCAGGTTGATGACGACATCGCTGCCGTCGATCTCCCGGACCCAGTCCCCGGGCGTCGTGCCGTCCCAGTAGACCTGCCGGTCGCCTCGTGGGGCGCGCGTCAGCACAACGACATCGTGACCGCGCGCGGTCAGTGCCCGATCCAGGATCGTGCCGACCTGCCCGGTCCCACCGGGAATGACGACCTTCACGACAGCCCTCCACCTCGCCGGCGGCCAGCCGCACGGCCGCGCCGGCGCCGCACCGATCACGCTCGCCCACGCCGGCGGAGCGCCGCCGTCCGCCGCGGCGGAATCGCCGGGTCGCCGCGCCCGCGGTCCGCGGCAGCCGCCGTCCATGCCGACCGCTCCTCTTGAGCATCTGCTCAAGAGGAGACGATACGACGTTTTGAGCGGTCGCTCAAGTACGGCCGGCCGCAGCGCGGGGCGGGACCTTCGCGGTGTCGGGGCCGGGCAGCTCTTCGGGTACGGCTCAGGCGGCCTCGTCGAGCTCACGGCGCTGGTCGTCGCTGAGGGTCACCCGGTCCGCCTGGAGCGCCTCGTCCAGCTGCGCCGGGGTGCTCACCCCGACGATCGGGGTGACCGCCGGGTCGCCCGTCGCCATCCAGGCGAGGACGACCTGATTACGACTGACGCCGAGCTGGTCGGCGACCCGGGTGAGCGCGGCGAGGCGGCGGTCCGTTCCCGGGTGGTGGTACGCCTCCGGGAACGGCCGGTCCGGGCGAGTGTAGGCGCCGTTGATCAGCGGCGTGTAGGCCCACAGCGCAACGCCGGGCTCGGATCGGGCATAGTCCAACGCCTCCGCCGACAGGAACCGGTGTCCCTGGTCGGGAACCCGCGCGCCGGGGCGGGGTTGCACGTAGGACCACCGCAGCTGCAGCGCCGTGAAGCCCGCGACACCCTGCTGCCCGGCCAGCTGCCGGGCACGCTCCACCCGCCACACCGCGTGATTGGACGCGCCGAGCCGGGCCACCACTCCGTCGCGTACCAGCTCACCGAAGGCGGCCACGGTCTCCTCCAGCGCCACCGTCCGATCCTCACCGTGCGCCCAGTACAGGTCGATCCGGTCGGTGTTCAACCGCTTCAGGCTCGCCTGCGCCGCAGCGCGGATCACCGGCCCGGACAGGCCCTCGGCCGACTCCGGCCACCGGCCCGGCACCGTCGGCTGGTACCGCACCTTCGTGCTGATCCGCACGCGGTCGCGGACCCCGGGCCGGGCGGCCAGCCACCGCCCGATGAGCGCTTCGCTCTGCCCGCCCACACCGCTGGGATCCGCCCAGAACGCGTAGTTGTTGGCCGTGTCGATCCAGGTGCCGCCCTGATCGACGAAGCGGTCCAACAGCGCCATGGAGGAGGCCTCGTCCAGCCGGGTACCGAAGTACATCGCACCGAGGATCATCCTGCGTCCGGTCATCGCCTTTTCTCCCTCCCGGTAGGTCGACGGCGTCCACGCTGTCACCTGGAGCGCGCTCCAGGTCAAGGGCGGGTGGGCGGTCGCCTCCCGCACACCGGGGACGGGTGGCAGCTCATGCGCGCGGCGAGGGCGACCGGCGTACCGCGGGCGGCAACCGGACGGTGACCCGGCGGCCACCGTCCGGCGATCAACGCGCCGCGGAGCGCGACGAAGGAAACGGTGAACCCGGCAGCGAGCCGGGCGCCGTACTGTCGAAGGGGTCCTCCTTGCGCTTCCTCTCCCGCCGTCTCGCCCTGGCCGCCCTCGTCGTCCCGGCCGCGGCCGGTGTCATGATGACCGCGTCCCCGGCGGACGCCGCGCCGGCGCGGGGCAAGGCGAAGGCCGCCGAGCAGACGCTGCAGGCCGACATCCTCCGGCTCACCAACGAGCAGCGCACCGCGCACGGCTGCGCCCCGCTGGCCGAGAACGCCGCGCTGACCGCGGCCGCTCGCGGGCACAGCGCGTGGATGGGCACGAGCGGCACGTTCTCGCACACCGGCCGGGGCGGCTCGGACTTCGTCGCCCGCGCCCGGGCGGCCGGTTACGCCAAGCCGTCGGCGGAGAACATCGCGTGGGGTTACCGCAGCGCCGACGAGGTGGTCGACACCTGGATGCACAGCCCGGGTCACCGCCGCAACATCCTCAACTGCCGGTCGACGACGGTCGGTGTCGGCGCGGTCTACGCCGCCAGCGGCGCCCCGTATTACACCCAGGACTTCGGCTACTGAGCGGCCGGCACGTCGATGGGCCGATCCCGGCCCGTCGACGTGCCGGCCCCGTCATCCGGCCCGCCCAGGGCGGCGGCGTCGACGAGGTGACCGCATCCGGCGCCGCCGCGCCGGCGATCCCGCACCGCGGCCCAGGACCACCGGTCAGAAGAACGGCGCGGGCGCCACCACCGGCTGGCGGTCGTCGACGTCGTACGTCAGGCCGGAGACCACCTCGACCACCCCGGCGACCTGGCGCGACAGCCGCTCCACCAGCTCCGCCGAGGAGTACCGCCCGACGCGCCCGGCCAGCGCCACCACCCCGTCGGTGACCGACACGGTCACGCTCGCGGTGTCGTCGACCAGGAACGCCCGCAGCACCCCGTTCTCCACGTCCGCCTGGATGTCCAGGTCCGGGCGCAGGTACGTCTTCAGCAGGTCGCCGCGCGACACGATGCCGACCAGGCGTCCGAGCTCGTCGACGACCGGGAGCCGCTTGACGTGCTCGGCGTCCATCCGGCGGGCGGCCGCCGCGACCGGGGTCCCGGCCAGCGCCACCACCGGCGGCCCGCTCATCAACCCGGCCGCGGTGCGGGCGGACGCCTTGGCCCGCTCGCCGCGCCGGCTGCGGCGCTCGAAGACCCGCGCGGACTCGTCGCCGGCGTACTCGATCTTGCGGAGCAGGTCGGTCTCGGAGATCACGCCGATCACCCGGTGCCCGGCGTCCACCACCGGGACGGCGCTGCACCGCCGCTCGATGAGCACGTCCACCACGTCCCGGTAGGAGGCGTTCTCATCCACGGACACGACGGCCTTGGTCATCACGTCGCCCACGGTCCAGGTCCTCATCACGATCCCTCCCTCGGTTCGTGCCTCCACTCTGGTCCGCACACCGTCCCCTCGGTCAGGGCCACAGGTCCCGCCCGTTGCGGCCCGGTCGGCTCTGCCCGCCGCCATCGACCCGGATGATCATCGGGGTATGCGTTCACCAGCCATCGCCGTCGCCACCGACGGCGCCGAGTCGGGCACGGTCGCGGTCCGCTGGGCGGCCGAGGAGGCACGCCGGCGGCGCCTGCCGCTGCGCGTGGTCCACGTGCTGGACTGGGACTGGGGCGCCGCGCGCTACGACTTCGGCGGTGGCGCGTTCGAGACGGCCCGACGGCTGGCCGCGACGGTGGTGGCGGTCGCCGTGCGTGAGGCCCGCGACGCCGCGCCCGAGGTCGAGGTGGCGGCCGACGTGCTGGTCGGCAACCCGACCGGCCAGTTGCTCGGCGACACCGAGCACCTCGGGCTGCTGGTGCTCGGCACCCGCGGCGCGGGCGGCTTCGCCGGGCTGCGGCTCGGTTCGGTCAGCCAGCGGGTCGCCACCAACGCCCGCTGCCCGGTCGCGGTGATCCGCGAGCACCCGGACACCGGGCCGGTGGTCGCCGGTGTGGACGACTCGCCCAACGCCGACGCGGTGCTGGAGACGGCGTTCACCGCCGCGGACGACCGCGGCGCCGCACTGACCGTGATCCGCGCGCTCGGCCGGTCCACCGCGCAGCTGCCGGACACGGCGCCCGCCGACCTGGCGCAGCAGGTGACGCGGTGGCACGACAAGTTCCCCGGCGTGCCGGTGGAGCTGCGGCTGGCGAGCGACGGCGCGGCGGCGGCCCTGGTCGCCGCCTCGCACGAGGCGCGTCTGGTGGTCGTCGGCAGCCGCGGCCACGGCCTGCTCACCAACACTCTGCTCGGCGCGACCAGCCTGCAGTTGCTGCAGCACGCCGAGAGCCCGATCCTGATCGTCCGGAGGCCCTGATGCGCGCACTTGTCGTCTACGAATCGATGTTCGGCAACAGTGCCAAGGTGGCCGGGCTGGTCGCCGCCGGGCTGGAGAAGGGCTACACGGTCACCCTGGCCGACGTCCGGGAGATGCCCCCGCTGACCGGCGTCGACCTGCTGGTTCTCGGCGGCCCGACGCACGCGTTCGGGATGAGCCGGCCGGCCACCCGGGCTGACGCGGCCCGGCAGGGCGCCATTCGCGAGGGCGCGCAGGAGGCCGGGATCCGCGAGTTCCTGGACCGGGCGCCGCAGCTGGCCGGGGTGGCGGTGGCCGCTTTCGACACCCGGTCGAACACGCCGCTGCCGTCCGGCTCGGCGGCCCGCAAGGCGATGCGCCGGCTGCGCGGCCTGGGCGGGCGGCAGGTGCTGGAGGCGGAGAGTTTCCGGGTCGAGTCGGCGCGGGGCCCGCTGGTGGCCGGCGAGGAGGAGCGGGCCCGGCAGTGGGGCGAGACGCTGGCGCTCTCGGTACGCGGCCCGGTCGGCATCTGAGGCGACGCCCCGCTGTCCGCGCGGGGCGTCGTGCCGGTCCACCCGCGCACCGGTCCACCGGACGCCGAGTCGGCAAGGCCGACCGGCAAGGCTCGGCCGGCGTTTCCGGTACCGGGCGGCGACGGCTGGCAGCAATTGACTACGATCCTCGTGATTCGCCTGGCCGGTGCGGAAGGGGACTTTTGGTGACTGATCCGATGAAGGATTCCGGTATCGACACCTCGGTCGCCCATCCCGCTCGCCGCTACGACTACCTGCTCGGCGGCAAGGACAACTTCCAGGCCGACCGGCAGTCCGCGCACGAGATCGAGAAGCGGCACCCCACCGCGCGGCTGAGCGCCCAGGAGAACCGGTTCTTCATGCACCGTGCCGTGCGGTTCATGGCCCGCGAGGGCATCCGCCAGTTCCTGGACATCGGCACCGGTATCCCGACCTCGCCGAACACCCACGAGATCGCCCAGGAGACCGACCCGGCGGCCCGGATCGTCTACGTCGACAACGACCCGCTCGTGCTGGTCCACGCGCGCGCCCTGCTGACCGGCACCGAGCAGGGCCGCACCACGTACATCCAGGCCGACCTGCGCCGGCCCGACGCGATCCTGGCCGACGACGACCTGCGGGCCACCCTGGACCTGACCCGGCCGGTCGGCCTGCTGCTGATCGCCGTCCTGCACTTCATCCGGGACGACGACGACCCGCGCGCCATCCTGGACACGCTGATCTCGGCGTTGCCGTCCGGGAGCATCGTCGCCGCCTCGCACGCCACCCCGGAGCACATGCCCGCCGAGCAGGTGGCCGCGCTGCGCGCGGTGATGGAACGGCAGTGGCGCGACCGCACCGGCACCGAGCTGGCCGCCCTGTTCGACCGGCCCGACCTGCGACCGGTCGCGCCGGGCGTGCAGTCGGTCTCGCGCTGGTGGGCCGAGCAGGCCCCGCAGCCGCGACCGGCGGTCGAGGAGGTCGCCTCCAACGGCCTGGTCGCCCGGGTCGTCCGCGACTAAGGTCCGGGCCGGAGCGGCCGCCCGGCCGGTGACCCGCCCAGCGGGCCTCCACCTGCGGTGACGCTCCGCCTTGGAGCGTTATGGCGGTCCGGTCACCGCTCGACCAGCTGCAGCGCGGCCGCCGGGCAGACCGCGACGGCGTTGCGCACCGCGTCCAGGTGTTCCGGGGCCGGTTCGGGCTGCAGGACGATCGCCACGCCGTCCTCGTCGCGCTGGTCGAAGACCTCCGGCGCGGTCATCACGCACTGGCCGGCGGCGATGCACCGGGGCTCGTCGAACTCGACTCTGTTCACCACTGGGCCGGAACCTCCTCGATGCCGCCGACGATCAGCCCGGCGCGGCGGCGTAGTCGGCCGGCCGGGACGGCCAGCTCCAGATGGCCGCTGGCCGCCCGGATCGGGCAACCGGCGACCTCGATGTCCTCAACGGTGCAGCGCGGCAGCCCGCGGCCGGGGCCGGCGTCGAAGCGCGGCGCCTCCTCGACCGTCGAGGCGCTCAGGGAGCGGTCGGCGGGCACCCGCGCCCAGCGGTGCGGGCGGTCGGCCAGCAGCATCGCGTCCTCCTCATCGTCCGGTCACGGCCGACCGTAGGTGAGCCGCCCGCCCGGGACAAGACCGTCCCGGCGGTCAGCCCGCTCACCAGCAACGATGCCGCACCGGCAGCTGGACACGGGCGGCAGCGGCTCCGGCGCGCCCGGGACGCGCGCCGGCTTGCGGCCCCGTCCCGGTACGGCCGGGGCAGCGGCGATCGGTTCCGGTCGCGGGTCCGCGCAACCGGCGCCGACGGGGTCGGACCCCACCTGCTGAAACCGGCGATGACCGGCACGCCGTTGGAGCCGGTCAGCTAGTCGTTGGGCGGATGTGACCTGATCCGCGGCAACTGAAATATCGACTTACATCCATGTTGGCTTACTCCGAGTGGGTGCAAGACTGCGTCGCGTGATGATTCGGCCCGCGACCCACGACCGCGTTGGTGTCGCGGCCGGCGGGTCGACATCCGCCGGAGGCCATGGCGTGAGCGGCTAGGACGCCGCCGCCCGCGGTCGTCGTGCCGATCCGACGCCCGCCGGCCTCGTCCCCCGAGATTCCGGCACTCCCGCACGCCTGAGTGCCGGCTTCACCGAGCAGCGAGAGGAGGAAACCATGCAGAAGAGCGTCGTGCTCAACGATCCGCAGTCCGAACGGAGTGTCGCGTCCGTCGAGGTCAGCGTGACGGTGAAGTTCTGATCCGGAACGCCTGAACCGGACGGCCGGTCACGCGTTCCCGGTGCGGTCACCGATCGCACCGGGAACGTCAGGTCCCTTTGGAGAGCTGATGAAAATCACACTGGTAGGCATGCCGTGGGCCACGATCGCCACCCCGTCGCTGGCCCTGGGCATTCTCGCGCGACGCATCGCGGACGCTTTCCCGCAGGCCGACCTGACGACCGTCTACGCGAACATCGACTTCGCGGACTGGATGGACCAGCAGGGCGGATACGGCTCCGCGGAGTTCAACTTCTTCTCGCTGCAGAGCTACTTCATGGGCTGCGGCGACTGGGTGTTCTCCTCGGCCCTGTACGACGACCCGCAGTGGCGGGTCGACGAATTCACCAGGATCATGACCGGCCGGATCAGCGACCGCCAGCTCGAGACGTCGCTCCGGTTGCACCGCACCGTGCCGGCCTTCGTCGACGCGATGGCCCACCGCATCGTCGCCGACGGCCCCGACCTGGTCGGCGCCACCTCGACGTTCCAGCAGAACGTCGCCTCGCTGGCGCTGCTGCGCCGGATCAAACAACTGGCGCCGGCCACCATGACGGTGATGGGCGGCGCGAACTGCGACGGCCCGCAGGGCGAGGCGCTGCACCGCAACTTCGACTGCCTCGACTACGTCGTACGCGGCGAGGCGGAACGCACCGTCGTCCAGCTGGTCGAGGCGCTGCACACCACCGGCCGCGACGACCTGTCCGGCATCGCCGGACTGTGCTGGCGGCGCGACGGCGCGAGTGTGAGCAACCCGCCGAGCCGGCAACTGCTGTCGCCGGCGGAGATTCCCACCCCCGACTTCGACCCGTACTTCGAGCGGTTCCGGCGCTCGCGGGTGCAGTCCTGGTTCGAGCCCGTGCTGGTCGTCGAGGGCGCGCGCGGCTGCTGGTGGGGCGAGAAGCACCACTGCACGTTCTGCGGGCTCAACGGCTCGGCGATGACGTTCCGCAGCAAGAGCCCGCACACCTACCTCGAGGAGATCCTGCACCTGGCCGGCCGCCACCACGTGCTGGACTTCTACGCGGTGGACAACATCCTGGAGATGTCGTTCCTGGACTCGGTGCTGTCCAAGCTCGCCGAGGCCCCGTTCGACCTGCGGATGCAGTACGAGGTCAAGTCGAACATGACCATGTCGCAGATCGTGCGGTTGCGCGACGCCGGGGTGGTCAGTGTCCAGCCCGGGATCGAGAACCTGAGCTCCCGGGTCCTGAAGATCATGGACAAGGGCGTCAGCGGCACCCACAACGTGCGGTTCCTGCGCGACGCGGAGAGCAACGGGATGTCGGTGGCCTGGAACTACCTGTACGGCTTCCCCGGCGAGGCGCCCGAGGACTACGAGCCGATCATGGAGCAGCTGCCGGCCCTGCACCACCTGCACCCGCCGACCGGCGCGAACCGAATCGCCCTGGAACGGTTCAGCCCCTACTTCGACCGGCCCGAGCTGGGCTTCGCCGGCCGGCGCCCGCACTGGCAGTACTCGCTCATCTACGATCTGCCCGACCGCGAGCTGGCCGACCTGGCGTACCTGTTCGAGACCGACGACCAGGGCATCGACGCGAAGCTGGCGGACCGGCTGGAGAGCGCTCTGGAGGAATGGTCGGGCCACTACGTCCTGAGCAGGCTGAGCTATGCCGACGACGGCGCGCGGATCCGGCTCGTCAACTCCCGGCCCGGGTTCGCCTGGCGCGAGCTGACCCTGTCGGACCCCACCGAGCGGGCGCTGTTCCACGCCCTGGCCGACCCCCGATCCCTGCCGCACCTGGTCCGCCTCGCCGGTGGCCCGGACGCCGGATGGCCCGGGGAACGGGTCGCCGAGCTGCTGCAAGACTGGCGCCGGCTCGGGCTGATCTTCGTCGAGGCCGATCGTGCGGTGCGGCTGGCCACCGAGGACGAGAACCAGTTGATGCTGCGGATCCGGCACGAGACGGACACGTCCGGCGGTCCGGAGCTGGCGTTCGAGCAGGCCGGGGAGTTCACGTGCGTAGACATCTGACGGTGGCCCCGCCGGCGCCGGCCGGCGAGCGGGTGCGGGAGCTGTACCGCGGCGGGATCCGGTCGGTGGCGCTGGACGAGCCGATCTCGCTGCGCTCCCCCGAGCCGCGCGACCTGCACGCCCTCGACTTCGTCCGGGTCGCCACCGCGCGCGGGCTGCTGGTGCGCTGGCACCTGCGTACCGGCCGGCGGGCCGACCCGGAGCTCGTCGCCCGGGACCTGACCCACCTGCAGCCGCCGGCCTCCCTGGACGGCCGGGGGTCGCAGGAGCGGCTGCGCGAGTGGCACCGCAGGTTCTACATCGGGCGCTGCGTCTGGCGCCGGGGCCCCGGGTTCGTGCAGATCCGGGATCGCCGCGACGGCGTGCTGCAACTGTTCGACCTGTCCGAGGACGACTACGTGCGCGCGGTCCTGCAGCTGGAACAGCAGCGGGCCGCGGAGGTCGACCCGCAGGTGCTGGACGCGATGCGCGACGAACGGCTGGTGCTGCGCCTGGGCGACCTGGACTGGTGGGCGCCCGCTTTGATCGACCGCTGGCCGGTGCCGTCGATGGTGCTGTGACCGTTGCGACGAGGGACGAGGAGACGACGTGGTCGACCAGATCGCCGCCGCGGTGCTGGCCTGCGCGGTGCTGGGCCTGCTGGTGTGGCGCGGATTCTTCACCCCGCCCGGCTCGTTCGGGTCCTGGGCGATGTTCTCGCACATCAGCGCGTACCGGGCCCGGCTGCGCGACAGCACCGACGACGCGCCGATCTCCCCGTGGGACTACGAGCTGCGACACGACCACTTCAACTCCGCCGCCGGTCTCGGCTCGCTGGTGACCTACCTGGAGCAGGAGCGCGGCCGGCACGTGGTCGGCGAGGGCGTCGTGCTGCTGCCGTTCCGCTACGTGAAGGTCGCGGTCCGCAACGGCGAGGTGGTCCGTGCCTGACCTGTTACCCATCGGCGGTACGACGGCCGGTCCGGCGCTGTGCCTGTTCCGCCTGATCCTGGGCGTCGCCCTGCTCTGGAAGATCATCGCGGATCACCGGTTCGGCATGGCCCGGTTCTTCGACCTCGATCCGAAGTCGCTGCTGCGCTGGCGCTACGAGCGCGACGAGATGGCCGTGAAGCTGCTGCTGAGCCCCTCGGCGTTCCGGGTGTTCTACACCGCCCGGGCGGTGGCGGTGGGCTGCCTGCTCGCCGGGATCCTGACCCCGCTGGCGGCCGGCGTGGTGGCCGCCTGGTGCCTGTTCGAGTTCACGTTCGACCGCAAGTTCAACACGCTGTTCCTGGGCCTGATGTGCGTGCCGTTCGTCTTCACCTCCGGGGCCGACGCGTATCTGAGCCTGCAGTCGCTGCTGGACTCCGGCTCCCCGGCGGCGTTCTTCACCCCGCCCGCCCCGGACGGCGAGCTGACCTCCTGGCCGCAGGTCGCCGCCGTGGCGCTGATGTGCCAGGTGTACTGGAGCAGCACCTGGTACAAGGCCGCGTCCCGCCAATTCACCAGCGGCGACACCCTCCAGAAGACCTTCGAGCAGCTGGCCTCCGTGCAGGCGGACCTGCCGCCGGGGCGCCGGGAGTACTACTTCCCGGACTGGTTCACCCGCCGCTTCGCCACCGCCGATCCGGCCGTCGCCCGCCGCTGGCGACTGCCCTCGCTGGCGACCATCGCGGTGGAGGGCGCGCTGCCGCTGCTGCTGATCTTCCCGTTCACCTGGCCGCTGGGCGCGCTGCTCGGCCTGGCGATGCACGCCGCGTTCACCTCGATCCTGCCGAAACGGCTGGTGCCCTTCGGGCTCGCCTCGGTCGGCACCTACCTGCTCTTCCTGCCGCAGCACACGTTCGTGACCCTGGTCGGAGGACTGACGTGACGGACCCCGCCGTGCGGGCCGCGGACAGCTTCGGCGCCCGTGCCCGCGAGTACGACCGGCTGCGCCCCGGCTACCCCGCCGAGGCGCTGACCACGGCCGTCGCCGCGCAGGGCGGGGCCCGGCCGGGCCCCGCCCTGGACATCGGCTGCGGCACCGGCAAACTCGCCGGCGCGCTGCGCGGGCTGGGATACGACGTGCTCGGCGTGGAACCGGACCCGCGGATGGCCGCGGTCGCCACGGCGAACGGGGTGGCGGTGGAGGTCGCCGCGTTCGAGGACTGGGACGACGCCGGACGCCGGTTCGGCACGGTCGCGTGCGGGCAGGCGTGGCACTGGCTGCGTCCCGGATACCGGTCCCGGCGGGCGGCGCGGCTGCTGCGCCCGGGCGGGAACCTGCTGCTGGCCTGGAACTTCGGCACGCTGAACCCGCTGATCGCGCGTGGTCTCCACCGGGTCTACGCCGGCCTCCTGCCCGACGGGCTGCCGGCCGGGCAGGACGGCCTGGCGGACCTGGACGAGTCCGACGCGGCGAACTACGCGCGCGAGCTGCGCGAGCACGGCCTGCGGAACGTGACGACGACCGTCCTGCCGTGGTACGAGGTGCTCACCGGGCAGCAGTGGTGCGACCTGCTCAGCACCGAGAGCCGGCACCTGGCCCTGCCGGAGGGGACGAGGCGGCGGCTGCTGCGCGAGGTCGGCCGATTCCTCGACCGCAACGGCGGCCGGATCCGGGTGGACTACCGGTGCACCCTGGTGAGCGCCACCGCCGAGGGCTGAGGCTCACCCGGCGGTCGCCGGGTTCCGCGCGCCCGGCTCCGCGGCCAGCTGCCGTACGGCCGGGGCCAGGTGGTTGACGACCGCCATCACCGCCAGGCCGGCGGCGATCGCGATCAGCGGGACGTCGGCGCCGTACGCGTCGGCGAGCACCCCGCAGAGCAGCGGGGCCGGCCAGGCGAAGCCCATCGCGGCCAGGTTCATCGACGTCAGCACACGCGCCGTCATCGCGTCCGGCACCGTCGTCACCACCCGCGTGGCGAACACCACGTTCAGCGGGGTGACGAACGCGATGCTCACGCCCAGGCACAGCGCGGCGAGCCAGGGCCGGTCGGCGAGCAGCACCAGGCCGCCGACCCCGGCCGCGACCATCCACGAGACGGCCAAAACGATCCGGTCGCCGGGCACGCGCCGGACCACCCACTCGGTGGCGAGCGTGCCGGCCAGCCCGCACCCCGTGGCGATGGCCTCGGCGGCGCCGATCGTCGACGGCGAGGCGCCGTTCTCGCGCAGCGCGACGACGAAGAGGAATCCGATCCCGGCGAAGAGCATGTTCGTCAGCGCGGACCAGAGCAGCGCGTACCGCAGGAAGGGGCCGCGCCGGATGTGGCTCAGCCCGGACATCAGGTCGCGGCGGATCGGCGTCCGGGCGGGATCGGGCGGTTCGCCGGTGTCCGGCCCCAGCGGTGTGCGCAGCAGGACGGCGGTCAGCGCGACGGCCACGAACGACAGCGCGTCGGCGAGAAACGGCGCCCACCGGGCCAGCGTGAACAGCAGCCCACCCAGCGGCGCGCCGGCCAGCTGGGCCCCGTAGTCACGGGCCTCGGCCCGGGTGAACGCCGCCTTGAGCTGCTCGGCCGCGACGATCCGTTTCACCAGCGGCGACGCTGCCGCGTTGAAGACCGCCGACGCCAGGCCCTGGATCAGCGCCAGAGCCGTGACCAGCGGCAACCACAGGCGTCCGGCGGCGGCGATCGAGCAGAGCGCGGCCGCGCCGGCCGCCTGGACCAGCGCCGCGCCGGCCAGCAGCCGGCGTCGCGGGTACCGGTCGGCGGCCACGCCCGCGGGCAGCAGACCGGCCAGCAGGCCGACCGCCGCGCACGTGCCGACCAGGCCGGCCGCTGCGGCGGAGCCGGTGAACGCGAGGACCAGCAACGGCAGCGCCAGCGCGGAGATGCTGGAGCCCAGCCGGGACAGCGCCGTGCCGGACCACCAGAGGTTGTAGTCACGGTTGCGCCACAGGGGCGCGGATTTCCGGGGCTGCCGCGCGGTCGGTCGCCGTTGTCCGTGGACCACGTCGTACACCCTATCCGATGCAACGATCAGCATCGATGCCTTACTCGCGGCGAATCCGCCGGAGCGTTGCTCGGCCGTGGTGTCCGGGGACGACCGCGTGGCCACGGCCGGTGGCGATCAGCGGCCGTGCGGTGGGTCAGTGGAAGCGTTCGACGAAGGCGAGCGCGGTGTCGGCGACCTCGCGCCAGCCGCTGTCGATGGTCAGCGAGTGGCCCCGGTTCTCGATCTCGACGATCTCGGTGACGCCGGGGTTGTCCCGCTGCTGCCGGTAGGAGGCGTTGGCGATCGACCACGGCACGGTGTGGTCCCGCTCCCCCGAGATGATCAGCAGCGGGCCGCGGTCCGGGTTGCCGGTGTCCACCCGGGCCTCCGACCACGGGTTGAAGTTCGCGGCCGCGGCCTGGAACAGCGGCTCGCCCGAGGCCGGCACCGCGTAGGTGGCGTACAGTTCGCGGGCTTCCTCCTCGGTGACGGCGTTGGCGAAGCCGTACCGGAACTGCTCGTAGGTCAGCGGCACGGCCCGGTGATAGTTGGCCGGGTTGCCGAGCACCGCGCTCGCCACCCGCAGGGCGGAGATCGGCAGCGGCAGCACCCCGCGGAACGGCGCCGGGTCGATCGCGACGGACGCCGCGGACAGGCCGCGCCCGGCGACGATCTGGGTGATCAGGCCGCCGAACGAGTGACCCACCACGGCCGGCTTACGGTCGAGCCGGCCGATCAGATCGCAGAAGTGGTCGGCGACCTGGCCGACGCTCTTGCGGGCGAACACCTCCGGGTGGGCGTTGGCCTCCTCGACCGTCTCCGGGTCGTCCGGCCAGCCGGCCACCACCGGCGCGTACCCGGCGGCGGCGAACACCTCGGCCCACCGCTGCCAGCTCGACGGCAGCAACCACAGCCCGTGGATGAACACCACCGGCGGCTTGCCGCCGGCGTTGGCCGCCTCTACCCGGTCCAGATCGGTCTGCAGGGACATGCTCACCTCTCGTTGAGAACGGCGCGCGGGAACGCGATCGCCTGGGTGATGGCGGCCTCGGCGGCGCGGGTCTCGCGCACGGCGTTGAGCATCACGAGGTCGTGGATGACGCCCCGGTAGCCCACGGCGGTGACGGGCAGTGCGTGTGGTTGCTGCCGAACGCCCAGCCGGCGCCGTGGAGGTAGAGGACCACCGGCGCCTCGGGACTCCGCACCTCGTCGACGGTCCTGCGGCCCCTCGGTCGGGCCTGGATCGAAAAGGTACGGCGGATCCGCCGCCGCCTCGACGAAAGCCTGCGCGGCGGCTTCGAGCAGGGGTCCGGACACGGTGGCTCTCCTAGAACGGCGTGACGGGATGGGCGTCACCACGGACGGGTGTCCCATCCCGACGACCACCCCCGGCCGTCCACCAGAACGCTAGGCAGCAAAGCGCTCCCACACATGTACCAGAGCGCACGGAAGTTGGCTGAGCGTGCACGGGCGAAAGGGGGTTTTCGCAGCTAGGAGCGTTCGTCTACATTGCCGGCATGCCCATCGTTCTCAGCACGGCCGGTCTTGCCGCCCGGGACTGTCGCGAGGCGATCGTCACCACCATGGCGATGTCCTGCGGCCGCATGGACCTGACCCTGGAGCAACCGGAGTCACCGGTCCGCGCCCACCTGGAGTTCTGGCCGCTGGGCACCGCGGTGCACACGTTCTCCTATCACGGCACCGGGATGCGGATGACCCAGACCGCCCGGCACGTCCGGCTCGGTACACCCGAGCAGCTCAGCTTCGCTGTCCAGCACACGGCACCGGGCCGCACCCGCGGATTCGGTGACGAGCGGGTACTCGGCCACGGTGACCTGATGATGACCGACCTCACCGGGGAGTACGAGTACCACCGAGCGCGGGACGGCGGCACCCGGTCGGTCGGCTTCGACATCAGCTCGCTCGGGGTGACGGTCGACCAGATCCGCCGGGCCGGCCGGGACTTCCTGAGCAACCCCCTGCTCGGCCTCGCCCGGCAACACTTCACCTACGTCCTGCACCACGCCGAGCAGCTGTCGATGTCGCCGGCCGCCGCGGCGATCGGCGCGGCCTCCGCCGACCTGGCCCGATCGTTCATCCTCGCCGCCCAGGGCGACACCGGCAGACGCGAGGCGCTGCACGACACGCTGCTGGCCCGGCTCACCGCGTACGTACGCGCTCACCTGACCGATGCCGACCTGAGCCCGGCCCGGATCGCCGCGCACCACCACATCTCCGTGCGCCACCTGCATACGCTCTGGTCCAGCAGCACCGGCAGCACCCTGGAACAGTGGATCATGATGGAGCGCCTCGCCGGCGCACGCGACCAACTCGCCACCGGCCGGTCGATCACCGCGCTCGCGCACGACTGGGGTTTCACCGACGCCAGCCACTTCACCCGCCGCTTCCGGCAGGCGTTCGGGGTAGCGCCCCGCGACTGGCGCAAGGAGCCGTGAGCCACCCGTGGTGATCCATCTCGACACCCGCGACCTACCGCCGCAGGACCGCGCCGACGCCCTGCGCGAGGCCGTGCGGCGAGCCACCGTGCCCGCGACGGTACGACTGGAACAGCCCACCGAAGCGCGCCTGGGGTACTGGCAGCTCGGCACCGCCACCAGCGTCTACAGCCACGAAGGCTCCGGGCTGCACCTGGCCCGCGGGCCCGCCGAACTACGTCAGGCCGCCCCCGCACTGGTCGCCCTGGCCATCCAGACCTCGGGCCGCGGCGACTACCGCCAGCACGACGTCGAACGGACCGTCCGCCCCGGCGACCTCATGGTCGTCGACCTGACCGCACCCTACGACTACCGCTGGAGCGGAACCGGCGGATCGTTCGCCGTCCAGGTCGAACACGCCCAGATCGGCCTGCCGGTGGAAACCATCCGGCGCGCGGCCCGCCATCTGCACCGCGACCCGGTGACCTACCGGATGCTGCGCCACCATCTCACCCAGCTGCGCCGCGACGTCGACGACCTCGACACCCTGCCCGGGCCCGCGGCGCTGGTCGGCACCGCCACCGCCACCCTGGTCCGGGCCCTGATCATGACCGCGGCCGACGAACCCGTCGTCGCACCGGACGACCGCCTGGCCCGCATCCGTCACTGGATCGTCGAACATCTCGGCGAACCGGACCTGACGCCCGCACGGATCGCCGCCGCGCACGACATCTCCTTGCGCACCCTCTACCACCTGTGGCAGCACCCGGCTCTCAGCCTCACTCAGTGGATCACGCACGAGCGGCTCGAAGCCGCTCGCCGAGACCTCACCGTCGCGGGCCGGCAGCCGATCGGCGCGATCGCCCACCGCTGGGGATTCACCGACACGACCCATTTCAGCCGCCGCTTCCGCGCCGCATTCGGCATGAGCGCCCGGGAATGGCGTCGCCTCCATCACCGGGAGAACAACCCCGCGGGCCGGGCCGCGCCGAGTCGCGGAACCCCTTGATCGCGCTCTGGATATGAACCTGGGTTGAGGTTCTATCGTGGCCTTCCCCGATCGTTCGCACCGAAGGTGGACACATGGCGACCCAGCAATGGTCTGACACCGATCTCGCAGCTCAGCCCGCCGCCTATTGGACCGGGGTGGCCTATGAGTCGCTTATCGCCTACACGCGCGCCCGGCATGTCGAGTTCGGCTTCACGCAACCTCAGTTCTGGCTGCTGCGTAATCTGTCCAGGGAGGATCTCCTGCCGGACGGGGGCGGGCGGACCGTCCCGGAACTCCGGCAGGCGATGAAGTCCTACCTGAGGGCCGAGGACGATCTGGAGGCCGAAGCGGAGGTTCTCCTGGAACGCGGCTGGCTGACCCGAGACGACGACGGCAGGCTGTGGCTCACCGGATCCGGGGAAGAGGCTCGCGTACGCCTGAAGCAGCACGCCCCGGAAATCCGCGCTCACATCCACCAGGGCATCGACGACGCGGATTACGTTACGGCCCTGAAGGTACTGATGAGAATGATCCGGAACACCGGTGGATCAGTGGAGTGACGCGGCGGTGGCCGCCACCGACCGGCCGGTGACCGGGGCGGCTGCCGGCGCCTCGGCCGTCACCTCCCTGGAGCGGCGGCCGAGTGCGGTGGCGCCCGCACCGGCGCGCTGCTCGGCATCGCCGGTCAGCAGACGCTGGCGCCCCGGTCGATGGTCCGCTCCGGTCCGGCGTACCCCGGGCCGGAGCGGACCACGGCTCACCGATGACGCGCCCTCACCGCTTCCAGCCGGCTGGCAGACCCTCGATCTCGGCGCGGTCGCCTTCCGCGCTCACCCGTACCGTCGCCGGGCCCAGCCGCAGCTCGGCCAGGCTGAGCCGGCCCCACTGGCGCGGCAGCCGGGGCGCCATCCGCAGGGTCCTGGCGGGCACGTCGGGGTCCAGCCCGAGCGCCGCGCGCACCAGCAGCAGCGGCGCCGCGGCCGCCCATGCCTGCGGTGAGCAGGAGGTCGGGTAGGGCACCGGTGGGCTGAACCGGGCGCGCTCGAAACCGCAGAACAGCTCGGGCAGCCGGCCGCCGAACGCGGTCGCGGCATCCAGCAGGCCGCCGATCAGCCGGTGTGCCAGCGGCACCGCGCCGGGGATGTGCCGGTAGCGCAGCAGACCCGCGACCACGATCGCGGTGTCGTGCGGCCACACCGAGCCGTTGTGGTAGCTCATCGGGTTGTAGGCGCCCATCGTCGCGGACATGGTGCGCAGCCCGTACCCGGTGTCCATGTCGCGTCCGGACAGCCGCTGCACCAGCCGCTCGGCGTGCTCGTCCGGCACGATGCCGGCCCACAACGCGTGACCCGGATTGCTGGTCAGCGCGTCGACCGGCGCCTTGGCCCCGTCCAGGGCGAGGGCGTACCAGCCCCGGTCGGGCAACCAGAACCGGTCGGTGAACCGGGTGCGCAGCTCGGCTGCCCGCCGCCGGCACCGTTCGGCCCGCTGATCGTCGCCGAACGCCTGCGCCAGCTCGGCGCGGGCCAGCCAGGCCGTGTACGCGTACGCCTGCACCTCACACAGCGCGATCGGCGTGCGCGCCGGTGTGCCGTCGGCGAACGCGATCGCGTCGAAGCTGTCCTTCCAGCCCTGGTTGGCCAGGCCCCGGTCCGTGGCGCGCTGGTACTCCACGAAGCCGTCACCGTCGCGGTCGCCGTAACGCTCCAGCCACTCCAGAGCGGCGTCGGCGGCCGGCAGCAGCCGCCGGATCGTGGCTTCGTCGGCGCCCCACCGCCACGCCTCGGCGAGCAGCATCACGAACAACGGCGTGGCGTCCACGCTGCCGTAGTAGTGACTGCCGCCCAGAGCGCGGTCGCTGTCCGGGCCGAGCCGCAGCTCGTGCAGGATGCGCCCCGGCTGCTCCTCGGTCACCGGGTCCACCGCGCGGCCCTGGGTCGCGGCCAGCATCTGCAGCGTGCCCAACGCCAGATTGAGGTCCAGCGGCAGCACCGACCACGCGGTGAGCAGACTGTCGCGGCCGAACAGCGTCATGAACCACGGTGCTCCCGCCGCGACGAACGGACGCCCGGTCCGCGGATCCGGGATCTGCAGCGCCCCCAGATCCGTCTCGGTACGGCGCAGCACCGCCGCCAGCGCCGGGTCGTCGACGTCGACGCGGGTGCTCGCCTGCCGCCACGCCTGCAGCTTGCGGGCCGCGGCACTGTGGTCGATTCGCTGGCCGCGTTCGAATCCGGGGCTGATCCAGCGACCCGCCGCCATCGGCTCGGCGACGATCTCGGTGCCCCACTGCCCCCGGGCCGGCACGACGATCCGCCAGCTCAACCCACCCGGGGTGACCAGCGGATCGCCGGAGGTGGTGACCCGCAGCCGGCGCCCGCCGTCGGCGCGGGCCGTCAGCTGCAGCTCCTGCCCGTCGACGGTGGTGTCCGCCCCGCCGCCGGCCGCGCGGCCCTCCTTGACCGCGAACAGATCGGCGAAGTCCGCCTCCACGACGAGGGAGAGCACGCACGTGGTGGCCTCGCGGCCGAGGTTCTCCACCGTGACCGTCTCCCGGAGGCCGTCGCCGACCAGGCGTTCCCGCGTGATCAGCAGGGTGCTGTCGGCCAGCCCGGCCAGCGGCGGGCGACGCAGCACGAACCGCGCCGCGTACGCGTCCGGCGCGAGCACGCTCAGCGGCTGGGGCCGGTGCCCGTCGAGCCGTAGCTGCCACCGCGACAACACCCGCGCGTCCCGGACGAACAGGCCGTGCGCGTTACCGGGATCGACGTCGCCGGCGGCGTCGGAGAGACAGAACGTCGAGCCTTCCACCAGCGTGACCGCTTGCCCGACGAGCGTCGGCTCGCCCGCATGGAGCGGCCCCGTCATGCCGCACCCGCCGACTCGGACGGTTCCGCGGGGCGCCCGGTGTGCCGGGAGAGCGGGGCCCGGCCGGTCCGGCCGGAACGCCGGTGGTCACGCTGGTAGCGGCGGTCCCGCGCGGCATCCAGATCGCCGTAGTCGCGGCGCAGCTGGTCGAGGTCGGTGACCCGGGCCGTCGCGGCGGCTGCCCGGCGTTCGAGAACCTGCCGGTAGACGGCGGTGTACCCGGAACCGAGGCGGTCGACGTCGAACAGGTCGGCGACCCGGCGGCGGCAGGCGGCCGCATCGAGACGATCGAGACGGCCCAGCAGTTCGGGCAGCTCGGCGGGATGGTCGGCGATGTACCCGGTGACGCCGTCGGCGACCACCTCCGCCACGGCGCCGCCCCGCAACGCCACCACCGGGGTGCCGCACGCCATGTCCTCGATCATCACCATGCCGAACGGCTCCTCCCACTGCACCGGGAACAGCAGGCAGCGGGCTCCGCCGCGGTCCGCCGGCACCGGCGCACCCGGCTGGATCCGCGGCGTCTCCCCCTTCGCGCGTCCGGTCGCCGTGACCGCGCCCCCGCTCATGGTGGCGGTCAGCGCCCGGCCGGCGGTCGCCGGGACGCTCGGCTGTCGGACCCGGGACCCCGCCGGCTGAGCGGACGGGCGAGGTCCTCCCGATCGCCGCGCAGCGCGGTGCCGGCTTCACGGGCCAGCTGTAGTTCCTCGCGGGGCTCGACGACCAGCACGGCGATGCGGGACTCGGCCGGGCTGATCGGGCCGTCCTCGTCGCGGTTGCCGGTGACCGGCAGCGGTACACCGAGCAGCCCGAGCCCGGCGCACACGGCGTGGCGGACCTCCGGCTGGTCCCAGCCGATCTCGCCGGTGAAGACCACGGCGTCGAGGCGGTCCAGCGACGTCGCGGCGGCGGCGATCTCGCGGCGCACCCGGTGGGTGAACACGTCCAGCGCCGGGTCGCCGACCAGGTCGCGGGTGTCGCCGGAGCGGCCGCCGGAGAGGCCGAGCAGCCCGGAGTGGTGGTACAGCCCGTCGGTCAGCTCGTCCAGCGTCAAGCGGCCGTCGAGCAGCCACAGCAGCATGCCCGGGTCCACCGCGCCGGAGCGTTTGCTCATCGGGACGCCGTCGAGCGGGGTGAAGCCCATCGAGGTGTCCACGCTGCGGCCGTCGCGGACCGCGCAGACCGACGCGCCGCCGCCCAGGTGGGCGAGCACCATCTGCAGCCGGTCGACCGGGCGCTGCAGCAGTTCGGCGGCCCGGACGGTGGCGTACGCGTAGGACAGTCCGTGGAAGCCGTGCCGGCGCAGCCCCCACCGCTCGCGCCACCGCGCGGGCAGCGGGTACGTGGCGGCGTGCGCGGGCAGGCCGGCGTGGAAGGCGTCGTCCGGGCAGACCACGTGCGGCACGTCGGGCAGCAGCTCGCGCAGCGTGTCGAGCAGGGTGAGCGCGGGTGGCACGTGCAGCGGCGCGAGGTCGGCCACCCGGTCCAGCCCGGCGCGCAGCTCGTCGTCGACGATCGTGGGCCGGCGCACCAGGTCCCCGCCGTGCACCAGGCGGTGCGCGACCGCGGCCGGGGCGTCCCGGCCGCTGACGAAGGCGCGCACCGCCTCGGTGGCGGGCGCGGCGCCGGGCGGGTCGGCCAGGTCGCACCGATCGAGCACCCGGTCACCGTCGACAAGGACCAGGTGCAGGCTGTTGGAGCCGGCGTTGACGGTCAGCACGGCCATGATCAGCGCTTCTGGAGGGCGCGGACCAGCTCGGCCTTGGTCATCGTGGAGCGGCCGGCGACGCCGCGGTCGCGGGCTTCGGCGTACAGCTCGGCCTTCGTCCGCCCGGACCGTGCGACGCCCGGGTCGCGCGGTTTGCTGGACGATTTCATGCGCTTGGTGGGTTTGCCCAGCTCGCGCCAGCTGGTCTCGGTCATCTGGACGCCGAGCCGGCGGGCGGCCCGCTGGATACGGCGGAACGCCTCGTCACGCTCGGCGTCGGTGGCGTCACGGACCTGGTCGAAGCGGGCGATCGCGTTGCGCACGTGGCTCGCGTCGTGCAGCGGCTCCTTGCGCAGCCGGGGGAAGGCGAACTCGCTGTCCGGCATCGCGTCGCGGGCGGCGGCGTCGAGCGCGGTGGTCTTCTTGGCAGCCATGATCCTCAGATACCCCGGCGGGCGGCGGTTCTCACCCGAGGCCGGCCTGTGCGCCACCGTCGTGCGGACGCGAGCGCCACCCACGCGCGCCGGGAATCGAGGCCGTGGCGAGAGCCGGTCTTCGCGTCGCCCGCGCGTCGGGATCAGTAGGAGCGCGGCAGGCCCAGCGAGAACTGGGCGACGAAGTTCAGCGCCATCTCCCGGCTGACCGGGGCCATCCGGGTCAGCCGGGCCGTGGCCAGCGCCTGGACCAGGCCGTACTCGCTGGCCAGGCCGTTGCCGCCGTGGGTCTGGATGGCCTGGTCGACCGCGGCGCAGACCACCTCGCCGGCCGCGTACTTGGCCATGTTCGCCGCCTCCCCGGCCGCCTTCAGGTCCCCGGCGGCGTGCAGCGCCGCGGCCTTCTGGGTGAGCAGGCGGGCCGCCTCGATCTCCACGTGCAGCTTCGCCAGCGGGTGGCTGATCGCCTGGTGCGCGCCGATCGGGACGCCCCAGACGGCGCGCTCCCCCGCGTACCGCACCGCCTTGCGCAACGCCCAGCGCGCCATGCCGGTCGCCGACGACGCGGCCATGATGCGTTCCGGGTTGAGGCCGGCGAACAGCTGATCGAATCCGGCCTCCGGGTCGCCGATCAGGGCGTCGGCCGGCAGCCGCACGTCGTCCAGGAACAGGGTGAACTGGTCCTCCGGCGCGACCAGGCCCATGTCGATCCGGCGGTGGGTGAAGCCGGGCGCGCCGACCGGGACCATGAACAGCGCCGGGCGGTCGCCGGCCCGGGCCACCACCAGCACGTGCGAGGCCTCGTCCACCCCACTGATGTACGTCTTGGTCCCGCCGAGCACCCACCCGTCGCCGTCCCGGCGGGCCCGCGTGGCGATCCGGTGGGTGTTGGATCCGGCGTCCGGTTCGGTGATCCCGAAGACGTACGTCGCGGTGCCGTCGGCCAGGCCCGGCAGCCAGCGCCGCCTCTGCTCGCCGGTGCCGAACCGGGCGATCATCGTGCCCACGATGGCCGGCGACACCACCATGAGCAGCAGCGGACAGCCGGCGGTGGCCAACTCCTCGCACACGGCGGCCAGGTCGCCGATGTCGCCGCCACCGCCGCCGTATTCGGCCGGGACGGCCACGCCGAGGTAGCCCAGGGCGGCGGCCTCCCGCCACAGCTCGGTGGTCTTGCGGCCGTCGCGGGCGGCGGCGTAGAAGTAGGCCTCGCCGTAGCGGCCGGCGAGGCGGGCCACGGCAGCGCGCAGTTCCCGGCGTTCCGCGGACTCGACAAAATCGGTCAACTCATCCCCCAGACGACGGATCCAGAGCCACGCCGCCGGACGCCGCGGCGATTCCCGACGACCGGCCGGCGACCGGGGCGGCCTCCGACGGCTCGACGACGGGCGTCACGGCCACGGGCGCGGGCACGCCGGGCGGCTCCACCGCGCCGGGCGACTCCGGCGCATCGGCGGGCTCCCGCGCCTCGGGCGGGTGGATCACGGCGAGGACCTCTCCCGCCGCCACCTGCCGGCCGACCGCCGCGATCGGCCCGGCCACCACCCCCGCACCCGGCGCGGTCAGCGTCTGCTGCATCTTCATGGCCTCCAGGACCACGACCGGATCCCCCGCCGCGACCCGGTCGCCCACGGCCACCGGTACGGCGACGACCAGGCCGGGCATCGGGGCGAGCAGCGACCCGGCGGCGACGCTCGCGGCCGGGTCGGTGAAGACCGGTACGGCCTCGAAGTCGTACGCCCCGTCCGGCCCGCGCACGTCCGCGCCGCCGCCGGCCACGCTCACCCGGTACGTCTCGCGCACCCCGTGGTCGTCGAGCACGACCCGCCCGTCCGCGTCCGCCCGCACCACCCGCACGCCCGGCAGCCAGGACGACTCCAGGCGCCCGCCGCGCGAGGTGTAGCTCACCTGGTACGCCGTCGCGCCGCACCGGTACGTCCGCACCCGCTCCCGGCTGGGCACGTTGCGCCACGCCGCCGGGATCCGCGCCTGCACCGGGGCGGTGGCCGCGCCGGTGACCGCGGCGCCGAGCGCCGCCGCCAGGGCCGCTTTCCGGATCGTGTGGCCGGTGCCGGCGCCGGTCCACGCAGGCAGCCGCCGGTCCAGCAGCGCGGTGTCGACCCGACCGGCGGCGAAGTCGTCGTCGGCGAGGATCGCGCGCAGCAGGGCGAGGTTGGTGGTGACGCCGTGCACCGCCGCGCGCCGCAGCGCGTCGGCGAGCAGCCGGATCGCCGAGTCCCGGTCCGGACCGTGCGCGACCACCTTGGCGAGCATGGCGTCGTAGTGGACGCCGACCGCGCTGCCCGGCTCCACGCCGGAGTCCACGCGTACGCCGGGGGCCGGGAAGTCGAAGGCCCGCAGTCGGCCGGTCTGCGGCGCGAAGCCCGCCGCCGGGTCCTCGGCGTAGAGCCGCACCTCGACGGCGTGCCCGGACATCGCCGGTGGCGCCGGTGGCAGCCGGCGGCCCTCGGCGATCGCGATCTGCCAGGCGACCAGGTCGAGGCCGGTCACCGCCTCGGTGACCGGATGCTCCACCTGCAGCCGGGTGTTCATCTCCAGGAAGAAGATGCGCTCCCGGTCGACGAGGAACTCGACCGTGCCGGCGCTGCGATAGCGCACCGCTTCGGCGGCCGCCGAAGCGTGCCGGTGCAGCGCGGCGCGGACCGCGTCGGGCAGGCCCGGCGCCGGCGCCTCCTCGACGATCTTCTGGTGCCGCCGCTGGATCGAGCAGTCCCGGTCGCCGAGGATCCAGATCCGGCCGCCCGCGTCGCCGAGGACCTGCACCTCGACATGCCGGGCCGCGGGCAGGTACGGCTCGGTGAAGACCGCGCCGTCGCCGAACGCGGCGGCCGCCTCGGCCCGCGCGGCGCGCAACGCCGGGCCCAGCGCCTGCGGGTCGGTCACCACCCGCATACCGCGCCCGCCCCCGCCGGCCGCCGCCTTGATCAGCAGCGGGAACGTCCGGTCGCCGGAGAGCACCGGGACCCCGGCGCGGGCGACCAGCTCCTTGGCGCGGATCTTGTCGCCCATCGCCTCGATCGCCTCCGGGTTCGGACCGATCCAGATCAGCCCGGCGGCCGGCACGTCCCGGGCGAAGCCGGCGTTCTCCGACAGGAACCCGTATCCGGGGTGGATCGCGTCGGCGCCGGTGCGCCGCGCCGCCGCGACGATCCCCGCCGCGTCCAGGTACGACTCCACCCGGACCGCGACGTCCGCCTCGGTGACGTGCGGCAGGTCCCGGTCCGGGTCGGTGTGGACGGCGACCGTCGCGATGCCGAGCGCGCGGCAGGTCCGGAAGATCCGGCGGGCGATCTCACCCCGGTTGGCGACCAGCAGACGGTGGATCATCACAGGCGGAACACTCCGTAACCGCGGGCGCCCCGGACCGGCGCGTTGTGGATGACGGACAGGCAGATGCCGAGCACGGTACGGGTGTCGCGCGGGTCGATGACCCCGTCGTCGTAGAGCATCCCGGAGGTGCGGTACGCCAGCGACTCCCGCTCGATCTGCTCCTCGATCGCCGCCCGGGTCCGCGCGTCGGCCTCCTCGTCGAACGGCCGCCCGGCCGCGGCGGCGGCCTGCCGCGACACGATCGAGACCACCCCGGCCAGCTGGGCCGGGCCCATCACCGCGGACTTCGCGCCGACCCAGCTGAACAGGAACCGCGGGTCGTACGCCCGGCCGCTCATCCCGTAGTTGCCGGCCCCGTAGGACGCGCCCATCACGATCGACAGGTGCGGGACCGCCGAGTTGGACACCGCATTGATCATCTGGGCGCCGTGCTTGATGATGCCGCCCTGCTCGTACTGCCTGCCGACCATGTAACCGGTGGTGTTGTGCAGGAACAGCAGCGGGGTGTCGGTCTGGTTGGCCAGCTGGATGAACTGGGCGGCCTTCTGCGCCTCCGGGCTGAACAGCACCCCGTGCGCGTTGGCCAGGATGCCGATCGGGTAGCCGTGCAGACGCGCCCAGCCGGTCACCAGGCTCGGCCCGTAGAGCGGCTTGAACTCGTCGAACTCGCTGCCGTCGACGATCCGGCCGATCACCTCGCGCGGGTCGAACGGCACCCTCAGGTCGGCCGGCACGATGCCGAGCAGCTCCTCCGGGTCGAGCGCGGGCTCGGCGTACCCGGCGCGGGGCGCCGGCCCGAGCTTGCGCCAGTTGAACCGGCCGACGATGCGCCGGCCGATCCGGATCGCGTCGTGCTCGTCGGCGGCGAGGTGATCGGCCAGTCCGGAGGTGCGCGCGTGCATCTGCGCGCCGCCGAGCGACTCGTCGTCCGACTCCTCACCGGTGGCCATCCTCACCAGCGGCGGCCCGCCGAGGAACACCTTCGCGCGGCCGGCCACCATCACCACGTGGTCGCTGAGCCCGGGGACGTAGGCGCCGCCGGCCGTGGAGTTGCCGAAGACCAGCGCGACGGTGGGGCGCCGGTCGGCGCTGGCCTCGGTGAGACCGCGGAAGTGCCGGCCGCCCGGGATGAAGATGTCCTTCTGGGTGGCCAGGTCGGCGCCGCCCGACTCGACCAGGTTGACGGTGGGCAGCCGGTTCTCCGCGGCGATCTGCGCGGCCCGGAAGCTCTTCTTCAGGGTGACCGGGTTGCTGGCCCCGCCGCGCACGGTCGGGTCGTTCGCCACGATCATGCACTCGACGCCCTCGATCACGCCGAGGCCGGTGACCACCGAGCCGCCGACGGCGAACTCGGTGCCCCAGCCGGCCAGGGTGCTCAGCTCCAGGAACGCCGAGTCCGGGTCGATCAGCAGCTCGATGCGTTCCCGGGCGGTCAGCCGGCCGCGGCGGCGGTGCCGGTCGACCGCCTCCGGCCCGCCACCGGCGAGGGCCCGGGCGTGCTGGGCCGCCAGGTCGGCGACCCGCTCCAGCATGGCGGCACGATTCTCGGCGTACGCCGGTGGCAGGCTCATGTCAGCAGCTCCGTGGGGATGTCGGCGACCCGGGCGCGCAGCCACTCCCCGACCGCCTTGGCCTGCGGGTCGCTGCGGGTGGACGCGGCCACCCCGGCGCCGAGCAGGCCGTCGACGACGATGTTCAGGGCGGCCAGGTGGGGCAGCGCGTGCACGGTCACCCGCAGCGGTGCGGTCTCCGGCAGCAGCTGCCGCACGCGCGCGGCGTCGAGCCAGCCGGCCAGCCAGGCGTACGCGTCGTGCCGGCGCGGATGCCGCGCCGGGATCCACACGCCGATGGTGGCGGTCCCGCCCTTGTCGCCGGACCGCGCGTGCACCAGCCGGCCGAGCGGCGCGGGCGTGGCCGGCGCGCCCGCCAGCCGGTGGGCCCGCCGGGGCCCGGCCGTCCCCGGAGGGCCGCCGCTTGCCCGGACCGCGGCCGGTGGCCGGAGGTCGCCGCTCGCCGCGACGGCGGCCGGTGGCGGGCCGTCGCCGCTCGTCCCGACGGCGGCCGGTGGCGGGGTGTCGCCGCTCGCCGCGACGGCGGCCGGTGGCGGGATGTCGATCCGGGCGCCGTCGGGCAGCACGGCGACGTGCGGGATGTCGGACTGCGGGAGGTGGGCGGTCTCCAGGACGCCGAACTCTCGGGCGGCGGCCGGCGGCGCGGTGACGTGGAAGCCCGGGTAGGAGGCCAGGGCCAGCTCGACGGCGGCGCCGCTGAACGCGCGGCCGACCACGTCCGGGTCGAAATCCTGGACGTGGCAGTGCAGCAGGGCGGACGCCTGCGCCTGGGTGGCCGGATCGGGCCGGTCGGTGCGGGCCAGCTCCCAGGTGATCACGGCCGGCGGCCGGGCCAGGGCGGCCTCCAGCTGGCGGCGGACCCACGCCGCCTTCGCCTCGATGTCCAGGCCGGTCAGCACGAACGTGACGGTGTTCCGGTGCCCGCCGGGGCGGTTGACGGCGACCTTGGCGGTGGCCGGCGGCGCCGCACCCCGTACCCCGAAGATCTTGACCCGGTCGGCGCCCTGCTGCACCAGCTGGACCGTGTCCAGCCGGGTGACCACGTCGGGGCCGAGGTAGCGAGGCGTGTCGATCTCGTAGACGAGCTGCGCGGTGACCGTGTCCACGGTGACCGCGCCGCCGGTGCCGGGATGCTTGGTGATCACCACGGTGCCGTCGGCGGCGATCTCGGCGAGCGGGAAGCCGAGCGGGCGGCCGGTGTCCAGGGTGGTGAACCCGCTGAAGTTGCCGCCGGTGGCCTGCGTGCCGCACTCCAGGACGTGCCCGGCGACGGTTCCGGCGGCGAGCAGGTCCAGGTCCTCGCGGGTCCAGCCGAACTCGGCGACCGCCGGTCCGAGGGTCAGCGCGGCGTCGGTGACCCGGCCGGTGACCACCACGTCGGCGCCGTGGCGCAGGGCTTCGGCGATGCCGAACGCGCCCAGGTACGCGTGGGCGCCCAGCGCTCCGGGCCAGTGCAGCGCGTCGCCCTCCACGTGCGCGACCCGCACGCCGCCACCGAGCTCCCGGATCGCCTCGGCCAGCCCGGCCGGGTTGACGCCGCCGGCGTTGGCCACGATCCGCACGTTCGCCGAGCGGGCCAGGCCCAGGCACTCGGTGAGCTGGCGCAGGAACGTCCGGGCGTAGCCGAGCCGCGGGTCCCGCCGGCGGTCGCGGCCGAGGATGAGCATGGTCAGTTCGGCCAGGTAGTCGCCGGTCAGGTAGTCCAGCGGGCCGCCTTCGAGCATCTCGCGCATGGCCGACAAGCGGTCGCCGTAGAAGCCGGAGCAGTTGCCGACGCGGATCGATCGCACCAAGCCCGGCTCCCCTCGCTTGTGGTGAGGGTCACGTTAGGCAATCTGACAAAATTGTCAAGCCTGCGCGCGCAGACCGATCGCGGCCGCCCACAGCTTCGACATGTGCTCGACCACCGCCTCCTCCTCCAACGGCTCCCGCAGCGCGTAGATGACGTGCGCCATCTGCTCGACCATCGCGCCGAGCACGATCGCGGTCATCCGCGGGTCCAGCCCCGGGTCGGCCAGCCCGGCCTCCTGCAGGCGGCGCAGGCCCTCGGCGCCCCGGTGCACGTACAGCTCCCGGACCTCCAGCAGCAGCCGCCGCAGCGTGTCGTCGGAGTCCGCGCCCCGCTCGACCAGGCGCAGCACCCGGGAGGCGTTGCGCCACGCGCGCAGGTAGCCGCGGTTGGCGGCGACGATCCGGGCGTACGGGTCGCCGGCCGTGTCCGGCGCCACCCGGCTCTCGGCGAACATCTCCTCGGCCACCATCCGCACGACCGTGCGCAGCAGGTCGTCCTTGGACTCGAAATAGGTGTAGAAGGTGCCGTAGGAGACCCCGGCCGCCTGCGCCACCTGCTCCGGCGTGAAACCCGGCCAGCCGCGCGTCTCCAGCAGCTCGCGGCCGGCCGCGACCAGCGCGTCCCGGGTCCGCCGCCCGCGCGCGGTGACCGGCGCGGACGGCGCCGGCTTGGTTCGTGATCGGCCCATGGCCACCATCATCGCGCCCGCGACCGGCGCCACCGCCGGCCGGACCGCAGCCGACGCCGGCCTGCGGTGCCCGGCCGGACCGCAGCCGGCGCCGGTTTGCGATACCCGACCCGACCGCAGCCGGCGCCGGTTTGCGATACCCGACCCGACCGCAGCCGGCGCCGGTTTGCGATACCCGACCCGACCGCAGCCGGCGCCGGTTTGCGATACCCGACCCGACCGCAGCCGGGCGGAACCAGCGCCCCACGGCCGGTCGGACCGTCACCGGCCGGGACCAGCGCACCACGGCCGGGCCGGACCGCGACCGGGCCCGTCAGGTGGCGACCGGGCCGAAGGTGACCGGCACGCCCGGGGAATACAGCACGCTCACCGGCGGCGTGTCGATGCCGGGCAGGCCGGCCGCCGCCAGCAGCGTGTCGTCGAGGTCGAGCAGCTCGGCCCGGTGCAGCGGCCACCGCGGGTGCTCGTTGGCCAGGTGCCGGGTGCGGCCCCACGCCCGGGTGTGCAGCCCCCACCGGGCGGTGAGGAAATGCTCCAGCCGGGACGGCTCGGCGATCGGCTCGCCGACCCGGATCCGCATCCGGTTGACCGCCGGGCGCGGTCCCGGCCAGCGGCGGCGCGAGACGTAGGCGAGCTGGTCACCGTCGCGGGTCAGCCGCATCCGCGCCCACATGTACGGCAGTCGCAGGCTCACCCGGGCGACCAGCACCGGGATCAGCCGCTCGGCCTCCAGCGACCGGAACACCACGGCCCGCCGCCCCCGCCCGTCCACGCTGTACAGCCGCACGTTGGTCTCGCAGAACGTGCCCAGGTAGGGCACCCCCGGCCCGCGCAGGAAGCCGAACCGCTCCATCCGGAAGCCGATCACCCCGGCGTAGGTCACCCCGTCGAGCACGTCCGGAACGGTGCCGGCCGGCAGCAGCGGCGCGACCCGGGCCGGGTCCACCGGCCAGTGCAGGAAAGCCAGGTCGGTCCAGCGCTGCCCGAGCACGACGCGGGCCACCGGCCGCACCGTCTCGGTGGTGATCTCCTCGACGTCCATCGCACCAGCCTGCCGCAGCGCCGTGGGCACTCCGGCGCCCGGGGCCCCGCGACACCGCCCGCACCCGCCGTGACCAGGCCGTTAGGCCCTTAACCGGGCGCCTGAGCGAGCGGGACGATACGGGTGAGGCGGACACCGGGTGGCCGGGCCGGCCGGACGGCGGCGACTGGCCGCGGAGCCGCCGGACGCACCGTCGCCGCTCCCGGTGTGCGCCGCCTCGTCCGGTCGCGGAAAACCGTGAGGTGATCACTGTGCGTACGGAACTCTCCGGAAGCCGGCTCGACTGTCTCGCCGCCGCCGTCAGCCTGCGGCTGCCGCCCGGCGGGCGCCGGGCGTTGCGGGCCGACCCCTGTCACGGCGCGGTGGACGTCCTGGGTACGCCGGATCCGCCCGGCGCCGTGGTGCTCGCGGCGATCACCGACGACCACGCCCGGCACGCCGTGCTGGAGCACGCCGCCGGGCGCGCCCGGGAACTCGGCCTCCCGCTGCGGGCGGTGCACGTGTGGGACGGCCACCGGCCGTACCCGGACCTGCTGCTGGACGCCACCTGCTACGCCGATCTGGACGCCGGCACGGCGGCCGCGGTGCGGCGGGAGATCCGGCGGGACCGGCATCCCGCGCACGCGCTGTCCGCGCTCAGCCACCACGCCGCGCTGCTGGTCGTCGCGGCCACCGGGGCGCTGGGCACGGCCCGCACGCTGGGCGCGACCGCGGCCGCCCTGATCGGGCACACCGCCTGCCCGCTCACCATCGTCCTGCCCACCCGGTGAGGGCCCGCGGCTGACCCGCGGTCCCGGCACCCGCGCGAACCGGTTACCTCGACGAGGAGGACACCATGAAAATCATCATCGGGTACGACGGGTCGTCCGACGCCCGCGCGGCCGCGGACTGGGCCCTCGACGAGGCGCAGCGCACCGGCCTGCCGGTGGAGTTCGTCTACGCCGACGAGTGGCCGTTCTGGCTGATGCCGTCCCCGGTCCTGGCCACCGACCAGTCGATCAAGCACGCCATCGCCACCATGCTGCGCCGCGCCGTGGCCGAGGCCGAGCGCAGCCACCCGGCGGTGCAGGCCGACTGGGTACGGATCCGCGCACACGCCGCCCCGGCGCTGATCGAACGTTCCGCCGACGCCGCCCTGCTCGTGGTCGGCGGGCGCGGGCACAGCGCGGTGGCCGGACTGCTCGGCTCGGTCGCCGCCGCGGTCGGCGCCCACGCCCACTGCCCGGTCGTGATCGCCCGGGGCGACCCGGACCCGGCCGCCCCGGTGGTCGCCGGGGTCGACGACTCCCCCGCCGCGGCCGCGGTGCTGCGCTTCGCGGCCGAGCACGCGCTGGCCCGGGGCGTGCCGCTGCGGGTGATCCGTGCCTGGCCGCCGGTGACCGGGCTGTTCGAGGACGCGTCGTGGGCGGCTCGCACGGTGCCCGCCTCGCTGCGGGAGCCGTTCGACGCGCTGGTGACCGAGATCCGGGACGCGTATCCCGGGCTGCAGGTGCGGGCCGAGGCCGTACCGGACGATCCGGGCGGCGCGCTGGAGCGGGCCGCGGCCGGGGCGCAGTTGCTGGTGGCCGGCAGTCGCGGCCTGGGCCCGGTCCGGGGCCTGCTGGCCGGCTCGGTGAGCCAGCGCCTGCTGCGCCACAGCCCGTGCCCGGTGGCGGTGCTGCACACCACCTGAGCGAGCGCCGGCCCGGTGGCCGCATCGACCGGTGCGGCCACCGTGGCGTCATCACCCGGCGCGGTCGAACAGCGCCATCGTCTCGTCCAGCCGCTTCCGGGCCCAGTCGTAGTTGTCCGTGCCGGGGAAGTTCCGGTACGCCGTCTCGATCGTCATGATGAGCGCGAGGTACAGGCAGTACAGGCGGCGGCGTACCCGCTCGTCCGGGGTCGACGGGCCGTGGCCGTAACCGCGGATGAACGCCGACGAGTCGCCGTACGCGGGCACCTCGCTCCCGGTGAAACCGGCCTCGATCAGCGGGTCGCCGAAGAGGGCCCGCTCATGGTCGATGATCGCGACGATCCGGCCGTCCCGGACCATCACGTTGTTGTCCCACATGTCCCACTCGACGAACCGCGGCTCGGTCACCTCGTCGAGCGCGCCGGCGTGCGCCGCGATCACCTCGCGCACCATCCGGTAGTCGTGGCCGAGGTCCACGTCGCGGCGCTCGCCGTCACCCAGCACGTCCTCGATCATCCGGGTGAAGGCCGCCCGCCAGGTCGGGAAGCCCGGGCCGGCCAGCGGGCCGAAGGCCGCGCCGCGGATGGTGTTGAGCTCGCGGTTGAGCGCGCCGAGCGCCTCGTCGTAGGCGGCGCGCTGGGCGGGCGTGTGCCGGTCGCGCAACATACCGAGGTTGTCCGCGTCGATGTACGGCATGACGAACCAGTCCGCGTCGCACAGCCGGTGGCCGCGGTCGGCGTACTCGACGGCCGGCACCGGCGCGGTGGTGTGCTCGCGGATCAGGCGCAGCGCGGTCAGCTCGGTGGCCATCGCGCCGCGCTCGTAGGTCATCACCTCCACGGCCGGCGGCGGGGCGATCTTGAGAACGACCTCGCGTCCGGAGCGCAGCCGGATCCGGTAGGCGACGTTGAACCAGCCGTGGCCCAGCTCGCTGCACCAGTCGCCGCCGGCCGGGACCTCGCCCGGCCCGTAGGCGCGCTCGATCATCGCCTGGAGCACGTCCGGGCGCTGCCGGTTCTTGGTGATGCTGTCCATGACGGGCCTCCGCGGAACCGGTGCGACGGGGATGAGAGCGCTCTCCTGCCCGGCCAACCTAGCGGCTGCCTGGCCGCACGGAAAGGCCGCCACCCGACCGGCCGCCGAGCGACGATGCCGCTGCGGGCCGCTGGAACACCGCCGCGGCGGGCGCGCCCGGCGGCGGTGCAGCGGCCGGAGGCGCCGCCGGGCCGGCAAGGTCAGTGGACCAGCGCGTCCGGCGCGATGCCGGCGGTGGAGCCGTCCCGGCCGTACGCCGTCAGGCTCCCGATCGTGCTGGCCGCGATGTTGCGCAGCGCGTCCTCGGTGAAGAACGCCTGGTGGCCGGTGATCAGCACGTTCGGGAAGGAGACCAGGCGGGTGAACAGGTCGTCGCTGAGCACCTGGTCGGAGAGGTCCTCGAAGAACAGCGCCGCCTCCTCCTCGTACACGTCGAGTCCGAGGTGGCCGATCCGGCCGCTCATCAGGCCCCGGATCACCGCCGCGGTGTCGACCAGGGCCCCGCGGCTGGTGTTGATCAGCATGACGCCCTCGCGCATCATCGCGATGCGCGACTCGTCGATCAGGTGGTGCGTCTCCGGGGTCAACGGGCAGTGCAGGGTGACGACGTCGGACTCGGCGAGCAGCGTCTCCAGCGGCACGTAGGTGGCGCCCGCCTCGATCGCCTCCCGCGCCGGGTACGGGTCGGTGGCCAGCACCCGGCAGCCGAACCCGGCCATGATCCGGATGAAGCACACGCCGATCTTGCCGGTGCCGACCACCCCGACGGTACGGCCGTGCAGGTCGAAGCCGAGCAGCCCGTTGAGCGCGAAGTTGTGCTCGCGCACCCGGTTGTACGCCCGGTGGATGCGCCGGTTGAGCGCCAGCACCAGACCCGCGCAGTGCTCGGCCACCGCGTACGGCGAATAGCCCGGCACCCGGGTGACCGCGAGCCCCAGCCGGCGCGCGGCGCCCAGGTCGACGTGGTTGTAACCGGCCGAGCGCAGCGCGACCATCCGCACCCCGGCCGTGGCGAGGCGCTCGAGCACCGGCGCGCCGAGATCGTCGTTGACGAACGCGCAGACCGCGTCGCAGCCGACCGCCAGCGACGCGGTGTCCGGGGTGAGCCGGGGTTCCAGGAAGGTCAGCTCGTGCCCGGCCTCGTGGTTGGCCTCGCTGAGGAACCGGCTGTCATACGGCTTTGTGCTGAACACCGCAACGCGCATGATCGACACCCTAACCGCCCGGCCGATCACGGATCGGCCGGGCGGTTACGGATGTGCGGGGATCAGACCAGGTCGAAGCGGTCCAGCTCCATGACCTTGACCCAGGCCGCGACGAAGTCGGTGACGAACTTCTCGCGGGCGTCGTCGCTGGCGTAGACCTCGGCGAGAGCCCGCAGCTGCGAGTTCGAGCCGAAGATCAGGTCCACCGCGGTGGCGGTCCACTTCACCTGGTCGGTGGCCAGGTCGCGGATCTCGTACACGTGCTCCTCGGACTCCGACGCCTTCCACCGGGTGCCCGGGGACAGCAGGTTGACGAAGAAGTCGTTGGTCAGCGCGCCCGGCTTGTCGGTCAGCACGCCGTGCTGCGAGCCGCCGAAGTTCGCGCCGAGGCTGCGCAGGCCGCCCAGCAGGACGGTCATCTCCGGCGCGGTCAGGTTCAGCATGTAGGCGCGGTCGACGAGCAGCACCTCCGGCTGGGTCTTCTCACCCGGGCGCAGGTAGTTGCGGAAACCGTCGGCGCGCGGCTCGAGCACCCGGAACGACTCGACGTCGGTCTGCTCCTGGCTGGCGTCGGTGCGACCCGGGTGGAACGGCACGGTCACCTCGACGCCGGCGTCGCGCGCCGCCTTCTCGACCGCGGCCGAACCGGCCAGCACGATCAGGTCGGCCAGCGAGATCTTCGCGCCGCCGGCCGCGTTGAACTCCTGCTGGATGCCCTCCAGGGTGGCCAGCACGGTGGCCAGCTGCTCCGGCTGGTTGACCTCCCAGTTGCGCTGCGGCTCGAGCCGGATGCGCGCGCCGTTGGCGCCACCGCGCTTGTCGGTGGAGCGGAAGCTGGCCGCCGAGGCCCAGGCGGTGGAGATCAGCTGGGCGGTGCTCAGGCCGGACTCCAGGACCTTCGCCTTGAGGGCGGCGACGTCGGTGTCGGTGACCAGCGGGTGGTCGACGGCCGGCACCGGGTCCTGCCACAGCTGCTGCTCCGGCACCCACGGGCCGAGGAAGCGGCTGACCGGGCCCATGTCACGGTGCAGCAGCTTGTACCACGCCTTGGCGAACGCGAGCGCGAACTCGTCCGGGTTCTCCAGGAAGCGGCGGGAGATCTTCTCGTACACCGGGTCGACGCGCAGCGACAGGTCGGTCGTCAGCATCGTCGGCTTGTGCTTCTTCGACGGGTCGTGCGCGTCCGGGATGATCGCCTCGGCGTCCTTGGCGACCCACTGCTTGGCGCCACCGGGGCTGGTGGTCAGCTCCCACTCGTAGCCGAAGAGGATCTCGAAGAAGCGGTTGCTCCACTCGGTCGGCTTGTCGGTCCAGGTGACCTCGAGGCCGCTGGTGATGGTGTCGCCGCCCTTGCCGGCGCCGTGCGTGCTGAGCCAGCCCAGGCCCTGCGCCTCCAGCGGGGCGGCCTCCGGCTCCGGGCCCACGTGGTCGTTGGCCACCGCGGCGCCGTGGGTCTTGCCGAAGGTGTGCCCACCGGCGATGAGCGCGACGGTCTCCTCGTCGTTCATCGCCATCCGGGCGAAGGTCTCCCGGATGAAGTGCGCCGCCGCCAACGGGTCGGCGTTGCCGCGCGGGCCCTCCGGGTTGACGTAGATCAGGCCCATCTCGGTGGCGCCGACGTCCGCGGCCATCTCCTTGTCGGAGACGTAGCGCTCGTCGCCGAGCCAGGTGTCCTCCGGACCCCAGAAGATCTCCTCGGGCTCCCAGACGTCGACGCGACCGAAGCCGAAGCCGAAGGTCTTGAAGCCCATCGACTCCAGGGCCACGTTGCCGGCCAGCACCAGCAGGTCGGCCCAGGAGATCTTCTGGCCGTACTTCTGCTTCACCGGCCACAGCAGGCGGCGCGCCTTGTCCAGGTTGGCGTTGTCCGGCCAGCTGTTGAGCGGGGCGAACCGCTGCCCGCCGTCACCGGCGCCGCCGCGGCCGTCGTGGATGCGGTAGGTGCCGGCCGCGTGCCAGCTCATCCGGATCATCAGGCCGCCGTAGTGGCCGAAGTCGGCCGGCCACCAGTCCTGCGAGGTGGTCAGCGTCTCGATGATGTCGCGTTTGAGGGCCTCGACGTCGAGCTTGGCGAACTCCTTGGCGTACGCGAAGTCCGGGCCCAGCGGGTTGCCCTTGCTGGAGTGGGCGTGCAGCACCGACAGGTCGAGCTGGTTGGGCCACCAGTCCCGGTTGCTCCGCGGGCGCCCGCCGGTCTTCGGGGTCGGCGAGGAGATGCCCGGGTTCTCGCTCTCGCTGCCCTGCGACGTCACGGAGTCGTGCGCGACCGGGCACCCGGCCGCCGCCTTCTTGTCCACGCCTTGCGCGCTGGCCGGCGCGTTGTCCTGGATGTCGCTCATTTGTTTCCTTCCGAACTGGCGGATCACTCGGGAGTGCGGTTGGTCACGCAATCGGGGCAGGTGCCCCAGAAGACGACCTCCGCCTCGTCGACCAGGAAGCCGTAGTCGTCGGAGGCGGTGAGGCAGGGGGCATGGCCGACAGCGCAGTCGACGTCGGCGATCGCACCGCACGAACGGCACACGACGTGGTGGTGGTTGTCCCGCACCCGCATCTCGTAGCGGGCGGTCGCGCCGGCAGGCTGGATGCGCCGCACCAGACCGGTGTCGGTGAGCGCACGCAGCACATCGTAGACCGCCTGGTGGGAGACCGAAGGGAGATCCTCGCGCACCAGCGCGATCACCGTGTCGGTGTCGATGTGGGGGTGGTCACGCAGCGCGGTGAGCACCGCCAGCCGCGGCCGGGTCACACGCAACGAGACCGCCCGAAGCTGCGCCTCGAAGCCGGCCGTCATGCCGATGACCATAGTCGGCTTTTCTGGAATTAATCAAGTTTCCCCACCCGCGGGAGGCGGATCCCACACCTCCGCCGCGCGGCCGGCCGCCGGACCCGCGTGCCACGCGCCGGGGTGCGCGTCGCGGCCGCACCGGCCCGGCCCGCGGCGCGGTGACAACACGTCGAGGGTCTTCTATTGTTGGGCTGTTGTCGTCGAGCCTCTGGGAGCAGGAACGTGGATCTCATCGAGGACCAACGCCGGGACCTTGCGCCGCTGGAGGACCTGCGCCGCACGCCGCTGGGCGGCATCGACCCGCGCCGGGCGGCCGAGGTGGCCCGGGCCCAGACCCGTGACGAGGCCGAGCGCGGCCGGATCGACTCGGCGCTCTTTGGCTCCGCCATCTAGCCCGATCAGCCAGTACGTTCTGAAGATCGCCAGCCGGTGCGATCTGAAGTGCGACTACTGCTACGTCTACGAGCACGCCGACCAGGGCTGGCGCCGGCAGCCTCCACAGATGGAGCCGGCCACCGTGACCGCCGTCGCGCGGCGCATCGCCGAGCACGCCGAGCGGCACCGCCTGCCGACCGTGCGGGTGGTGCTGCACGGCGGTGAGCCGCTGCTGGTCGGCGCCCGCCGCCTGGACGAGATCGCCGCCGAGCTGCACGCCATCGTCGGCCCGCGGCTGGACCTGCGGATGCAGACCAACGGGGTGCTGCTGACCGAGGAGATCTGCCACATCGCGAAGCGGCGGCGGATCCGGATCGGCGTGTCGCTCGACGGGGACCTCGCCGCCCACGACCGGCACCGCCGGTTCGCGCACGGCGGCGGCAGCCACCGGCACGTGCTGCGCGCCCTGTCGCTGCTGCGCGCCGAGCCGAACCGGGCCGCCTACGCCGGCCTGTTGTGCACCGTCGACCTGCGCAACGACCCGCTGCGGGTGTACCACGCGCTGCTGGCCCAGCAGCCGCCCCGGATCGACTTCCTGCTGCCGCACGCCACCTGGGACAACCCGCCGCCGGGGGCCGGGGCCACGCCGTACGCGCGCTGGTTGTCGGCGGTGTTCCGCCGGTGGACGGCCGACGGCCGGCCGGTGCCGATCCGCCTGTTCGACGCCCTGCTGTCGCCCGGCACGGTCGGCGCGGAGGCGGTCGGGCTGGGCCCGGCCGACCTGGTGGTGATCGAGACCGACGGCTCCTACGAGCAGGTCGACTCGCTCAAGGTGGCCTACGACGGGGCGGCCGCGACCGGATTGGACGTCTTCACCTCCCCGGTCGACGAGGTGGCCGCCCACCCGATGATCGCCGTCCGGCAGACCGGACTGGCCGGGCTCAGCGCCACCTGCCGGGCCTGCGACGTGGTGGACCGCTGCGGCGGCGGCCAGTTCGCGCACCGGTTCCGCACCGGGACCGGCTTCGACAACCCGTCGGTGTACTGCGCCGACCTGAAGGAATTGATCGACGGCATGGACGATCGGGACGCCCTGGCCACCTGGGTGCGCGACGAGCTGGCCGGCGGCGCCGGCGGCGCGGACGCGCTCGCCCAGCTCGCGCCGGTCCACGAGGCCATGGTCCGGGCCCGGCTGGTCACCCTCGCCGCGCACGGCCCGGCGGGCACGCCGCCGCCCGGCTGGGCGCAGCTGGTCGCGCTCGACGAGACCGCGCCCGAGGCGGTCCGGGCGGTGCTCACCCATCCGTTCGTCCGGCGCGGCGACGCCGCCCACCTGGCCGGTGTCGCCGCCGCCGCGGCGATCCGCGCGGGCGCGGAGATCCGCCTGGCGGTGCCGGTCCACGACGGCCTGCTCGCCCTGCCGACGCTGGGCGCCCTGCGCTGGCCGGACGGCGACCCGGTGGCCGAGGTCCGCACGTTCGCCGGCGGGTTCCACGCCGGCGACGTGACGGTACGCCTGGACCGGCCGTCCGCGCGCTGGCTGCCGGCCCGGCGGTTGCGCCTCGGCGACGGCCCGCCGGTGCTGCTGGAGGACACCGACCCGCTGCGCGACGCCTATCCCGGGCTGCCGCTGACCGGCCGGCTGGACGACGCCGCGGCCGCCGCCTGGCAGCAACGCCTCGACGGCGCCGTGGCCGGCCTGCGCGCCGACGCCCCGGAATACCTGCCCGGCCTGGCCGCCACGCTGCGCGCGATCGTGCCGCTGCGGCACGACGGCACCGGCACGCAGCGGGCCGGCTCGGCGCGCACCGCGTTCGGCGCGGTCGCGGCCACTCCGGAGGACCCGGACGCGCTGGCGTTGCTGCTGGTCCACGAGGTGCAGCACCTCAAGCTCGGGGCGGTGCTGGACGTCTGCCCGATGTTCGACGCGCGCGACCCGCGCCGCCTGCCGGTGCCGTGGCGGCCGGACCCGCGCCCGGCCGAGGGCGTGCTGCAGGGCACGTACGCGTTCCTGGCGGTCGCCGACGTGTGGCGCCGCCGCCCCGGCCCGGCCGCCGCGGCCCGTTTCACGCAGCTGCGCGGCTGGCTCGACGTGGTGCTCGACCGGCTGCTCGGCGCCGCCTTCCTGACCCCGGCCGGGGTACGGTTCGCCACCGCGATGCGTGGCACCGTGGACCGATGGTGAACCACGACCTGGCCGAGGACCTGCGCCGGGCCGGGCTGCGACCGGGCGCGACCGTGCTGGCGCACTGCTCGCTGCACGAGGTGGGCTGGCTGCCGGACGGCCCGGCCACCCTGCGCCGGGCGTTGCAGCGGGTGCTCACCCCGGGCGGCACGCTGGTGGTGCCGACGCACACGGCCGGCAACTCGAACACCTCGGACCAGTACCGCCGCGCGACCGCCGGCAAGTCCGCGGCGGCCCGGGCGGCCTGGGAGGACGCCATCGAGCCGTTCGACCCGGACACCAGCCCGTCGCACGAGATGGGGCTGCTCGCCGAGGACGTACGCCGGCACCCGGGGACCCTGCGCAGCCGGCACCCGCACACCTCGTTCAGCGCGCTCGGGCCGCGGGCACGGGAGCTGACCGCGGTGCACGACCTGGACTGTCACCTGGGTGAGCGGTCCCCGGTCGGCGCGCTGTACGCGGCGGACGCGACGGTGCTGATGATCGGGGTCGGCTACGACCACTGCACCGCGTTCCACCTGGCCGAGTACCGCCTGCCCACCCCGCCGCGGCGCCGGGCGCACCGCTGCTACGTGCGCGACGAGCGGGGCGGGCGCCGCCGTGTCGACTTCCTCGCCCCGCACCTGGACGACCACGACTTCCCGCTGCTGGGCGCGGCGTTCGAGGGTACCGGGGTGGTGCGCGCCGGACGGGTCGGCAACGCCCGGACCCGGCTGTTCGAGATCCGGGCCGCCGTCGATTTCGCGGTCGGCTGGATGACCGAGCATCGTGGACGCTCGCCGGGGTGTCCGGACTCGCCCGCGGTCGATATCGTGAACCTCCACCGTTGAGGAGCGTGCGAGCTGGGGAGCGGAGCATGACCTCGAGTTCCCGTACGCCGGTCTTCTTCATCAGCTACGCCCACCGCCCGCAGCGGGCCCGGGCGCAGCGCGACGCGCACCTGGTCCGCGAGTTCTACGACACGCTGTACGGGCACGTCGACGAGCTGCTCGGCCTGCAGGCCGGGCAGGAGGCCGGCTTCATGGACGCCGAGCTGGACGGCGGCCAGCGCTGGTCCGACGACCTGGCGTACGCGATCGGCCACTGCCAGGTCCTGGTCCCGCTGATCTCGCCACGCTTCGGCGGCAGCGAGTGGTGCGCCCGGGAATGGCACGCCTTCGCCCGCCGCCCGCACCGCAAGTTCCCGAAGGCGAAGTCGTCGCACGGCGCCACCCCGATCATCCCGGTGTCCTGGACCCCGTTCCCGATCGAGCAGCTGCCCGGCGAGATCGCCGCGGTGCAGTTCTTCACCCCGGCCGGGCTGCCCGCCCCGGAGATGGCGCGGCTGTACCACCGGGAGGGGCTGTACGGCCTGCTGCAACTCGGCGAACGGGGCCTGGAGGTGTACGAGGCGGTGGTGTGGAAGCTGGCCCAGTGGATCGCGGACGCGTTCTGGACGCACGACGTCGAGATCGACGACGACGTCGACTTCCGCGGCCTGCCCACCAAGTTCGGGGAGGACCCGACGTGATCTTCTACCTCAGTCACGCGCACGCGGCCCGCGGCGGCGGGGCCCCCGACCCCTGGGTGCGGCGGTTCTTCGACGCCCTGTCCGACGCCGTGCACGCCCGCACCGGCGACGGCGGTTTCCACGACGGGCAGCTGGCCCCGGGCGCCGACAGCAAGCAGCAGCTCACCGCGGCCCTCGGGCAGGCCCAGGTGTTCGTCCCGCTGTACTCGCCGCAGTACTTCAACAACTCGTGGGCCGTGGCCGAGCTGACCTCGTTCCGGTCCCGGTTGCGCGGGTTCGCCCCGGCCGAGGCGGCCCGCCACATCGTGCCGGTGGTCTGGACGCCGCTGCCGCCGTGGGCCGCGCGCCCCGAGGTCGACGAGGCGTTCGGCCTGGTCGGCAAGTCGGTGGAGTACTCCGAGAACGGTATGCGCGCGCTGTGCATGCTCAGCGTCTACCGCGACGCGTACCGCGACCTGGTGACCCGGTTCGCCGACCGGATCGCCGCCGTGGTCCACGAGTCGCCGCTGGCCCCGTCGGCGGCCGCCCCGCCGGTCCCGCGACCGCCGGACACCGGCGAACCGGCGCTGCTGGTGTCCCTGCTGGCCGCCGAGGGCTCCGGGTACGACCTGCCGGCGCTGGCCGGCCGGGTGCTGGCGGCGGCCGAGCGGCTCGGCGTCCCGGCCCTGCAGGCGCCGCCCGACCAGGTGCGCCGGCAGGCCGGGCGGCGGCCGTGCGTGCTGCTGATCGACGCCGGGGCCGGCCCGGAGACGGTGCGCGCCACGGTCACCGGACTGCCCGGCTGGGTGATCGCGCTGGTCGTCGCGAGCGCGTCGGCGGCGACCGGAGCGCTCACCGGTATCCTGCGAACCGCCGGCCTGCCCCGGGTCAGCCCGGTCCGCACGGTCGCCGAGTTCGAGCGCACCGCCCCGCTGCTGGTGACCGAGGCGCGCAAGCAGTATCTGCGGCACGGACCGGTGGTGACCGCACCCGGCTCGCCGCGGCCGAGCCTGCGCCGGACCGTCGACGACAAGCGAGGATAGGGGCGACCATGGTGGACCGCGAGGGGCAGATCGTCACCTTCTACTCGTACAAGGGCGGCACCGGGCGCACCATGGCGCTGGCGAACGTGGCGTGGATCCTGGCCGCCAACGGCCACCGGGTGCTGGCCGCCGACTGGGACCTGGAGTCCCCCGGCCTGCACCGGTTCTTCGCCCCGTTCCTGAGCCCTGAGCAGGTGGCCACCACGCGCGGCGTGATCGGGTTGATCACCGAGTACCAGTGGGCGACCCTGCCGCGCGACGAGCGGGGCAACGGCCTGCCGGAGACCGAGCGACCGGCCGACTGGTACCGCGAGTACGCCAAGGCCGAGCGGTACGCCTTCTCGATCAACTGGGCGTTCCCCGGCGGCGGCTCGCTCGACGTGCTGCTGGCCGGGCACAGCAGCCTGGAGTACGAAGCCAGCCTGAACGGCCTCAACTGGGAGGACTTCTACAACCGGCTGGGCGGCGCGCACTTCTTCGACGCGCTGCGCGAGGACATGAAGAGCCGCTACGACTACACCCTGCTGGACAGCCGGACCGGGCTCAGCGACGTGGCGGACATCTGCACGATCCACCTGCCGGACGTGATCGTCGACTGCTTCACCCTCAGCGAGCAGGGCATCGACGGCGGCGCGTCGGTCGCCGCGCAGATCCGCACCTACGAGGACGAGCGGCTGCGCCGGATCCTGCCGGTGCCGATGCGGGTCGACAACGGCGAGCAGTCCAAGGCCGACGCCGGCCGCACCCTGGCGAGACGGCGCTTCACCCGGCTGCCGGCCGGGATGACCGAGGAGGAGCGGCGCAACTACTGGTACGAGGTGGAGGTGCCGTACCGCACCTACTACGCGTACGAGGAGATGCTGGCCACCTTCGGCGACGAGCCCGGCAACCCGGCCAGCCTGCTGTCCTCGTACGAGCGGCTGACCGGTTACATCACCGATGGGCGGGTCAACCGGATGCCGCCGCTGGAACCGGGCCTGCGCCGGCAGGTGGTGGCCCGGTTCGAGCGCAAACCCGCCCTGGTCGAGGAGACCCTGATGCTGCGGTACGCCCCGCAGGACCAGGTGTGGGCCGAGTGGGCGCTGGCCGTCTACACCGCCGCCCGGCTGCGCGTCGTCGACGGCGGCCGGTCCGGCGAGCCGGCCGATCCGGGCACCCGGGAGGTGGTGCTCCACTCCGACGAGTTCGCCGGCACCGGCAACCGTTCCGCGGTGGCGCTCTGCGTCGGCGACAGCACCCCGGCCCCGGACGAGTTCGACGCCTGGGACTCGCTCCACGGGCACGGCGCCGAGTCGGCGATCGGGCGCGCGTTGCGGCTGGTCGGCGCGGACGACCGGGGCGCCGCCGACTGGCACGCGACGCTGCCGCGCTACCCCGGCGAGTTGCCGCAGGTGCAGAATCCGCCGACCCGCAACCCCCGGTTCACCGGCCGCGACTCCGAGCTGCGCCGGATCCGGGAGACCCTCAAACGGGCCGGGGGCACCCCGGTGGCGCTGGTCGGCGGCGCCGGGACCGGCAAGTCGCAGCTGGCCATCGAGTACGCACATCGCTTCGCCGGGGCCTACGACGTGATCTGGTGGGTGCCGGCCGACCCGCCCCAGTTCGTCGAGACGATCATGGCCGACCTCGGCGCCGAGCTGAACTATCCGCGGCGCGCGACCCTCGACGACACCGCCGGCGTGGTGGTGCGCCGGCTCAGCCGCGGCGGCGGCCGCGAGGGCACCCCGCTGCGCTGGCTGCTGATCTTCGACAACGCCGACCGGCACGCCGACATCGCCCGCTACCTGCCCCGCGGCAACGGGCACCTGCTGGTCACCACCCGCAACGCCGAGTGGGGCGACGTCGCCAAGGTGATCGAGGTGGAGGGGTTCAGCCGCGCCGAGAGCATCGAACACCTGCGGTTCCGCGTCGGCACGCAGGCGATCACCCGGGCCGAGGCGGACCGGGTCGCCGAGGCGGTCGGCGACCTGCCGATCCTGGTGGTGCTCGCGGCCGCCTGGCTGCACGACACCGGCCGCTCGGCGCAGGAGTACCTGTCCGGCCTGGAGAAGTCCGGAACGGTGCGCAACGCCGCCATCGGGGTGTGGGAGGTCATCCTGGAGCGGCTGCGCGCCACCTCCAACGGCGCCTACCGGCTGCTGCAACTGGCCTCGGTGCTGCAGCCGGACATCTCGCTCAGCCTGCTCTACAGCGACGAGGTGGCCCGGGTCATCGCCCAGTACGACAAGGACGTGGCCCGCCAGCTCGCCGACCGGATGTCCGAGCACGACGTCACGTCCGCCCTGATGCAGCCGATCAACCGGCTGTCGCTGGTCAAACTGGACCCGGAGAAGCGGCGGGTCACCGTGCACCGGCTGCTGCAGAGCGCGCTGCGCGACCGGATGGCACCGGAACGCCTCGCCGAGGTCCGGCACGCGGTGCACCGGGTCCTGGCCCGGGCCCGGCCGGCCGGCGAGGTCGAGGACGCCCAGACCTGGGACGCGTTCCGGCTGCTCTGGAGCCACCTGGACGGCTCCGACCCGGAGGGGTGCCGCGACGACGACGTGCGCCAGCTGGTGATCGACCGGATCCGGTACATCTATCTGGTCGGCAGCTTCCGGCAGGGCCTGGACTACGCGATCCGCGCCGACCGGCGGTGGAGCGCGCAGCTGGAGACCCTGTCACCGGACGACGAGGACCGGCACGCGCTGCTGGTGCGGCTGCTGCACCTGCGCTTCCACCGCGGGAACCTGCTGCGCAGCCTGGGCGAGTTCCGGCAGGCGCTGGAGCTGGACCGTGAGACGCTGCGGGCGCAGGAGGACCTGATCGGCGACAGCCACCCGTACACGCTGTTCACCGCCGGCAGCTACGGCGCCGACCTGCGCGCGCTCGGGCACTACCAGGAGGCGCTGCAACGCGACATCCTCACCTACCGGCTGTCGGCGGACCGGTTCGGCGAGGACAACCGGCGCACCCTGGCGTTCGCCAACAACCTGGGCACGTCGTACCGGCTGACCGGCGACTTCCGGCGGGCGCTGGACATGGACCGGACCACGCTGCAGCGGATGACGCAGACGCTCGGCGACGATCATTTCCGCACCCTGCTGTCCGCCAACAACGTCGGCCGGGACCTGCGCGAGGCCGGCGAGTACCGCGAGTCGGTGAACCTGCTGCGCGGCGTGCGCCGCGGCTTCGAGAAACTGTACGGTCAGCACTCCCGGGACGCGCTCAGCGTGCAGACCAACCTGGCGGTGTCGATGCGCGGCGCCGGGCAGGTCGACGAGGCACGGGAGCTGCTCGACGAGGCCTACGAGCGGCTCACCGTCGTCCTCGGCCCGGAGAGCCCGGAAACCCTGATCACCCGGCTGAGCCGGGCGGCCACCATGCTGCTGACCGAGGACTTCGCCACGGCGCGGGCGGAGTTCGAACAGGTCGAGAGCATCCTGGTACGCCGGTTCGGCGAGGGGCATCCGTACGTGCTGATCGGCCGGCACAACCTGGCGGTGGCGCTGGGCGAGGCCGGCGCGGTCGAGCTCGCCCTGCCGATCGCCCGCGCCACCACCGGGGCGCTGCGCGACAAGCTGGGTGAACGGCACCCGGCAACGATGGCCGCCGAGAACAACCTGGCGCTGTTCCTGATCGAGTCGGGCGAGCGCGAGACCGGCCGGCAGCTGCTGGCCGACACCGTCGACCGGCTGATCTGCACACTGGACGAGGACCACCCGGACACCTACCTGAGCCAGGGCAACCTCGCGCTGACCGGCCGGACCGACCATCTGCAGATCGCCGAGCAGCTCGCCGAGCGGCTCGGCTCCGACCACCCGACGGTGCGGTCACTGCACCGGCGGCGGCGCGTCTACCGGATCCTCGACCCGCACACCTACTGACCGGCCCCGGGCCGGCGGCTCAGCGGGCCAGGCCGGCGACGACCGGGCGGGCGGCCAGCCAGCGCAGCGTGCGCGGCAGCTCGGGCATCGCGTCGAAGTGCGCGGCGCCCGGGCGCACGTCCAGCTCGGCGGTGCCGATCTGGTGGGCCAGGTAGCGCGAGTGCACCGCCGGGGCGAAGGTGTCCTCCCCGCCGTGCCACAGCCGCACCGGGGCGGTGATCGCGCGCAGGTCGACCTGCCAGTCCCGGCGCAGCGCGAACAGGTCGTCGATCCAGCCGTACGGCCCGTTCTTGATCGCGTCGCGGTAGGACAGCCGCAGCTGCCGCCGCAGCGCCGCGTCGCTGACCACCCGCTGGTCGGCGACGGTCATCTGCTCGGTCAGCAGCCCGAGCAGGAAGTCCGGATCGGTGCTGATCTCGGTGGCCCGGCGGCGGATCTCCGACTCCAGCTCGGCCGGGTCGGTCACCGCCTTGCTCATCTGCTCGTGATTGTCGTCGTTCATCCCGTCGAACCAGCCGGGCGCACCCGCCGGGGCCAGGCTGACCAGCACCGCGACCCGGATGATCCGGTCACGCAGCGCGGCGTCGGCGGCGCAGGCCAGCGCGTGCGGGCCGCCGCCGGAGCGGCCGACCACCGAGAACCGGTCCAGCCGGAGCGCGTCGGCGATGGCCCGGACGTCCTGCGCGGCGTGCGCCACGTCGCGGCCGCGGACCCGGTCGGAGTCGCCGTAACCCGGGCGGTCGTAAGTGATCAGCCGGATGCCGAGCCGGTGCAGCACGATGCCGCGCGGACGGGGGCCGAGGCGGCTGCCGGGGGTGCCGTGCAGCAGGACGACCGGGAAACCGTGCGCTGGGCCGAGAACCTCGAAGGCGATCCGGCGGCCGTCCCGCGGGCGGCGCACCAACCGGGTCCCTGACGCGGCATCGGCCACCGTCACCCCGCCCTCCCTGAAAAAGCTGACAGCGTCCGAGCCTAGACCCCCGTGCCCCGCGTACGCCATGACGTCCTGCAAGTATTTCAGCGATGGGTGCCGGACGCCCGTAACCGCCCGTGCCAAACCGCTGAGCAGGACGGATATCCGCCGACCGGGGCACGACAGCGCCTTGCCCGTACGATCCGGGGCCGCCCTCGCGTACCGGATCGGGCCGGTCTGTGACCTGCGCGACCGCGTCCCGCGCTGCGGGAAGGCCGACCCACCCGCGTCTACCATGTCGGTAATGTGCTCGCACTGCCCGCCGACAGATTGCCCTGAACAAACGTGACAACCGCAGCGATCCCGACCTCCCTCGTCCATGCCCTGGCCGGGGCGGGCGTGTCCGACGTGCTGACCGACACGGCACACCGAGCGGCGTACGCGAGCGACGCCTCCCTGTACCGGGTGGTGCCGCAGGCGATCGTCCGGCCGCGCCACGACGACGACGTGGCGGCGACCCTGCGGGTCTGCCGCGAGCTCGGGATCCCGGTCACCGCCCGGGGCGCGGGCACCTCGGTGGCCGGCAACGCGATCGGCCCCGGGGTGATCCTCGACTTCAGCCGGCACATGAACCGGGTGCTGGCCGTGGACGGCGAGGCCCGCACCGCGCGGGTGCAGGCCGGCACGGTCCAGGCGACGCTGCAGGCCGCCGCCCGGCCGTACGGGCTGCGGTTCGGGCCGGACCCGTCGACGCACACCCGCTGCACCATCGGCGGCATGATCGGCAACAACTCGTGCGGCTCCCGGACCCTCGGCTACGGGCGCACCTCGGACAACGTGGTGGCGCTGAGCGCGTACACCATCGACGGGCAACGGCTGGTCACCGATCCGCTGCGGGGCGCCGAGAAGATCACCGGCGCGCTGCGCGACCTGATCGGCGCCAACCTCGCGGTCGGCCGGACCGAGTTCGCGACCTTCGGCCGCCAGGTCTCCGGGTACGCCGTGGAGCACCTGCTGCCGGAGAACGGTTTCAACCTCACCGAGTTCCTGGTCGGCAGCGAGGGCACGCTGGCCGTGGTCACCGAGGCGACGGTGCGCCTGGTCGCCGACCCGGCGTACCGCACGCTGGTGGTGCTCGGCTACCCGGACTTCGGCGCGGCCGGCGACGTCATCCCCGGCATCCTGCAGTTCCGGCCGACCGCCTGCGAGGGCCTCGACCACCGGATCTGCGACGTGGTGCGCAGCCGGCGCGGCCCGGACGCCGTCCCGCCGCTGCCGGCCGGCACCGCGTGGCTGATGGTCGAGATCGCCGGTGACGACCCGGACGAGGTGCGCGACCGGGTGGCCCGGCTGGTCGCCGCCGCCGGGGCGGAGGACTCGCTGGTCGTCGAGGACCCGGCGAAGGCCGCTCCACTGTGGAAGATCCGCGAGGACGGCGCCGGGCTGGCCGGCCGCGCGCCGTCCGGCCTGCCCGCGCACGCCGGGTGGGAGGACGCCGCGGTGCCGCCCGCCAAGATCGGCGCGTACCTGCGGGACTTCGACGTGCTGGTCGAGCGGCACGGGCTCAGCGCGATGCCGTACGGGCACCTCGGCGACGGCTGCGTGCACGTGCGGCTGGACTTCCCGCTGGACTCCCCGGGCGGGCCGGGCCGGTTCCGGGCGTTCCTGGAGGACGCGGCCGACCTGGTGGTCAGCTACGGCGGGTCGCTCTCCGGCGAGCACGGCGACGGGCGGGCCCGCAGCGAGCTGCTGAGCCGGATGTACTCGCCCGCGGCGATGGACCTGTTCCGGCAGATCAAGCACACCTTCGACCCGGACAACCTGCTGAACCCGGGGAACCTGGTGGACCCCGACCCGGTGGACGCGAACATCCGGGTGTCGCAGGCGCGGAAGGTCACCACCGGGCTGGCCCTGGCCTACCACCACGACGGCGGGGATTTCAACCAGGCCGTGCACCGGTGCACCGGCGTGGGCAAGTGCCGCGCCGACACCACCGTGCTCGGCGGGGTGATGTGCCCGTCGTACCTGGCCACCAAGAACGAGAAGGACTCCACCCGGGGGCGGGCCCGGGTGCTGCAGGAGATGCTCGACGGTGACCTCGCCCCGGACTGGCGGGCCGAGGCCGTGCACGACGCGCTCGACCTCTGCCTGGCCTGCAAGGGCTGCGCGTCGGACTGCCCGACCGGGATCGACATGGCGGCGTACAAGTCCGAGGTGCTGCACCAGAGCTACCGGCGCCGCCTGCGGCCCCGGTCGCACTACTCGCTGGGCTGGCTGCCCCGGTGGTCGCGGCTGGCGTCCCGGATGCCGCGCCTGGCCAACCTGATGACCGGCCTGCCCGGCATCCGCCGCCTCGCCCTGTTTGCGGCGGGCGTGGACGCGCGGCGCTCCATCCCGACGTTCGCCGACCGGACGTTCCGGGCGTCGTTCACCCCGGCCGCGACCGGCAAGCCGGTCATCCTGTTCGTGGACAGCTTCACCGACCACTTCGCGCCGGAGATCGCCCGGGCCGCGGTCGACCTGCTCACCGACGCCGGCTACGCCCCGCAGATCACCAGCCGTACCGCGTGCTGCGGACTGACCTGGATCACCACCGGCCAGCTCGACGCCGCCCGGCGCATCCTCGGCGCCACCGTGCAGGAGCTGCACGAGGCGGTCAAGCAGGGCGTCCCGATCGTCGGGCTGGAGCCGTCGTGCACCGGCGTGCTGCGCGGCGACGCCGTCGAACTCGTCGACAACGAGGCGGCGCGGGCGGTCGCCGGCGCCACCAGAACGGTGGCCGAGCTGCTCGCCGCCACACCCGGATGGACCCCGCCGTCGCTGGACGGCGTCCGCGTGATCGCCCAGCCGCACTGCCACCACCACGCGGTGATGGGCTGGGAGGCCGACGCCAAGCTGCTCAAGCGGGCCGGGGCGACGGTGAAACGGCTCGGCGGCTGCTGCGGGCTGGCCGGCAACTTCGGGGTCGAGCGCGGGCACTACGAGGTGTCCGTGCAGGTGGCCCGGCAGCAGCTGCTGCCGGCGCTGGAGAAGGCCGAGGAGGGTGACATCTTCCTGGCCGACGGGTTCTCCTGCCGCACCCAGGCCGGCGACCTGGCCGACGTCTCCGGCGTGCACCTGGTCCAGCTGCTGGCCGACGCGCTGCCGAAGCGCTGACCACCCGGATCCGGACCTTCACCTGGGCCGACCACGACGCGGTCGCCGCGGTGTGGGCGGCGGCCGCCCGGGAGGGCGTGCCCCGGGCGGAGCTGACGGGCGCTCGGCTACCTCCCGATGCCGGGCGTGCTGTGCACCAAGCCGCTCTGAGCGCACGGCCCCGCTGACCGCCCGGCGGGGACGGGCGGGCTGGCACGGGCGTGGTCGAATGGGGCGTGTTGCTCCTCGCTCCCCTGCTCGCGGCCGCGGTGACGGCCGGCCCGGTCTGCACCATCGACGACGAACGCCTCGACGAGCTGTCCGGCCTGGTCGCGACCGCCGACGGATACATAGCGGTCAACGACGGGGCCGACCAGGCGTCCCATCGGAAGATCTTCTACCTGGACCGGGACTGCTCGGTCGCGAAGGCGGTGTCGTACCCGTCGCGCCCGCGCGACACCGAGGACCTGCAACTCGGGCCGGACGGGACGCTGTGGGTGGGCGACATCGGCGACAACGGCAACAACCGTGACACCGTCGCGGTGTGGAAGCTGTCGCCCGGGGCGGCGAAACCGCGCCTGTACCGGATGTCGTACCCGGACGGGGCGCACGACGCGGAAGCGCTGCTGATCGGGGCGGACCAGACCCCGATCGTGGTGACCAAGTCGGCGGGGTCGGCCGGGATCTACGTCCCGCAGGGGCCGCTGCGGTCCGGCGGGACGACTCCGCTGCGACGGGCCGGCGAGGTGGCCGTGCCGTTCACCACCACCGGCAATCCGTTCTCGCTGGCCGGCCGTCTGGTGATCACCGGGGCGGCGGGCAGCCCGGACGGGACGCGGGTGGTGCTGCGGACCTACGCGGACGCCTTCGAGTACACCGTGACCGGCGGCGACGTCGTCGCGGCGCTCACCTCCGGCGCCCCGCGGCAGATCGCGCTGCCGGACGAGCCACAGGGCGAGGCGGTCGCGTACACCGCCGACGGGACGGCGCTGCTCACCGTCTCCGAGGGAGCCCGGCCGGTGCTGCGCCGCTACCCGCTGCCCGCCGCCTCGCCGTCGGCGTCCCGCCGGTCGGCCGCCGCTGCCCCGCCGGCATCGACACCCGCCGCGCGGGCGGCGGCGCCGGCATCGGACGAGACCCGGCCACCGCTCGTGGCGATCCTGCTGGCGCTGCTCGCCGGGACCGGCGCGGTGCTGGCCACCGCCGCGCTCCTGCGCCGCCGAGCCGGTCGCCGGACCTGATCCGATGACGACACCCCCAACCCGCACCGGGCGGCCGCCGAACCGGATCCGGTGACGGCGCGCCACAGCACCGGGCTGAGCGCCGAACCCGATCCGGTGACGGCGCGCCACAGCACCGGGCTGAGCGCCGAACCCGATCCGGTGACGGCGCGCCACAGCACCGGGCCGAGCGCCCAACCCGACCCGGTGACGGCGCTCCGTACCGCCGGGCCGGTCGTCACCGCATGGACCGACCGGGCGCGGGAACGCTTGCCATCCGTCCCGGGCTGCGATGAGCTGGAAGCCGCCGAGAGAGGAGAGCACGATGGCCGGCACGGAGCTCGACGATGCGGTGACCCGACTCGGCACGCTGCTGACCGGAATCGATCGGCTGGCGGTGGCGTTCTCCGGTGGCGTCGACTCGTCGCTGCTGCTGGCCCTCGCGGCGCGGGCGCTCGGCCGGGACCGGGTCCTGGCCGTGCTGGGCGTCTCCCCGAGCCTGCCGGAGGACGAGCGGGCCGCCGCGCACGAGGTCGCCCGCCACCTCGGGGTCCCGGTCGCCGAGGTGCTCACCCGCGAGGGCGACCGCGCGGCCTACCGGCGCAACGGACCGGACCGGTGTTTCCACTGCAAGGACGAGCTGTTCACGCGGATCGGTGACGAGGTGCTCGCCGCGTACCGGGTGGACGCGGTGGCGTACGGGGAGAACGCCGACGACGCCCGCCGCCCGGACCGGCCCGGCGCCCGCGCCGCCGCCGCGCACCGGGTGCTGCGGCCGCTGGCCGACCTCGGCCTCGGCAAGTCCGACGTGCGCCGCCTGGCGCGGGCCTGCGGCCTGCCCTGCGCCGACAAACCGGCGGCGCCCTGCCTGGCCTCGCGGATTCCGCACTTCAGCGAGGTCACGCCGGTCAAGCTGGCGCAGATCGAGCAGGCCGAGGCGGCCCTGCGCCGGCTGGGCTTCGCCGATTTCCGGGTACGCCATCACGGCGACGTCGCCCGCATCGAACTGCCCCCGGACGATCTGCCGCGGGCGGTACGCACACCGCTGCGGGAAGCGCTCCACGCGGCCGTGGTGGCCGCAGGTTTCCGGTTCGCCGCCCTGGACATCGCCGGCATCCAGTCGGGCGCCTTCACCCTGCCGCTGGTCCGGGCCGCCCGTGACTGACCGGCCTGCGCCCGGCCCGGCCGCCACCCCGGCCGGTTTCCCGGCCCCGCCCGTCGACCCCTCCCCGACCAGCGGCATCGCCCCGGTTCCGACCGGCGCCCACGCGCCCGCCCCTCCTCCGCCCGCTGCCGCCCGGCCCGCCGACCCCGCCCCGGCCGGTGCCCGGGTTGGCGGCCCGGGCCCCTGTTCCGCGGCGAGCACCGCCGGTCACGCTGGCAGGGCCGCCGGTTCCGATGCCAGCACCGCCGGTTCCGATGCCAGCGCCGCCGGCTCTGCTGCCAGCACCGCCGGTTCCGCTGCCAGCACCGCCGGTTCCGCTGCCAGCACCGCCGGTTCCGCTGCCAGCACCGCCGGTTCCGATGCCAGCACCGCCGGTTCCGATGCCAGCACCGCCGGTTCCGATGCCAGCACCGCCGGTTCCGATGCCAGCACCGCGGGCCGGGCCGGCGCCGAGCCGGGGGCGGCGCCGCTCGACTACGCCGACCTCGACCTGGACCGGGCCGCCCGGCGCGGATATCCGGAGGCCGTCTTCTGCGCCGGCAAGACCCCCGCGCAGGTCGCCGGGATCGCCGCGACAATCCGCGCTCGGCCGGATGTGACCACCCTGTTCACCCGGGCCGAGCCGGCGCACGCCGCGGCGGTGCTGGCCGAGCTGCCGGACGCCCGGCACGACGCCGACGCGGCGCTGCTCGCCTGGCCGCCCACTCCCCCGCCCCCGGCCGGCGGCCTGGTGGTCGTCATCGCGGCCGGCACCTCCGACCTACCGGTCGCCCGTGAGGCCGAACTGACCGCGCGCTACCTGGGCCGGCCCACCGAGCTCGTGGTCGACGCCGGGGTGGCCGGGCTGCACCGGATCCTGCGCCGCCTCGGCCTGCTGCGCCGCGCCCGGGCCGTCGTGGTCGCCGCCGGGATGGACGGCGCCCTGCCGAGCGTCGTCGCCGGGCTGATCCCCGCACCGGTGATCGCGCTGCCGACCTCGGTCGGTTACGGCGCCGCCTTCGGCGGCCTGGCGCCGCTGCTGTCCATGGTGAACGCCTGCGCTCCCGGGGTCGCGGTGGTCAACATCGACAACGGGTACGGCGCGGGCCATCTCGCCGCCCAGATCGCCGCGGACCCGCCCATCGCCCCCGCCCCACCCGCCACCGGGAGCCGCCCGACCCCCTCGGCGCCCCCGGACACCGCAACCACCACCCTCCCGGCCCCGGACACCGCAACCACCACCCTCCCGGCCCCGGACACCACGGTCGCCAGCCGCACGACACCGGACCCGGCCCGGACTGCCCCCGCGACACCCGACCCGGCGAAGATCACCCTCGCGGCACCGCACGCGGTCGAACCGGCCGCGCCCGGCGCCGCCCAGCGCCCGTCCCCCGGCCCGGGCGCGGCAACCCCGGGCCGGCACGCGTGGATCGACGTGTCCGCCGGGGTGGCCGGGGACATGCTGCTCGGCGCGCTGCTCGATGCCGGCGCCGGGGTCGCGGCGGTGCAGCGGGCGGTGGACGCGGTGGTGCCGCAAGCGGTGCGGATCGGCTTCGGCCAGGTGACCCGCGCCGGGTTGCGCGCCGGCCGGGCGTACGTCGAGGTGGTCGCCGCCGAACCGCCGCGGCGCGCCTGGACCGAACTGCGCGCCGTGCTGGCGGCGGCGCGGCTGCCCGCCGCGGTCCGGGAGCGGGCGCTCGCGGTGTTCGCCCGGCTGGCGCAGGCCGAGGCGCGGGTGCACGGGATCGAGCCCGGCGACGTGCATTTCCACGAGGTCGGCGCGCTCGACGCGATCGCCGACGTGGTCGGGTGCTGCGCGGCCCTGCACGAGCTCGGCGTCACCTCGGTCTCGGCCGGGCCGGTCGCGCTCGGCTCGGGGCGGGTGCGCGGGGCGCACGGTGAGCTGCCGGTGCCCGCGCCGGCCGTCGCCGAGCTGGCGCTGGGCTGGCGGGTGTGCGCGGGTGGCCCGGGCGAGCTGGCCACCCCGACCGGGATGGCGCTGCTGCGGACGTTCGCCCCGGTGTGCGAGGACCTGCCGGCGATGACGCCCGGCGTGGTCGGGGTCGGCGCGGGTGGGCGGGACCGGCCGGACCGGGCCAACGTCGTACGGATGATGATCGCGGCCGAGGGGGACGCCCCGCCGCCGGTGACCGTGCTCCTGGAGGCCAATGTCGACGATCTCGACCCGCGGCTGTGGCCGGGCGTGCTCGCCGGTCTGCTCGACGCCGGCGCGGCCGACGCGTGGCTGACGCCGATCGTGATGAAGAAGGGCCGCCCCGCGCACACGCTGGGCGTGCTGTGCCCGCCGGAGCGCGTCGCCCGGTTACGGGACCTCGTCTTCGAGCACACCAGCACGCTGGGGATACGCGAGTCGGTACGGCGCCGGACGGTGCTGGAGCGCTGCCTCGTGCCGGTGCGGGTGGCGGGCGAACCGGTCATGATCAAGGTGGGCCACCGCGGCGGCGTGATCGTGCAGGCCATGCCGGAGTTCGAGGAGGTGGCCGCACTGGCCCGGCGGCTGGGCCGGCCGCAGCGGGTGGTGCTGCGGCAGGCGGCGGCCGCGGCGGAGGCGGCCGGGCTGACGCCGGGCGCGCCCGCGCCGGCGGCGGGGTGACCTGGCCGCCCTTGTGACCGGACGGCGCGGTGGTTACCGTTCGTTTCCGTGACGAAAACTCTCGTTCTCGGCGGCGGCGGCGTGACCGGCATCGCGTGGCACCTCGGCCTGCTCTGCGGGCTGCAGCGGGCCGGCGTCCCGCTCGGCGACGCGGACACCGTCATCGGCACGTCCGCCGGGTCGGTGGTCGGCACCGTGCTGGCCGCCGGCGTGGACCTGGAGGCCGCGGTGGACGGCCAGGAGCGCGATCCCGGACCGCCCCGGTCACCGCGGCGCGGCGTGGGCGGCGGCCCATGGCTGTCCGCGCTGGCCGTGCTGGTCGACCCGGACGTGCCGGCCCGGCAGGCCCGGGCCCGGGTGGGCGCGATGGCGCTGGCCGCGGTCACCCAGGACGAGCAGAGCTACCTGGCCCGGATGGCGCCGCTGCTGCCGGTGCGCGACTGGCCCGCCCGGGATCTGCGGCTGGTGGTCGTCGACACCGCCGACGGGCGGGATGTGGTCCTCGACGCCGCCTCCGGGGTGCCACTGTTGAGCGCGGTCGCGGCCAGCTGCGCGGTGCCCGGGCTGATGCCGCCGGTCACCATCGACGGCCGGCGCTACATGGACGGCGGGGTGCGGCTGGGCGCCGGCGCCGACCTGGCCGCCGGCGCCGACCGGCTGGTGGTGGTCGCGCCGCTGGCCATGCTCGGCCGGGAGCGGATCGTCGAGGAGATGGCGGCGGCCGAAGCTGGCCGCAGCCTGCTGATCGAGCCGGACGAGGCGGCACTGACCGAGATCGGTCCGGACTTCATGGACCCGGCCCGGCGGCCGGCCGCGGTCCGTGCCGGGCTGCGGCAGGGCGCGGCGCTCGCCGACGCGGTACGCGCGGTCTGGTCCTGACCCGGCCACACCCGTACGGGCCGGGGCTGTCCTCGGCGCTCGCCGCCCACCGCCCGCCCGCGCCTCGGCGCGGCCCGGCAGCCGGGTACCGGCCGATGGTCCTGCTGATTACGGACCTTTCACCTTGGTCACGCGTCACGATCCTCCAGCAGGCTGAACCTGACGAAGTCGGGCGCGGGAGGGTGAGCGCGGTGGGCAAGCAGGCACGGGACCGGTCCAGGGAACTGCGCAAGGCGCAATTGGCGATCGCCGAACAGCGGGGCAAGCGGCGGCCGCTACGGATCGCCGGGGCGGTGATCATCGCAGGCCTGCTGATCGCGATCGGCGTGACCGTGGTGAACGCGGTCGGCTCGGGTTCCGGCGGTTCCGGCGCGCTGGTCGTGCCGAAGGGCGCCACGGACAACGGCGCGCTGGTGCTCGGCAAGGCGGACGCGCCGGTGAAGCTCGAGGTGTATCTCGACTACATGTGCCCGTACTGCGGCCGGTTCGAGCAGGCCAACAGCGGCGAGATCGACAAGCTGATCGCCGGTGGCCGGACCCGGGTGGAGCTGCACCCGCTGTCGTTCCTGGACCGGATGTCCCGGGGCACCCGGTACTCCACCCGCTCGGCGAACGCGGTCGTCACCGTCGCCGACCGGGCGCCGGAGAAGGTGACCGCGCTGAACGCGGCGCTGTTCGCCGCCCAGCCGGAGGAGAACACCGAGGGCCTGAGCGACGCGCGGATCGCCGAGCTGGCACAGCAGGCCGGCGTGCCGCAGGAGGTCGTCGACGTCTTCGACGACCGGATCTTCGAGCCGTGGATCGCCAGGTCCACCGACGCCGCCTTCGAGTCCGGGATCACCGGCACCCCGACCGTGAAGATCAACGGCGAGGTCTTCAAGGGTGACCTGTACACCGCCGGGCCGCTGACCCAGGCCGTCACCGCGGCCGCGGGGCAGCAGTGAGCACGCCGCTGGCGGTGGTCCGCCGGGTACGGCACTCCAACACCTGGATCTTCGGCACGATGCTGTTCTCGGCGTGCCTGAGCCTGCTCGCCTCGTTCGTGCTGTCCGTCGACGCGATCCGGCTGGCCGAGGACCCGGACACCGCCCTGTCCTGCAACATCAACTCGGTGATCAGCTGCGGCACCGTCGCGCTGTCCTGGCAGGCGCAGCTGTTCGGCTTCCCGAACGCCTTCCTCGGCCTGGTCGCCGAGCCGGTGGTGATCACCCTGGCGGTGGCCGCCCTGGGCGGGGTGCGCTTCCCCCGCTGGTTCATGTGTGCCGCGCAGACCGTCTACACGCTCGGCGTGATCTTCGCCTACTGGCTGTTCTACCAGGCGATGTTCCACATCGGGGCGCTGTGCCCGTGGTGCCTGCTGGTCACCGTCTCGACCACGCTGGTGTTCGCCACCCTGACCCACGTCAACATCCGCGACGGCAACCTGCCGCTGCCGGCCCGGATGCGTCCGGCGCTGAAGTCCGCGATCGAGGCGGATCTGGACGCCGTGGCGGTGACCATCTGGCTGCTCGCGCTGGCCCTGCTGGTGCTGACCAGGTACGGCACCCAGCTGTTCGCCTGAGCCGCGCTCCGCGCGGACTCCGGCAGGCGGCTCCGGCAGGCGGCTCCGGCGGCCGGGCCGGGGCCGCCGCCCCGGGATCCCGGTGGCCGGGGCGCCGCCGGGTTCCGGTTTTCCGGACCGACGTGCGAGCATTCTCTCTGACCTGCGGTAACAGGGAGTGGAACATGCGTACGGTGTCTCGCCGGGTCACGCTGCGGCGGGCCGATCTCGACGGCGCGGCGTGCGGCGCGCCGGCGGAGATCGTCGAGGCGCTGCGGGGGCGCGACACGGTCACGGTCGTCCTGGAGCACCGGGTGAAGGGCATCACCGCGATCCGCGAGGTGTTCGAGGCCGGGCTGCGCCAGGACGACGACGGCTGGCGGTTCACCGGGATCACCTGGCCGTCCGACCTGCGGACCGGGATGCGCGTGACGGTGACCTGGCAGGCCGGCCGGGACGCGGTGGTCATGCGCACCAGGACGCTGGAGGACCCGCTGCGCATCGACGGGGTGAACTACTACCACGAGTACGACCCGGAGGTGGTCACCCGTGACTTCGTTCCGGGCGCCTCGAACCGGGGCGCGGTGCTGAACGCGGTACGCCGGCTGGGCCGGGTCTTCTCCGACGGCAGCGCGGTGTTCCCGGAGCCGGCGCTGGCCCGGCAGGCCGGGCTCGGCCGCGGCGCGAAGGGCGCGTTCCTGCTGAAGAACGCGGTGGAGCAGCTCATCCGGGAGGGCTACGTGACCCGGGTGGAGGGCAGCGTCGACCCGGCCGGTCAGCCGGCCTATCCGGCGGTGGCCGGCGGCGAGCCGGTCGACCTGCTGTTCTACGCCCCGCTGGTGGAGCCCGCCCCGCACCCGGACGAGGACGCCGAGACCGGCGGTGAGCACCACGAGCGCCGGGAGCACTGGGTGAAGGGGTTCATCCGCAAGCTGCCGCCCGGCGCCCAGCCGTCGGAGAAACAGCTTTCCGCCTACCAGCGCGCGCTGGAGAACGAGCAGATCGACGAGACCCTGGAGCCGGGCTACACGTACGTCAAGAAGCATCACCGCCACGGCTGACCTCGCGCAGCACGTCCAGGACCGTCCGTGCCGCCGCCCGGTGCAGGGTCTCCGGGCGGGTCAGCACGTCGATGTGCCGCCCGGCCGGCAGGTCGTCGAGCGGGCGCAGGACCAGCCGCTGGTCGGGGCGGGTGGTGCGAGCGGGCAGCAGGGCGATGGCCGCTCCGGCGGCGACCATCGAGGCCGCGACGGTGAACTCGTTGATCCGGTGCACGATGTCGAGCGGCCGGCCGGCGGCGGCCGCGATCGCGGTCAGCACGCCCTCCAGCGGGAAGCCCTCGTGCACGCTGATCCACGGCCCGCCGGCCACGTCCACCGCGGTCAGCCGCGCCTTGGCGGCCAGCGGGGAGTCCGCGGCCATCGCGACGTAGACCGGTTCGAAGATCAGCGGCAGGACGGTCACCCGGTCGGCCGGCCACGGCGGGCTGTGTGCCAGCCGGTGGGCCACGACCAGGTCGTAGTCGCCGGCCAGGCCCGGGAAGTCGGCGTGCGCGACGTCCTCGTCCGCGCAGCGCACCGGCGGCCCGCCGGCCGCGGCGAGCCGCTGGATCAACGGCGGGAACCAGGTCAGCGCCGCGCTGTGGAACGCGGCCACGCTGACCGGGGCGGCTGGGTCGTCGAGGTACGCCCCGACGGCCCGGTCCGCCCGGTCCAGCGCGGTGATCACCTCGACGGCCGCGGCGGCGAGCGCCCGACCGGCCTCGGTCAGCGCCAGCCGCCGCCCGCTGCGCGTGGTCAACGGCACCCGCGCCGCCCGTTGCAGGGTGTTCAACTGCTGGGACACCGCGGACGGCGTGATGTGCAGCGCGCGGGCCACGGCCGCGACGCTGCCACGGTCGCCGAGCTCGCGTAACAGCCGCAGGTGGTGCGGATCCATCAGGCTCCACTACATCGTCGATTCAGAGGTTGGCCTCTTGTCTACCGGATCGGCGGGTCCCAGGCTCACCCTGTGTCGAGGAGTCGGATGAGTGACGCGCTGCTGCTCGCGGTGGCGGTGGTCTGGGGAAGCAGCTATCTGACCGCGAAGACCCTGGTGGTCGCCGGTGGTGTGCTGGTCGTGCTGGCATGGCGGTTCCTGGTCTCGGCGGCGGCGATGCTGCCGCTGCTGGCCCGCCGCCGGCCGGGTCGGCGCGAGCTCGGCGTCGGGCTGCTGCTGGGCGCCACGCAGGCGTCCGTCCTGGCGCTGGAGACGTACGGCGTGGCGCGGACCAGCGCGACCAACGCGGGCGTGCTGATCAGCCTGACCATCCTGCTCACCCCGGTGCTGGAGGGCGTGCTCGGCCGGCGCTGGCTGCCCCCGGCGTTCTTCCTGGCCGCAGCGGCCGCGGTCGGCGGCGTCACGCTGCTGGTCGCCGGCCCCGGACTGCGGGCGCCGTCGGCCGGCGACGCGCTGATCCTGGCCGCCGCCGTGGTCCGGGCCGGCCACGTCACCCTGTCGGCGCACCTGACCCGTGACCGGCCGTACGACACCACCACGCTGACCGCCCTGCAGACCCTGACCGGCGCCGCGGTGTTCACGGTGGCGGCCGGCCCGGCCCTGGTCCCGGCGACGGCCGGGTTCGGTGCCACGCAGTGGCTGGCCGTGCTCTACCTGGCGCTCGGGTGCAGCGTCTTCGCGTTCGTCGTCCAGCTCTGGGCGATCCGCCGCACCTCGGCGTCGCGCGCCAGCCTGCTGCTGGGCACCGAGCCGGTCTGGGCGGTGCTGTTCGGCACCCTGCTGGCCGGCGACCGGCTGGGGCCGGTGTCGGTGGCCGGGATCGCGCTGGTCCTGCTCGGCGTCTACGGCGGCCAGCGGGTGGAGGCGCGCACCCGGTCCGGCGGCGCGCCCCAGCCGGAACCCGCCCCGCCCACCGCGGAAACCCCGGCGACCGCGGAAACCCCGGTCACCACCGGAACGCCCGCCACCAGGGGATTCCCGGCGACCGCGGGAATCCCCGCCACCGCGGGAACGCCCGGCACCACCGGCATCCCGGCCACCACGGGAACGCCGGCCACCACGGGCGTGGTGGCCACGGCCGGTATGCCGGTGGTCAGGCGAAGTCGCGGTGCTTGAGCTTGGCGCGGCGGCCGTCCGGGTGATGCCAGACGATGCCCTCGTACCGTGGGTGGGCCAGGATCCACGCCCGCAGCCCGTCCAGGTCCCGCGGCACGTCGAAGCGTTCCGCGGCCGCGTGGGCGATCAGCTCGTGACCCGCGGTCCGCTCCGGATTGCCGTTGATCTTCGGGCCGATCAGCTCGTAGGTGCCCGGCTGCCAGTCCGCGCGGCGGGCGACCGCCTCGGCGTGACACGTCGCGTACGACGACTGGGCGATCGGCTCCCAGCCGACCGTCTTACCGGTGTTCTCGTCGGTCATCACCGGGCGGTAGCCGGGCGGCCGGGTGCGACCGGGCCGCACCTCGCGGCGCGCCCACCAGACGCCGTCCTCGTCGAGCAGCACGCACGTTCCGTCGTATTTCCGCGTCGCGACGCCCTCGCCGGCGAGCACCCAGCGGCACTCGGGGTTGGCCTCGGGCAGCACCCGCTTGCGGTTGTCCGGATCACGCCGGAACACCGTCGGAATCTTGCGCATGTCGACATCCTTGCAGGCCGGTCCAGCCATTAACGCCGCCGAAGGCCCCGGCGGCGGTGACCGGCGCGGCCTCCCGCAGCGCGGGCCCGCGCGACGCCGGCGCGCGACGCGCCTCCCGGCCCGCGGCGCACGTCCCGACCCGCGGCGCACGTCCTGGCCCGCGGCGCCCGTCCCGATCCGCGGCGCCCGTCCCGATCCGCGGCGCACGTCCCGATCCGCGGCGCACGTCCCGGCCCGCGGCGCACGTCCCGGCCCGCGGCACGTCCCGGCCCGCGGCGCACGTCCCGATCCGCGGCGCACGTCCCGGCCCGCGGCGCACGTCCCGATCCGCGGCGCACGTCCCGATCCGCGGCGCAAGTCCCGGCCCGCGGCGTACCTTCCGGCCCGCGACGCGGCCCCGCACGTCCGGCGCGCGACGCGCCGCCCGGTGTGCGGACACGAAAAAGGGGCCGCCCCACCGGGCGGCCCCTTGTCGAGATCAGTTCTGGGCTGGATCAGCGCAGCAGGTCGGGGACCCGCTCGAACAGCTGCTCGGTGTAGGTGAGCATCTCGTGCAGCATCCAGTTGCCGGTGAACAGCAGCACCGCCCCGATCGCGACCGCCTTCGGCACGAACGACAGCGTCGCCTCCTGGATCTGCGTCACCGACTGGAACAGCGAGATCGCGAAACCGATCGCGAGGGCCGTCAGCAGCACCGGAGCGGACATCTTCGCCGCGATGCTCATCGCCTGCAGTCCCAGCTCAACCACCATCGTGTCGGTCATGCCCCCCAGTTCGGGCGGCCGGGCGGCCCGCGGAGTGCCGACCGGTCACCTCCCGGTTGCCGTTCGGTTCGCGCCACCGGAACCCTCAAGTCCGCCACCCGAGCGCCGCACGCCCGGGCCGCGCCCGCGGCGGCGTGGTTCGCGGGCGCGCCACGGCGGCCGTGCACGGCGGATCGGGGTGACCGGGATCGCCGAGCGCGGGCGATTCGTGCCGGGCGGCGGACATCCGGGCGGGGTAGGTTGGCGGCATGGTTTCTGCGATCGAATTGCACGGCGACCCGCACGTCGCCCGGTACCTGGAGACCGACGGCGAGGACGGGTTCCACTGGCGCAACGGGACCGAGATCCTGATCCTGTTCACCAAGGGCCGCAAGTCCGGGGAGCAGCGGACGCACGCGCTGATCTTCCGGGAGCACGAGGGCGCCTACCTGGTGGTCGCCTCGAAGGGCGGAGCGGCCGCGCCGCCGGCGTGGTTCGTGAACCTGAGCGCGGACCCGCAGGTCGAGGTCCAGATCAAGGGGGACCGCTTCCCGGCCACGGCGCGCGTCGCGACCCCGCAGGAGAAGCCGGCGATGTGGGCGAAGATGGTCGAGGTCTGGCCGGACTACGACGAGTACCAGAAGAAGACCGACCGGGAGATCCCCGTGGTGGTCCTCGAACGCGCCTGACGCTCGATCACCCGGCGGCGCGCGACACCGCCGGGTGATCACCCCGGGCGGCGTCGCGCGCCGCCGCCCGGCCCGGGCCGCCGTCCACGGCCGCCGCGCCGCGGGGCACAGCCTCCAGCACGGCTGGTTTACCCGGCGGGCCGCCGGGAAGCGGGAAGACATGCGATTCGGATACAAACTGATGGCCGAGGCCTTCGATCCCAAGGAGCTGATCCGCCAGGCGGTCCGGGCCGAGGAGGCCGGATTCGACTTCGTCGAGATCAGCGACCACTACCACCCGTGGCTGGAGGAGCAGGGCCACTCGCCGTTCGCGTGGAACGTGCTCAGCGCGATCGCCGCGCGCACCGAGCGGCTCGGTCTGGCCACCGGGGTGACCTGCCCGACGGTCCGGTACCACCCGGCGATCATCGCGCAGGCCGCTGCGACGCTCGCGATCATCTCCGACGGCCGGTTCACGCTCGGCATCGGCTCCGGTGAGCGGCTCAACGAGCACGTCGTCGGCCAGGGTTTCCCGAGCGTACGGGTACGCCAGGAGATGCTGGCCGAGGCGCTGGACATCATCAACCTGCTCTGGCAGGGCGGCTACCAGTCGTACCAGGGCCGGTACCTGCAGCTGGAGGATGCCCGCGTCTTCGACCTGCCGGAGACCCTGCCGGTGATCGCGGTCGCCGCCGGTGGCCGGCACGCGGCCGAGCTGGCCGCCACGCACGGCAGCGGGCTGTTCGCCACCGAGCCGCGCCGCGACCTGGTCGACGCGTACACCGGCAAGGGCGGCTCGGGGCCGAAGTACGCGGAGATCCCGATGGCGTGGGCGCCGACCGTGGAGGCCGCCGCGCAGGAGGCGCACCGGACCTCACGCTGGTCGCTGACCGGCTGGAAGGTGATGTCGGAGCTGCCCAACCCGGTGAACTTCGCCGCGGCCGCGGAGACCGTGCGGGTGGCGGACGTACGCGAGAAGTTCGTCTGCGGGCCGGACCCGCAGCCCTACCTCGACGCGGCGCGAACCTACGCCGAGGCCGGTTTCGATCATCTGGTTCTGCAGAACGCCGGGCCGGATCCGGACGGCTTCCTGGAGTTCTTCAGCCGGGAGCTCAAGCCCCGGTGGTGACCGGCAGGTGGGCGTAGCCGCGCAGCACCAGGCGGTCGCGGCGGACCGGTTCGCCGGCCACGGCGAGCCGGGGCAGCCGGGTCAGCAGCAGCGGGAACGCGACCTGCGCCTCCAGCCGGGCCAGCGGCGCGCCCAGGCAGTAGTGGGCGCCGCCGCCGAACGAGACCGGCTGGATGTTCGGCCGGTCCGGGTCGAACCGGTGCGGATCCGGGTACCGCGCCGGGTCACGGTTGGCCGAGCCGAGCAGCATGGTGAGCCAGGCGCCCGGTTCGGCCCGGCGGCCGGGGCCGAGGTCGACCGGCGCGGTGGTGTAGCGGCGGGTCAGCTGGACCGGTGAGTCGTACCGCAGGATCTCCTCGACGAAGGCCGGCGCGAGCTCGGCGTCCGACCGCAACCGATCGGCCTGCTCGGGATGCTCCAGCAGGATCACCAGGCCGGTGCCGAGCAGGTTGGTGGTGGTCTCGAAGCCGGCGACCAGCAGCAGCACCAGGTTGGCCAGCAGTTCCTCGCCGGTCAGCACCTCCGCGCCGTCGTGAGCGGCGACCAGCGCGCTGGTCAGGTCGTCGCGCGGGGTGTGCCGGCGGTCGGCGATCAGCCCGGTGAAGTACGCCTCCAGCTCGCGGCCGGCCTTGTCGGCGCGCCGCATCTCCTCCTCGGTGCTGACCGGTTCCAGCACCACGGTCAGGTCGGTGGCGCGCTGCCGGAACCAGCGCCGCTCCGACTCCGGGATGCCCAGCAGGGCGCAGATCACGGCGATCGGCAGCGGGTAGGCGAAGGCGTCGATGAAGTCGGTCTCCGCGGGCATCTCCGCGATCAGGTCGGTCACCTGCGCGGCGATGACCTCGCGCATGGCGGCGATCCGGCGGGCGGTGAAGGTGGCGGCGGCCGCCCGGCGCACCCGGGAGTGGTCCGGCGGGTTGGCCTGCAGCATGGACAGCACCACCGGGGCGACGCCGCGGTTGTCCCGCCAGCCCGGCCACGCCCGGTCGTAGTCGCCGGGGTCGGCCACCCGCAGCCCCGGGTCCCGCATCATCCGGTTGACCAGGTCGTACGTGGTGACGAACCACTGGTCGTCGAGGGCCTGCAAGGCCGGGGAGTGCGCCCGGATCACGTCGTACGCGGGGTACGGATCGAGGCGGCCCTCGGGCTGGAACAGCGAGGCGAGCGCGGTTTCGTATGCCATCCCCATCCGGCCATCATGCCGCGTCCCATCGATGTCTGCCCACCGGGGACCACACCGGGCGGGACGGCCGGGTCACACCGGGCGGGACGGCCGGGTCACACCGGGCGGGACGGCGGGGTTTCACTCAGGTTGCCGGCGCGGCGACCGATGCAATGGCCCGGAGGGCTCGCGCCGCGCGGGCCGCACGGCGAGGAGCGAGCATGAACGAACCCGACGGGCGCTGGTTCGGCGTGGGTCGCAGCCTGCTGGCCGATCCGGCCGAGGCCGGGGCGCAGGCGTGCCGTGACGCGCTCGCCGGCCGGCGGGCGACCCTGCTGATCGTGTTCGCCTCGCCGTCGCACTCGACTCCGCAGATGGCCGCCGCGGTGCACGCGGCCGCCGGTGGGGCCGTACCGATGATCGGCTGCTCGACGTCCGGCGAGTTCACCTCGGCGGGACGCGGCGCCGGGGTGGTGGTCAACGCGCTCGGCGGGGACGGATTCGTGGCCTCGGTGCGGGCCGTGCCGCGCAACAGCACCGACCTGTACGGCGCCGGTGAGAGCGTCGCGTCCGCCCTCGACGACATCGACGCCGAGCACCGGGTGCTGCTGATGCTCGGCGACGGGCGCAGCGGCGACCAGCAGGAGGTGGTCCGCGGGGCGTACTCGGTGGGCGGCGCGCACGTTCCGCTGGTCGGCGGCTGCGCCGGCGACGACGTGACGCAGGCCGGCACCTTCCACTTCTTCAGTTCCGGCGCCGACGTGCGGTTCCTGCCGAACGCGGTGCTCGGCGCGGCGCTCGGGTCCCCGTCGCCGTTCGGGATCGGGCTGGCGCACGGCTGGCACCGGGTCGGCGAGCCGATGGTGGTGACCCGCAGCGAGGGCGGCACGATCTACGAGCTGGACGGGGAGCCGGCGCTGGACGTGTACCTGCGCCGGACCGGCGGGGCGCCCGACCTGCCCGCGGACCCGGAGGCGTTCCTGCGGTTCGCGACGGTACGCCCGCTCGGGCTGGCCCGGCGCACCGGCGAGGACGTGCGGATCATCTTCGCGTCGGACCCGGCGGAGCGCTCGATCGCCGGGCTGGCCGACACGCCCGAGGGCGCCCTGGTGTGGTTCATGGCGGCCGACCCGGACGCGGTGGTCGGCGCGACGGCGACCGCCGCCCGCGCCGCGGTCGAGGCGACCGGCAGCGTGCCGCCGCTGGGCGTGCTGGTCTTCGACTGCTGCATCCGGCCCCTCGCACTCGGCCCGGAGCGCATCGAGTCGGCCGTGGAACGGCTGCGCGACGAGCTGGAGCCGGTTCCGTTCAGCGGCTTCTACACCAACGGCGAGATCGTTCGGCAGGGCGGCGCGAAAGGCATGCACCACCTGACCGTGGCCGCCCTCGCCGTGAGCTGACGCGATGACCGCCTGGTCGATGCTCCAGCTCAGTGAGTATTTCAGCGCCATCACCCGGGCCGGCGACGTCGGCATGGCCGCCCGGATCGCGGTGCAGCGGGCGACCGAGGCCACCGACGCCGAACTCGGTGCGGTGGTGTTCGGCGACGACCTGGCCGCCTCGGTGGGGTTGGGCCGCTCCCCGGACCCGACGCTGTTCACCACGATCCGGTCGGGCTGCGAGACCGCGACGTTCCCCGGTTTCGGGCCGGCGTACGTGACCGTGCACGTGGTCGCCGCCGATCACGACGAGCGGCTGGTCGTGGCCCGGGCCGACGAGCCGTTCGCGGCCGAGGAACGCCAGATGCTGCAGGGCATGGCGAAGGTGCTCGGGCTGGCCATGCGCAGCCTGCGCACCATCGCCGCCGAGCACCAGCTGCGGCTGGAACGCGAACGCGAGGCCGAGGCCCGGCTGGTCCTGGTGCAGGCCCTGGAACGGCGGGAACGGCTGCTGGAGACGCTGCTGCGGGTGCAGCGCGCGGCCAGCCAGGGCACCCCGCTCGGCGAGCTGCTGGACTCGATCACCTCGGGCGCCCGGGAGCTGCTGAACGACGGGGTCGCCGCGCTGGTGCTGCACGATCTCAACGAGCCCGGCCGGTTGACCGTGGCGTCGCTGGACGGTCTGGCCGGCGTGGACCGCGACGCGCTGCTGCGGACCGCCCGGCGGGCGATGACCGCGGGCCGGTCGGTCGCCGAGGAGGGGCTGGCCGCCGCGCCGGTGCACATCGGCGACCGGGTGGCCGGCGGGTTCGTGATCGCCGGACACGGGGCGGACGTGCGCGACTCGGAGCGGCGTGACGTGCTGGCCGCGTTCAGCGAGCAGGCCAGTCTCGCGCTGACCGGGGCGCACACCCAGGCCGCGATGCACGAGGCACATCACGACCCGTTGACCCGGCTGCCGAACCGGGCACTGTTCCTGCAGCGGGTGGAGCGGGTTCTCGCCGACGACACCGGCGCCGCTCTGCTGTATCTGGACCTCGACCTGTTCAAGCAGGTCAACGACACGCTCGGGCACGCCGCCGGCGACGAGCTGCTGCGCGGGGTCGCGGACCGGCTGCGCGCCTCGGTGCGCGAGTCGGACATGGCGGCGCGGTTCGGCGGGGACGAGTTCGCGGTCCTGCTCGATCCGATCACCGGGCGCCGGCAGGCGTGGGAGATCGCGCAGCGGGTGATCGACGCGATCGGCGCGCCGTTCGAGATCGCCGGGCGCACCGTGCTGACCCGGGCCAGCGTGGGCATCGCCTACAGCGACGCCGCGCGGACCGCGGAGGGCCTGGTGGAGGACGCGGATCTGGCGATGTACCGGGCGAAGAAGACCTCGCCGGGCACGTGCCGGGCGTTCGAGCCCCGGATGCGTACCGATCTGCTGCGCACGGTCTGCTGAATCCCGATCCCCTGGCGGACCCCGGCCGGCGGAGCCGCACGTGCATTGATCGCGGCCCCCTCACGCCACGACGAGCGCGCCGCCGAGCAGGACGCACGCGCCGATCTCCAGCAGCCCGACCTGTTTCGGCGTGAGGCGGCGGCGTGGCAGGGCGGCGGCGCGCACCGCGAGGACGCCGAACAGCACGGCGAGCGGGATGCTCAGCCACCCGGCGACGGCCACCGCGGCCAGGTGGTAGGCGACCGACGCCCGGTGGTACGCGCGGCTCCCGCGTTCCCGGATCATCGTCTTGACGTAGAGGACGGTGCCGGTGAAGTACAGCAGGGCGGCGGCGCAGGGCACGGCCACGTCACCGGCGGGGACGCCCGCCACGGTCGCGGCGACCGGGACCATCAGGCAGCTCTGCACGACCGAGACCAGGTCGTTGAGCAGCGCCCGCTCCCGGCGGCACCAGGCGTACCAGGCGTTGAGGGCGAGCAGCACGGCGAACACCGGCGCGTAGATCAGCACGGCGGGGCGGGCCGCCACGACCACGGCGGCGGGCAGCGTGGCGCTCAGGCCGTACAGGAGAAGCTGGTCCCGGTAACGCGCCGGCCGCCGCGACTTGACCGCCTGCAGCGCGTAGTAGGACAGCAGGTAGCCGGCCAGCCAGGCGACCAGCAGCGGCAGGTGCGGCCAGCGCGGGCCCGCGGCGACGACCCCGATCAGATACGGCAGCAGCAGCATCGCCCAGGCGCCGTGCTGTGGCGGGACGAACCGGCGCAGACGGCGCCGCCGTGCGGATTCCATGGCGAAAAGATATTCCGCCGGCGGTCCGCCCGGCCCGGGACCGCGGACCTCGACCGTACGGACTTCCGGCCCACCGCATATGTTCTCTGCCATGAATCCGCAAGATCAACAGCGGCCGGTCGGCGCGGCGGCGGTGGTCGGGGCGTTCGTGCTCGGCCTCGACGCCATCGCGTCGCTGCTCGCCGGTCTGCTGCTCGCGCTGCCGGCGGTCGGGACGAGGTTCGACACCGGGCCGCAGGACGCCCGGACCGGGATCGCCGCGGTCGCGGTGGCGTCGCTGTTCGCCCTGGTCTGCCCGGCCGCGGCGGCCCTGGTCGGCGGGCTGCGCACCCGCGCCGCGCACGTCTTCGGGTGCGTGGTGACCGCGGTGATGGCCGTGCTCGTGGCCGGCGGGTCGGCGCTGCTGCTGCCAGCGACCGACAACGTGTCGGAGAACGAGGTCGGCCTGGCCGTGATCGGCTTGGCCGCGGCGGTCCTGCTGGCCAACATCGCGGCCCTGGCCGTCCTGCTCGGCACGCTGCGCCCGGCCCGCGCCCACGCCCACCGGTGACCGGCCGCCGCGCGGTCCGTGCCGGTGATCAGGCGGCGCGGACCGCGCGGGTGCAGCGGGTGACGTACGGCAGGCGCAGCTGTTCGCGGCCGGCCAGGTCGGGGTGCGCGTCCAGCAGCTCGATGACGTTGCCGAGCAGCTCCGCCCGTTCCGCCTCCGGCAGCACGATCACGTAGCTGCGGGAGGCCACCATGTCCAGCAGCGCCGCCCGGCTCAGGGTGTGCCGCCAGCGGAACTCGGCGCGCTCCAGCCGCTCGAACGGGGGGGCCCAGCACCGGCTCGGTGTCCATCTCCTCCCGGGTGTGCTCGTGCATCACGCCGTCCAGCTCGGCCACCCACGGCTCGCTCACATCCCGTACGTTCCACACCAGACCGAGCGTGCCGCCGGGCCGCAGCACCCGGGCGATCTCCGGAATCGCCCGCCGCGGGTCGACCCAGTGCCAGGCCTGGGCCATCACGGCCGCGTCGACGCAGGCGTCCGGCAGCGGGATGCGCTCGGCCGATCCGGCGTGCACCGCCACGCCGGGCACCGCGGCGACCAGCTGCTCGCGCATGGGCGCGGACGGCTCGACGGCCACGACCTCGCGCCCGGCGGCGACCAGCTGTTCGGTGAACTTGCCGGTGCCGGCCCCCAGGTCCAGGACCGTCCGCGCCGGCTCGGGCGCCGCCCAGGCCACCGCCTGCGGCGGATACGGTGGGCGGCCCCGCCGGTACGCCTGCGCCGCCGCGCCGAACGAGGCCGCGTGCCGGGCGCGGGTCTGGTCACTGATCGTCGTTCGCCGAGGTTCCACGGGGGCAACCTACGTCGCCCCCGTGAAGATCATCAAGGGCGGCCGTCGACCCCGCACTTGACGATGATCCGGATGCAGTCGTTGACCCGGCGCGCCATCTCCTGCGCCGGCCAGGCGTTGAAGAAGTCGCCGTGCATGGTGTAGCCGGCGCCGGAGGCCAGCCGCAGGCGGCTCGGGTCGCCGGTCACCGGGTACCGCATCACCTGGCGCAGTTTCGGCACCACCACCGGGTGGCTGGCCGGGCAGGCGTTGCCGACCGGGTACGCCATGTGGCTCTTGTGGTCGGCCGAGTCCAGGTTGCGGCCGTCCCAGCAGTGCGGGAAGTCCAGGTACGACTCCAGCATCGAGCCCGCCGGGCAGTTGACGAAGTTCGACGACGGGTTGACCTCCCCGGCGTGCAGGCACGACCAGCGGGCGATGGTGTTGTCGGCCGGCCCGGTCGCCTTGGCGTTGCCGGCCACGACACGCAGGCCGACCGGGAACGGCTGGGTCTGCGCGATCAACGCGTCCGAGACGCCCTCCCCCAGGTAGTAGAAGATGCCGGTGACCGGCTCCACCGGCACGTTGTCGCGGTACAGGGTGGGGATCCAGTACGACGACCTGTCGACCGACGGGTTGCAGTTGCTGTTCGCGTTGATCAGCTGCTCGACGGTGGTGGACGCGTTGGTCGCCACGCTGCCGAAGAAGCTGTGCATGTGCGAGGCGCCCGGCAGGTTCGGGAAGACGATCGGGTCGTCGGGCAGCCGGTGGCTGAACGGGCAGTCGGCGAGGAACTCGGCGACCCGGACCGCGCCGGGCGGGATGGTCGGCGTCGTGGCGCCGCCGCCGGTCCCGTAGACCTGGAACTCGGTGAGCGAGACACCCCACTGGGTGGCCCGGGCCGTGGTGGTCAGGCGCACGTACCGGCCGGCGCCGCTGACGGTCAGCGCCTGCCGGCCGCCGGCGCCGGTGGTGGTGCTGTAGAGCGTGCTCCACGCGCTGCCGGTGGCCGAGGCCTGGACGGTGAAGGATCGCGCGTACGCGGCCTCCCAGTCCAGCACCACCGAGGTGATCGTGGCGCTGGCGCCCAGGTCGACCTGCAGCCACTGCGGGTCGCTGAACGCGCTGGACCAGCGGGTCGCGGGGTTGCCGTCGACCGCGTTGCCGGCCGGGAAGGCCGCCGATTCGGTGGACGAGGCGGTCGCGGACCGGCCCTGGGACAGCAGGGTGTCGGCGGCGCTGGCCGCGGTGGCGGCGGTCAGCACGTAGGCGGCGAGCACGGCAGCGGCCGCGGCCGCCAGGAGGGGACGTTTTCGCATGGTCGAGCAGCCTTTCCGTCCGGAAGGGGGAAGGGAGCGGGGCCGGCGCCGGCGGGTAGCGAGGCGGCTCGCCCCCGGGAACGGCCGGAGGAAGCGCTCGCTTGCCGTCACTGTGAACTCGCCGTTAATCACTGTCAATGGCCCGAAACCGGTCCCGGCCGCGATAGCCCAGGTCAGCGCGGTGCGGGCGGCGAGGTTCCGGAACCCCGGGGCAAGAAATCGATATGACGTACGGCCTACCGGCCGACATCGTGTCACGACGTGGCAGCCACGCCGGTCGATCCGGGATGCTCTACCGTGCCGATGTGACTCGAACCCGGCGGTGGACGACCCAGCGGTACTTCGCGGCGGTGCTGACCGCCATGGTGGTGCTCATCCTCGCCGCCACCGTCGTCGGCGCGCAGGCGCTGAACCGGACCAGCACGGCGTCGAACCGGCTCAACGACCGGATCTCCCCGGCCCGCACCGCCGTGGTGCAGCTCGACGACGCGCTGCGCAACCAGGACACCGCGCTGCGCGGCTACCTGCTCAGCCGGGCGCCGCAGTTCCTCGACCTGTACCGCGAGAGCGTGACCGCCGAGCGCGCTGCCGCCACCGTCCTGCGTGACCTGCTCGGCGGCGAGTCGCAGCCGCTGGCCGACCTCACCGCGGTCGAGGAGGCCGCCGCCCGGTGGCGCGGCACGGTCGCCGACCCGGCGATCCGGACCCGCGGCGGGGACGTGGCCGCCGCGTTCGCCCCGGTCCGCGCCCGCCTGGACACTCTCGACCGGCGGCTGGCCACCGCACGGCAGGAGGGCCGCGCGGCGCTCGAGCACACCCGCCGGCTGCGCGACATCGTCTTCGTCGGCCTCGTCTTCGCGCTGCTGCTGCTCATCGCGGCGATCGCGGTGCTGCTGCGGGTCGCCGTCGTGCGCCCGCTCACCCGGCTCGGCGCCGCGGTCCGGCGGGTGTCCGGCGGCGCATTCGACCACGAGCTGTCCCCGCACGGGCCGGCCGACGTCGCCGAGCTGGGCCGCGACGTGGAGGCGATGCGGCGCCGGCTGGTCGACGCGCTGACCGTCACCCGCCGGGCCCGCGACGAGCTGGAGCTGCGCGAGGCCGAGCTGCGCCGGTCGAACGCCGATCTGGAGCAGTTCGCCTACGTCGCCTCGCACGACCTGCAGGAGCCGCTGCGCAAGGTGGCCTCGTTCTGCCAGATGCTGCAGCGCCGCTACGGTGACGCGCTCGACGACCGGGCGCGGCAGTACATCGCGTTCGCCGTGGACGGCGCCACCCGGATGCAGCGGCTGATCAACGACCTGCTGACCTTCTCCCGGATCGGCCGGATCTACGACGACAGCACCCCGGTCGCCCTGGACGACATCCTGAACCGGGTGCAGGAGACGCTGGCGTCCGGCATCGCCGAGACCGGCGCCCGCATCGTCCGGCCGCCGCTGCCGGTGGTGCCCGGCGACGTCACCCTGCTGACCATGCTGTGGCAGAACCTGCTCGGCAACGCGATCAAGTTCCGCCGGCCCGGTACCGCCCCGCACGTCGAGATCACCGCGACCGCCACCGGCGCGATGTGGACGTTCACGGTCAGCGACAACGGCATCGGGATCGACCCGGAGTTCGCCGACAAGATCTTCGTGATCTTCCAGCGGCTGCACCCCCGGGACCGCTACGGGGGCACCGGGATCGGCCTGGCCATCTGCAAGAAGGTGGTGGAGCACCACGGCGGCGCGATTGAGCTCGACGGGTCGTACGAGAAGGGCGCCCGTCTGGTCTTCACCCTGCCCGCCGGCACGCCCGAACCCTCCGCCGGCACGCCCGAACCCTCCGCCGGCACGCCCGAACCCTCCGCCGGCACGCCGGAGCCGGTCTGAGCGCCGCTCAGCGGGCGGCCGGCGAGCCGGCCCCGTGGCCGTGCGCCGCCCCGTGGCGCAGGCCGTCGATCAGCAGCGCCACCATCCGGCGGGTGTGCGCCGGATCCTCCTCGGCGGGCAGGGACAGGTTCGCCACCGCCCGCAGCAGGTCGCCCGGGTCCACGTCCCCGCGGACCTCCCCGGTCGCGGCCGCCGCCGACAGCAGGGTGCTGAGCGCCGGCCGCAGGTGCTCGTCGAAGTACGCCGGCAGGGAGGTGAACGCCGGGTCGCCGGAGTGCAGGGCGGCGGCCAGGCCGCGCTTGGTCGCGATGAAGTCGATGTACCGGTCCAGCCACCGGGTGAGCGCCTCGACCGGCGGATGCGCCGCCGCGAGCTGCTCCGCGGCCTCCGCGCAGGCGTCCACCTCGTGCCGGAAGACCGCGGTGACCAGGTCGGAACGCTGCGGGAAGTGCCGGTAGACGGTGCCCAGGCCGACCCCGGCGCGCTCGGCGATCTCGCGGACCGGCGCGTGCACGCCGGAGGTGGCGAACACCTCCCTGGCCGCCTGCCGCAGCGCGTCCCGGCTGCGCTGCGCGTCGGCGCGCACCCGCCGCCCGGGGGTCGTCTCCGCGCTCACACCGCTCCCCTGCCACTCGACCGGAGCGGAACTCCGCTCACCGGCATGCTATCCGGCCGTCCGCGCCCGGCGCCCCGCCCGCACGCCACGATCGAACGGCCGGTCGGCGCCCTGTGCCCACGCCGGGCGGGCGCGCCGATCGGCCGCTAGGGTCGGGACATGGACGTCCTGGAATGGATGCTCGACGGCGGCTCCGACCCGGCGATCCGCTGGCAGGTGCTGCGCGACCTGGCGCACGCCCCGGCACAGCGCATCGCGGCGGAACGCGCCCGGATCGCCCGCGAGGGATGGGGCGCCCGGCTGCTCGATCTGCAGGGCCCGGACGGGCAGTGGGACGGCGGCGCGGGTTTCCCCGGCGGCTGGTTCGACCGGCCGGACCGCGGCGCCGGGCAACCGTGGACGTCCACCCTGCACACCCTGCAGCTGCTGGCCGACTTCGGCGCGGACCCGGCCGACGAGCGGGTCCGACACGCGGTGCGGCAGGTGCGCGACCGCTCGCGCTGGGAGCACAACGCCGAGCTGTTCTTCTACGGCGAGGTGGAGCCGTGCGTCAACGGCCGGGTCGCCCGGCTCGGCGTCTACTTCGGGCACGACGTGCGGCACGTGGTCGCCCGGCTGCTCGGCGGCCAGCTCGCCGACGGCGGGTGGAACTGCTACACCGGCAACGGGTCGACGGTCTCGTCGTTCGCCAGCACCATCTGCGTCCTGGACGGCCTGCTCGCCTACGAACGCGCCACCGGTGGCAGCGCGGCGCTGACGCAGGCGCGCCGCCGGGGTGAGCAGTACCTGCTGCAACGCCACCTGTTCCGGCGTCGCAGCACCGGTGAGATCGTCGACCCGGACTGGCTCAGGTTCTCCTTCCCGACCCGCTGGCGCTACGACGTGCTGCGCGCCCTGGACTACTTCCGCGCCACCGGGGACGCCTGCGACGAGCGTCTGGGCGAGGCCCTGGACCTGGTGCGCCGCAAGCGGCAGCCGGACGGCACCTGGCTGCTGGAGAACACCCACCCCGGCCAGGTCTGGTTCCCGCTCGAACAGGACGGCCGGCCGAGCCGCTGGAACACGTTGCGGGCGCTGCGCGTGCTGGCGTGGGCGGGCTGACCCCGGCCGTACCGCAAGGCGGGTGCGCCGCGGGGCGTCAGCGGTCCTGAGCCGCGGCCGGGGCCGCCGGGCGGGCCAGGTGGGCGGAGAGCCAGTCCAGGGCCGGTCCCTCCATCTGCCGCCAGACCGCGTGGCTGTGCCCGCCGTGCGGGACGACGGCGGTGACCACGGTCAGCGGCGCCCTCGCCAGCCGCGCGATGCGCCGGGAACCGGCGCGCGCGGCGCGGTCGTCGTCGGCCCAGCCGATCCACAGCGCGGTTGCCGGCTGCGGCAGGTGCGCCAGCCGCCAGGCGATGTTGTTCGTGGTGCGCTCGCTGCCGTCGCCGACCCGGATGCCCGGGTCGGCGTAGCCGGACAGGCTGGCCGCCGCGGCGTACCGGCCGGGGTGCTTGAGCGCGAGGTTCATCGCGCAGAAACCGCCGGCCGAATAGCCGATCAGCCCCCAGGCGGCCCGGTCGGTGCGGACCCGCAGGTGGGTGCCGGCCCACTCGGGCACGTCCCGGGTCAGGTACGTCTCGGTCCGCGGCCCGCCGGCCAGGTTCGTGCACTCGGTGTCGAGCAGCCGTTGCGGGCTCTGGTACGGCAGCAGCACGACCGTCGGCGCCATCCGTCCCGCCGCGATCTCCCGGTCCAGGTGCCCGGCGATGTCCAGCCGCCGGATCCACGACTCGGGCGTGCCCGGGTACCCGTGCAGCGCCTCGATCACCGGGAACCGCAGCCGCCGGGCGTCCGGGCGCAGGTACGCGGCGGGCAGGTAGACGCTCATCGGCATGCTGATCCCGCTGGCCGGCCCGTCCACCCGGTAGGTGACCAGCTGCCCGGCGCCGGGCCCGCGGCGGTGCGTCACCGGGGGCGGGGCGGCGCCGGCCAGCTCCCGCCAGCTCGGATAGGTCTCGGTCAGCCGGTTGAGCTCCAGCGCGGTCGTGCCGGCGACGCTCAGCGCCACGGCCGTGACCAGCGCGATCCGGCCGGTCAGCCGGGCCCGGTCCCAGCGCAGCGCCAGGACGGTGGTGAGCGCCAGGACGGTGAGCACACCGGCGAGCACGGTGCCCGGCGCGTCGATGGTCACGACGGCAGCCGCAGCGGCGCGGCGAGCGGTTCCGGCAGCGCGCGTACGGCCTCGGCGAAGCCGGACACCGCGGGGCGCCCGGACCAGGCGGCGGCCAGCGGCGCCCACCGCGGGGTGGCCAGGACCGCCGGCGCGCCGGCGCTGCGCACGTCGCGCGCCAGGGCGCCGGGCAGCGCGGCGAGCGCCGTCGCGGTGGTGCCGGCGGTGGGGCGCAGGATGAGGGTCAGCACGCCCGGGGCCGACGCGGCGGTCCGCCGCAGCGACGCCGCGTCCGGCGCGCCGACCAGCGCCACCACGACCGGGAAGGTGCGCTCCGGGCGGGCCGGGTAGTCCGGCGGGATGACCAGTTGCGGCCGGACGGCCAGCCGCCAGCCCGCCGCCTCCGGCGGGGCCCAGCCGAGCACGGCGCCCCGGCCGCCGAGCGCGCCGTCGAGCCGGCCGGGCGCCACGGGGGTCGGCACCGTGGCGTCCGGCGCCCCGCCGAGGGCCCGCCAGGACGGGTAGAAGCCGGCCGAGCGGTTGGCGATCAGGCCCGCCCCGGCCACGATCAGCGCCTCGGTGAGGATCAGCCCGGCGATCCGGATCGCGGGCCGCCGCCACCCCCGGACGGTCGCGGCCGCCACCAGCACCGCGAGCGTCCCGGTGAGCAGGATCAGCGGCAGGCCGGTCAGGCTCACGCCGGGCTCGCGGCCCGCGCGCCGCGCGCGGGCAGGAACGACTCGGCGCTCAGCGCCGCGAGCGCGATCCGCGGCAGGTCACGCGCCGAGGGGAAGCAGAGGAAGCGCGGCTGCCAGTCCGGCAGGTACTTCGCGTTGGCCCGGTACAGCGACTCGATCTGCCACCGCCGGGTGGCGGCCCGCAGGATCCGGCACCACAGCCGGACGACCGGGCCGGCGCCCAGCTCCTCGGCCCGCGCGAAGACCGACCGGAGCACCGCGAAGTTCAGCGAGATCCGCTCGACGCCGAAGCCGGGCGCGGCCTCGATCGCCGAGACCACCATCAGCTCGGTCAGCCCGTTGGGCGCGCTCCGGTCGCCGCGCATCAGATCGAGCGACAGGCCGTGGCGCCCCCACGGCACGAACTGCAGGATGCCACGCAGCGCCCCGTCCCCGTCGCGGCAGAGCACCAGCAGGCAGTCGCCGTCGGCCGGGTCGCCGACCCGGGACAGCGCCATCGAGAAGCCGCGCTCCACCTTGCCGTCGCGCAGCGCGTCGGCGCAGCCGACCACCTCGGCGAGGGTCTCGGCGCTCAGGTCCCGCTGCCGCACGACCGCGCAGGTGTAGCCGGCGCGGCGCATCCGGCCGACCGCCTGGCGTACCCCGCGCATCGGCCGGCCCTGCAGGGCGAAGCCGGCGACGTCGACGATCGCCTCGTCACCGAGCTCGATCACGTCCAGCCCGGCCCGCTGATAGGCCCGGCCGCCGGCGGTGCCGCAGGCCAGCACGGCCGGCGTCCAACCGTGCGCGGCGCAGTCGGCGAGCCACTCGCCGATCGCGCGCGGCCACTCCGAGGGCAGGCCGAGCGGATCGCCGGAGGCCAGGCTCACGCCGTTGACCACGCGGTAGGCGACCGCGGCCCGCCCGGACGGGGCCCAGACCAGCTGTTTGTCCGTGCGCAGCGCGAAGTAGCCCAGCGAGTCCGCGGCGCCGTGCCGGTCGAGCACCGCGCGCAGCCGGTCCTGGTCGTCACCGGCGCCGGGCCGCGCGCCGGTGCACGGGCGCAGCAGCAGCACCGCGCCGGAGGCGAACGCCAGCAGCCCGAACGCGCCGGTGGTGAGCGACACGGTGAGGGCGCCCAGCGGCGAGCGGAAGTGGACCGGCCCGGACACCCCGATCAGGCCGAGGGCCGCGTGCTCGGCCCAGCCGAGCACTCCGGCGGGGCGGTCGAGGCGATTGACCCGTACGGCGATCTCGGCGAAGCCGAGCACGAAGCCGGAGCCCAGGAACGTCACGCACGCCCGGGCGGCGCGCCAGCGGTTGCGCCGCTCGCCGGCGGCGGTGAACTCGTCGCGCTCGGCGACCAGCAGCGCGGCGATGCCACCGGCGAAGACGGTCGGCACCAAGCCGCCCTTGACCACGTGCAGGGCGACGCTGACCAGCGACAGCACCAGGGCGAGCTGCCAGGCCCGGCGCTTGCCGCGGCGCAGGCCGGCGCCCAGGTAGACCAGCAGGACGCCGACGAGCGCGGCGGCCGCCCGGGCGGTGACCAGCCCGGCGGTGGGGACCATGCCGGCCAGCATGGAGACGTGGTGGTGCCGCGGCGGCAGCACGGAGAACACCGCGCCGGCCGCGCCGGTGAACTGCACGAGCCGGGCCACCACGCGCCGGGCGGACGGTGGCCGCACCCAGCGGGGCGGCGCCGCCTCCGCACGCGAGACCGCCGCCCGTTCCCCGACCACCGACATCTGCGCTCCCCCCGTCCGCCGCATCGTGAAGCATGCCGCGCTGGCGCAACCCATCCTGGTCGCCGGCGCGGCGGCGGGCATCCGCCGACGGACCGGACCCGCGCGCGCGGCCCTACGACTTTCGGCCGATGCGTGCGGCGCTCAGGGGCGCAGCAGCGGCGGGTGCAGCAGCGTGGCCGGGCCCCGCCGGAACAGCTGGGCGGGCCGGCCGCGGTCGCGGGTGACACTGTGGCCGGTGGCCTCGATGAAGTTCTCCGCGCTGGTCACCTTGCGGTGGAAGTTGCGCGGGTCCAGCCGGGTCCGCCACACCGTCTCGTAGACCGCGCGCAGCTCGGCCACGGTGAACTCCGCCGGGCAGAAGGCCGTGGCCAGCGGGGTGTACTCCAATTTGGCCCGGGCCCGCTCCAGGCCGTCGGCCAGGATCCGGTCGTGGTCGAAGGCCAGACGCAGGTCGCCGACCGGCCACCACCGTGCCTGCGCCGCGTCGCTGCCGGCCACCGGCGACGGCAGGTCCGGCAGCAGGGCCAGATAGGCGACGGTCACCACCCGCCCGCGCGGGTCGCGTCCCGGACAGCCGTAGGTGGCCAGCTGCTCCAGGTGGCCGGCCGAGGGGTCCAGGCCGGTCTCCTCGCGCAGTTCCCGGGCGGCGGCCTCGTCCAGATCCTCGTCGTCGTGGATGAAGCCGCCGGGCAGCGCCCACTGCCCGGCGAACGGCTCGATCCCCCGGCGGATCAGCAGCACCTGCAGCGCGTCCTGCCGGATGGTGAGCAGCACCAGGTCGACGGTGACCGACGTCATCTTAAGCGTCATGTTGACGATAATAGCTGGGCGCTTTATCGTCAGCATGACGAAAACGAGAGGGGGCCCTCGATGGCCGACGTGACCCGACGACTGCACCTGCGCCACCTGCGCTCCGCCCCGACCAGCTGGGTCAGCCACACCGTCCGGGGAAAGGCCAGGCGCGCCGGCACCGGTCTGGCGTTCTGGTACCGGCCGCTGACCGCGGTGCTGTCCGAGGTGCCGGTCGACGACCGGGAGCTGCCGCTGCTGTTCCACGCCCGGACCGAGGACTTCGCCGACGTGACCGTGCAGGCCACGGTGACCTACCGGGTCAGCGACCCGGCGGCCGCCGCGGCCCGGCTGGACTTCTCCATCGACCCGTACCGGGGACGGTGGCGCGGGCAGCCGCTCGACCAGGTCGCCACGCTGCTCGCCGAACTGGCCCAGCAGCCGGCGCTCGACCTGCTCGCCCGGCTGAGCCTGGCCGAGGCGCTGACCACCGGGATCGCGCCGGTGCGGCAGTCGGTCGCGGACGCGCTGGCCGCCGACCCGCGGCTGGCCGAGACCGGGGTGACCGTGGTCAGCGCCCGGGTGGTGGCGATCCGGCCGGAGCCGGACCTGGAGCGGGCGCTGCAGACCCCCACCCGGGAGAGGGTGCAGCAGGACGCGGACCAAGCGACGTACGCCCGCCGCGCGCACGCCGTCCAGCAGGAACGCGCCATCGCCGAGAACGAGCTGCAGAGCAAGATCGAGCTGGCCCGCCAGGAACAGCACCTGGTCGAGCAGCACGGGGCGAACGCCCGCCGCAGCGCCGAGCTGGACGCCGAGTCGCAGCTGGTGGCCGCGCAGAGCGAGGCGCAGCGGGCGCGGGTGGCCGCGGACGCGCAGGCCGACGCGGAGCGGGCGCGCGACGAGGCCCGCGCGGCCGGGGCCCGGGCGGTCGGGCTGGCCGAGGCGGAGGCGGAGGCGGCCCGGCTGGCGGCGTACCGCGACGTGCCGGCCGAGGTGCTGCAGGCGCTGGCGCTGCGCGAGCTGGCCCGGCACGTGCCCGCGATCAAGGAGCTGACCATCACCCCCGACCTGGTCAGCAAGCTGATCGGCCGGCTCGGATGAGCACCCTCACCCCGCGCGTGGTGGTCGTGTCGCGGCGCAGCGAGCTCGACGAGCTGCTCGCCCGGCACGGCACCCGCGGCGCCGCGGCGTACTACCTCCGGCAGCGCGGCCGTGACCTGGACGAGGTGACCGCGCGGCACGAGGCGCTGCGGGCGGCGCTGACCGAGGTCGGCGCCGCGGTCCCGGCCGACTGGCGGCGCGGTCACGTCGAGCGTACGGATCTGCCGCGCTTCCTCTTCGCCCCCGAGGACATCGTGGTCGCGGTCGGCCCGGACGGCCTGGTGGCGAATGTGGCGAAGTACCTGGACGGGCAACCGGTGATCGGCGTGGACCCGGAGCCCGGCCGCAACCCCGGCGTCCTGGTCCGGCACCCCGCCTCGGCGATCGGCGGGCTGCTGCGCCGGCTGCCGAGCGGCCAGCGGCGCACGATGGCGCTCGCCCGCCTCGACGATGGTCAGGAGCTGTACGGCCTCAACGAGATCTATGTCGGACACGCCGGCCACCAGTCCGCCCGCTACGTGCTCACCACCACGGACGGCGGCCGGGAGCGCCAGTCGTCGTCCGGGCTGATCGCCGGGACCGGCACCGGCGCGACGGGCTGGTGCGCCTCGATCGCCCGGGAGCGGGTGGGCGCCCCGCCGCTGCCGGCGCCGGGCGATCCGGCGCTGTGCTGGTTCGTACGGGAGGCCTGGCCGTCCCCGGCCACCGGCGTGCGGCACGTCTGCGGCCTGCTGGCCCACGGCCAGGGCCTGGAGCTGACCAGCGAGAGCGAGCGGCTGGTGGTCTTCGCCGACGGCCTGGAGTCGGACGCGCTGGAGCTGTCCTGGGGGCAGCGGGTGCGTATCGGCGTCGCCGAGCGGCGCCTGCACCTGATCTAGGTCGCTGGAAGCGCTCCCATTACCCTCGGCGCCGTGGCTCTCCTGCTCGATCTCACCAACATCCTCGGCGGTCTGCTGCTCGGCCTGCCACTGCTGCGCCGGGTCCCCGACGTCGGCGCCGGGCTGGAGCGGTTCGCCGGGCGGGTGGCCCGCTGGTCCTGGCTGATCGGGATCGTGGCGCTGGTCGCGGCCGGTTTCTACCTGATCGTGCACCTCGTCGACGGCCGTGTCCGGCACTTCGAGGTGGTCGGCCTGGCCGTCGGCGCCCTGCTGAGCTGGGAGAGGTTCACCGGCAAGCGGATCCTCGACCCGCCCGGCCACACCGGGCCGGCGGGCCGGGCGCTGGCCGTCGCGGTCTTCGGCGTCATCGCGATCCTCGTCGGCATCCAGGGTCTCTTCACCCCCGACTGACCACGGCAACCTCATCGAAACCGGTCCGGACCGCAGCACGGACCCGTGGACTCCCACAGTCTTGTAAATGACGACACGACAGCGAACTCTCCCGAGCTCCGCCGCCGCGGCGATCATCGCGCTGGCCGCCACCGTATCCGTGACCGCCGGGGCGCCCGCGCCGGCCGAGGCCGCGGTTCCCGGGGTCGCCAGCTCCTGGTCCAGCCTGATGCACCGTAGCCTCACCCGGGACACGCAGGCCGCGGCCCTGCGCCGGACCTACGCCACCGAGCAGGCCGCCATCCGCACCTGGACCACCGAGGCCGCGGCCGCGGCCAAGGCCGGCGAGTCCGCCCGGACCCGCCTGACCGCCGCGGTCGCCGCCGACGCGAACGCCCGCTCCCAGCACGTCACGGCCAGCAAGGCGCTCGCCACCGCCAAGGTCGCGCTCAGCACCGCCACGAAGCGGAAGCCGCGCAGCAAGGCGGCCGTCACCCGGGCGAGCAGGGCGGTCAGCACCGCGACCCTGGCCGCCAACACCCGCCGGTTGCAGGCGCAGAAGCACGCCGCCGCGCTGGTGACCGCCCGCACCGGGGTGAAGCTCACCGCCGCCCGGGTCACCAAGGCCAACGCCGCGCTCGCCCAGCACACCGCGGCCGCCACCCGCGCCCGGACGACCTATCTCGCGCTGCCCACCGCCGCCGCCCTCGCCGGGCAGGCCGCCACGCTCAGCCGCGACGTCGTCACCCAGTTCCGGTCGGTGTTCAAGACCACGGACACCACCCGGGTGTACGGGGTGACCGTGAACAAGACGATCGCGTTCTCGTTCAAGCGCATGGTCGACGACGCCGGGGCCGCCGGCATCCGGATCTCCGCGGGTGGGTTCCGCACCACCCAGCGACAGATCGAACTACGGAAGATCAACGGTTGCCCGGACGTGTGGACCGCGCCCGCCTCGTCCTGCCGCGTCCCCACCGCCATCCCCGGCCGGTCGCTGCACGAGCTCGGCCTGGCCGTCGACGTCACCTCCGGCGGCCGGACGCTGACCCGCTCGTCCAAGGCGTTCAAGTGGATGACCACGCACGCCCGCAAGTACGGCTTCGTCAACCTCCCGTCGGAGGCCTGGCACTGGTCGATCACCGGCGGCTGACCGGGCGTCCCGTGCTCCACGACGGCCACCGTCAACCGGTGGGCCCGTGGAGCACGGGGCCGCGGCCGGTCGGGCCGTACCCGTGGCGGGTTCTCGCGCAGCAGTGCGCGCGGCCGGTCAGCCCAGGACGATCGGCTCGAAGATGGACGAGAAGGTCTGCTGCTCCTCGGCGGTGTTGAAGCCGACGTAGTAGTGCAGCTTCGCGTAGTCCGCCTCGCTGGGGAACACCAGCGGGCTGCCGGCGACCCGTTCCATGTCGGCGCGCTCCGATCCGGACAGCGCCGCCGCGTCCTCACGGATCTGCGCCTGGGCGGCCGGGACCGGGCAGGCGTAGTTGATGTACTCGGCGAGCGACGCCGCGTTCTCCACCTCGTAGAAGAAGTCGATCAGCATCAGCGCGTCGACCGGGTTGGCCGCGGTGACCGGGATGGCGAAGTTGTCGGTCCAGATCGTGCCGCCCTCCCGCGGGATCACGAACTTGAGGTTCGTGCCCTCGGAGAGGTTCTTCTGGAAGATGTCGCCGGACCAGGCCTGGGTGATCCACACCTCGCCGCTGCCGAGCGCGTCGACGTAGTCCTGCTCGAAGTACTTGCGGACGATGCCGGCGTCCTTCTGCTTCTTGAGCTTGGCGGCGGCCCTGCGCCAGTCCTGCTCGCCCGAGTCGGCCGGCTTGATGCCCGCGGCGAGCAGGCCGAAGTTGGCCAGCTCGGTGACGTCGGACATCATGCCGACCTTGCCCTTGAACTCGGGGTCCCACAGGTCGGCGAGGCTGGTGATCTCCCGCCCGGTCTTCTCCGGGTCGTAGGCGATGCCGGTGATCCCGGAGGCCCACGGCACGCTGAACACGTTGCCCGGGTCGAAGGACTCCTCGCGGTACTTGGCGGCCGCGTTCCGGGCGAAGTTCGGCAGCTGGGCGTGGTCGAGCGGGGCCAGGAACCCGGCCGAGCGGAACTGCCCGAACTGGATCCCGTTGGTGATCACCATCAGGTCGTAGCCGATCGGCTGCTTCGCCGACAGCTGCGGCTGCACCTTGGCGAACCAGGGGCCCATCTCCTGGATGACCTCCTGGTAGTTCACCTGGATGCCGGTCTTCGCGGTGAACCTCTTCAGCTCGGGCCGCTCCGGATCCATGTACAGCGGCCAGTTCGCGAAGTCCAGCTTGCCGTTGCGGGTCTTGCCGTGCCAGAAACCCGCCAGCGTCCCGGCGTCCACGCTGGCCTGCGGCGTGCCCTTGCCCTGCACCCCGCACGCCGCCAGACCCGCCGCCAGCGCGGACAGACCGCCGAGCCGCAGCGCGTCGCGGCGGCCGAGCCGCCGTGTCGTCGCGCCGCGCAGCAGGGACGGTCCGGGTGTGGTGCGGGGCGACATCAGACTCCGATCACGTACGGTGCGGGGCTGCCCCGGCGGGCGGTCAGCGGCGCCGCCGGGCATGCGGGCACGGCTCGGCACAGCCGCGCCCGGGCCAAGATCAAACCGTACGAGCGCAACCGTTCTGCACCCATCAGCGAACCGTCTCGCACCCGCCGCCGGACGACCGATGAAGTCTGACCTTTCGGCCCCTACCCCCGCCCGCCGGGCCGGACCCACCGTGCCGCCCACCCGCGGGGTTTCCCCGGCGGCGGCGATGGTACGCATACCGGCGTACGCGCCCGCCGGTGGCGTGGCGCACCGTCGGTGACCGACGCACCCCCGGAGGAGGCTGGCATGGCGAGGGTTTCCGCCGAGCGGCTCGCGACGATCTTCGTGGAGGTGGCCGCCGCCCCGGCCGACGGGGTCGACCTGCCCGAGTTCCTGCACCTGCTCACCGACCGCGCCCGGGTGCTGGCCGGCACCGCCGCGGCCGGGCTGATCCTGGCCGACGAGCGCGGCCAGCCGGGCCTCACGGCCGCCTCGGACGAGAGCGCCCGGCTCATCGAGCTGGTCGAGGTGCGCGACCGGGAGGGCCCGTGCCTGGACGCCTTCCGGACCGGCGAGGCGGTCCAGGTGGACCTGGCCCGGGCCGGGCCACGCTGGCCCCGCTTCGCCGCGCACGCCACGTCCGCCGGTTTCCGCTCCGTGCACGCCGTCCCGATGCGGCTGCGCGACCAGGTCGTCGGGGCGCTCGGCGTCTTCGGCACCGGCGACGGCCCGACCGGCGGGGACGCGCTGATCCTGCGGGCGGTGACCGACGTGGCGACGATCGCCCTGCTGCAGCAGCGCCGCATCCGCCGCGGTGCGGTGCTCACCGAGCAGCTGCAGCGGGCGCTGGACAGCCGGATCGTGATCGAGCAGGCCAAAGGGGTCCTCGCGCAGGCCCGCGGGATCAGCGTCGACGAGGCGTTCCTGATCATCCGGGCCCACGCCCGGGCCCACCAGCAGCGGCTGACCGACCTCTGCCACCTGATCGTCACCGATCTCGCCGCGCTGCCGGAGCTGGCCGAGCGGTGAGCCGGGCGCCCCGCCGGTCGCCGGGATCGGCCCGCCGACCGCGTGTTCACCCGTCCGCGACCGGAAAATCCCGCCCCGGACGGCTCGGCACGCCTACCGTGAGCTCAACGGGCGATCAGCCCGGCCGCGGTCCGGCCGACGCCGCACTCGCGCGGGTGGACGTGTCCGAGGTGGGCAGCACGACCACGGCGTGACCGGGGTGCCGCGGGTCGCTGCGAGGCGCCGCCCGAACCGGACGGCCGCTCGTCTTGAGGAGGTCCGGGTGTCCGTACGCCGCCGTCTTGCCGCCCTCGCCGTCGCCGCGACCGCCGCGCTCGGCGTCGCCGCGCCCGCACACGCCGCGACCGGCCCGGACCGGCTCGCCGCGCTCGCCGCCCTCACCCAGCCGCACGCCGCCAGCTACGCCGCCTGGGACGCCGCCCGGCGCCAGCGGGACCGGTGGGCGCAGTACGGCTTCGACTGGCGCACCGACTACTGCACCGCCAGCCCGGACCGGCCGCTCGGCTTCGACTTCCGGCTGGCCTGCTGGCGGCACGACTTCGGGTACCGCAACTACCGGGCGGCGAGGGCGTTCGACGCGACGGTCAAGAGGCGCGTCGACGACGCCCTGTACGCCGACCTGAAGCGCCGCTGCGCCACCTACCCCGCCAAGTCGCAGCCGGTCTGCCGCGCCGTCGCCGGGCTCTACCACCGGGCCGTCGTCACGCTCGGCCCGCTGGAGCCGGTCGTCCCGAAAGGCGCCGTCCGGGCCGCCGCGCGGTGACGCCGGCCGATGCCGCGGCGAGCGCCGCGCCGCCGGTGGGGAGATCATCGCCGGATCGGGACCAAGGACCCTGCTGGGCGAGGCCGGGCGGGACCAGGATGGCATCGATGAAAGGGGGTGGCGATGGCCATCGTGGTCCTGTTGTGGCTGGCCGCCATCGCTACCGCGGTGTGGGCGTTGTGGCCGGCATCCGCGCCGGTGGCGGATTCGCCGGAACCGGCGGTGACGCCGGAACCGGCCAGCCTGGAGGGCGTTCTGGTCGCCCAGCTCATCCGCCGGGAGATCACCCCGGCGCAGTACCGGCACGCCCTGGGGCGTCTCGCCGAGCGCGACGACCAGCGGCACCCCATGTCGGTGCCGCGCGACGGCGCCTGACCCGCGCCCGGTCGGGGCGGACGGGCCTTGGAGCCGGGCGAGCTCACCGGATCAGGGCACGAGCCGCCTCGGTGGCGCGGGTGGCGATCTCCTCGACGGTGCGCGTGTTCCGGGCGAAGAAACCGTCGGTGAACAGCGACGAGTACCCGTGCCCGACCGCGATGATCGCCTCGATCAGCGGCAGGGCCTGCTGGTAGGACGGCACCGCGGTCGCGGTGGCGAGCTCGAACAGGGTGTCCATCAGCGCGCGGGTCCGCGCGCGGCGCTGCTCGTCGGCGACCCGGTGCAGCTCGGCGGCGAAGATGACGTGGAAACCGGCGCCGGTCGTCACGACGTACCGGAAATAGGCTCCGGCCACCGCGGCCAGCCGGTCCGCCGGGTCGGCGCCGGCAGCGTCGGCGGCCGCGCGGATCGCGGCCCGCAGATCCTCCGCGGCGGCGCCGGAGACCGCGGAGAGCAGGTGGTCGCGGTCGGGAAAATGACGGTACGGCGCGGCCGAGCTGACGCCCAGCCGGCGCGCGACCGCGGCCACCGAGAAGCGCCGCAGGCCGCCCTCGGCGAGCAGCTCGAAGCTGGTGGCGATCAGGGCGGCCCGCAGGTCGCCGTGGTGGTAACCGCGTTGCCGCGACACGCCCGCCTCCCCTGCCCGACACGGTGTAAGTTAGCTCTTACATTATCAAGTGAGAGTCCTCTTACATGGTTGGAGGCAGTGTGAGCATCCGGCTCGGTTACCAGATTCCGAACTTCACCTATCCCGACGTCCCGGTGCAGGACCTCTTCGGCACGGTCGCCGCGCAGGCCAGGGAGGCCGAGGCCGCCGGGTTCGACACCGTGCTGGTGATGGACCACTTCTACCAGCTGCCGGGCATCGGCACGCCGGATCAGAACATGCTCGAGGCCTACACCACGCTCGGCGCGCTCGCCACGGCCACGTCGACGATCCAGTTGTCCACCCTGGTCACCGGCAACACGTACCGCAATCCCGCCCTGCTGGCGAAGACCGTGACCACGCTGGACGTGGTCTCCGGGGGCCGGGCGATCCTCGGCATCGGCGCCGGCTGGTTCGAGCGCGAGCACCACGACTACGGATTCGAGTTCGGCACGTTCGGGCAGCGGTTCGAGCGCCTGGAGGAGGCGCTGACGATCATCGCGCCGATGCTCAAGGGCGAGCTGGCCACCCACGAGGGCCGGTGGTACGTGGCCCGCGAGCCGATGAACAATCCGCGCCTGCGGCCGACCATCCCGATCATGCTGGGCGGCTCCGGCGAGCAGAAGACGTTCCGGCTCGCGGCCCGGTTCGCCGACCACATGAACATCATCTGCGACGTGGAGGACCTGGCCCGCAAGGTCGCCGTGCTGCGCGAGCGCTGCGCGGAGATCGGCCGGGACCCGGCGACGCTGGCCACGAGCTACCTGGTCATGGGCATGGTCGGGGAGAACGAGCAGGAGCTGCGGGAGCTCGGCGAGACGATCCCGGAGGACCGCCGCAACCGCTCCTTCCTCGGCACGCCGGAGCAGGTCGCCGAGCAGCTGCACGAGAAGGTGATCGGCGCCGGCATCGACGGGATCACCATCAACCTGATCCGGAACGGACACCGTCCGGGGCTGATCACCCGGGTCGCCGAGGCGCTCAAGCCGATCGTCAAGGGCTGACCGCGATGTCCGGGCGCCCGTGCGGGTGCCCGGACATCGCCGGTGTCCCGGCGTTCCGGCGAGCGGGCCGGCCGGGGCAGGCGGTAACGTCACGGGATGACTGATATGCGTGTTCTGGTGGTGGGCGGGCACGGGAAGGTGGCACGGCTGCTGCTGCCGCTGCTGGTCGAGGCCGGACACGAGGTGACGGCGCTCTTCCGCGATCCCGCGCACCGGGCCGACGTCGCGGCCACCGGCGCGACGCCGGTGGTCGCCGACGTCGAGCGGCTCGGCGTCGAGGAGCTGGCCGCCCTGTTCAGCGGCCAGGACGCGATCGTCTGGTCGGCCGGGGCGGGCGGCGGCAACCCGGCACGGACGTACGCGGTGGACCGCGACGCCGCGATCCGGTCCATGACGGCGGCGCTGCTCGCCGGCGTCCAGCGCTACGTGATGGTGTCCTACTTCGGTTCACAGATCGAACACGGCGTCGCGCCCGAGCACCCCTTCTTCCCGTACGCCGAGGCGAAGGCCGCCGCCGATGCGCACCTGACCGGCACTACCCTGGCCTGGACCGTGCTGGGCCCGAGCCGGCTCACCGACGACCCGCCGACCGGCCGCATCGAGACCGCCAACCAGGGCGCCACGGCCGGCTCGGTCAGCCGCGCCGACGTCGCCGCGGTGGTGGCGCACGCCCTGCGCGAGCCCGCGACGATCCATCGCACCATCCGGTTCAACTCCGGCGCCACCCCGATCGCCGACGCGCTCAGCGAGGACGACCTGGCCTGAGGCGCCACCGTTTGGGCAGGCGGAGCACGGGTACGCGGATCTTGACAGGTACCTGCCAAGAGGGGGATCCATGCCGATCGAACGCCTGCCGTCCGACCCGGACCGCTATCCGCCGCTGGATCCCGGGGCGCCGATTCCCGACGACCCCGGTGAGCTGTCGCCGGACAGTCCGGATCCGCTGCCGCCGGCGCCGGCCGAGCCGATGCCGGTCGAGCCCGTCCCGGCCGAGCCCGAGACGGAGCCGGAACCCGCCTGACCCCGGTTCGCGGGACCGTGGTGAACGCCCCTCGTGACCGCCGGCAGCGGCACGGCCCGGCCGGGCGCCGCGAGGGGCGGACGCCGGCCAACGCGCCGGCGGAGGCGTTCGACGGACTCACTGTGCGACTTCGGGAACATCAATTCCGCGTGCCGGGTAGCCGGAATGCGCGGCCCGGCGACGCCGCTCCCGGTCGCCCTGACCAGGCAAGACACCTTCGGCGGAGATCGGGCCCGGGGTCCCGGGGCCGCGGACACCGGCCATCGGGTCATCGACGGCCGACTACCTGCCGTGGCCATCGGCATCTACGGTGCGAGGAAAACCGCCCCGCCTTTTGCCGAAGGATGTCGGATGGTGACCTTGCTCGACCGTGCGGCCGGCCCGGTGATGGCCGGGTGAGATGGCGTGGACTCACCGGTGTCCTCAGCTCGCAGGCCTGCACCCTGTCGGCCAACCGGCTGCTCACCGTCGCGGTGCCCTGGCTGGTGCTGGACCGCACCGGCAGCGCCGCCCAGACCGGCCTGGTGGTGGCCTGCCAGGTGCTGCCGTACGCGTTCACCCAGTGGCTGGCCGGGCCGCTGCTGGACCGGATCGGGCCGCGCCGGATCAGCATGGCCGGGGACGTCACCTCCGCCGCCGTACTGATCATCCCGGCGATCTTCGGCACCCCGCCGCTGTGGCTGCTCACCGCCATGCTGATCGCCGTCGGTTGCGCCGACGGGCCGGCCAGCGCGGCGAAACGGCTGCTGGTGCCGTTCATGGCGGCCGACGCCGGGCAGTCCACCGCGCGCGGCGTCGGCCTGGCCACCGCGGTGGAGCGCACCGCCACCGCGGCCGGCACCGCCCTGGCCGGCTGGCTGGTCGCCACCCTCGGCGGCGACCGGGCGCTGTGGGCGGCGGCGGCCATGCTCGGCGTGGCCACCCTGATCGTCACGCTGACCGTCACCGACCCGGTACGCGACCACGGCCGCGACGACGAAACCTACCTGGACCGGCTGCGCACCGGCACCGCGTTCCTGCGCGGCAACCCGCAACTGCGCGCGCTGACCGCGATGTTCGTCGTCACCAACCTGCTCGACCAGGCGCTGATGGCGGTGCTGCTGCCGGTCTGGGCGCGGGCCGGCGGGCACGACGCGACCGTGGTCGGCCTGGCGCTGAGCGCGGTCGGGGTGGCCTCGATCGCCTCGGCGCTGGTGTCGGCCGGGTACGGGGGCCGGCTGCCGCGCCGGGCGACGTACCTGATCGGGGTGCTCAGCAGCGGCCCCACCCGGATCGTCGTGCTCGCCCTCGGCCTGCCGCCGGAGGCGGTGATCGCGGTGTACGCCCTGGCCGGCATCGGGTCCGGGCTGTTCAACCCGCTGCTGGAGACCTTGCAGGTGGAACTGATCCCGGCGGCGCTGCGCGGGCGGGTGCAGACCCTGATCACCGCGTGGGCGTGGGCCGGGATCCCGGTCGGCGGCCTGTTCGGGGCGGTGCTGCTCAACGCCGGCGGGCTGCACGTGGCGCTGTGGGTGTGCGGGGTGGCGTACCTGGCGGCGGTGCTGCGCCCGGCCTGGCGGGTGGACTGGTCGCCGCCGGACCCGCCGCAGAACCCGGCGGAGCCGCGGGAGAACCCGGCCGGGTCGCCGCAGAAGCGGGTGGCGCCTCGGCCGCCGGAGCCCCGGACCCCGCCGCTGCGGTTATCGGTGACCAGCAAGGACGTGGCGGCCGCCATCCCGGCGCGCGACCACATCCGGCGCCGGTAGGCGGCCCGCCCGCCGGGACGCGACCACCCGGCTCCGGCCGAGACCGCCGCGACCCGGCAGCCCGCAGACCCCCGCGACCCGGCAGCCCGCAGACCCCCGCGACCCGGCGGCCCGCAGACCGCCGCGACCCGGCAGCCCGCAGACCCCCGCGACCCGGCGGCCCGCAGACCGCCGCGACCCGGCAGCCCGCAGACCCCCGCGACCCGGCGGCCCGGAGACCGCTCGGCGGTCACCCGGCGGCGTTGCGTTCCAGCCAGCCGAGCAGGGCGCCGAAGGCCGGGGACATCGCGGTGTCCGTGGCGGTCCGCGTGGTCGAACCGGCGGCGTCCTCGATGATGATCGTGTAACTCATGGCGTCGCGGACGGCCGGGCCGGGACGCCCCGGGCCGTCGCGGTCGGCACGGACCGCGTCCGCCAGCCGGCGCAACTCACCGGCGGCCTCCGGTGGCAGCCGGTCGGTGTCGGCCACCCGGGGCGGCAGCCGCCGGGTGATCGCGGCCGCCAGCCCGCCCCGGGTGCTCAGCGACACCCGCATCAGCCACGCCCGGCCGTCGTCGTCGTGCTCACCCGGACGCCCACCTGCTCCCACGCCTCCCCGACCGCCTGCCGGGCCCGGCTGTCCGCCCCGTAGAGCTCCTCCGCCTTGCGGATCGTCGTGCCGGCGAACGTGGCGAAGTCGGTGGTCGGTGTCGAGGCCCGCATCGCCTCGTACCAGATGTGCCCGGGGGCCTCCCAGGAGAAACCACCGATGCCGGTGGCGGTCAGGTAGAACGCCCGGTTCGGGATGCCCGAGTTGATGTGCACGCCGCCGTGGTCGCCCTCCGGGGTGTCCGGCAGATCGAGGTAGCCGTCCATGTGCGCGGGCTGCGGATCACGGCCGAACAGCTGGTTGTCGAACGCGGTTCCCGGCGCCTTCAGCGACCGCAGCGCGTCCGCGTCGACCTGCGGGGTGAAGACCTCCGCGCCGATCAGCCACGCCGCCTGGTCGGCGGTCTGCCGCAGCCGCCACTGCTTCACCATCACGCCGGCCACGTCGGACAGCGACTCGTTCAGCGCGCCGGACTGGTTGTGGTACTCCAGCGCGGCGGTGTGCTCGGTGACGCCGTGCCCGAGCTCGTGGGCGATGACGTCGAGCGAGGCGGTGAAGTCGCTGAAGACCCGCCCGTCGCCGTCGCCGAAGACGATCTGCTGGCCGTCCCAGAAGGCGTTGTTGTAGCGGGTGCCGCGATGCACGTACCCCAGCAGCGCCATCCCGCGATCGTCGAGCGAGCGCCGCTGGAACACCTCGCGGTAGAAGTCCCGGGTCGCGCCGAGACCGTCGAAGGCCCGGTTGACGGTGATGTCGGCGACCTCGCCGTCGCCCTCGGAGCGGGCCAGGACCGCGGACGGCAGAACCGTGCCGTGCCGGCAGTCGAAGATGCTGCGGTGCCCGTCCCCGGCCGCCACCACGGCGGCGGCGATCAGCGCGCGCACCTGCCGCTCGCCACGCAGCTGCTCGGTCGTCATCAGGGTGGCCAGCGCCGCCTCGCGGACGTCCCGGTCGTCGCTGTCGAGCAGCCTGGTCAGAAGGAACGGCGGGGTGATGCAGCTGAGGGTGGCAACGGTCATGGCGCACCTCGGATCCGGTCGTATGCCTGCCGACAGTGAAGAGGCGAGGCGGGCAGCGGCCGCTGTCCACCGCGCCGGGCGAGCGGACGGCTGCCGGTCCGCTGATCCTCGCAGCGACCGGTGATCGGGTGGGCTTGGCGTCCGTTTCCGGACAATGCCCACCGGAACAACGACCCGTCCGAACCATGACCCGCCCGAACAACGCCCCATCCGAAGAATGAACCATCCGGACAAATCACCGGCTACCCATTCTCCCAAGATATCCCGGACGCATGCGACAACGATCCGAATCGGCTCGTTCCGGTGCTCGTGACCTGATCATCCGGCGGGCGCGGCGCGCGGGCACCGGACACCCCGCACGCTCCGCCACCCGGCGCCGCCGGGCCGGCCAGCCGGTGTCACCGGCCGGGGCGTGGGGCCGGGCGCGTACAGTTGCTTCGCTCCAGCCCCGGTCGGCGACGACCACCATGACCAGAGGAGCACCGTGCCGCTGACACCAGCCGACATACACCACGTCGAGTTCGCCAGGACCGCCCTCGGCCGGCGTGGCTACGACGAGGAGCAGGTCGACGCTCTGCTCGACGAGGCCGCCCAGGAACTGGTCAGGCTGATCGACGAGAACGACGAGTTGCGCCGCCGCGCCGAGGCGGCCGCCGAGCCCGTCCCGGCCGGTCCGGGCGAGGCCGAGGTCGCCGCGGCCGCCGCCGAGCTGGAGCGCGCCCGGCAGGGCTGCGAGCAGGCCGAGGAGCAGGCCCGTCGGCTGGCGAGCCGGCTGCGCCAGGCCCGTCAGGCCCCGGCGGCCGTCGTGCCCGGCGGGGAGAACCTGGACCGGGTCCTGGCGATGGCGCAGCGCACCGCCGACGGCCACGTGCAGGAGGCGCACCAGGAGTCGCACGCGCTGATCACCGCGGCCCGGGAGCGGTCGCAACAGATCCTCGGCGAGGCCCGGATGCTGGTCACCGGCATCGAGCGGGAGGCGCACCAGCAGCACCGCGAGGCCATCGCCGCGGTGCAGAGCAACCGGGACGGGATGCTGCGCGAGATCGACGAGCTGACCCGCGTCGCGGTGGGGTACCGCGCCGCCCTGGGCGACCACCTGAGCGGCCAGTGTCAGCGCCTCGACGGCGCCACCGCCGACGACCCCTCCTGACTCCCGCAGCCCCGGGTGATCAGCGCTCGGCGAGCGCGCGGCCGGCGGCCTCCAGCACCTCCTCGGTCGTCACCGCCAGCAGCGCCGGGTGCACCTCGGGGCCGGGCGCGTCGCCGCGCTCGCTGCGGGTGCCGTGCCAGATCACCCGGTGCCACGGGCGCTGCGGCGGCCCCCAGCGCGCCGGCGACATCGGGCCGAACAGGGTGACCGACGGGGTGCCGTAGGCGGTGGCCAGGTGTGAGACACCGGTGTCGCCGCTGATCAGCAGCCGGGCGTGGGCGATGAGCGCGGCCAGCGACGCCAGGTCGGTGCCGGGCAGCGCGTCCGGTCCGAGCCCGGCGTCGGCGGCCACCTTGGCGGTCAGGTCCCGCTCGGCGGGACTTCCGGTGATCACCACGTGGTGACCGGCGACGTGCAGGCGGTGGGCGACCTCGGCGTACCGGTGCGGCGGCCAGCGCCGCGACGGGGACTTGGCCCCCGGGTGCAGGATCGTGACGCCCCGCGGCACCGGCACGTCCGGGACCGCCAGGCCCAGATCCGACTCGTCGGCGGGTACGCCGTAGTGCCGCAGCAGCCGGCACCAGCGGTGCACCTCGTGCTCGTCGTCGGACCAGGCCGGACCGTCCGGGTGCCAGGCGGCCGCGCTGCGGAAGGCCCACAGCCGGCCCGGGCGGGCCCGCTGCAACAGCCGGTGCGACTGCGGGCCGCTGCCGTGCAGGTTGACGGCCAGCCGCGGGGCGGTGGCGTCCGACCAGGCGCGCGGCGCGAGACCGTCGGTGGGCGCCACCCGGTCGACGCCGCCGATCAGTTCGATCAGCGGCGTCAACCAGGCCGGCGCGGCCAGCACCAGCTCCTCGGCGGGAAACGCGGCGCGCAGGGCACGCAGCGCCGGGACCCCGGTGGCCAGGTCGCCCACGCCCAGGGCGCGCAGGACGAGGATCACGGGTACGACGTCTCCGTCTCCCCGGCGATGATCAGTTCCCGGACCGAGCAGCCGGCCGGCTGCTGCAGCGCGAACAGGATCGCGTCGGCCACGTTGCCCGGGTCGTTGAGCTTCGCGTCCGGTCCCGGCTTGTAGCGCTCCTCGCGCTCGTCGAAGAACTTCGTCCGCATCCCGCCCGGGATGACCAGCGTGACGTTGACCTGACCGGCCAGCTCGGCGGCGAGCGCCCGGGTGAAGCCGACCACGCCGAACTTCGCCGCGCAGTACGCGGTCGCGTCCGACACCGCCTTGATCCCCAGCGTCGAGGCCACGGTCACCACACCGCCGTGGGCGGACTTGAGCTCCGGCAGCGCGGCCCGGATCACCGCGGCCGTGGCCAGCAGGTCCACCGCGACGATCCGGTCCCACACCGGCCCCGGCACGTCCTCGAGCGCCCCGGGCACGTCGAACCCGGCCGCGGTCACCACCGCGTCGACGGCTCCGCCGGCCAGCTCGATCGCCTTGCGGGTGGCCTGCTCGGCGGCCCGGGTGTCGGCCAGGTCGCACTCGACCCACGGGATGTCGCCGCGCGGCGCCTGCCGGTCGATGACGAACGGCCGCCCGCCGGCCTTGAGCACGCCGTCCACGACCGCGGCGCCGAGCCCGCTCGACCCGCCGGTGACGATCACTGCATCCATGCGTTGTTACCTCCTACTGGTGGTGGCCGCCTGAGCCGCGGCGATGGTTCGGGTGGTGGAACGGCCGTCCAGGTACGGCACGATCACGGTCTGGCCGTCCCACCGCTTGACCAGGTCCGCCTCGGGCAGCGAGGGGCCGCCGTCGGCGTAGTCGCCGCCCTTGACCCAGACGTCCGGCCGCAGCCAGGACAGCACCGCTTCCGGGGTCGGCTCGTCGAAGATCACCACGGCGTCCACGCAGTCCAGCGCGGCCAGCAGCCGGGCCCGGTCGGCCTGGGCGTTGAGCGGACGGTCCGGGCCCTTCAGGCCGCGTACCGAGTCGTCGCTGTTCAGGCAGACGATCAGGCAGTCGCCGAGACCGCGGGCGGCGCGCAGGGTGGCCAGGTGACCGGTGTGCAGCAGGTCGAAGCAGCCGCCGGTGGCGACCACCACGCCGCCCCGCTCGCGGACCTCGGCGACCAGCCGACCGGCCGCCTCGGCGCCGATCCGGTCCGGCTCCCGCCGCGGCTGCGCCGGCTGTCCGGCGGGTCCCGACAGCGCCGCGGCGACCCCGCCGCCGGTCACGTACGAGGTGGCCGCGGCGACCGCGTCCTGCACCGCCTCGGAGACCAGGGCGCCGCCGGCCAGGGCCAGCGCGGCGGTGGCCGCGAACCGGTCCCCCGCCCCGCAGGTGTCCGCGTCGCCGGCGTCCGCGCGGGCCGGCACGACCAGCGGTGTCGGGCCGGCCTGGCAGAGGATCGCGCCGTCCGGGCCGCAGGTGACCGCGACCGCCTGGGCGCGCCACTGCTCGCGCAGCCGGTGACCGGCGCGCTGGGCGGTGCTGAGCGCCGACCCGCGCGCGGCGTCGCCGGTGAACCGGGTCGCCTCGGCGAGGTTCGGGGTCACCAGGCGTACGCCGGGCACCGGTGGCGGGCCGGCCGGGTGCGGGTCCCAGACGATCGGGGCGGACGTGCGCTCCAGGGCGGCACGCACCGCCGGATGCCGGGCCACTCCCCGGCCGTAGTCGCTGACCAGGACGGCCGACGCCTCGTCGAGCACGTCCAGCAGGCCGTCCGGGGCGTCCCCCGGCGGCTGGGCCGGGCCACCCCGGTCCAGCCGCAGCAGGACCTGGCCGCGCGAGCGCAGCCGGATCTTCTCCGGGGTGGCGCCGGGCATCGGGAGCGCGTGCACCCGGATCCCGGCGGCCGTGAGCAGTTCGCTGAGCCGGGCCGCGCCGGCGTCCGCCGCCAGCGCGGTGACCAGCGCGACCTCGTGGTCCGGTCCGGCCGCGAGCAGGGCGGCCAGGCCGGCGCCGCCGGGCCGGTCGGTGGCGCTCTGCTCGTCCAGGACCGGGGCCGGGGCGTCCGGGGCGATCCGGTGGACCGCGCCCTCGACATCCCGGTCCAGCAGGGTGTCGCCGACGATCACCAGCAGGGGTTTGCGCACCGTCGTTCCTCCTTCCGCCCGGTCCCGGGCGAGCGGATCCGGCTGTCTGCCGACGCGCCGGGCCGGGCGGGCGCCGCCGGCCGGCGCCGCGCCGCCGCCCCGCTGCACCCGGGCGGCGTCGTCGAGAGGCTGCGCCCGGGCGCCGTCGCGCTGCGGGTGGGCGCTGTCCAGACACTGCGCGCGGACGCCGTCCAGATGCTGAGGGCCGACGCCGTCCAGATGCTGCCGGTGAACGCCGTCCAGGGTGGCTCGCCGGGCGCCGGCGAGCACCTCCGGCAGCGTGCGGTCCACGTGCTCGCACATCACGTGCACCGAGACCAGGTGCAGCTCCTGGACCACCTGCGAGTCCGGCGCCGGGCAGCGCAGCGCCTCGTCACAGGCGTCGCCGACCGGGCTGGCGCCCGGGCCGACCATCGCCCAGGTACGCAGCCCGCACTCCTTGGCCGCCCGCACCGCGGCCACCAGGTTCGGGCTGCGGCCGCTGGTCGACATCACCAGCAGGATGTCGCCGCGCCGGCCGTGCGCGCGGACCTGGCGGGCGAACACCTCGTCGTACCCGTAGTCGTTGGCGATCGCGGTGACCGCCGAGGAGTCCGGGGTGAGCGCGATCGCGGACAGCGGCATCCGGTCCTCGCGCAGTTTGCCGACCAGTTCGGCGGCCAGGTGCTGGGCCTCGGCCGCGCTGCCACCGTTGCCGGCGACCAGCAGGCGACCGCCGCGGCCCAGGTGCCAGGCCAGCTCGGCGCCCCAGTCGGCGAGACGGGCGGCCACCGTCCGGTACGACCCGATCGCCGCGCCCAGGATGTTCAGATGCTCGTCGAGCGGATCCATCAGACCACCGCCGCCGGGCGGCTCTGGCCGGCCGGGATCCCGGCGACCGCGGCGTAGACGGCGCTCATCCGGGCGGCGATCTGCGGCCACGCGTAGGCGTGCACGGCCCGGTCGGCGGCGGCCGCGGCGTAGGTCAGCCGCCGGTTCTCGTCGACGAGCAGCTTGCGCAGCGCGGTGCCCAGCCCGTGCGGGTCGTGCGGCGGCACGAGATCGCCGGTGACCCCGTCGACGACCGTGTCGGTGAGGCCGCCGACCGCGGTGGCGACCACCGGCACCCCGCAGGCCATCGCTTCCAGCGGGGTCAGGCCGAACGGCTCGTACCAGGGGGTGGCGGCGACGATGTCGGCGGAGCGGTACCACTCCGGCATCCGGTGCGCGGGCACCGCGCCGAGCAGCCGCACCCGCTCGGCGACGCCGCACTCCTGCGCCAGGCGCAGCAGCCGCTGCGCGTACGGATGCGCCTGCAACCTCACCGCCGGCGGCCCGCCGGCGATGAGCAGCTCGGCCCGGGGCACCTCGGGCAGCGCCCGGATCAGATCCTCGAAGCCCTTGCGCTCGACGAGACGCCCGACGCTGAGGATCCGCGGCCGGCCGCAGCGCACGGCGGCCGGCCCGTCCCCGCGGAACCGCTCGGTGTTCACCCCGGAGGGCACCAGCGTGGTCCGGGTGCGCGGCACTCCGAGCAGCATGAGCTCGCGCAGCTCGTCCTGGCACTGCACGACGACCCGGTCGACGACCCGGCCGAGCTGGCGCTCGTAGCCGATGCGGTGCGCCGGGCTGGTGTCGGCGGCGCCCTGGTGACGCCGCTTGACCGTGCCGAGCGCGTGGTAGGTCAGCACCACCGGGACGTCGCAGCGGCGTGCCGCGGTGACCGCGGCCAGCCCGCTCATCCAGAAGTGCGCGTGCGCCACGTCCGGCATCCAGACCGACCGCCAGTCCGCGGCCATCCACTCGGCGAACGGGCCCATCAGCGGCAGCAGTTCGTCCTTGGGCAGCGGCACCGCCGGCCCGGCCGGCACGTGCACCACCTCGGCGCGCTCGCCGAAGGGCACCACCTCCGGGAGCGAGGGGTCGTCCCGCCGGGTGTAGACGCGCACCTCGTGGCCCTGCGCGGCGAGCGCGGTGGCCAGTTCCGCGACGTGCGCGTTCTGGCCACCGGCGTCCACCCCGCCGAGCGCGGCGAGCGGGCTGGCGTGTTCCGAGATCATCGCGATCCGCATGTGTGCTCCTCCAGGAGGTGGTCCCAGTCGGCGAGGAAGCGGTCGAGGCCGTACCGGTCGAGGGCGGCCAGGCGGGCCCGCTCGCCCATCCGGCGGGCCTGTTCGGGCTCCTCGATCAGCCAGTGCGCGGCCTCGACGAGCGTGTCGACCTTGGTGGACAGGACGCCGGCGCCCTCCGGCACCGCGGCGATCGCCTCGGTGGTGGCCAGCGCGATCACCGGCATCCCCATCTGCATCGCCTCGATCAGGCTCAGCCCGAGCGACGTCCAGCGGCACAGGTGCAGGTAGGCGCGGCGGCGGGCGAGGAGCTCGTGCATCACCCGCTGGGGCGGGTCCTCGTGCGCGGTGATCCGGTCGCCGTGCAGGTCGCGCACGCCCATCCCGAACACGTCCAGCGGGGCCACGGGGGTGAACCGGGGGAACAGATCGGTTCCGGTCACCCGGCCACGGCGGACCGGCTCGTTGGTGACCACCGCGAGACGGTCCAGCTCGCCGGTCCAGCGCACCGCCGGTTCCACGATGCCGTGCTCGATCACGGTGGTGCGGGTCGAGCCGCAGTCCCAGAACAGCTCGTTGAAGTGGGTGACGTGGGCGATGATCAGGTCGTCCCGGTCGGCCATCGGGTGCCGGGTGTTGGGCACGTCCCCCTTCGGGGTGTTGTGCTCCACGTAGATCACCGGAAGGCTGGGTGGGAGCAGGTCGATCTCCTCGGGGCGCTGGACGATGGCCACGTCCGCGTCCCGGATCTGCTCCAGCGGCAGTTCCTCGACACTGTCCGGCCAGTCGAAGGTGCGGGCCCGGCCGCGCCCCCACTCGTCGCGGGCGTCGTTGACCGGGATCAGGTAGCGATGTTTGCCCTGGACGAACGAGGTGGTCCAGGAGCCGTGCACGTGCCAGAGCAGAATGTTCACGCGGCTGCCTTCGGACAGTGGGCGGGATGGGTGGCGGGGCGGGCGCCGAGACCGGTCACGGCCGCCAGGACCGCGGCCGGTTCGACGGTGGACAGGCACGGGTGGCCGGGGACCGGGCAGACGGTGGCGCGGGTGTCGCGGCAGGGGGCGCCGGCGGCGCCGAGCCGGACCGCCGGGACCCGGTAGGGGCCCCACTGGGCGTACGGGACGGTGGGCGCGAACAGGCTGACCACCGGGGTGCCGACGGCCGCGGCCAGGTGCGCCGGGCCGGTGTTGCCGACGACCAGGGCGGACGCGCCGGCCAGCAGGTGGGCGAGATCGGTCAGGGAGGTCGGTCCGGCGAGGTCCGCGACGGAGTTCGCGACGTACGCGGCAAGCTCGCTCTCCCCCGGGCCCGCCGTGACCACGACGCGGTGCCCGGCCCCGGCCAGGGCCGCCACGATCCGGCGCAGGTTCTCCGGCGGGCAGGAGCGCGCCTCGACGCTGGCGCCCGGGTGCACGACCAGGTAGTCGCCCGGCCCGTGGCGGCGCACGTCACGGATGCGCAGCGCGCCGTCGTCGCTCTCCGGCAGCGCGAACCCGGCCGCCGCCGCGACGCTGCGCGCGCGTTCCGGCTCCGGGACCCCGGGCGGCACGCGGTGGCGTACGTCGAGCAGCGACCCGGGATAGTCCTCGCTGATCGCGGTGATCCGCCGCACGCCGGCGGTGCGCAGCAGCAGCGCCAGCGGCAGCGCCGACTGGTGGTACGACGTGAAGACGACCGCCTCGTCCACCCCGGCGGCCCGGATCCGCTCGGTCAGCGCGGCCATGTCGGCCGCGTCCACCGGCCCGGGCTGCGGGTCGATCCACGGCAGCCGCCACTCGATCAGCTCGTCGACGCCGGGCAGCAGCTCCGCCGCGGCCCGCCCGCGCGGCCCGCAGAGCAGCACCACGCGGTCACTGCCGTGCGCCAGGGCGCGGATCGCCGGGCCGGTGACCAGCACGTCGCCGGCCGAGTCGGAGCGCACCGCCAGCACGGCGCCGGCCCGCCCCGGCCGCGGCGCCGGCCGGACCAGGTCCTCCCGGCCCAGGATCAGCTCGACGGCCTCGGTCAGGCTGCCGGCGACGGTGGGCCCGGCGTCGACCTCGTCCGGCAGGGTGACCGGGGTGGGCACCAGGATTCCGGCCGCGCCGGCGGCCAGCGCCGCGGTCATGTCCCGACCGATGTCGCCGACCACCACGCAGCGTCGCGGTGTGGTGCCGAGCGCCGCCGCGGCCGCCTCGATCAGGCCGGGCCGCGGCTTGCGGCAGGCGCAGCCGGCGGTGTCGTCGTGCGGGCAGATCTGCCAGGTGCCGAACGGCCCGAGCAGCTCCTCGACCCGGCCGTTGACCGAGGCCAGCTGGGCGGCGGTGAACCGGCCACGGGCCAGGCCGGACTGGTTGGTGACCACGCCCAGGCGCAGGCCGGCGGCGCGCAGCCGGTCCAGGGCGGCGCGGGCGCCGGGCACCGGCTCCACCCGGTCCGGGTCGCCGTTGTAGGGCACGTCGACGATCAGCGTGCCGTCCCGGTCGAACAGAACGGCGTCGTAGAGCCGGGACATCAGGCGGCCACCGCCTCGCGGACCGGCCGCACCGGGACGGCCGGTGGCTCCGCCCGCCACCGCCACCAGCCGCGCAGCCAGTGCGCGACGGCCAGCGGCGGGATCGCGACGCTGGTGGCCAGCATGGTGGTGACCTCGTGCCGGTCGCGGGGGCCGGGCGCGATCCGGGCGGCGGCGAACTCGGCGGTGCCGGCCGCCCAGCCGGTGGCGGCCAGCGCGGCGACGCCGGCCCAGCCGCGACGGCCGGTGACCGCCGCGGCGATCCCGGTGACCGTGGCGACCGCGGCCGCGGCGGTGATCGCGGCATGCCGGCGACGGCGGCCGGGCGGGATGTCGAGCAGGTCACGCCAGCCCGGGCCGTAGAGCCGGCGCAGCAGGGCGTCGTCGGCGTTGCCACGCTGGGTGCGCAGGCTGATCCAGCGGCTCTCCGGGCGTACCGGATGGGTCACCCGGCGCTCGCCGCGCCGCAGCGTCCAACCGGCCCGGCGGACCCGGAAGGCCAGTTCCGCGTCCTCCCGGAAGGCGCGCGGCAGCCGTTCGTCGAAGCCGCCGGTGGCGGCCAGGGCGGCGCGCCGGTACGCCATGTCGGCGGTGATCCAGGCGCCGTCGGCCAGGCCCGCGGTGACCCGCTCCCAGTCGGTCGGCGCCCGCCCGGCGGGCAGCGGCACCCGCAGCCGGCCCTGCACGCCGCCGACCTCGGGCCCGGCCGCCGCCAGGTCGGTGCGCAGCCGGGCCGGCCAGTCCGGGTCCGGCAGCACGTCGTCGTCCAGGAACGCCACCCACTCGTGCGGCGTGGCCCGCCAGCCGACGTTGCGCGCCGCCGCCGGGCCCCGCGCCGGGCCGGGCAGCACGGTGACGTGCTCGGGCACCGCCAGCGGCTGCCGACGGTCGGCGCGGTCGTCGACGACGAGCACCCGCAGCGCGTCGTCGCGCAGCAGGTTCAGCAGGGGGGTCAGGCTCCGGCGGCCGAGGGTGGGCACCACGACCGTGATGTTCGCGCCGCTCACGCGCCGAACGCCCGGGCCCGGTGCACCGCGAACGGCCCGATCGCCAGCAGGTCGACGGGCGCGGAGCCGAACAGCTCCATCGCCTCACGCGGGGTGTCGACCATCGGACGGCCGGCGGTGTTCAGGGAGGTGTTGACCACCACGGGCAGGCCGGTGAGCTTCTCGAACTCGGCGAGCATCTCGGCGACCACCGGCTCGGTCTCGTGGTGCACCGTCTGCACCCGGGCGGTGCCGTCGACGTGCACGACCGCGGGGATCCGGTCCCGCCAGTCCGGTTTGACGCGGTGCACGAACAGCATGTGCTCGCTCGGGTAGACGCCGTCGAAGATGTCGTGGAAGCGCTCGGCGCGCACCATCGGGGCGATCGGGCGGAACTGCTCGCGGCCCTTGACATCGTTCATCCGGCGCTGGGTGTGCGCGTCGCCGGGGTGCGCGAGCAGGGAGCGGTGGCCGAGAGCGCGCGGGCCGTACTCGCTGCGGCCCTGGTACCACGCGACGATGCCGTTGCGGGCCAGCACCGCGGCGGCCTCGGCGGCGATCGAGGCGGGCCGGGTGTACGGCAGCGCCGCCCGCTTCAGCTCGGCCTCCAGCTCCTCGTCGGACCAGCCGCGGCCCAGCGCGGCGGTGGTGAACGGGATGCTGCGCCCGTGCACGGCCAGCGCGGCGCCGAGCGCGGTGCCCGCGTCGCCGGCCGCCGGCTGCACCCACACCCGGTCGAACGGGCCCTCGGCGGCGACCCGGGCGTTGGCGACGCAGTTCAGCGCGGTGCCGCCGGCCATAGTCAGGGTGCGCAGGCCGCCGGACGCGTCGTACGCCCAGCGGGCCAGGTCGAGGATGACCTCCTCCAGCCGGGTCTGCACGCTGGAGGCCAGGTCGGCGTGCGCGTCGGTGAGCTCGCCGCCCGGGGCGCACGGCTTGGCCAGGGCGTTCCAGTCGATGTGCTCGACGACGAACCCGCCGTCCCCGGTCGGCCGGACCAGCTCGCGCAGCTGGTCGAGGAAGCGTGGCGTGCCGTACGACGCCAGCGCCATCACCTTGTACTCGTCGCTGGAGTGCAGGAACCCCAGGTGCCGGGTCAGGTCCTCGTAGAGCAGGCCGAGCGAGTGCGGCAGCTCCTGGGTACGCAGCACGCTCAGCTCGCCGTCCCGGTACGCCCCGGCCAGGTGCCCGGCGACCTCGCCGCGCCCGTCGAGCACCAGCACCGCGTTGTCGTCGGGCACGGACAGCCCGGCGGACGCGGCGTGCGCGACGTGGTGCGGCACGAACCGCACCTGCTCGGGGTCGAGCCCGGGCAGCACGGTGGCCAGGAACTGCGGGGCCCGGCGGGCGTAGTCGACCCGCAGGTGGTCCCAGGGGTCGTCGAGGCCGAGGTCGGCGGCGTCACGGGTGATCGCCGGATCGAACGAGTAGGCCACCGCGTCCAGGTCCCCGGGGGTCAGCCCGGCCTCCTGCAGGCACCAGGCCGCGGACAGCTCCGGAAGCTCCCAGGCGGCGAACGGCACCGGGCGTTTGCCGTGCTTGCGGCGGCTGAAGCGCTCCTCCTCCGCGGCGGCCACCACCCGACCGTCCACGATCAGCGCGGCAGCCGGATCGTGAAAGATCGCGTTGATTCCCAGGATTCGCATGGGCGGCCGGATACCCATGCGGTCCCGCCTTACGCCCAAGATCGCAAAAAAACTTCGACCGTCGAAGTTTTTTCCTCCGTACGGTGTTTGCCCCGATCGGCACCGGGCAAGCGCGCGCCATGCACGAGGTCACCCAACTCATCTCCGGCGCCTGGGGCGCGGGCGGCTCCGGCCGCGACCTGACCGTTCTCAACCCCACCGACGACACCCCGGTCTCCCGGATCGCGGTCTCCGACGAGGCCGACGTCCACGCGGCCGTCGCCGCCGCCCGCGAGGCCGCGCCGGGCTGGGCACGGACCGCCCCGGCGCAGCGGGCCGCCGCCCTGCACGCGGCGGCCGACGCGGTCGAGGCCGGCGCCGGCGAGCTGGCCGCGCTGATCCACGCGGAGATGGGCAAGCCCGTCGCCGACGCCCGGGACTCGGTGCTGGCCGGCGTCGGCACCCTGCGGCAGTACGCCGAACTGGGCCCGGTCCACCGCGGCCGCACACTCGCCGGCGCCGACCAGGCGATCGACCTGATGGCGTACGGCCCGCGCGGGGTGGTCGCGGTGATCACGCCGTGGAACGACCCGGTCGCGGTGGCCTGCGGGCTGCTCGGCGCCGCCCTGGTCACCGGGAACACCGTGGTGCACAAGCCCAGCGAGCGCACCCCGGCCACCGGTCACCGGCTGGTCGAGCTGTTCGCCCCGCACTTCCCGGACGGCGTGCTCAATCTGGTCAACGGCGACGGCCCGGTCGGCGCCGCGCTGGCCGCCGCGCCCGTCGACGTGGTCGCGCACGTGGGCGCCACGGCCACCGGGCGCTCGATCGCCGCGGCCTGCGCGCGGACCGGCGCGAAGGCGCTGCTGGAGAACGGCGGCAAGGATCCCCTGCTGGTCGACGCCGGGGTGGACCCGGGGTGGGCGGCGGGGCAGGCCGCGCTCGGCGCGTTCGCCAACTCCGGGCAGATCTGCGTGGCGGTCGAGCGGATCTACGTGCACGCGTCGGTGGCCGACGCGTTCCTGGACGCGCTGGTCGCCGAGGCGGACGCCTGGGAGCCACGGATCGGTCCGCTGGTCGACCGGCGGCTGCGCGACGCCGTGGACGAGCAGGTGCAGCAGGCGGTCAAGGACGGCGCCACCGCGCTGCGCGGCGGCGCCGTACCGGCCGGCCCGGGCGCCTTCTACCCGCCGACCGTGCTGGCCGGCTGCACCGACGCGATGACCGTGATGCGCGAGGAGACGTTCGGCCCGGTCGCGCCGGTCGCGGTGGTCGACTCGTTCGAGGAGGGGCTGCGCCGGGCCGCCGACTCGACGTACGGGCTGGCGGCGACCGTGCTGACCGGCTCGATGAGCCACGCCCAGCAGGCCTGGCGCGCCCTGCCCGCCGGCACCGTCAAGATCAACGCGGTGTTCGGCGGCGCTCCGGGCGGCGCCGCGCATCCGCGCGGCCTCAGCGGTTCCGGGTACGGCTACGGCCCCGAACTGCTCGACGAGATGACCTGCACCAAAGCGGTCCACCTGGAGGCCCCGCCGTCGGGCTGGTGAGGCGTCCGGTCGGTTCCCGGCGGCACCCGGCCCACCGGGTGGGCCGCCGGGAAGCCGGCCGCCACGCGCCGCCGGACGGATCACTGCCCCAGGCGCCGCAGGGCGGATTCGACCGCGTCCGGCAGGCGGCGACGGTGCCGTAGCGCCCACGGCAGGTCGCGGGCGATGTCGGTGAGGGCGTCCGGCTGGGAGCGGGCCGCCTCGGCGAGAGCGCGCACGGCCACGGCCGGCGGGCGGCGCAGCAGCGCGGTCAGGACGCGGTTGCGGCACTCCCGGCGGGCACGGGCACGGGTGTCCCGGCCCGCCGGCTCGGGGAAGTGGCGCACGACCAGCTCGCTGACGTACGACAGCTGGTGCCCCGCGGCGGCCAGGTCCATCGCGAGCAGGGCTTCCTCGCCGTACACGAAAAGGCGTGGCTGGAAACCCCCGGCCGCGCGGAAGGCATCCCGCCGGACCACCACCGCGCAGGAGAGGAAGCCCAGCACCGACGGCCCGGCGGCGCCGGGCGGCACGCCGATCGGGGCCTCGGCCATGCCCGCCGAGATCGGGTCGAGGCGGCCCTGCGGGCCGATCAGCACCCGCGCGGTGAGCAGCGCCGCCCGGGGATGGGCGCGCAGGATCTCGGCGGCCCGCGCCAGGGCCCCGGGTTCCCAGTACGAGTCGTCGTCGGCGAACGCGACGAACGGCGTGCCCGCCCGCTCCACACCGACGTTCCGCGCCGCCGCGCCGATGTTCTCGCCGAGCCGGACCACCTCGGCGCCCGGCACCGCCAGCGGCTGATCGGAACCGTTGTCCACCACGATCGTGGCCGCCCGGTGCCGCGGAATCGTCTCGCGCAGCCGGTCCGGGCGGTTGCGGGTGGCGACCACCACGGTCACCTCGTCGGTCTCGACCGCGGCGGGCGCCGGCCTGTTGATCACTGACATGGCGCGCCGTGTACCCGTTCCGTCCGGATTCAGTCACGCCGGCGGCCCGGACGCCTCGAACGACGGAATCCCGCACCCGGCCCGGCCTCCGCCCCGGCAGCCCGACTCCCCCGTTCGGTATTCGCCCCGATGGCCCGACTCCCCCAGCCCCGCGTCCGCCCCGATGGCCCGACTGCCTCGGCCCGGTGGTGCACCCTCATAACCACCAGCAGTGCCAGCCGGACCCATGCGGCTGGCACCCAGCGTGGTTATCCGCCCCCGATAACCACCACCAACACCAGCCCGCCCCGCCCGGCTGGCACCCAACGTCGTTATTCACCTCCTACGACCACCACCAGCACCAGCCCAGCCCGCGCGGCTCGCGGTGAGTGTCGGTGATGAGGGCAATAAGCACCGTCAACACCAGCCGGCACCCGGCGGCTGGTGCGCGGGGTCGATATGCAGGGCGATAACCACCACCAACCCCAGCACCGGCGGCCGGAACTGTAAGAGAAACGGTGTAACTCCTGATCAAGGAGACACCAGCTGACCGTGACTATCGATGCCGCCGTGGATACTTCCGCCGAGGTTCCTGCGCCCTTTCTATGTAGCACAGTCTATTGGGCGCGTCTCGGACCTACCGGACGCCGAAACGGCTACATCCCGCGACTGGACCGTTGCGCTGAATGGCTCACTGGTCACCACGCGACCGGTGCGGAACATTTGGACGGCACCGGCCGCGGGACACCCACCGGTCGAATGAGAAATTAGGACATCGACCGTGCCGCAGCGCGGCCAGCTGCGTGCATCCACCGGCAACGCCCAGATCGCGCGGACGCGGCGTTCGAGCGAGCCGCCACCAAGAAAGAGCCACGCATTACTTCGTGGCTAGAAACGTCGCACCGGTGAGATTCTCGGAGATCTGCCAGATGCGCCGAGCGTCCTCAAGGCTGTGCAGGCGGGTGTAGACGGGCTGCTCAGCAGGGGGGCCGCTGAGGTGTGCCAAGCCACTCGGCCCGTAAAACCGGCCGCCTCGTGCGTTGGGTGAGGTGGCAGCCATCAGGGCCGGCAAAGCTGCCGACTCGGGACTGCCGGTCAGGATGCCACGGCGGGAGAGCGCGCGAATTAATCGCACTGTGACGGTGTCCTTGGTCCTGCCAAGCTCCGGCTGTGCGGCCAGCAGATTGGTCGGAGCGATGCCGGGATGGCAGATGTTGCTGGTGATGCCCCAGCCGCCGGCCTGACTGCGCCGGTCAAGCTCGAGACCAAATAGGCCGAGCGCAATCTTCGACTGGCTGTAGGCGGTGTTTCCGTTGTAAGACTGCTCCCAGTTCAGGTCGTTCCAGTTGATCGCGCCCTGGTTGGCGGACACGCTCAACTGCGATGTCACTCGGGCGCGCCCAGCCTGCAGCAGCGGCAGCACATGAGCCGTTAGCGCGAAGTGTCCGAGATAGTTACTGCCGAACTGAAGCTCGAACCCGTCGGCGGTGGTCATACGCTCGGGCGGAGTCATCACACCGGCGTTATTGATCAGGATATGAATCGGCCGCTGCTCATCGCGCAGCGTGGCCCCCAGAGCGGAGACCGAATCCAGCGACGACAGGTCGAGATCGCGCAACGACACGACAGCCTTCGGGTGCTCCTGCCTGATCCGCGCAATCGCCTTCTCACCCTTAACACGATTCCGTACGGGCATGACGACCTCGGCGCCGGCGCCGGCCAGTTGGGTTGCAATGCCGAGCCCCACACCATCGCTCGCTCCGGTGATCACGGCAATTTTTCCGGCAAGATTCGGAACCGAAAATTCGGTGGTGCTGCGTGTCATCTTCATGCCTCTCCTGCGATATCTGATTACCGTTCTAGTTTGTCTCGGATCTAAGTTCGTATCCACGACTTCCCGATCCCAGGCTGACGATGGACGAGGCGTACGGGCAGTCGAAGTCGTTGCGGGTCTGGCTCGAGGGCCACGACCGGGCGCATGTGGTCGCGACCCGCTGCAACGACTATGTGGTCACCACCAGCATGGGCCGGGCCCGGGTCGACGAGCTGATCGCCTCTCTACCCCGTCGGGCCTGGTCGCGGATCTCCGCTGGTCCAGGCGCTCATGGACCACGGGAGTACCGGGGGGCGCGGGTCCCGATCCGCATCTTCTGGCGACCGGGCCGCGGGCACTGGCTGACGGCCCGGCGCAACATGAGCACCGGCGAGCTGGCCTACTGCGTGTGTTACGGGCCGCGCAAGACGAGGTTGATGGACCTGGCCCGGATCGCCGGGCCCCGCTGGGCGGTCGAGGAATGCTTCCAGCAGGCCAAAGGCCAGGCCGGCTTGGATGAGTACCAGGTCCGCGATTGGCGGGCCTGGTATGCGCATGTCACCTTGTCCATGGCCGCTTACGCCTGGCTCGTCGTCGCCCGGACCCTGACCTCGCCAGAGCAAACAGCAGCAGTGACGACATGATGATCGGCTACACGGTACCGGAGATCCGGCGTCTGCTGGCCGCACTGTTCGTCCGCCGTCACCAGCCCAAACACATCTGGTGGTGGTCACGCTGGCGACGACGACGTCAACACCAGGCCCGCCTCAGCCACTGAGATGCTTCTATAGCTGTCAATTGGTGCTGGGGGCCAGGTTCGCGTCTTGCAGAGTCCGGAAGAGTTGTCTGCTGATGTAGCGCTTGAGGCTGCGCATGATCTCGCGTTTGGTGCGGCCTTCGCTGGTGAGGCACCTCCGTATTCATGGAGCTTCTTGATCATGGTCTGATGACCATGGGGAGGAAGTATCTGTGGCAGCACCGAAGAAGTACCCCGATGAGCTGCGGCAACGCGCCGTTCGACTGTATCGGGACTCGGACCCGAAGCCGTTGGCTGCGCAGGCCCACGGGGTGCGCGACACCGACGACTCGGGCGGCTCTCGTACTCGCGGAGCGGGCGTCGGTGCAGCGTCAATGTGCCGTGCACCTGCTCGACCACCCACCGCTTCGCGATCGGCACGAGCCCCGGCTGCACGGGCCCCGGCTATATGTCGGCGCGTTTGACCACCTCGGCGTCGACGCCCAGCAGCGTGCCGTGGATGCCCAGATCTTGCTTGACTACGGAGTCCCCCCACGCCCGCGTGACCGTCGGGTGTGCTCGTCGGCCTTGTCCAGCAGCCGCACGCCGACCACGGTGTCGGTGACGCTCGCGGCGGTCACCGCCACCGCGATGATCAGCCCGAGTGCGCCGACGGCCAGCCCTCGTTCGCGGCCGGGTACCTTCTTGCGGGTGGTCGCGGCGCGAACGTGGTTGGCGGCACGGATCGACTGGGTGTCCAGCACGACCGCGGGCGGTTCCTCCCGGCGGCATGTTCTGATCACAGCCGTTAGCCGTGCGCAAAGACCATCGGCCCGCAGTCCTGAACCCCGCTGATCTCGATGGCATGCCGGCGGATGGTCTGGGCCGCTTGTTCAGTCGTCACATCGGCCTCTTGCCCATCGCCGTCCACGACCCCGCGGGCCCGTCACCCGTTCGGGGTCAGGAGGGTTTGATTGCCGATGACCGAGAGCAGTTGCAATTTCTCGTAGCTCTCGCTGCCCGGAACGGCGGTGTAGACGAGCAGCAAGTGGGACTGGTCGGGGTCCAGCAGGCGCTGACACTGCAATTCCAGATCGCCCACCTCGGGGTGCACGAAACGTTTTGAATGGTCGTAGCCGATGCCGATTTCATGTTGGTTCCATACCGTACGGAATTCCTCGCTGCTCTCCAGCAGCAGGCCCTGCAGGTGGGCCGCATACGACTTCGGGCCGCGCAGCGTGACGACCCGGCGCAGGCCGGAGGCGAAGACGCGGGCGTGCAGCTCGTGGTCGTCGGGGTGGTAGAGGGCCCGTACGGCCGGGTCGGTGAAGTAGCGATAGCCGATGCTGCGCGATGGGCCGGTGTAGCGCATCATGTCGCCGGTGAGCGCCACGCCCAGTGAGGTCTGGCGCAGCGTCTCGCCGAGCTCAGTGACGATCTCGGCCGGGGTGTCGGTGAGTCGGTCGAAGATGCGCAGCATGCCGGGGCTGATGTGCTCGCTGGGGGTGCCGCGGGTCGGCGCGTTGTGCCCGGCCAGGCGGAACAGATGGTCGCGCTCATCGAGCGAAAGATGCAGGCCCTGGGCGATCGAGGCAATCATCTGCTCGGACGGGTGCGGGCCGCGCTCGCGTTCGAGTCGGCTGTAGTAGTCGGCCGAGATGTGACAGAGCGTGGCGACCTCTTCGCGGCGTAGCCCGGATGTGCGGCGGCGCTGACCGCGCGGGAGCCCGACGTCCTCGGGTTGCAGCGACTCCCGGCGGCGGCGCAGGAACTCGGCCAGTCCGGCTCGATCAATCATTGTTCGGTTCTACCACCGATCGCCGACCGCATCCTCGGCCTGCGGATCCCCCCTTGACGGACCGCGCAGCCTGGAATCGGCGGGCCGTGGTGACCCCCGCGGATCCGGTGCAGCCTGAGATGGTAATCAGGTCCTGCGGGAAAGGGGAGAAAATGACACGCACCACATCCGAGTTCACTATTTTCAACCACACCGTGAATGCGACATAAACCGGCTCAAACGCAACCGCGCCGTCGCCACCCGATACGACAAGCTGGCCGTCCGCTATGAGGCCACCGTAACCATCGCCGCGATCAACGAGTGGCTCTAACCGAATTTGATACAGGCCGTAATCCCCTGGTATGCGCTCGTTATGGACTGCCGGGCCGCTCGTGGTGTTCGCGAAGGGACGGCGAGCGTTCCACCACAGTTGCCAAGATCCTCTCCTTTTCCGTAGATCATCTTCTCACCAGCAAGCCTCTGGGGAGCGGATGGCGAGGGGGACGTTTCTACGGGATCGATATAACTTAAGAACCGGCGTACTGGCACGCGGGCCGGTTCTCAGTACGACATCGCAGGCTCGCTGAGAGTGGACCGCAAGACGTTCCGGCGTTACGTCGAGTCGGCGATGCGCCCACGGTAACGGACGGTGCCCTCCACGCGGGCGCCCACGCCGAGGTCGTTCTCCATCCAAAGTCCGCAGGGAAGCCTACAGGTCGGTTGCCGTCGTGCCGATAGTCATGATGATCGCCGAGGGGCACATTGCGGAGGTGGCCATTGTCCAAGGCGCGGGTGGGTGTACTAGCTGCAGTGGTGGCCGGTGTGCTGTTGCATGCGCTGTTCGAGGTCAACCAGAGCCCGGCTACCGCGACGCCGTTCCGTGTCGCCACGCACCTGTTGTTGGCCGCGGTGGCGTTGGTGGCCGTCCGCGGCTACGTGCGCTGCGCGCGGACCCGCACGGGTCGCAGCCGGGCCGGCTATACGTTCGCCGCAGCGACCAGCCTGCTGTGGGCCGTCAGCGAAGTGATCCGGACGAGTTCCGAGTCTGTCGTCCCCACCAGTTCGGCAGCAGTTGGCGCGGCCCTGCTCTCGCTCATGGCCGTGATATGTGCGATCGTCGGCTTCGGGATGGCTTTCCCGTCGTTCGCCGATACCGCCGTGCGGCTGCGCCGCACGATCGACGGACTGATGATCTTTTTCGCGTTGCTGCTCCTGGGCTGGTACACCGTCCTCGGGCCGACATTTCGTGCCACCGTCAGCCGCGGTGGTGAGGCGGGGCAAGCCATCCTGGTGCTGGCGGCGGTCGCGCTGTTGTGCATCACGATGGCATTGGCGCTGCTGGTGCTCTCCCGCACCGTGTCCGCCGGAATCAATCAGGTCAGCTTGCTCGCTGGCAGCATGTTGGTGTACGCCGCTGTGGGAATCGGCTACGGCTCGAATCTCGCCTTCGGGCGGGACTGGTGGGAACTCGGCGTAGGCGGCGGCCACCTTCTCGCGGGCCTGCTGTCGGCCATGGCCAGCCACATGCGTCCACCGGTGTCCTCTTCGATCGAGGACCAGCAGTCATCGCCTCGCGCGCTGTGGTTCCCGAACGTCCCGGTCCTCATCGCCTTCGGTATCGCCGCCATCCAACAGGCGACCGAGGGCACCATGGGGCCGGTCATCCCGTGGCTGGTACTCGGCGTGGCTGTCCTTGTGTTGGTTCGTCAGTTTCTCAATACCCAAACCAATCAGGCACTGCTGCGTCAGATAAGTTACCAGGCCAATCACGACATGCTCACCGGGTTGGGCAACCGGGCGCTGTTCACCACCAGGACCAATCAGGCCGCCGCGATGGCCGACGAGCACTCCGGGGTCGCCGTTATCCTGCTCGATTTGGACGGCTTCAAGGGGGTCAACGACACGTACGGTCACGCGGCTGGCGACGAACTACTGCGAACCGCCGCTGAGCGTATTCAGGTCAGCGTGCGTGAGGAAGACACCGTGGCCCGTCTCGGCGGCGACGAGTTCGTCATCATGCTTTCCGGACTTTCAACCGTGGAGCACGCCGTCCGTGTTGCCGAACGCACGATCGACGATCTCCGCCAGCCACTGGTCATCGCGGACACCGCGATGACTATTCGCTCCAGCGCTGGAGTGACCATCTCCCATGGTGGTGGTGACGACGTCGACAGCCTGCTCCACCAAGCAGACCTGGCCCTCTACCAGGCGAAGGCAGACGGTAAAGGCGTCGTCCGGCGTTATCACCCGGCCCTCCACCACGCGAACGTGCCCGTTCGCCCTGGGATGCGCCGCGACGATGCTGGGACGATTCTTCAGGCCGGGGCATGAGCGTCCTCAACGGTGGTCATCGCGTGCTGCTCATGAGAGGCCTGGGCGTGTGCTGGTGCGAGGCTGATGATGTCGGCGTTGTCGACCAAGATGTCGACCTGTCTACCAAGGCGGCTCAGCTTGCCGGCCAGGGCAACGGCGGCTCGTTCTTGGCTGAGCTCCTGCACGATGGTGAGGCGGCCACGAACAAAGACAAGGCGATCGGGACGGGGCGTCGGTCCAGCTGGTCTCGTTGCCTTCGATGATGGCGTACACCAGCGACCCGACGGCTACGCAGGTGGTGAGCGCACCGGCGATGTCGAAGCGCCCATGATGCTCTTCCTCGCGGGTGTCGGGCGCCAAGGCGAAGACCACGGTGCCGATGATCAGCACGTTGCGTCGTCCGTAACGGTCGCCGAGCGCGCCAATCGGCAGGATCAGAGCAGCCGAAGCCACGGGTATAACCGTCCGCGATCCAGGTCAGCTCACCGCTGGAGGCGTTGAGTGTAACCGCATGGTCCGCCAGCCCGAGGCCGAGCGCGGTCACCGAGGCCACTACGAGCACGACGGCGAAGACATAGAGATCAGCACACCGCGGGTGCCGGTTCGCCCGGTGGCCACCACGGTTGTCACGCTGTGTCTTGTCATGCGGCCTGTATCGGACGAGCACCACGCCGGCTGAAAATAGCCAAGCGGATCCGATGATTTGATCGGTTGTGGTCGCGTGCTTGTACTATCAGGCCGTGGGAATTGCGGCAGGACCCGCGGGTGCGACACCGCGGCGAGCGGACCGGCGTAAGGCACGCACTCGTGCGGCGCTGGTCAGGGCTGCCCAGGGTTTTCTCGCCGAAGGGCGCACGGGCGTCAGCATCCGTGACATCACGGATGCTGCCGACGTCGGGTTCGGCACCTTCTACGGCCACTTCGAGACCAAGGAACAGCTTCTCGAGGAGGCCGCGGGAGCAGCCCTCGATGGCTATGCCGCCATGCTGGCGACCCTCACCGAGGGGCTGACGGATCCGGCGGAGGTCTTCGCCGTCAGCTTCCGGATGGCGGGGCGCCTGCAGCGCCGCCACCCCGAACTGGTCCGCGTCATCTTGAACAGCGGCACCGCCATTCTGCTCAGCGACAGCGGGATGGTGCGTCACGCCCGGGCCGACATCGCCGCCGCGCAAGCGGCGGGCCGGTTCGACGGGGACGACCCGGACATCGCCCTCATGGCCGCCGGCGGCGCCATGCTCGGCGTGATGCAGATGCTCGACGCCAATCCCGAGCTGGACGCAGGCGCTGTCGCCGACCAGTTCGCCGTCCGGATCCTACGCATGCTCGGGATCTCCGCCGACGAGGCGGCGGCACTCTGCGCCACCGCTCCCCCGATGGTCCCGGAACTCCCCTAACTCGGAAGTAGACCTATTTCCTCCCGATTAGGGCCGCTTCGCGCAGCGTAGCGACAGCGACAGCGACTAACCCTCAGGGGCAGCGTCGGCCGCCGGCGAATCGACGCCACTGACGTGGCGCGATGCCGCACGTGCGCTGGCGTTCAACCCACTCCTCGCTCCTGCCGTCGCAGGCCGCCGTCGCGATCTGCTCACCGAAGGCACGGTGTTCCGCGCCGGCCTGAAACCGATCACATGATCGAAACCGACCGAGCTGTTGACGACTTCTCTTTACAAGCTGATACTTTGATCGGAAACGTTGAAAGGATCGGTTCCATGGCGACGAGCCCGAAGACCGCGCACGAGGGTCTGCACAGTGAGCAGGGCGCGCAGCGTGGTGACCACCCGGACCGAGCCGGTAATCCGGTGATCAAGGTCGAGGATCTGGCCTGGCTGGAGTTCGAGAAGCCGGATCTGGACGCCGCCGAGCGGTTCGCTCACGACTTCGGGTTCGCCACCGCTTTCCGGACCGGTAATGAGCTTCATTTGCGTGGCACGTTGCCCGGTTCGCAGTGCGTGATCATCCGCAAGGGGCCGAGGTCGCGGTTCGTGGCTCCGGCGTTCCGCGCCTCTTCCCGGGCAGATCTGGACCGGCTGACGCGGGCGGCCGACGGTACGGTTCGTGATCGGCGCGGCGCCGGTGGCGGCGCGGTCGTGGACCTGTGCGACCCGTCCGGGATGCCGGTGCGGGTCGTGACCGGCGTCGAGCAGTTGCCGCAGTTGCCGCGGCAGGAGCCGCTGGTGTTGAACTTCGGCCAGGTGCTGCGAACCAACGTGGCGCAGCGTCCGCCGCTAGCGCCGGCCCGCATCGAACGGCTGGGACACGTGGTGCTGGAGACGCCGCGGTTCGAGCGGACCGTGGACTGGTATCAGCAGAACCTGGGGCTGATCGTCAGCGACTTCCTGTTCTTCCCGGGTCAGCGCAAACGCGGTCCGACCATGGCGTTCATCCGCTGCGACCGCGGTGCCACACCCGCCGATCACCACACCCTGGCCATGCACCTGGGACCGTCCCGCCAGTACGTGCACTCGGCGTACCAGGTCGCCGACCTCGACGCGGTCGCCACCGGCGGCGAGTACCTCAAGAAGCGCGGCTATCACCGGGCCTGGGGCATCGGCCGGCACATCCAGGGCAGCCAGATCTTCGACTACTGGCGTGACCCGGACAGCGTGATGGTCGAGCACTTCGCCGACGGCGACATGTTCGACAACACCGTCGAGGCCGGGTGGGCTCAGATGAGCGCGAGCGGCCTTGCCCAGTGGGGTCCGTCGGTCACCCGGGACTTCCTCGGCGCGAAACCGTCGCCGCACCTGATCCGTGACGTCGTCACCGCGCTGCGCGCCGACGACAACGAGTTCGACATCCGGCGCCTGATCGGCCTTCTGAGAGTGGCTTCCGCATGAGCATCAACCTGATCCGCTTCGAATCCGCCGACGGCCCCCGCTGGGCCGTGCTGCGCGACGGCCTGGCGGTGCCGCTTCCCGCCGAGTACGTCAGCACCGCCGACGTGCTGGCCGACCGGGCCAAGACCGCTCGCACCGTGCTGGCCGACACCGCCATCGCCGGCATCCGGATCGACGGTTTGCGGCTGCTGGCGCCGGTCCCGGACGCCAGAATCCTCTGCCAGGGCGCGAACTACCGATCGCACATGATCGAGTCCGGGATGAACCCGGACCGGGCGTTCAACATGTTGTTCACCAAGTCCACCGCCTCCCTGACCGGCCCCGACGGCGAGATCGTACGGCCCGGCCACGTGCGGCTGCTCGACTACGAGGTCGAACTCGGCATCGTGCTCGGCGTCCCGATCACCGGCCCGGTCACCGTGACCGACGACGACCTGCACGCCTACATAGGAGCGTTCGTTCTGGCCAACGACGTCAGCGCCCGCGACGTCCAGCTGCCGCAGGGACAGTGGTACAAGGGCAAGAGCTACCCGACGTTCTGCCCGGCCGGACCGTACCTGTGCGTCCCCGACCCGGGCGAGGTCCGCCGCTGGCGGGAACTGCGGCTCACCCTGTCGGTCAACGGAAAAGTCCGGCAGGACGGCCTGGCCGGAGACATGGTCTTCGGGCCGGCGGCCACACTGACGGAGCTATCCGGCCTGGAGCGACTCGGCACCGGGGACCTGATCCTGACCGGCACACCGGGCGGCTGCGCGTTGCAACCGCCGGGCGCCGCCGCCCAGCGCATCGCCGGCCTGCTGCCGGAAGAGAAACGGTGGGACCTGTTCGTCAAGACTCAGTCCCGCAGCAGCGCCTACCTGCAACCGGGCGACCTCGTGGAGGCGTCCATCCGGACCGCTGACGGAAGGCTGGATCTCGGAGTCCAGCGGCACCGGGTGCACTGATGGACCACGTACCCGTGCTCGTGATCGGCGCCGGTCCGACCGGCGCCACGGCGGCGATCATGCTGGCTCAGCGGGGTGTCACCTGCCTGGTCCTCGACCGCTGGCCGCAGGTGTACCCGTTGCCGCGGGCGGTGCACTTCGACGACGAGGTGTTCCGCGCCCTAGCCGGGCTGGGCATCGAGGATCGCCTCCGGGAGATCTCCCGGCCGGCACCGGGAATGCAACTGGTCGACAACCAGTTGCGGGTGCTGGCCGAGTTCACCCGCGACCCGGTCGGCCTCCTCAACGGCTACCCGCAGGCCAACATGTTCGACCAGCCGGACCTCGAACAGGTCCTGCGCGATCGGCTGGCCGAACTCGCCGGCGTTCAGCTGCGCGGCGGCGTCGAGGTGTACGCCATCGACCAGGTTCCCGGCGGCCCGGGAGCGGTGCGGGTCCGCTACCGCGAGCTGGCCACCGGCGCCGAGCATGAGGTGTGGGCCGATGCGGTCCTCGGCTGCGACGGCGCCAACAGCTTCACCCGCACCAGCATCGGCGCCGGCCTGCACGACCTGGGGTTCGTCCAGCAGTGGCTGATCGTGGACGTCCACAGCCCGCAGCCGCTGAACGCCTACGCGGGCGCGCAGCAGGTCTGCGACCACGACCGCGCCGCCTCGTACATGATGGTCACCCCGGGTCGCTATCGGTGGGAGTTCCGGCTGCGCCCGGGCGAGCAGGCCGACGACGTCACCGAGGCGCAGGTCATCGGCCTGATCCGGCCCTGGCTCGGCCCGATCGACCCGGCGACTCTGACGATCCTGCGCCGCACCTGGTACACCTTCCGCGGCGCGGTCGCCGACCGGTGGCAGGACCGACGGGTGTTCCTGCTCGGCGACGCCGCGCACCTGACCCCACCGTTCATCGGCCAGGGCATGGGCGCCGGCATCCGCGACGCCGCGAACCTGACCTGGAAACTCGCGCTCGTGCTCGCCGGCCGAGCTGATGACCGGCTCCTGGACACCTACGAAGCCGAGCGCCTTCCGTACGCCCGCCGCATGATCCAAATGGCCATGCTGATCGGCTGGATCATGACCGGAGGCAGCGCCCGGACCGCCCGGCTACGGCGAGCGGCACTGGCCGCCATCGCCCGCCTGCCGGGCGTGGAACGCAAAGTCGTGGAATCGGCCTGGCCCGCCTACCGCTGCGGCCCGCTGGTCGCGGCCCGTGACCGGGCGGCCGGACGGCTCTGCCCGCAGCCGCGCCTCGACGGAGAACTGCTCGACCGGTCGCTGGGCACCGGATTCGCGATCATCACCAGAGGCCCGGGCCTGCCCGCCTATGAGCCGGCGATCCGCGCCTGGTTCGACGCGCTGGGCCTGACCCTCGCCGACGCCAGCACCGATCCCAGCGGCGTCCTCACCCGGCTACTCGACCAGCACGCCGCGGACGCCCTGCTGATACGACCTGACCGGATCATCGCGGCCAGCGGCGACCGCCCGGACCTACGGGCATGGCAACGCCTCCTGCAAGCCGCGGGGATCAAGGCCCTCAGCGAAAGGCAGATCGCATGAGCACCGCCACCACCACAGCGACGTCGGTCGGCGCGCGGCTTCAGCAACGCTGCGCCCATTTCGGCGACAGCCCCGCCTTCCGCTACCCCGACCCCGGCCTTGACGGGGCCTGGCAGAGCTTGACGTGGACCGAACTCGCCGCCCGGGTCACCGAACTCACCGCAGGTCTGCTGGCCCTCGGCGTGACACCCGGGCAGCGGCTGGCGATCGCCGCCACGACCCGGATCGAATGGGTCCTCGCCGACCTGGCGATCATGAGCGCCGGGGCCGTCACCGTCACCGTCTATCCCAACACCAACGCCGACGACGTCGCGCACATCCTTGACGACAGCGGCGCTGTCCTGGTCTTCGCCGAGAACGCGGCGCAGGTCGCGAAGCTGCGCACCCCCGATGGCGGCTGGATCGCCGGGGTCCGGGACGTCATCACGTTCGACCCTGCCGGGGATCCATCGGTGCGCAGCCTGCGCGAGATCATGACACTTGGGGTCGAGGTCCTCGACCATGATCCCGGCCGGGTGCACCGGGTCTTGGAGACGATCACGCCCGACCAGCTGGCGACGATCGTCTACACCTCCGGTACCACCGGCCGGCCCAAGGGCGTCGAGCTCACCCACGCCAACTGGCTCTACCTGGGCGCAGCCACCGCCGCCGAGGACTTCATGCGCCGCGACCACCTGCACTTCCTGTGGCTACCGCTGTCGCACGTCTTCGGCAAACTGCTGCTGGCCAACCAGTACGAGGTCGGCTACGTCACCGCAATCGACGGCCGCATCGACCGGATCATCGACAACCTTGCCGCCATCCGGCCCACCGCCATGGCCGCCGCACCCCGAATCTTCGAGAAGATCTACGCCCGCGTCACTGCCACCGCCACGGCCGGCGGCGGCTTGAGCGCCGCGCTGTTCCGCTGGGCCATCCGCGTCGGGGCGACCCGGCAAGATCCGTCCCGGCCCTGGTGGCAGCGCCTGCAGTTGGCGGCTGCCGACGCTCTGGTCTTCACGAAGGTCCGAGACCGGCTCGGCGGCCGGCTGGAGCTATTGATCTCCGGCAGCGCCCCGCTCGCCCCGCAGATCAGCAGCTGGTTCGCCGCCGCGGGCTTGCCCATCATCGAAGGCTACGGCCTCACCGAAGCCACCGGTGTCTCGTTCTTCAACCGCCCCGGCCGGCTGCGCATCGGCACCGTCGGCCAGGCCCTGACCGGCACCGAGGTACGCATCGCCGACGACGGCGAGATCCTGCTGCGCGGCCCCAGCATCATGCGCGGGTACCGGCACCTGCCCGACCAGACCGCCGACATCATCGACGCCGACGGCTGGCTCGCCACCGGCGACATCGGCGAACTCGACGCCGACGGCTACCTGCGCATCACCGACCGCAAGAAAGATCTCGTCAAGACCAGCGGCGGCAAATACATCGCCCCGAGCGCCATCGAGTCCGCGGTCAAAGCCGCCTGCCCCCTGGTCAGCGCCGCCATCATGATCGCCGCCGGCCGTAACTTCGCCAGCCTCCTGGTGACCATCGACCCGGACACCAGCCGGGACATGAGCGCCGACCAGGTGCGCGCCACGGTGGCTGCCGCCGTCGCCGAAGTCAACGCCCGCCTCAACCCGTGGGAGACCATCAAACAATTCCGGATCCTGCCGCGCGAGCTCAGCGTCGAAGCCGGCGAAGTCACCCCCAGCCTCAAGGTCAAACGCGCCGCGGTCAACCGGAACTACGCTGACCTCATCGACGCCATATACCGCGGAGAACAAGCAGGACCACCGCCTGCGTGATCCTCAGCGCGCTCGTATTTCACCGGGCTCGGGATAGCCGGGCTCGCCGCCGTCCCGCCGATGCGCGACGCCGCCTGTCGGCGTAAAGGTTCCAGTGGTTCTGGCAAGATTGGCTCGTCGTCTGTACTGCGAGAACAACCTTCGTCACGACGGCCAAGGCGCGCCCCGAGACCTTGGGGCGGCCGTTCACCCGGTGGAGCATCCGCAAACCCGCCGAATACCTGAACTGGCAGCCCGCCCGGTCCATCGAGATCGGGCGGGAACGGCTACGGCAGATCCTGCACGCGTCCTGGGCCAACCCCATCGAGGCGCAGTTCGGGCCGCTACGCACGTTCGTGATCACCGGCTCGAACCACTCGAACCACACCGTCCTGGCCAGCAAACTGCACGCCTACCTGCGCTGGCGCAACACCCACGCCCGTCACCCCGACGTCCTGGCCGCTCAACGCCGCGACCAGGCGTCTGATCTCGGGTACGGTGTAGCCGATCATCTGCCTGTCGTCGCCGCTGGTTCCCCTTCTGACATCCTGGTTTTGGCGACGACGAGCCAGGCGAGAGCGGCCATGGACAGCGTGATGTGGGCGTGCCAGGGCCGCCAGTCACGGACCTGGTACTCGTCGAGACCAGCCTGGCCTTTGGCCTGCTGGAAGCACTCTTCGATCGCCCAGCGGGCGCCGGCGATGCGGGCCAGGTCCATCAGCCGCGTTTTGCGGGGGCCGTAGCAGACGTAGTAGGCCAGCTCGCCGGTGGTGCGGTTGCGGCGGGCCAGCAGCCAGTGCCCGCGGCCGGGCTGCCAGCAGATCCGAATCGGGACCCGGGCCCGGTCGTATTCGCGGGGACCGTGAGCGCCGGGGCCGGCGGAGATGCGCGACCGGGCCCGCCCTGGCAGGGCCGCGATCAGCTCGTCGGCGCGGGCGAAGCCCATGCTGGTGGTGATCATGTCGTCGTTGCGGCGGGTCGCCACCACATACGGCTGATCATGTTTCTCGAGCCAGACCCGCAGCGATTTCGACTGGCCGTAGGCTTCGTCCATGCTCACCCAGCCCGGCCGGATCCCGGCGGCGAACGCCCGGCCTAGCGTGCTGCGGGCGATCTGCACCTTGGTGGCGAACTCGACGTCGTCCGGGACGCCCGCGGCCCGGCACCGGTCGCGGTCGTCGGTCCACGCCGCGGGCAGATACAGCTGCCGGTCGATCAGGGCGTGACCTTTGCCGGAACGGTAGGCCGCGAACACGCCGACCTGGCAGTTCTCGATCCGCCCGGCGGTGCCGGAGCACTGCCGGGCCACACCGGCCGATCTGACGCCCTTCAGGAACCCGGTGTCGTCGATGATCAGCACGGCTTGCGGGTCGTGCAGGTGCTCGACGACGTAGTCACGCACGTCGTCACGCGCCGGGTCGACGTCCCAGTCCGCCCATCGCAGCAGGCGTTGCATGCCGTCGGGTGAGACGTCACCGGCCTGCTCCGCGAGCGTCCACCCGTTCTTACGGTCCAAGCCCGCGACCAGCCCTGCCAGGTACTGGCGGGCCCGCCGCCGCGGCTCCGAACGCGCGAACCGGGCATGAAGACGGTCCAGCTCCGCCGACCAGTCCGACACATCGACGTCCACCATGACCGGCTCAACGAACCGATCATCGATACGTTGTGCCTGCTTGCTGCCGTTGCACCACTAGATCGCTTCTTCCCCATACTGTCCGTGATGCTGGACATCCTCCCGGTGTCTCCACCAAGTCCGGGGCCTGCCACAGACCTGACCACGCAGCAAGCCCCGAGGCTGATATCTCACCGATTGCCCGGTGTCGCGGTGCCGGTGGGCAGGAGTGCGTCGAGTGCCGGGTCCAGCAGGACCAGTTCTCTCCGCAGTGATGCCGAGGTGGAATGGAGGGGCAACAGCTGCCCTTCGGCGGCATCCCGCAGGAGTTGATCGCCGACGGCGGCCCACGCTTCAGGGGTGTCTTGATCAACTCGCACTCTCGGCGCGGCGGCGAACACGGCGCGACCGGCGGAATTGCCGCTGACCTGGAAAGTTTCGCCATGCACCGTGGTGTCCTGATGGGCGAGCCAGGTGACGAAGGCAGCCACAGCGTGTGCAGGCAGGTTCTGCTCCACCGAAGCGCGTACGTCCTCGTGGTCGAACGCTCCGGCGCTCATCGCGGTCCAGGCCGTTGGGTGCAGGGTGCTGACCTGTACCCCGGCTTGGTCGCCCTCGACGCGAATGGCGTTGCCGAGACCCCAGACCGCGGCCTTGGCTGCGGCGTAGGCGGAAGCGAGGGGTTCGCCAAGCATGCCGCTGGAAGAAATGTTGATCAGGCGCCCGGTGCCGGAAGCAACGAGGTGCTTCCAGGCATAGCGGGAGATCTCGACGGTACCCTTCACGTGGGTGTCGAAGACCTGCCACCACTGTACGGGGGCCATCTCGGCGAAGGCGCCGAGCCGGACGATGCCAGCATTGTTCACAACGATGTCGAGCCGGCCGAACGCGTCGATCGCGCTCTGCACGATCTGGGCGGCGGCTGTGACGACATCGTGGACGTCAGCGACAGCGTCCCCATTCTGTCGACGGATGATGTCGACGGTCTCGGTGGCCGCAGCGTCCGCGAGGTCATTGACCACGACACGGGCGCCGCGCGAGGCCAGCATCTTGGCATACTCACGACCTAGGCCCGACCCGGCGCCCGTTACGATCGCCACGCGGCCGGCGAAGTCCAATGTGCTCATGGTCAAGCTCCCTGGTTCGTCAGGGCCGTCAGTAGGACGGCCATATCCTGGGCGTCGCGGACGGTGCTGTAGCCGCCTCAGAGGATTCGCCCAGGTGCGAAAACGCTACTCAAGTGGTACCTGCGTTTGTCGAGGTCAGCGTACATTCCGGATCCCGGCTCAGCCTGGGATCGTTAGGCCCTGGCAAACCTTGACGCCGTTGGCCACAGTTGACCGAATTCGCGCCGGCGGTCGTGGTCACGGAGTCCGGTGCATCCGTTGCTGATTCCCGGGAGAGCCTGTGAATTCAACTGATGATGTGAGCGACCGCGAGTCGGGTGTCTCACGCCGGACCGTTCTTGGCGGCACCGCGGCCGTCGCGGTGGCTGTACCGTTGGCCGCGAGGGCGGCGGACGCTGCGCTGTCGCCCGGCGCTGCTGCCGGGGTCGTGGTGACGGTGCGGGTCAGGGTGAACGGCGCTGTTCATAGGATGGAGGTCGACCCACGAGTCACCCTGCTCGACACTTTGCGTGAACGGCTGGATCTGACCGGCACGAAAAAGGGTTGCGACCGTGGCCAGTGCGGCGCCTGCACGGTGCACATCGGCGGCCGTCGAGTGCGATCCTGCCTGACCTTGGCCGCTACGACCGATGGGCGGGAAGTAACCACGATCGAAGGTCTCGCCAAGGGTGACCGGCGGCATCCCATGCAGCAAGCGTTCGTCGAACGCGACGGCTTGCAATGCGGTTTCTGCACCCCTGGCCAGATCATGTCGGCGGTCGGCATGGTGAACGAAGGCCACGCAAAATCCGACGATGATATCCGCGAGCGCATGTCCGGAAGCATCTGCCGCTGCAGCTGCTATCCGTTCATCGTCGAGGCGATCAAAGACGCGCAGAAGGTTATGCGCTGATGCACCCGTACACCTACAGCCGACCGCGGTCGGTGCACGATGCCCTCGCCGACGGCGCAGCGGACGCGGCCTTCCTGGCCGGCGGCACCACCCTGGTGGACTTGATGAAGCTTGGGGTGATGGCCCCAGCCGAAGTCGTAGATATCACCCGACTGCCGCTACGCGGAATTACCTTCGACCGCTCCGGTCTGCACATCGGCGCGCTGGAGACGATGAGCGACGTCGCCTCACATCGTATTGTGCGCGAGTCGTATCCGATGGTCGCCAAGGCCTTGGAGCTGAGTGCGTCCGGTCAGCTGCGCAACATGGCGAGCATCGGTGGAAATCTGCTGCGGCGCACTCGGTGCGGGTACTTCCGGGACATCTCGACGCCCTGTAACAAGCGTGAGCCGGGCAGCGGTTGCTCGGCGCTGACCGGGATCAATCGCATTCACGCGATCTTCGGTACCAGTGAGGCGTGTGTCGCTACCAACCCGAGCGACTTGGCGGTTGCGCTGGTGGCCCTCAGCTCTGACGTACACCTAGCCTCAGCACAGGGCTCGCGTACTCTGCCGCTTGAGGTGCTCTACGCCCTCCCGGGCACTACTCCCCATGTCGAGAACGTGTTACGTCCGGGTGAACTCATCACCGGGGTCACCATCCCGCGATCTCCGTGGGCCGCGAACTCTCTTTACCTCAAGATCCGCGATCGGCAGTCGTACGAGTTCGCCCTTGCCTCGGCGGCCGTTGCCCTGGAGCTTGACGGCCGTACTATCCGACACGCCAGGATCGCTGTCGGCGGGGTGGGAACCAAACCCTGGCGGCTACCCAGTATCGAACGCGCCCTGATGGGTCGGCGTGCTACCCCGGAGACGTTCGAGGCGGCGGTTCGCGACGCCGCGGATGGTGCCCGGCCACTGACCCACAACGCCTTCAAGCCCGCGTTGCTGCGACACACGCTGTTCCGGGCGCTGACCACGCTCGCGGCAGGAAGGTGAGCGACCGTGCTCGAACTCGCCCATGAACTTCTCCAGCGTTTCAAAACCGGCACTGCGTTCGTGGCCGCGACCGTGACGCACGTGAACGGCAGCGCTCCACGTCAGCCTGGCGCGTCACTGGTCGTCGACGCCGATGGTGCCGTGCTGGGCAACGTGTCAGGCGGGTGCGTCGACTCCGCCGTTTACCAGGCATGCGAAGAGATGCTGCTCGGCAACGACTGGGCGAGGACCGTCACGTTCGGATACAGCGACAGGGACGCGTTGGATGTCGGTCTCACCTGCGGCGGGACGATCGAGTTGATCCTGCACCACCTCGATCCGAGTCTGGAGCCGGAACTCGCCAGGGCGCTTGCCGACGCTGCGCGGGACAAGCCAGTGGCCGTAGCGATGGTAGTGCGGGGGCCGGAGCGATGTCTGGGACGGATGATCATCGTGCGGCCCGGCCAGCCCAGCATCGGGAGCCTAGATAACACGCACCTCGATCAGGCGGCGGTTGTGCAGGCAATCGCCATGCTGCACGCCGGCAGAACCGGGACCGTCGAGCTCGGGGTGGCGGACGGCTACTGCCAGGAGCCGATGACATTGCTGGTCGAAAGCAACACGCCAGCTCCCCGCATGCTCATCTTCGGTGCCACCGACCATGCTGCGGCGCTGGCCGGCGCCGGTAAGTTCCTCGGCTACCGAGTGACCATCTGCGACGCGCGCGCCACCTTCGCCGCCGCAGAGAGGTTCCCCCATGCCGATGAGATCGTCGTGGACTGGCCACACCGGTACCTGCGGGTTCAGAATCTGGGTGGCAGCGCCGTCATATGCGTACTCACCCACGACCCGAAGTTCGATGTGCCGCTGCTCACCGCCGCTCTACGACAGCCCGTGGCCTATGTCGGTGCCATGGGTTCGCGGCGCACCCACGAGGATCGACTGGTGCGGCTGCGCGAGGCCGGGCTGACCGACCACGAACTCGAGCGTTTGCACTCACCGATCGGCCTTGACCTCGGCGCCCGCAGCCCACAGGAAGTCGCGCTGTCCATCGCCGCGGAGATCGTCGCCCACCGATACGGCGGAACCGGCGCGCCGCTGCGGAACGCGGCGGCCATTCACCACGAAGGTTTCTTCCCCGACGCCGTACTACAAGGTCTGGACGTCGGCCACGACCCCGGCATCTCGCATACCTCTTCGCACAGTCAGGAGCCCGGATGACTGCCTCGCCACCCGGCCGTGAGATCGACCGCATCGACGACCGGTTGAAGGCCACCGGCGCCGCCACGTACTCGGCCGACCACCAAGCCGAGAACACGGCCTACGCCTGCGTGGTCACCAGTGCGATCGGGCTTTGAGGCACCCCCGTATTCATGGAGCTTCTTGATCATGGCCTGATGACCATGGGGAGGAAGCATCTGTGGCAGCACCGAAGAAGTACCCCGATGAGCTGCGGCAACGCGGGCGGGTCCGCGGCCGGCCTGCACGGGGCCGGGCCACCCGTACCTTGCCGAGCACAGGGATGAACTGCGGACTGTCGCCGCGTTGCCCGGCGGTCACCACCATCGCCATCGGCTTGCGGCCCTGTTCACAGGCCAGATGTGTCTTGGTCGTCCAGCCACCCCGTGAGCGGCCGAGGCCGTGATCGACGGGCTCGGCCAGCGGGCCACCTGGCGGTTCCTTCTGCAGGTGACCGTCGCGCCGGGCGCCGGCCGCGTGCTGATGGGCGCGGCTGATGGTCGAGTCCACGCTGATGCTCCAGCCGATCAGCCCGGCTGCGTCCGCGCGGGCCTGCAATGCTGCGAGGATCCGGGTCCAGACGCCGTCACGCTGCCACCGGCGGAACCACCGGTACAGGGTCTGCCACGGCGGATATACCGGCGGCACGTCCCGCCACGGTGAGCCGGTCCGGACCCGCCACCGGATCCCGTCGATGATCGTTCTCATGGTCCATCTTCGCGGCCGATCACGGCCCGTTCCCGCAGGCAGCGCCGGTTCAAGAACCGCCCACCGCAGGTCGGTCAGGTCGTGTCGCCTCTCTGCCGCCACGCTCGGCACGAGGTCTCCGGTGTGAAGTTCTGGCTTGGTCGCCGAACCACATACCGGAGACCTCTTCAGTTATCGAACACCGCCACGCCGCAACATCGACGGCGCTACGAAACACGGCCTAGCGGGCCGCTGCCTGAGCGTGTCCCGCGACCTGGCCCGGGTCCGCTGCTCGTATCGGACAGTCTTGGCGTTGCGGTGTGGCGGTCCAACGTCACATGTGGCCGCGCCAGTGGAGGATCTCCAGTGCGGCACCGACCTCCAGGGTGTTGTCGGTGAGCGGTCGTGGCAGTAGATGGTCGGCGCGAGCCAATCGTCGCAAGACGGTGTTGCGGTGGGTGAACAGACGCTCGGCGGTTCGGGAGGCGTTGCACTGCTCGGCGATGAAAGCGCGCACGGCTTCGATGATTTCCGGTGGCGCTGTTCGCAGATCGCCCAGCAGGCGGCTGACGAATCGGTCGGCGTTCTGCGGGCTGTGGGTGAGCAGCGCCACGAGTTCGATCTCCTCGTACGCGGCAACCTGCTGAGTCGACGCCAGCCGGGCGATGAGACGTTGGGTGGTGAGTGCGTCGAGATGGCTGCGGCGGAACCCGTCGACTCCCGACGCGGTAGAACCCAGCGCGACACGCACGGTGGGTAGGTCGGACAACGTGCGGTGCAGCATGCTGCTCTCCGGTCTGCCGTTGACCCACACCCAGCGGGTAGCCGCACTGGCCAGAATGCTCAACGACCGTGACCGGCCCGCCGCCGTAGCGAGCAGGTCGGCGGCGGCATCGAGCTGATTCAGGTCAGCGCCGGGCTCGTCGGTCCAGGCTACGGCGGCGGTATGCATGGTGGTCAGCGGGTACCGCAGCCGGGCTTCGGCTCGCTGGACGGTGATCGGGGCACCATCGAGCAGCAGTGTGACGGTCTCGCGTCGTTCGGCGTGGCTACCGCGGGTCAGCGCGCCGCGTTCGGTGCGCATGCGGTCGGAGATGGCGAAGACGGTGGCATCAACGAATGCCGCGATCGAGCGCAGGGATACGTCCAGCAGGTCCCGCAATTCCTCGGTGTCGCTGGTCAGTGTGCAGGCGATCTGGGTCCATAGCCGGATGACGACGCTTTCCGCGGCGCGATAGGCGTCCAGGGAGGACTCGTCCAGGCCGCGTCGGATGAGGTCTCTGGCGATGGTCAGAGGTGTCTCGGACTCGTTGGGCGCGACGGGTTCGCCGGGGGAACGAACGTTGGCGGCGGCCCAGAACAGGAGATTGGAGCGGTTTGAGCGCCGTACTGCGGCGGCGAGGACCGGATCTGCGGCGATTTGCTGCCATCGTGGTTCGTCGAGAGTCGCCGCGTCCAATTCTTCGAGCCAGGCCGCCGACGGCTGCAGTGCTATCTCGGCGCCTCGGCGGATCAGCTCTCGTGTGCGACGGGAGGGCAGCGGCCATGACATGCCTCGGATCGTACGGTGCATGTTGCACCACGCGTGACCGGGCGTGGTGCATCCTGTGCTTGGTTAGCGATCATCGAGGTCACACCATGGAGGAGCCGCTCCGCCCTCTCTCCCCGGAGATGCCTGTATGTCCGCTCCTGCCGTTGAACACCTCGATGTCGCGATCATCGGTGCCGGAATCTCCGGAATCGGAGCCGCGCGATATGTCAAGACGCACTTGCCGGCGAAGACGTTCGCCGTTCTGGAGGCTCGTGCCGCGTCCGGAGGGACCTGGGATTTGTTCCGCTATCCGGGTATCCGATCGGACTCAGATCTGCACACTTTCGGTTACGAATTCAAACCCTGGCGTGACAAGCAGGCGATTGCCGATGCCCCACGGATCTTGAACTACCTGCGGGAGGCGGTGGCAGAGAACGGCCTTGACGCGCACATACGCTATCACCGCAAGGTGACCGCGGCATCCTGGTCCAGCGTGACGGCGCGGTGGACTCTCGATGTCGAACACGTCGATACCGGGGAGCAGGTGCACCTCAGCGCCGGCTGGGTGTTCGTTGCCAGCGGCTATTACCGATACGACGAAGGCTTCACCCCCCGATTCCCGGGCCGCGAGCAGTTCACCGGAACCGTCGTACACCCACAGCACTGGCCTGACGACCTCGACTACACCGGCAAGAAGGTACTTGTCATCGGTAGCGGCGCCACCGCGGTGACCCTCGTTCCGGCGATGGCCGACACCGCCGCGCACGTAACCATGCTCCAGCGCACACCGTCGTACATCATGCCGATACCCCGCGAGGACGCCTTGGCCAACGCGATGCGCCGCATCCTCGGCGAAGACCTCGCCTACCGGCTGGTACGGCGCAAGAACATCACGCGCGGCCGTCTGGTCTGGCAGTTCTGCCAGCGATACCCCAAGCTGGCCCGCCGCCTCATCCGCCGGGTCAACATCAGCCAACTCCCGGCCGGTTATTCGGTGGACGAGCACTTCAACCCGCCGTACGACCCTTGGGACCAGCGCCTGTGCGCTGTGCCCGACGGGGATCTATTCCGCGCCATCCGCGATGGCCAAGCCACGATCGTCACCGACACGATCGACACCTTCACCGCAACCGGCGTACGACTGAACTCGGGCCGCGAGCTGCACGCCGACATCATCGTCACCGCTACCGGCCTCAACGTGCAGGCATTCGGAGGTATCCGGCTCACCGTCGACGGTGAGCCGGTGCATCTGCCCGACACCGTCGCCTACAAGGGCATGATGCTTTCCGGCGTCCCGAACCTCGCCTACGCGATCGGCTACACCAACTCCTCGTGGACACTGAAGATCGGCCTGCTCTGTGAGCACTTCTGCCGGTTGCTGGCCCACATGCAGACCCACGGCTACGACATCTGCCGGCCTGAGGTCACCGACCCCGCGATGCCGACGCGGCCGTTCCTCGACTTCGCCGCCGGCTACATCCAGCGCGCCATCGACCACTTGCCTCGCCAAGGCGACCGGATGCCTTGGCTGACCTCCATGGACTACCGCGGCGACGTCACTCTTTTGCGCACCGGCGCCGTCGCCGCCCCTGAACTGAGGTTCGCCCGAGCGGTCGCCACGAGCGAGGTCGCGTCATGACCGCGACCGCGGGACCGACGCCTGACGGCGTCCTGTCCGACGGCGCCGACCAGTTCGTCGACACGCCCGCCGGGCCCCGAATCTGCTACCGCGTCGACGGCGCCCCGCAAGGTGTGCCGCTGCTGCTGATCGCCGGGCTCGGCCTGGACCTCACCTCTTGGCCGGTCCGCATGGTGGACTCGTTCACCGCATCCGGTTTCCGCGTGATCCGTCTGGACAACCGCGACGCCGGCCGTTCGAGCCGCATCGACGCATCCCCGCCCAGCCTGCTCCGGCAACTGCTGGCCCGACCCCGCCCGGACGCCTACACCCTTGCCGACATGGCCGCGGACACCCTCGTCCGTCTCGCCCAGCCCGCCGCTCGGACAGTCGACGCCTCCGTCACACACCACCTGCGGATGCTCTCGCACATCAGCTCACCGACGTTCCCACCCGACGCCGAACTTGAGCGCACCTGGGCGGCGTCCGTATGGCAACGCCGTGGTGGCACCGGTGACGGCCCCGCGGTCGCGCGACAGATCGACGCCATCCGCGCATCCGGTGACCGCACCGCCGAACTGGGCCGGATCACCGCGCCCACGCTGGTGATCCACGGCGACCGTGACCGCATGGTGCATCCCAGCGGTGGCCGCGCCACCACCCGCGCCATTCCCGGCGCCCGGCACATCGAGATTCCCGGCATGGGACACCACCTCGCACCGGGACTGCTCGACCGTCTCTCGCAGCTCATCACCGACCACATCACCCACAGCACGTCGCCTCGAAGAGGAGATCAATCATGAGCAGCGTCCGCCGGGCAGGGAGCCGATCATGAACATTTTCGTCAACGGGATCGAGCACCGGCTCCACCTGGATCCGCGCACCACTCTGCTGGACGCGCTGCGTGAGCATCTCGGCCTGACCGGCGCGAAGAAGGGCTGTGATCACGGCCAGTGCGGGGCCTGCACGGTGCTGCTGGACGGGCGGCGGGTCAACAGCTGCCTGATCTTGGCGATCTCCCAGCAGGATGCCGAGATCACCACCATCGAGGGGGTCGACCACCCGGTGCAGCGGGAATTCCTCGAGCACGACGGCTTCCAGTGCGGCTACTGCACGCCGGGCCAGATCTGCTCGGCGGTCGGCATGCTGGGCGAGGTGGCCCGGGGCTGGCCGAGCGCGGTCACCCGCGACGGGGACGACCTGCTCAGCGACGCCGAGATCCGCGAGCGGATGAGCGGCAACCTGTGCCGCTGTGGCGCGTACCCGAACATGGTCCCCGCCATCCGGGCGGCGGCGCGGTGAAGACGTTCACCTACCGCACCGCGACCGAGGCCGCCGGCGGTCTGGAACCGGGCGCGACCTTCCTGGCCGGCGGCACGAACCTGGTCGACCTGATGAAGCTCGGCGTGGCCACGCCGGACGTGCTGGTCGACGTGACCCGGCTCGGGCTCGGGGAGGTCACCGGGCTCCCCGAGGGCGGCCTGCGGGTCGGCGCCGGCGTGCGCAACAGCGACCTGGCCGCCCACCCCCTGGTGCGCCGGGACTTCCCGGTGCTGAGCCAGGCGCTGCTGGCCGGCGCCTCCGGCCAGCTGCGCAACATGGCCACCACCGGCGGCAACCTGCTGCAGCGGACCCGGTGCCGCTACTTCATGGATCCCACGACGCCGTGCAACAAGCGCCGGCCCGGCTCCGGCTGCCCGGCCCGCGAGGGCGACCACCGCGACCTGGCCATCCTCGGCGCGCGGGACGACTGCGTCGCCACCCACCCGTCGGACATGGCGGTGGCGCTGGCCGCGCTCGGCGCCGTGGTGAACACGTCGGCCCGCGCCATCCCACTGGCCGAGCTGTACACCGACGAGGCGCCGGACGTGGACACGGTCCTCGACCACGGTGAGCTGATCACCTCGGTCGACGTGCCTCCGGTCAACGGTCGGCAGGCCTACCGCAAGGTGCGCGACCGGGCCTCGTACGCCTTCGCCGTGGCCTCCGTCGCGGCGGCGCTGGAGGTCGCCGACGGCCGGGTGACCGACGTCCGCCTCGCGCTGGGCGCGGTGGCACACAAACCGTGGCGCGCGTTGATCGCCGAGGAGACGTTGCGCGGCCGGCCCGCGACCCGCGAGAGCTTCCTGGCCGCAGCCGACGCCGAGCTCGCCGCCGCGGCGCCGCTGCGGGACAACGCCTTCAAGGTCCCGCTGACCCGCAACCTCGTCGCCTCGGTGCTGGAGGATCTCGCATGACCACCGTCGGGCAACCACTGCAACGTCTGGAAGGGCCGGACAAGGTCACCGGTGCGGCCCGGTACGCCGCCGAGTATCCCGTCGGCGACGACCTCGCGTACGCCTGGGTGGTGCAGTCCCCGGTGCCTCGCGGCGCCCTGAGGAACGTCGTGGCCGACCCGCTGCTCGACCCGATCGCGGTGCTGTGGCACGGCAACGCGCCGCGGCTCTCCGACAGCGACGACCCGGAGCTGGCCCTGCTGCAGTCCGGCCGGATCAGCTATCGCGGGCAGGCCGTCGCGCTGGTCGTCGCCCGTACCCTCGAGGCCGCCCGCCGGGCCGCGCAGGAGATCACCCTGGAGATCGAGGAGGAGCCGCACGACGCGGTGCTGCGGGCCGACCACCCCGGTCTCTACACGCCCGAGAAGGTCAACCCGTTCTTCCCGGCCGAGACGTCGGACGGTGACGTCGATGCCGCGCTGGCGCGGGCGCCGGTGACGGTCGACGTCACCTACGAGACGCCGGCCCTGCACAACAACCCGATGGAGCCCCACGCCACGACCGCGCTGTGGTCCGGCGACGACCTGACCCTGTACGACTCCAATCAGCACCCGGCCGGCGTCGCGGCCACGGTCGGCGCCGTCTTCGGCCTCGACCCGAGCCAGGTGCACGTGGTGACCGAGCACGTCGGCGGCGGCTTCGGTTCCAAGGGCATCGCCAGCCCGAACGCCGTGCTGGCCGCGATGGCGGCCAAGGTCACCGGCCGGCCGGTGAAGCTGGTCCTGCCCCGGCAGGCGATGTTCAGCATGGTCGGCTACCGCACGCCGACGATTCAGCGCGTCCGCCTGGGCGCCTCGGCCGACGGCGTCCTCACCGCCGTCGATCACCAGGCCATCTCGCAGAGCTCACGCCTGTTCGAGTTCGCCGAACAGACCGCCGTGGTCACCCGGCACATGTACACCGCGCCGAACCGCCGCACCGGCCACCGCCTGACCCGGCTCGACATGCCCACGCCGCGCTGGATGCGCGCGCCCGGCGAGGCGCCCGGCATGGTGGGCCTGGAGTGCGCGATGGACGAGCTGGCCGTCGCATGCGGCCTCGACCCGATCGAGCTGCGCGTGCGCAACGAGCCGGCGGTCGACCCGGAGTCGGGCCTGCCCCTCATCTCCCGCCACTATGTCGAGTGCCTGCGCCAGGGCGCCGACCGGTTCGGCTGGGCGGGCCGCGACCCGCGGCCCCGGCAGCGCCGTGAGGGTGACTGGTGGATCGGGACGGGCGTGGCCGGCGCGACCTATCCGACCATGGCCCTGCCCTCCACGGCCCGGGTACGGGATCTGGGCGACTCCCGCTACGAGGTGGCGATCGCCGCCGTTGATATCGGCACCGGCGCCCGCACGATCCTCACCCAGATCGCGGCCGACGAACTGGGCGTGCCGGTCGAGCAGGTCCGGATCCGCATCGGCGACAGCACGCTGCCGAAGGCCTCGATGGCCGGTGGCTCCACGGGCAGCGCGTCCTGGGGCTGGGCCGTGACCGGTGCCTGCCGTGAGCTGCGCGCGACGGGCAAGCTCGAGGTGACGTACGACAGCTCGGAGAGCGTCTCGGGCCAGAAGGCGGGCAAGCACGCCTTCGGCGCGCACTTCGCGGAGGTACGCGTCGACGCGGTCACCGGTGAGGTGCGGGTGTCCCGCCTGTTCGGCATGTACGCCTGCGGCCGCATCCTCAACCCGCGTACGGCCCGCTCGCAGTTCATCGGCGGCATGGTGATGGGCATGGGCATGGCCCTGTTCGAGGAGGGCGTCCTCGACCCCGCGATGGGCGAATGGGTCAACCACGACCTGGCCGGATACCACGTGCCGGCGCACGCCGACGTCGAGTCGGTCGACGCCGCCTGGCTCGACGTGCAGGACACCGAGGCCAACCCGATGGGCAGCAAGGGCATCGGCGAGATCGGCATCGTCGGCTCGCCGGCCGCCATCCTGAACGCCGTCTGGCACGCCACCGGCGTCCGCATCCGCGACCTGCCGGCCCGCCTCGACAAGATCCTGCCGGGCCTTTGACCGTCCACTGCGGAATGGTCGAGCCGCCCCGGCGCCAGGGCTCGGCGGCTGGCCTTTTGGGAACGGCAGGCCGGACGGCTTGACTGGGCCGCGCCGTTCAGCAGCGTTCTGGACTGGAGCGACGCGCCGTTCGCCCGTTGGTTCGTCGACGGCAAGCTGAACGTGGCCTACAACTGTGTCGACCGGCATGTCGGCAACGGGAACGGCGACCGGGTCGCGTTCCACTTCGTCGGCGAGCCCGGCGACGAACGCACGATCACCTACCAGCAGTTGTTCGAGCAGGTGTGCCGGGCGGCGAACGCCCTGCAGGAATTCGGTGTCGGCGCCGGTGACACGGTGGCGATCTACCTGCCGATGATTCCCGAGGCGGTGGTCGCGATGCTGGCCTGTGCACGGATCGGCGCCCCGCACACGGTCGTCTTCGGCGGGTTCAGCGCCGACGCCCTGCGCAGCCGGATCGTGGACTTCGACGCGAAGGTGGGATCACCGCGGACGGCGGTTACCGGCGCGGCGCGGCCTCGGCGCTCAAGCCGGCCGTCGACGACGCGGTGGCGCAGTGCCCCGGAGTGCGGACGGTCGTGGTGGTGCGCCGGACCGGGCAGCAGGTCGGCTGGGCCGAGGGCCGTGACGTGTGGTGGCATGAGGTGACCGAGCGGGCGTCGGCGGTGCACGTGCCGCAGGCGTTCGACAGCGAACATCCGCTGTTCGTCATGTACACCTCGGGCACCACCGGCAACCCGAAGGGCATCCCGCACACCAGCGGCGGCTATCTGGTCCAGGCGACGTTCACGTTCTGGTCGGTCTTCGACCACAAACCCGACGACGTGTACTGGCGCACCGCCGACGTCGGCTGGACCACCGGGCATTCCTACATCGTTTACGGGCCGCTGGCCGTCGGCGCGACGCAGGTGCTCTACGAGGGCACGCCAGACAGCCCGCACCGCGGCCGGTGGTGGGAGATCATCGAGAAGTACCGGGTGAGCTTGTTCTACACCGCTCCCACCGCTGTCCGGACCTGCATGAAGTGGGGCGCCGAGCTGCCCGCCGGCTACGACCTGTCCAGCGTGCGGATCCTCGGCTCGGTCGGCGAGTCGATCAACCCGGAGGCGTACCGCTGGTATCACCAGCACATCGGCGGTGCCCGGGCGCCGATCGTGGACACCTGGTGGCAGACCGAGACCGGTGGCCACATGATGAACGTGTCCGGGCACCGGCTGTCGACCGTCGAGATCGAATCGGCGCTGGTCTCGCATCCCCGCGTCGCCGAGGCCGCGGTGGTGGGCGCGGCGGATCCGATCACCGGGCAGGCGGTCATCGCGTACGTCATTCTCCGCGAGACCGGTGGCACGGCGTCAGGCGACGCCGGTCTGATCGAGCGGCTGCGGTTGCACGTCGGCACTCAGATCGGGCCGATCGCCAAGCCCCGGCACATCCACGTCGTGCCGGAGCTGCCGAAGACCCGATCGGGAAAGATCAAGGGCAGGTGTGGTGGCGCCCACGCACACCGACACCGGCACGCTGGTCTCGCCGAACCCGCCGAAGACCAGGGGGATGTCCCCGCCGCGTAGCGCGGAGGCGGCACGCAGCAGCAGAGCGGTGTCAGCGGCACGCAACATGGTCACCTCTTGCCCGGTCATGAGGAACGCCATGAGACCGGCAGCGCACAGGCCGGCCTGGAGGAGATGCCCGAGCCGCAGGCAGCCATCCGCGGACTCCGGAGCTGCGCCGCTTCCTCGAGGCGACCGACGCGCCACTCAACGTTCTTCCCAGCGTCGTCGACCAGGGCCTCCACACCGCGGACGACCAGCAGTTCGCCTTCATGCTCGACGTAGTCTTCCGCGGCTTGTCGGACTGGCTGCGGCATCCCGTGCGGCATGAGCAAGACTCCGGCCGCACCGGGTAGATACCCAGCTCACGCCGACGACCCGGCGAGGCTGTTGAGCGACGCGCTGAAGATGTACCGCCCGCCCCGACGGTCGGCTGCGCCCCGAGGGCAGGCTGACCTCCGCGGTGACGCCAGCCGGTACGGTGATCGTCAGCTCGAAGCCGAGGCCGGTCCGCCGTCAGGACGTCGCGGCACGCCGAATGGTGTCGACGGCGGCGCCGGCGTGGGTGATGCCACCACCGTCGATTCCGAGGTGATGAAAGCCGGGGAAGGAGAACCACGGTTGGTGCCAGTGTTCGGCGCCGTCGACAATGATCTCATCGCGCTGATGCCAGGGCTTGCGCACGGGCAGCGGAACGTTTCTGTCGTCGATCTCGTCGTCGGGGCCGAATAACTCGGCGTGGGGCAGCCGCACGGTTTGCCCTGGCTTGGAGGCCGCGGCACGCACCTCATGAGTCCCTCAGTGCTACTGGTCTGTGGCGACCGGGGCGAGGTGCGGTCGGAGCACCTGCGCCCAGGCGAGATATCCGGCGGGTAGAAGATGCAGGTTGTCCTTGGTGTACTCCCGCCGCAGGTTCTCGTTCTGGTCGGCGAAGGTGGGCCATAGGTCGACGTAGACGGCGCCGTTGTCGGCGGCGATGCGCCGGTAGTGCTCGTTGAGCTGCTTGATCCGTGCGGCGAATCCGGTCCGGGGTAGCACGCTGTTGAGCAGTAGCGGTGCTTCGGGCGCTCGTTGCCGGATCCGTCGCACGATGTGTTCGGTGCGCTGGGCGATGCCGGAGATGTCGCGACCACGGCGTGGGCCGTGCAGGTCGTTCGTTCCGATGAGCAGGGACACCGCCAGTGGTGACTGGATGGCGTCGTCGAGGCGTTCCAGCAGATCCGAGGTGGTTTCGCCGCCGATGCCCCGGTTCACGGTGGGCAGTTCCGGAAACAACTCGTCCCACCAGCCGTGCTCGGTGATGCTGTCACCGAGGAACACCACGCGCGCGGTGGGCGGTCGCATCGCGTCGAACATCCGGCGCCGCTGTGCGCCGGTTCGTCGTACCGCGGGGCGGATGACGGGAACCAGGATGCTGTAGATCTTATCGGTGTCCATTCTTTTCTCCTTCCTGTGGTGAGCTGGTCTGCCGGCTACGAACGGGGCGCGCGGTGCGACCAGCCGCGGAGACGCCGCCGTCGATGGCCAGGTCCGTGCCGGCGACGTAGGAAGCGTCCGGCCCGCGCAGGAACGCTGCCGCGGCGGCGATGTCACCGGGGGTGCCGAACCAACCGGCCGGTGACCGACATCGCGACGCTGGTCCGCATGTGCTCGCCGTGCTCGCCGGCCAGCTCGGTCTGTCCTATCGCGGTGAAGATGACGCGGGACTGATGCTGGTGACCCGGACGCCGCGATCACCCTAGGCCTTGGCGACGGCGGCCACGCGGACGTGGTTGGCGCTCTTGGAGATGACATGGAGAACAGCACACCGTCGGTACCGGCACGTCCAGTCGCCGCAGCCAGGGTCACGCCTAGCCGAGTCATGCCACTCCTATCGGATCCTCCGCCACCTTCTTAGAGCGTACGAGTGGTTCCGATCACCTGATCGGTTGCGGTCAAGCGACCGTATCATCGAGGCAGGGCACACGAGACAACAAGCGCGGGCGTAACGCCAGGTCGGGCGGATCGGCGTAAGGCCCGCAGCTGGGGGCGCTGGTGCGGGGCGCTCAGGGATTCCTAGCCGACGGCAAGGCCGGCGTGAGCATCCGGGACATGAGCGCGAATGCGCCGGTGCTAGCAGGCCTTGTCGCCCAGCACCCGGTACGGCCTGGTGGGTGGCCGGCCGTACCGTCCAATCCCGGCGTTCCGGACAGCGGCCGTTCAGCCCACGCCCAGGCCCCGGCGCAGCGCGGCGAGTTCGTCGGCGAGCATCCGCCGCGAGATCCCGGCGGCCTGGATCATTGACGAGCCGTGGAAGGCGCCCGGGTAGTGGTGCAGCTCGACGGCCACCCCGGCGTGCGCCAAGCGCTGCGCGTAGGCGATGTCCTCGTCGCGCAGCGGGTCGAACTGGCAGGCCGAGACGAAGGCCGGCGGCAGCCCGGCGAGATCGTCGGCCCGCGCGGGCGCGGCGTACGGCGAGACGTCGTCGCCACCCGGCTCGGCGCCGAGGTAGCTGGTCCAGCTGAAGACGGCGTTCGGCCGGTTCCACACCGGGGTGTCGACGTAGGCCCGCGCCGACGGCGTGTCGAGCCGGTCGTCCAACTCCGGGATACCGAGGTACTGGAAGCACAGCGCGGGGCCGCCGCGGTCACGGGCCAGCAGCGCCACAGCCGCGGCGAGGCCGCCGCCGGCGCTTTCCCCGCCGACGCCCAGCCGCTCCGGGTCGATGCCCAGTTCGGCGGCCCTGGCGGCGACCCAGGTCAGTGCTGCGTAGCAGTCCTCGACCGGGGCCGGGAACGGGTGCTCGGGCGCGAGCCGGTAGTCGACCGACACGATGACGATGCCGAGTTCGTCGGCCACGCGCAGCAGGTGCATGTGGAACATGTCGAGAGTCCCGAGCACGAACCCGCCGCCGTGGATGTAGAGCAGGCCCGGCACGGCGCCGTCGCGGTCCGCGGGGGTGTAAATCCGCACGGGAACGTCGGGGGCGTCGGACGGGCCGGGCACGGCGGTGTCCCGGACGTCGATGGCGCGCGTGGGCTCGTAGACGGGCTGGACCCCGCTGAGCTCGGCCATGGAGCGCGCGGCGACGAGGGAGTCGTAGTCGGTGTGGGGCCCCGAGGGGAGCATGTCGAGCCAGGGCACCAGCTCGGGATCAATCGCGTAGGTCATGAGTCGATCATCGGCGAGCGGCGCGGGCGGCCGCCACCGCCACGCGGCGGGCATCGGCGGCGCGGACCTCGCCAACCGGCGGGGGACGCCTATAGTGACGGAATGCAGGGCCTGTTGCTGAGGCTGTCCGGGCTCGACGCCGACGCCGAGAACGCAGTGCGGGTGATCGGGTTCTTCGACCGGCTGATCACCGCGCGGGCGAGCCTCGACACGCTGGTGTGCAACACGGCCCACCTCGCCGGCTGCCCGGTCGGGGTGGACGTGCCGGGGCAGGGTCTCGCATTGCGGGCGAAGCCGGATTCGCCGCAGGTGCGGTCCGGGCGGGTTCCGGCCGGGGCGGCGGCTCGTGCGCTCGAAGGCGGCGTGACGGTGTGGGTGGCCCGGTCGGGGCCGCCCCAGCCACTGGACGAGATGCTGCTGGAGCGGTTCGCGATCGCGACCGCCGTGCTGCTCGACCATTCCAGCGTGCCGCTGCCCGAACTAGGTGATCCGGCCCTGGTGGAGCTGGCGCTTTCGGCGACGGCGGGGGCGGCCGAGCGGTCCCGGGCGCTCCACCTGCTGGGCCTGGACACCTCGGCCGAGGTGCGGGTGCTGGCGTCGACGGGCCCGCTCCCCGGCCTGGCGGTGCCGCTGGGCGCGATGTGGGCGGTGCTGGCTGCCCCGGCCGTGATCCCGCCCGCGGGTGTCCGGTTGGGGGTGGGACCGATGGTATCGGCATGGGATGCACCGCGCTCCTGGCAGGCGGCGCGGACGGCGCTGCGGTTCACGGCGGACATCGAGCCGGTGGTGTGGTGGGACCGGTTGGGCAGCCTCGCCCCGCTGGCGGACAGACTGGATCGCGCGGAGCTGGACGGACTCGCGGACGTCCGCGCACTCGACCGGCTGGCGGCACACGGCGAAGACGCAGTCGCGGCGTTGGCGGCGCTGTGCACGACGGGCTCGGCGCGCAAAGCAGCGGCGGCGTTGCATCGGCACCACAGCACGATGCCCGCGCGGCTGGCGCGGGCGGAGGCCGTGCTGGGCTTCGAAGTCGACTCTCCCGCGGGGCGCTTCCGCCTCCAGTTGGCCTTAATGCTGCGCCGGCTTCGGGACAATTCGGAAGGCGGAGAAGAATAACGGGAGCCTGCGCCTTCAGTGTGGACCAGAAGTTCTCCACCAGCGCGTTGTCGTAGCTGTCGCCGACCGATCCCATCGAGGGCAGCATGCCGTTGTCGTACAAGCGTTCCGCGAACCGGAACAACGTGTAGTTCGAGCCCCTGTCGCTGTGGTGGATCAACTCGCCGTCGCGGACCTGACGCGGGTAGATCCCGTATTCCAGGGCGGCCAGGATCAGATCCGTGTCGCAGCGGGTCGAGGTTTTCCAGCCCACGATCCGGCGCGAGAACGCGTCGCGGACCGCGGCCAGCCAGAACACGCCCTCGGCACACGGGATGCGGGTGGCATCGGCCACCCAGAGCCGGTCCGGCGCCGACGCCCGCAATTGCCGGTTGAACAGGTCCGGGGCCGGCTCGCGGGTCGGATCCTGCGTGGTGCAGCCGCCGCGCCAGCCGCGCCGCAGGAACGCGCCCTGCCAGCCCTGGGCGCGCATCAGCCGCTCGACGCGCTTACGCCGACCCGGATCCCGTCACGGCGCAATACGCCGAGGCGGCTTTCAGGATCTCGTTGGCCCGGCGCAGCTCAACGTTCTCCTTCAACAGCCGCCGGTTTTTCTCGAGGATGTCGGTGGTCGGCCGATCCGCACGTTCGCCGGCGTCGGCCTCGGCCTGCCGGATCCAGTTCCGCAACGCCTCGGGATGCACGTTCAACTGCTCCGCGAGCCGCTTGATCACCGGCTTCGGGTCCGAGTCCCGATACAGTCGAACGCGCGTTGCCGCAGCTCATCGGGGTACTTCTTCGGTGCTGCCACAGATACTTCCTCCCCATGGTCATCAGACCATGGGGAGGAAGCTCCATGAATACGGGGGTGCCTCAGGCTCCCAGGGATTGCGGTGGCGGTCAGGCCAGTTGATCGACAGGCTTCCAGGCAGTGCCGAGCCGGCCGGGCGTCCTGGTCGGCCCGTCCCAGGCAGTGCGGAACCGGCCGGGCCGCCCGGTCGGCCCCCTCTCACGCAGCGGGAAACACTCGGGGGAGCTGCCCGGCCAGTTTCGGTAGCTGCGGGAACGGTCACCCAACCCTGGACGGCCGGGGTTCGGCAACTGCGGGAACGGTCAGGCGAGCTGCCTGGCCGGGCTCCGGCAGCTGTGGGAACGGTCAGGCGAGCTGCTCCGCGGGCACCAGCGGCTCCGGGTGCGGCAGGTGCAGCCGGCGGCCCTGGGCCCGGGCGATGGCGGCCGCCCCGGCCAGTGCCGCGGCCGTGGTCACCACGCCGCCGAGCAGCAGCGCGCCGCGCGGGCCGGCGGTGTCGCAGAGCCAGCCGACCGCCGGGGCGCCGAACATGCCGGACAGTGACGACACGATGCCGACCGCGGCCAGCACCCGGCCGCGCATGTCCTCGCGGGTGTCGAGCTGGATGCGGGTGGAGACGACGGTGTCGAAGACGACCGCGCCGGCGGCGATCGGCAGGATCAGGGCGGCGAACGAGGTGACGTCCGGGGCCAGTCCGGAGCAGATCTGCAGGACGCTGATGGCCAGACCGGTGCCGAGCAGCACGCGCAGCGTGGACCTGCCGGAGCCGGCCAGCAGCAGGCCGCCGAGGACGGCGCCGACCGCGAAAACCGTGGAGAGCAGGCCGTACGAGCCGGACGAGCCGTGCAGCGGGCCGGCCACCATGGCGGCCATGCTGACCTGGTAGTTGCGGCCCAGCGAGCCGAGCACGAACGACAGCGCGAGCACGATCAGGACCACCGGCTGCCCGGCGATGTACCGCAGCCCGGAGAGCACCCCGCGCTCACCGGCCGCCGCGGTCGGCAGCACCCGCAGCTCACCGGTGCGCATCGCGGCGAGCGCGCCGATCACGGCCAGGTACGACACCGCGTTGATCAAGAACAGCACGGCCGGACCGGTGACACCGACCAGCACGCCGCCGAGCGCCATGCCGCCGATCCGCCCGGCCGAGCTGAGCACCGAGCCGAGCGCGAGCGCCGAGCCGAGCGCGGACGGCGGGACCAGCGCCGACCCGAACCGGCCCAGCGCCGGCCCCTCGACCGAGCTGATCACGCCGGAGGCCAGGGCCACCGCGAAGATCAGCGGGTGGCCGCCGTGCGTGAGCAGGGCCAGGGCCAGCAGCGCGCGGACCGCCTGCGAGGCGATCAGCAGCGGGCGGGCCGGCAGCCGGTCGGCGAGCGCGCCGCCCCAGGTGCCGAGCACCAGCACCGGCAGCGCCTGCAGCATCACGACCAGGCCCATGGTGGCGGCTGAGCCGGTGTCCGACAGGATCAGCCAGTTCAGCCCGAGCACCTGCATCCAGGTACCGGCCGTCGACACCAGGTCGGCGGCGGCCCAGAGCCGGTAGTTGCGCTCCCGCAGCGGTGCGAACATCGCAGCCAAGACGGCGATCCTCCCGTTGAGGCACTCGGCGCCGGATCTCGGCGCCACTTGCCTCTTCGGGCAGTGCCTCGGGTCCGCTTCGGCCGGATCGGCACGCGCTCCCGGACCGCAACTGGTACGGTTGCCGCAAATTGCCATGTTTACCGCAACCCGGGGCGGGGTAATGCTCAGCGGTTCGGACTCGCTCCGAGTCCCGGGGGTTCGAAGGGTGTGGCATGCGGGAAACCGACCGGCTGGACCCGCTGGAGGATCTGGACGTGCTCGCCGACCGGTACGCACGGGCACGGGACCGGGCCGACGACGCGACCAAGGACCGCCTGCGCGAGGAGTTCGTGCGGGAGGCCCTGCCGTTCGCCGGCCGGCTGGCCCGCCGGTACCGGGGCCGCGGCGAGCCGCCCGACGACCTGGAGCAGGTGGCCCGGCTGGGCCTGGTCAAGACCGTGGACCGGTACGAGCCGGAGCGCGGGTCGTTCACCGCGTACGCGATCCTCACCATCACCGGCGAGATCAAGCGCCATTTCCGCGATCACACCTGGGGCGTCCACGTGCCCCGCGGCCAGCAGGACCGGGTGCTCGAGTTCGTGCACGCCAAGGCGGTGCTGACCAGCGAGCTGGCCCGCACCCCGACGGTGGCCGAGCTGGCCGGGCGCCTCGGGGTCGACGAGGGCGAGGTGCTCGGCGCGCAGACCTCGGCGGCCGCGCACAGCACCGAGTCGCTGAACGCGCCGCTGGGTGACAGCCCGGACGGCGCCGAGCTGGGCGACCTGCTCGGCGGGGTGGACGGCGACCTCACCCTGGTCGACGACCGTGCCACGGTGGAGAGCCTGCTGTGCGAGCTGCCGGCCCGCGAGCGCCGGCTGCTGGCGCTGCGGTTCTGGGGCAACCTGAGCCAGGTGGAGATCGCCGAGGAGCTGGGCATCTCGCAGATGCACGTGTCCCGGCTGCTCAGCCGTACCCTGGCCTGGCTGCGCGAGGCGATGCTGTCGGACGCCACGCCGGCCTGGACCGGCTCCGGCAGCCCGGACCACCGGGTGACGATCACCGCGACGTCGGATGGCGTCCGGGTCGCGGTGCACGGCGAGATCGACCGCGACAACGCCAATCAGGTACGCCGTGAGCTGCTGACCGTCGCCAGCACGTGCGGCCGGGACCGCCGCTTGTCGGTGGACCTGTCCGGCGTGCCGCTGCTGAGCGCGGCCGGTATCGCGATGATGACCGCGGTGCGTGAGGCGGCCCGCGGGCACGGGGTGCGGCTGGTGCTCACCGGCGTGCAGCCGTACGTGGCCCGGGTGCTGGCCATCGCCGGCCTGCGCGAGCTGATCGCCGAGGCGGACCGCCCCTGAACCGGCTCGGGGCGGGCGGGACGGTTCGACCGGGCCCGTCGAAGCGGGCCGGGACGGTTCGGCCGGGCCCGTCGAAGCGGGCCGGGACGGTTCGGCCGGGCCCGTCGAAGCGGGCCGGGACGGTTCGGCCGGGCCCGAGCGGGTACTGCCCTGCGGTGCCCGCCGCCACAGTCGCCGTGATCACCGGAGCCTCCAGCGGGGTGGGGCGAGCCACCGCGCTCGCGTTCGCCCGCACCGGCGCCCGGCTCGTCCTGGCCGCCCGCTCCCGGCCCGCCCTCGACCTGGTCGCCGAGTCCTGCCGGGCGCTCGGCGCGCCGGTACGGGTCGCGGTCGCCGACGTCACCGAGCCGGCCACGGTGGAGGCCGTGGCCGAGGCCGCCATCAGCGCCTACGGCCGTCTCGACGTATGGGTGCACACGGCGGCGGTGATGGCGTACGGCAGATTCGAGGACGTCCCTGCCGAGGTGTTCGAGAGGGTGGTGACCACCGACCTGATCGGCGCCGCCACGGTGGCCCGCGCCGCGCTGGCCCGGTTCCGGCCGCAGGAGCACGGCGTGCTGATCTTCGGCGGGTCGCTGCTGGGCACCGTGGTCACGCCGTACACCAGCTCCTATGTGACCAGCAAGTGGGGTCTGCGCGCACTGGTCCGGGCACTGCGGCTGGAGACCCGCGACGCGCCCGGCATCCACGTGTGCCTGGTCGCGCCCGGTTCGGTGGACACCCCGATCTACCGCACCGCCGCGAACTTCGCCGGCCGCTTCGGCCAGCCGCCGCCGCCGGTGGACTCCCCGGAGAGGGTGGCCGCGGCGATCGTGCGCTGCGCGCGGCGGCCCCGCGCCACCGTCACGCTCGGGCTCGCCAGCCGGATCATCCGGTTCGGGTTCGTGGCCACGCCCGCGCTGTACGACGTGCTGGTCGGCCCGCTGATGCGGATCGCCGGGCTGTCCCGGGAGCGGGTGGCCCCGCACACCGGCAACGTGTTCGCCCCGGCGCCCCAGCCGCCCGGACCGGCCCGCCCGGCGCCCGCCCGCCCCGGGTGGTGGCCGGCCGCCGCGCTGGCCGGTGGCCTGCTGGCCTGGCAGTCGGTGCGACGCTCCCGCCGCACCGGGGCGTCTACGCTGACCCGGTGATCCGAGCCGTGATCGTCGACGTCGACGACACCCTGTGCCTGACCGAAGCCGCCTCGTTCGAGCTGGAGAACGAGGTGCTGGCCCGGATGGGCCGGGAGCCGATGACCCGGGAGATCCACCTGGCCACCTGGGGCGAGATCCTGCTGGACGCCATGCCGCACCGCTCGCCGGGAGTGGACCTGGACCGGTTCGCTCGGCTGTTCGCGGTCCTGCACCAGCGGTACCTGGCCGACGGCCGCCTGGACGTGATCCCGCCGGAGAACCTGCGCGCCCTGGACGAGCTGGTCGAGGACGGGCGCTCCGTGCTGCTGCTCACCTCCCGGACCGAGGCGGAGGTGCGGCACCTGCTGCAGCCCGACCACGTGCTGGCCGGCCGGGTCACCGGCGCGTACCACCAGGGCAACACCCGGTACCGCAAACCGGATCCGCGGGCGTTCGACGAGCTGCTGGCCGAGACCGGGTTCCGGCCGCACGAGTGCGTCTATGTCGGGGACTCGCCGGGCGACGCGGTCGCCGCCGGCGGCGCCGGCATCCGGTTCGTCGCCTGCCTGCAGAGCGGCGTGCGCCGGCTGGACGAGTTCGATCCGCGGTACGTCACCGCCGCCGTGCCCGCCTTTCCGGACATCCTGCCGGTGATCCGGGGGCTGCGTGGCGAGGCCGCCGCCTGACCGCCCACCCGGCGGCCCGGCCCGCCGCTCGGGGGTGGGCTCGCGGTTCTGTCGTACCCCTCCGGTATCAAGGTCACTGTCATCGCGAGACCGACGAAAGAGTGCCCTGATGCCTGCCCAGCCCGAGATCGCCCCGGTCGTCGACGCGGCCCACGCCGAGCCGTTCCGCACCGCCGACGACTACCGCGCGGCGATCGACCGGGTCCGGGCGGCCGCGGCGGCGTACTACGCGGGCGCCGACCTGGCCATGGACGACGCGACGTACGACGCTCTGCTGGCCCGGGTCACCGCGACCGAGGGCGCGCAGCCCGGCTGGGTGGTGGCCGGCTCCCCCACCGGGGTGGTCGCGGCCGGCGGCGGCGTGACCGGCGACGTCGCGCACAGCACCCCGATGCTGAGCCTGGCCAACGTGTTCGACGAGGACGAGTTGCGCGCCTGGGCGACCCGTCTGGACCGGGTGCTCGGCCGTCCCGCCGCCGGCTACACGGTCGAGCCGAAGATCGACGGCATGGCGATCGCCGCGCGCTACGCCGAGGGCCGGCTGGTGCGGGTGGCCACCCGGGGCGACGGGCGGGCCGGCGAGGACGTCACCGCTCAGGCCCGCGCGGTCGCCGGCCTGCCCGCCGAGCTGGCCCGGCCGGTCACCGTGGAGGTGCGCGGCGAGGTGTTCATGACCGACGACGACTTCGCCCGGGCGAACGAGCTGCGCACCGCGCACGGCGGGCAGCCGTTCGCCAACCCGCGCAACGCCGCCGCCGGCACGCTGCGCGCGCAGGACCGGGCCTATCTCGCCCCGCTGTCCTTCCTCGCGTACGCGGTGCACGACCTGCCCGGCGGCGAGGGCCTGACGCACAGCGCCGCGATGGCCGCGGTCGCCGAGCTGGGCGTCGCCACCACCGGCGGGTCGGCGGCCGGCATGGCGGTGTGCGCCACCGTGGAGGAGCTGCTCGACGCGATCGCGCGGCTCGGCGCGCTGCGCGACAAGCTCGGCTTCGACATCGACGGCGTGGTGATCAAGGCGGACTCCCCGGCCGACCGGGACGCCGCCGGCTCGTCCAGCCGGGCGCCGCGGTGGGCGGTCGCCTACAAGTTCCCCGCCGACACCCGTACCAGCCGGCTGACCGCGATCGAGGTGCAGGTCGGCCGTACCGGCGTGATCACCCCGGTGGCGGTGATCGAGCCGGTGCAGGTCGGCGGCGTGGTGGTCACCTCCGCCACCCTGCACAACTTCGACGACCTGGTCCGGCGCGACGTGCGCGTCGGTGACACGGTGTTCGTCCGGCGGGCCGGCGAGGTGATCCCGGAGATCACCGGGGCGAAACTCGACGAGCGGCCGGAGGGCGCCGAGCCGTTCGCCGCGCCGCTGCTGTGCCCGCGCTGCGGGGGCGACATCGACCGTACGCAGAAGCGCTGGCGCTGCGTGCAGGGGCGGGCGTGCGGGGCGGCCGAGTCGCTGGCGTACTTCGCGGCCCGTGACTCGATGGACATCGAGGGCCTCGGCGACAAGGTGATCCGCGCGCTGGTCGCGGCCGACCTGGTCACCGACCCCGCCGATCTGTACGACCTGGACGCGGAGACGGTGTCCCGGCTGGAGCGACTGGGGCGCACCTCGGCGGCGAAGCTGATCGCGAACATCCAGGGGTCCAAGGCGCAGCCGCTGTCCCGGGTGCTGACCGGGCTCGGCGTCCGGATGACCGGCCGGTCCATGTCCCGCCGCCTGGCCCGGCACTTCGGCTCGATGGAGGCGCTGTGCGCGGCCACCGTCGAGCAGCTGCAGGAGGTGGCGGCGGTCGGGCCGGAGCGGGCCGCGACGATCGCCGCCGAGCTCGCCGACCTGGCGCCGGTGATCGCCAAGCTGGCCGCGCGTGGGGTCAACATGGTGGAGCCGGGCGTGACACCGTTCGCCGGCCGGGTCGTCGGCGCGGACGACCCGGCCGGCGCGGCCCGCCTGCCGCTGCGCAAGGGCGACGGCTCGCCGATGACCGTCGTGGTCACCGGCTCGGTGCCGGGCCTGACCCGCAACGAGGGCAACGAGGCGGTCGAGCGGCTCGGCGGCAAGTCGTCCGGGTCGGTGTCCCAACGCACCGACCTGGTGGTGATCGGCGACGGGGCCGGCGCGAAGGCGGCCAAGGCGGAGCAGTTGGGGCTGCGGATCATGCCGGCCGACCGCTTCGCGGCGCTGCTGGCGGCCCACGATGCCGGCGCCGGCCCGGCCCTCGAGGAGTTCTGAGCCCGGCCCGGCGCCGGGCCGGGTGCCCACGAGAGATTCGCGCTGTCACGATCGCCGCTCCGGCGACGCCCGGCAGCTGGCCGGCGGCACGGCGGCCCTCCCGGCGGGGGCGGTGCAGGACATGTCCTGCTTTCCTCCGGGCGTTTTAGACGTTTTGCCACGTAACTCCGTTTTATCGGCAAAGGCGGCGCCAACCGGGTGCCGCCGCCACGATCCGGGACGGGGACAACGTGGACATGTGCGCTCCGCTGATCAGTGCGGCGATCGGGCACCTGATCAGCCTGCTGGCGACCGGGCCCGGCGGGGAGGGCGGCAACCGCCTCCCCCGCACGGGTGGACGCGGCCGTGACCCGCGACGAAGGCCGTGCCCGCAGGTGCGGGTCACCTGGCGCGGCGGCGGAGCGGACGGGGCCTCGTGGTGACGCTGGCGAGGACCGAGGCGCCGGACGAGGACGGTGATCACGAGTCGCCGGAGAGCAGCTTCGCGGTGTTCTACCGGGAGGCGTTCCCCCGGCTGGTCGGCCGCGCGATGGTCCGCGGCCTGGGACGCCACGACGCCGCGGACGCGGCACAGGACGCGCTGGTCGGCGTCTACCGGCGCTGGGCGGTGCTGCACCCGCAGCCGAGCGAGTGCCGATTCCGGTACGCCTCGGCCGCGCTGGAGAACTCGGTGCAGAACGTGCGGCGCCGGTGGGGGCGCGACGCGGACCTGTCCGAGCGGCTCAGCCCGTTCGTGCGGTTCGCCGAGGACGACAGCGCCGGCGGTGACGCGCTGGAGCTGATCCAGGAGTTGCCGGAGCGCCAGCGCACCGTCGTGCTGCTGCTCGACGAGGGCTGGACCGCGAACGAGATCGCCACCCGGCTGCGGATCGGCGCCACGTCGGTGCGCACCCATCTGCAGCACGCGAGAAAGACGTTGAACGCAAAGCTCCAGGCCCGGAGGGGAAACGATCGTGGATAGCCCGATGCTGACGCCCGAGGAGAGGGCGCTGGTCGCGCAGGCGGAACGGCAGGCGGTGGCCGGGATGAGCTTCGACGCCGCGGCCGGGCTGGCCGACCTGCGGCGGCGGGCGCGGCAGGCCCCGCCGGCCAGAAACGGACGATCCCGTACGCCGGTGGCCTGCCGCCGGCCGATCCCGAAACCCCGCGGGTCGCAGCGGGCCGCCACCGGGAACCGGCTGCGCCCCGTGGTGATCGGGTTCGCCGGGGTGGTGCTCGCCGCGATGCTGGCCGTCGCGGTGGTGACCGGGCACTCGCGCGAGCACGGATACCTCGACGGCTCGGCCGCGCAGCCGCTCGGGTCCGGCCGGCCGGCGGCGGAGCCGGGCGGCTCGGTGACCGGCGACGGCCCGGCCGGCGCCACGGCCGGCGGCGCCACGGCCGGCGGCGGCCCGGCCGGCGGCGGCCCGGCCGGCGCCACGAACGACGGCGGCCCGACCGGGGCGGCGGGCTTCGGTGGGGACCGGGCGGGCGGCTCGGGCACCGCCGGAGGGCCGGACGTCTCCCGGACCCGCGCGCCGGGCACGCACTCGGGGGGTGCGGCGACCGGCCGGCCGGGGAACAGCGGTGTCACGACCGGCGGACGCGGGGTCGGCGGTGGCACGACCGGTGGGGCCGGCAACGGTGAGGGCACGCCCGGTGGACCGGTGGGCGGTGACTCCGCGGGCGGCGACCGCAGGGCAGGCCCCGCCGCCGGGGAACCCGGCAGCGGGGGCGGTCCCGGGGCCGGGAAACCCGGCAGCGGGGGTGGTTCCGCGCCCGGCGGATCCGGCAGCGGGGGCGCCACGACCGGCGGATCCGCCGATCCAGGGTCCACGACCGGCGGACCCGGCGCCGCAGGCGCCACGACCGGCGGACCCGGCGCCCCAGGCGCCACGACCGACAAAGCTGGGGACAGAGACGCCACGACGAGGGTGGCCGGTGACCCACGACCCGCGACCGACGGGCCCGGCGCCGCGGGCCCCGGGATCGGTGGACCCGTGAGCGGGGACGGCACGACCGGCGGGGCGATCCGCCGCGGGCCGGGGGGCGGTGCGGGCGCCGTCCGGGGGCCGGTAGCGGGCGGGACGTCGAGCGGCCGTCCCCGGCCGGGCGACGGCCAGCGGACCCGGGCCTCGGCGAATGCCGCACTCACCATGAGCGGCGTGCCCGGTCCCGCTCCGACGGCCGCGGGACCGGGTGCGGCGGACTCGTCGCGCACCCGGGCGCCGCAGGCGGGCGCGAGCCGTCCGGTGGCCGCGCCCACCGGACCGTTCCGGCCGCTCTACCGGGCGACCGAGGTGACCGTGGTGGTGGACGGCGCGAAGAAGCGGGCGATCTCGCTGACCCAGCCGCACCGGAAGGTCGCCGAGGGCGGCGGCGACGTGGTGGTCTCCCGGCAGACCGGCGTGCTGCACCTGGACGCGCTGCCCGGCGTACGCACGGCGACCGTGGCCGGCAGCGAGGCGACCCCGGCGCAGTGCCAGCGCGCCATCCGGGACCGGCCGACCGGGTCGAGCATCGAACTGCGCGAGGGCGAGACCTACTGTCTCATGACGTCGGGCGCCGGCCTGCCGGGTGCGGCGCTGGTCCGGCTCAACGTGGCGACGGCCGGCGACGGGCGCGAGGTGACGCTGAAGATGGCCGCATGGGACACCCCCGGCTGATCACGGACGGACACGGACGCCGGCGACCGGCGGACGCCGGCCGGTCACGCGCGGGGCCGACCGCGGGCGGGCGACCGCTGATGACGGGCGAGCGCGGGCCGATCGCGGCGCGCGGGCGCCGATGACGGGCGGGCGCGGCCGGCGATGCCGGGTCACCGCCCGCCCGTCACGCCTCGCTGAGCAGGCCGCCGGTCTCCGCGTACGACGCGCCGGTCTCCGGGCAGGTCCAGACGCCGTCGCCCTGGTGCGTCAGCGGCCGGCCGGCCCGCCCGACCCACCCGACCCGGCGCGCCGGGACGCCGACGACCAGGGCGAAGTCCGGCACGTCGGTGGTCACCACCGCGCCCGCCGCGACCAGCGCCCAGCGGCCCACGGTGACCGGGGCGACGCAGACCGCCCGGGCGCCGATCGCCGCGCCCTCGCCGACGGTCACGCCGACCGCGGTCCAGTCGTCACCGGACTTCAGCCGCCCGTCCGGGGTGACCGCGCGCGGGTACTCGTCGTTGGTCAGCACCGCGGCGGGTCCGACGAAGACGCCGTCGGCGAGCCGGGCCGGTTCGTACACCAGGGCGTGGTTCTGCAGTTTGACGTTGTCGCCGATGACCACACCGGGGCCGACGTACGCCCCACGGCCGATGGTGCAGTTGCGGCCGAGAGTGGCGTCCTCGCGGATCTGCGCGAGGTGCCAGATGCGGGTGCCCGCGCCGATCTCGGCGCGCGGGTCCAGGTCGGCGGTGGGCGCGACGGTCACGTCGTCACGGCCGGGCGGTGCGTCGGTCATCGCGAGCCTTTCGTGGTTCCGCCACCGGCCGGCGGATCCGGGCCAGGGTAGTGGCAACCGGACCGGCGCGATGTCAGGAAGCCGACGTGGCCGTCCAAAGTGACCGTTGGTCGGCTCGGGTGCTGGCCGACAGGCGTACCCGGGACGGCCGAACGGGTCGGCTTGGCCTCCGGCTCCGCCGGAAATCGGGCATCGATCTAGCGGCGTTCCTAAGGGGATCGATAGCTTGCCGGGAGGTCCGCCTCCGTGGGCCCGTCCGCCCCGCCTCCCTCCCAGAAACGGAAGTCTGTTGACTCCCACGCCGAATGCGTCCGAGCCGATCGGGATCGCCGTCATCGGGGCCGGTTACTGGGGCCCCAACCTCGTCCGCAACTTCCAGGCCAGCACCCGGTTCCGGCTGCGCTGGCTGTGCGACCTCGACGTCGAGCGGGCCCGCCGGGTGCTCGGTGGCTACTCGACCGTGCAGGTCACCGCCGACCTCGACGAGGTGCTCGCCGACCCGCGGGTGCAGGCGGTGGCGATCGCCACCCCGGCCGGCACCCACCTGACGGTGGCGCTGGCCGCGCTGCGGGCCGGCAAGCACGTGCTGGTCGAGAAGCCGCTCGCGGCCACCTACGACGAGGGCCGGCGGCTGGTCGAGGAGGCCGACGCGCGCGGCCTGACCCTGATGTGCGACCACACCTACTGCTACACCCCGGCCGTGCTGCGCATCCGTGAGCTGCTGCACTCCGGTGAGCTCGGCGAACTGCACTTCCTGGATTCCGTACGGATCAATCTCGGTCTGGTGCAGCGCGACATCGACGTGCTCTGGGACCTCGCGCCGCACGACCTGTCGATCCTGGACTTCGTGCTCCCGCCGGGGGTCACGCCGGTGGCCGTGGCGGCGCACGGCGCGGACGGCATCGGCGCCGGCCGGGCCTGCGTGGCGTACCTGACGCTGCAGCTGAGCAACGGCGCGATCGCGCACATCCACGTGAACTGGCTGTCCCCCGTCAAGATCCGCACGGCGATCTTCGGCGGTTCCAAGCGGACGCTGGTGTGGGACGACCTGAACCCCAGCCAGCGGCTGGCGATCTACGACCGGGGCGTCGACGTGGCGTCGCCGGACGAGCTCGGCGACGAGCAGCGCCGGGACATCCTGATCTCGTACCGCTCCGGCGACATGGTGGCGCCGGCGCTGACCGAGCGGGAGGCGCTGCGCACCATGGTCGACGAGTACGCGCGGGCGATCACCACGGGGACGCCCGCGCTCACCGACGGCCGCTCCGGCCTGCGCGTGCTGGAGCTGCTGCAGACCGCCTCGCGTAGCCTGACCGAGGGCGGCACGATGATCAAGCTCAACGAAGGGCGCATGGCGTGACGGCTGTATCGATCGAGGGCGCGCGCGCCCTGGTCACCGGCGGGGCGGGCACCATCGGCTCGCACGTGGTCGACGAGCTCATCCGCGGCGGGGCCGCCGAGATCGTCGTCCTGGACAACTTCGTCCGCGGGCGGCGGGACAACCTCGCCTGGGCCCTGGAGAACGGCCCGGTCACCCTCGTCGAGGGCGACATCCGTGACCGGGACCTGGTGCGCGAGATGACCGCCGGCAAGGATCTGGTGTTCCACCTGGCCGCGATCCGGATCACGCAGTGCGCGGAGGAGCCGCGACTGGCCAACGAGGTGCTCGTGGACGGCACCTTCAACGTCGTCGAGGCGGCCGCCGAGGCCGGCGTCAGGAAGGTGATCGCGTCGTCGTCGGCGTCGGTGTACGGCCTGGCCGAGCAGTTCCCGACCACCGAGCGGCACCATCCGTACCACAACGACACCTTCTACGGTGCGGCCAAGGCGTTCAACGAGGCCACCCTGCGCAGCTTCAAGGCCATGAAGGACCTGGACTACGTGGCCCTGCGCTACTTCAACGTGTACGGCCCGCGGATGGACATCCACGGCCTGTACACCGAGGTGCTGATCCGCTGGATGGAGCGCATCGAGTCGGGCACTCCCCCGCTGATCCTCGGCGACGGTCTGCAGACCATGGACTTCGTGCACGTGGCCGACATCGCCCGGGCCAACATCCTGGCCGCCCGCGCCGACGTCACCGACGAGGTGTTCAACGTGGCCAGCGGCACCGAGACGAGTCTCAAGGAGCTGGCCGCGGCGCTGAGCGCGGCGATGAAGTCGGATCTGGCGCCGGAGCACGGCCCGGCCCGCGCGGTCAACGGCGTCACCCGCCGGCTGGCCGACACCCGCGCGGCCGCCGAGCGGATCGGCTTCCGCGCCGAGATCGGCCTGCACGAGGGCCTGCGGGGTCTCGTCGACTGGTGGCGGTCGTCCCGATGATCCCGGTCATGATCCCCATGCTGGGCGAGGAGGAGGCCGAGGCGGCCGCCGAGGCGGTCCGCTCCGGCTGGGTCGCCCAGGGGCCCCGGGTGGCCCGCTTCGAGCGCGAGTTCGCGGCCACCGTCGGCGCCGGGCACGGCGTCGCGGTCAGCTCGTGCACCACGGCGCTGCATCTGGCCCTGGTCGTGCGGGCCGTCGGCCCGGGCGACGAGGTCATCGTCCCGTCGCTGTCGTTCATCGCCACCGCCAACGCGGTCCGCTACGTCGGGGCCACCCCGGTCTTCGCCGACGTGGACCTGGCCACCGGCAACCTGACCGTGGAAACGGTCGACGCGGTGCGGACCCCACGCACCCGGGCGGTCATCGCGGTGCACCAGGGCGGCGTGCCGTTCGACACGGCCGCGCTGCGCAAGGCCGCGGCCGGCTGGGGGCTGGCGCTGGTCGAGGATGCCGCGTGCGCGGCCGGTTCGACGGCGTACGGTCAACCGGCCGGCGCCGGGGCGGCGATCGCCGCGTGGTCGTTCCACCCGCGCAAGGTGCTCACCACCGGCGAGGGCGGCATGGTCACCGTCGACGACGCCGAGGTGGCCACCCGCCTGCGCCGGCTGCGCGAGCACGGCATGAACGTGTCCGCGGCCGACCGGCACGCCAGCGCCCAGCCGGTGCTGGAGGCGTACCTGGAGACCGCCTACAACTACCGGATGACCGACATCCAGGCCGCCGTCGGGCTGGTGCAGCTGGGCCGGCTGGCCGGGCTCGTCGCGCAGCGGCGTGAGCTGGCCGCCCGCTACCACGAGCTGCTGGCCGACATCGACGGCCTGGTGCCGGTTCGTGACCCGGCCTACGGACAGAGCAACTACCAGTCGTTCTGGGTGCTGCTCAACCCCGCGTTCCGGACCGGCCGCGACGAGGTGCTGGCCGAGCTGGCCCGGCGCGGCGTGTCGGCGCGGCGCGGCATCATGGCGGCGCACCTGGAGCCGGCGTACGCGGACGTCGCCCCGGGCCCGCTGCCGGTGACCGAGCGGATCACCCGGGACTCGCTGATCCTGCCGCTGCACCACCGGCTGACCGAGGACGACCAGAAGCACATCGTCGGGGTGCTGCGCGAGCTCGCCCACTAGGGCGGGCCCCACCGAATCGCTCGGAAACGGATTGCGCAATGCACGAGAAAGGCCATCGCCCGGTGCGGCGGTGGCCTTTTCACCGGATCCGGTCGCACGAATACCGGTCGATTCCGGCCCGGCGCCGACCGTACCCCGGAAATCGCTTTTTCCACCGGCGGAGAGGCTTGTCCGGGCTTTCCGGCGCGGCTGCCGGGCTCGGCGAGCAGGCGTGGGAAGGGCAGCGCCGGGTCCTCGCCGACGATCCGGCCCGGGCGCCGGGGAGGGCAGCGCCGGGTCCTGGCCGGCGCTCCGGCCCGGGCACCCGGGGACCGATCCGGTGGTCCCCGCGCGCCCGGACGCCTTCGGTGTGGCAGGCTCGGCGCCGTGGAGCACGTGATCGATGTGCCGGGCGGGTCGGTCTGGGCCGAGGACATCGGGGAGAGCCTGCCGCCGGTCGTGCTGCTGCACCCGGGAGTCGGCGATTCCCGGAACTGGAGCCCGGTTTGGGAGCGGCTCACCGGTCAGCACCGCCTGATCCGCTACGACGTGCGGGGCTTCGGCCGCTCCACGCCGCCGGCCGGGCGGTTCTCCCGGCTCGACGACCTGCGCCGGGTGCTCGACCGGCTCGGCGTCGGGCCGGCGCTGTTCGCCGGTTGCAGCATGGGCGGCGGCACCGCGCTCGACCTCGCCCTGGCCGAGCCGGACCGGGTCCGCGGGATGGTGCTGGCCTGCCCGGGCATCTCCGGCGCCCCGCCCGCCCACGACCCGGCCGACGAGCCGGACAGCCCCGACCCGGAGACCTTCGTCGAGCAGGGCGTCGCCCGCTGGGCCCGGGCCGGACGGGACCCGCTGGTCGTCGATCTGCTCCGCTCGGCGGTCCGGTTCTGGCTCGGCTGGGGCGACACCCTCGCCGACGACGGCGACGCGTGGTCGCGGCTGGAGGACGTCGCCACGCCCAGTGTGCTGTTGCTCGGTGATCAGGAACGGCCGTCGTTCGTCCCGGCCTGCGTCGAGGCCGCGCGGCGCATTCCCGGCTGCCGCCTGGTGCGGATACCCGGCGCCGACCACTTCCTGCCGCTGCGGGCGCCCGGCGCCGTGGTGGCGGCGCTGCGCTCGCTACCGCGCTGACCGGGCCGCCCCGAGCGGCCCCGCGGCGTTCAGCGGGTGGCGACGGCCAGCAGGTTGGTGAGGAAGGCGACCGTCGCCGGGGCGGGGGTGGCACGGCCGGCGAGCATGTCGTCGAGCCACGTCCCGTGGATCAGGCCGGTGGCGCGCAGCGGCGCGGTGAGGTCCGGTTCGGCTCGCCAGTGCGCGACCACCAGGGCGGCCATCTCGGCGGCGCCCAGCTGCGGCCGGCCCTGACCGCGCAGCCTCTGCCGGATCTTGCGGGCGGCCTTCCGCGCGGTCACCCGGTACGCCGCGGTGCGCGCGGCCAGGCCGGGCCGGCCGAGCCGGTTCGGCAGCAGACCCGAGTCGAGCGGGACGGCGGCCAGCGCCGGGTCGAGCAGGGTGATCAGGCGACCGGTGAGCAGGCCGTGACGTTTGTCTTCGGGCCGGACCGCGTGCGCCAGCTGGATGAACCGGCGGTCGAACATCGGGTTGACGAAGTGCCGGCTGGCCGCGGCGACCGAACCGTGCGCTCCGGACCAGCGTTGCATCCGCTGGTAGAGGTAGAAGTGGTCGGTCGCGGGCAGCCACTGCGACGGGTAACCCTCGAACGACGCGGTGATCAGGTCAAGGGCGTCGGCGCGGGCGGACGCGGCGAAGTCGGGCGCCAGCGCCGCGGTCTCGACGGCCTCGTTGGCGTAGAGCCGCCAGGTGGCCAGTTTCTCGATCAGTTTCGGTCCGGTGACGGCGTTGGCCGGCTGGCCGAAGTAGTAGAAGCCGCGGCAGGTCTCGCCGCCCAGCCCGGACAGCCGGTGCCCCTGATCCAGTTGGGACTCGGCGCGCAGCAGCGGCGCCAGGGCGAGCGGGCTGGCCATGCCGTCGAGCGCGCGGGCGGCCCGCACGGCCAGCTCGTACGCCTCGGCCGGGGTGACCGCCGGAGACTCGTCGAGCCAGTGGACGTGCAGTTTCATCCCGGTCATGGCGGCGAGCCGGTGGGCGAACCGGGAGTCCGTGCCGCCGTGCACGTCGAGGGTGAGCGCGGCCAGCCCGGCACGCAGCTCGGCGGGGATGGCGGCCAGCAGCACCCGGGTGTCCTGCCCGCCGGTCAGCTGCAGCACCGCATCGGGGTGGTCGCGCAGGTAGGCGCGGTGGAACTCGACCATGAGCTCGGCCTGTTCGGCCGCGGCGGCCTCGACCGAGAGCGGCGGCCCGTCCAGGGCCAGCGACTCCTCGACGTAGCGGTGCAGGGTGACCCGGCCGTCGTCGAGGATGGCCAGGCAGCCGGCCGGGACCTTGCCCACCCCGTCGAACAGGGTGCGCAGCCCGACCTGCCAGCCGACCAGGCTCTGCACGGCCAGGGCCGGCCGGTCCAGCCCGGCGCCGGCCAGCTCGGCGAGCGCGAGGGCGCTGGTGGAGACCGCCGCGACGCCCGCGCCCTGCCACCAGAAGAGCTGCTGGAAGCCGAGCCAGTCGGTGGCCGTGACGATCGGCGCGGCCGGCCCGTCGCGGTGCGCGGCGGCGAACGGGGGGACGAGGGCGGCAAGCGGGGCGCCGTCCACCTCGGCGCCGTCGCGCAGCAGCTCGCCGAGCGCGGCGGTGGAGACGTCGCCGGCGCGGGTGCGGGCGGTCCGGCCCAGGCGCACGGTGAAGCCGTCCCCGACCCGGTCGTCCGGGTCCGGGTCGCTCATCGCCACCCAGCCGCCGTCGGTGGCGCGCACCAGCGGGGCGCCGAGATGCGCCAGGACGGCGGGCGGCGGGGCCGCCGCGGACGCCCCGGAAACCGCGAGAAAAGACCTCACCGTGGAATTCCCGTCATGCCGTCACCCTAGTCCTCCCGGCCGCCGCGAGAAAGCGCCCCGACATCGGCGAAACCGACATCGAATCCCCATTTCCGGTACGACCGTTGTCATTCTTCCGACGCCCCGCACATGCATTCCGCGCGACTGATCCGCGCCCCGCGCCGGGCCGCCCGGCCGTCAGCGCACCACGGCGGGCGACCAGGCGTCCGGGACGAACAGCCGCGGCGCGCCGGTGCCGTCGGCCGGTACGGTCCACACGTCGCTGGCCGAGGGCCCGTTGCCGGCGCGCGGCAGGCCGTAGAGCACGTGCTCGCCGTCGAGCCACTCGATCTGGTCGTCCACGCTGTGCTTCTCGGCCAGCAGCGTGGAGCGGCCGGTGGCCAGGTCGTAGACGGCGATCATCCACTGTCCCTCGGGCCGGCCGTCGCGGGTCTTGAACGCCACCCGGCCGCCGTCCGGGGACAGCGACGGGCACTCGGCGTCCTCGCGCAGCGCGACCAGCTCCCGGCTGCTCAGGCTGCCGCGCACCAGCCAGGTGCGGTCGCCGGACGCCGCGGTGGCGTAGAAGCGGTCGCCGTCGGCGGCGAACGTGACGCCCCACATGTTGCGGTCCCGGGCGGTGTTGCGCCGGCCGTCGACCACCAGCGTGAAGTCGCTCTCCAGGTTCAGGCTCCGCCCGCCGCCGGTCAGCGGGGTGATCAGGGTCTCGGTGGAGAAGTCGCCCGGCGAGGAGTACGCGTGCCCGGAGACGAACGTGGTGGTGGCCGCCCACTCGCCGTCCGGCGAGAGCCGGGTGCGGCTGGGCACCCCGGACAGCGGCAGCGACCGGCGGATCGCCCAGCCGGCGTCCAGCACCTCGGCCCGGTACGTGGTGACGAACCCGGGCTTGGCGTAGAGGCAGACCGCCTCGCCGGCGTGGGCGTACACCCGGTCGCAGGACGCCTGGGTGAACGCCCGCGGGCCGGTCGGGTCGGTCAGCGGCACGGCGGCGACCCGACCGTACTCGTCGCCGATCGCGGTGCTGCGGAAGACGACGTGCGGCTGCCGGGTGACCGCGGCCAGGTCGGCGACCGGCACCGGCGGCGCCGCGGCGACCTGCTCGCGCCGCTGCTCGCGCAGGCGCAGGACGAAGGCGGCCGTACCGGCCACGGCCAGCACGAGGACGGCGGCGAACACCGCCAGCCGGGTACGCAGGCTCACGCGTCGATGCCTTTCAACAGCCAGGATGCGGCCCCGAGGCCGGCCGCGAGGCAGCCGGCGGCGAGGCACAGGGCGGACGCCGGCCCGATCGCCTCCCACAGGCCGGCGAAGGCCAGCGAGACGGCGAACCGGGTCAGCACGACGACGGTCTGCGCCGCGGCGATCCCGCTGCCGCGCGCCTGCGCCGGGACCCGCCGGCTGATCAGCGCGGGCAGCACGCCGTCGGTGGCCGCGTAGTACACGCCGAGCAGGGCCAGCGCCAGCAGGGTGGGCAGCACCCCGCCGCCGGAGCCGGCGGCGACCAGGTAGACGGCGAGCAGCGCGACGTGCCCGCCGACGAACACCCGGGCCCGCCCCGCCCGGTCGGCGAGCCGGCCCAGCGGGACGGCCAGCGCGAGGTAGACGAGGTTGGTGCCGACGTACATCAGCGGGAACCAGCGGGCCGCGAAGTCGCCGCTGTGCTGCAACGACAGGTAGAGGAAACCGTCGCCGACGGTGCACAGCCCGAGCAGCCCGGCGGCCAGCAGCGGGCGCCGCAGGCGCGGGGCGGCCAGCTCGGCGAACAGCCGCCGGACCGGCAGGCCGCCGCCGGCGGTGCGCCGGTCCGGCACGAACAGCACGAGTACGGCGACCCCGACGAGCCCGAACGCGAACGACGCCACGAACACCGCGCGGTAGCCGCCGGGCACGAGCAGCAGCAGCGCGAAGGCGACCAGCGGGCCGAGCGCGGCGCCGACGGTGTCCAGCGCCCGGTGCACGCCGAACGCCCGGCCCAGCGCCCCCGGATCGGAGGCGTCGGCGATCAGCGCGTCCCGCGGCGCGGTGCGGAAGCCCTTGCCGAGCCGATCGGCGGTGATGACGGCGGTGATCGCCGCGAAGGTGTGCGCCGGCACCAGCGCGATCCGGCTCAGCGCGGAGATGCCGTAGCCGGACACGGCGACCCACTTCGGCCGGTTCGTCCGGTCGTTGAGGTAGCCGCCGAAAATCCGGACCAGGGCGCTGACGCCCTGGTAGAGCCCGTCGACCACGCCGTACGCCAGCAGCCCGAGCCCGAGCTCGGCGGTCAGGTAGAGCGGCAGGACGGCGGTCACCATCTCCGACGAGATGTCGGTGAGCAGGCTGACCACGCCGAGCAGGACGACCGTGGTGGCCACCCGCGGCGCCCGGCCGCCGGGACCGGCCGCCTCGCCCTTGCCCGGCCGGTCCCGGATGGTGAGGTACACGCGGTCTACCCGGTCCTTCAGAGCGCCGCGGCGAGCGCCCGCACGGTCGTCTCCTGCTGGTCCGCGGTGATCTGCGGGTACAACGGCAGCGACAGGATCTCGCCGGCCACCCGCTCGGCCACCGGGAAGCTGCCGGCCGGGTGCCGCGGGTCGGCGAACGCGGGCGTCCGGTGCAGCGGGTACGGGTAGTGGATGGCCGCGCCGACCCCGGCCTCGTGCAGGCGGGCCAGCACGGCGTCGCGGCGGCCCGGGCCGCCGGGGACGCGGACCACGTACAGGTGCCAGACGTGCTCGTTGCCGTCCAGGGTGGCCGGGCGGATCACGTCCAGGCCGGACAGCAGCTCGTCGTAGCGCGCGGCGGCGGCGCGCCGGGCCCGGTTCCACGCCGCGAGCCGGGCCAGTTTGGCGCGCAGGACCACGGCCTGCAGCGCGTCCAGGCGGCTGTTGACGCCGACCACCTCGTGCACGTACTTCGTCAGGCCGCCGTGGCTGCCCAGCGTCCGTACCCGGGTGGCCTGGTCCTCGTCGGGCGTCAGGACCGCGCCGGCGTCGCCGTAGGCGCCGAGGTTCTTGCCCGGGTAGAAGCTGGTCGCGGCGATGCCCTCGGCGCCCGCGCCGCGGCCGTGCCGCAGCGCGCCCTGGCACTGTGCCGCGTCCTCGACCACCGCGACGCCGCTGCCGGCCAGCTCGGCCCGCAGCCGCGCGGCGTCGGCCAGCTGGCCGTAGAGGTGGACCGGGACGACCGCCCGGGTCCTCGGGCCGACCGCGGCGAGCATCTTGTCCACGTCGACGAGGTAGGTGTGCGGGTCGATGTCGGCGAGCACGACCCGGGCGCCGATCCGGGCGACCGGCTCGGCGGTGCCGACGAACGTGTTGGCCGGCACCACCACCTCGTCGCCGGCCCGCACCCCGGCGGCGCGCAGCGCGAGCTCGACCGCGTCGGTGCCGTTGGCGACGCCGACGCAGTGCGCGGCGCCGGAGAACTCGGCGAACTCGCGCTCGAACGCCGTCACCTCGGCGCCGCCGATGAAGCCGGTGGTGGCCAGCACCCGTTTGAAGCCGGCGTCCACCTCCTCGGCGACCTCGGCGTGCGCGGCTTGCAGATCCACGAGCGGAATCATGTGACAACTCCCAGTGTCCTGGCCGGGATGCGGCTCCGGAGTGGACGGACCCTACTCGACCGCGGGTCACCCCGCCCAGCGCTGTGACGGCTTTCCGGCAGGCTCGATTCCGTCACGGTACGTCGTGATCGACTCGACTACTGTAGTCACCGCCGCACGCGGGCCGGTGCCATCCGTTGGGTGGGGCGAGCCGTCCGTTCGGCTCTAATTCGGCGATCCGCGGCGCTTCCACGATGGCTGAAGGTGTCTGCATAGGACATCGGGCCGTCGGTATCGTCGGCGCGACGGGTCATCCGCCCCCGCGGGGCGGCCAGGGGGAGGCAGATGATGTCGACGGCGCTCGCGCCGGCGCGGGCCGGGACCGACGAGCGGCTCACCGGAGCGCCCGGCGAACCGCTCGCCCACCGGCGGTACCGGCGCATGCGGTTCATCCGGCGGTTCGAGGAGACGCTGCTGCGGCTGTTCGAGGAGGGCGCGCTGAACGGCACCACGCACGCCTGCATCGGGCAGGAGGCCGACGCGGTCGCGGTCACCGAGCACCTGACCGACGGCGACCACATCTTCAGCAACCACCGGTGCCACGGCCACTACCTCGCGCACTCCGGCGACGCGCTGGGCCTGCTCGCCGAGATCATGGGCAAGGAGGCGGGGGTCTGCCGCGGCATGGGCGGCAGCCAGCACATCTGCGCGCCCGGCTTCAAGTCCAACGGCGTGCAGGGCGGCATCGTGCCGAACGCGGCCGGCATCGCCCTGGCCAATCAGCTGTCCGGCACCACGGCGGTGAGCGTGGTGTTCATCGGCGACGGCACCCTGGGCGAGGGCGTGGTCTACGAGACCATGAACATGGCCGCCCTGTGGAAGCTGCCGCTGCTGGTGGTGTGCGAGGACAACCGGTGGGCGCAGAGCACGCCGGTGGCGGCCAACCTGGCCGGGGACATGGCGGCCCGGTTCACCGCGTTCGGGGTGCCGGTGCGCGAGGTGGACAGCACCGACGTCGAGCAGCTCAGTGCCATCGCCGGGGAGCAGATCGACCTGGTCCGCGCCGGGAACGGCCCGCGCGTGCTGCTCATCCACACGTACCGGCTGTGCCACCACTCCAAGAGCGACGACGAGCGCCCGGCCGAGGAGATCGCCGCGCACTGGCTCACCGAGCCGCTCGTGGTGCACGGCCGGCGCCTGGACGACGCCGACCGGCTGCGCATCGACGCCGAGGTGGAGGCCGCGCTGGACGAGGTCGTGGCGACGGCGAGGGCCCTGCCGTGATCTTCGCGAAGGAGCTCGGGGACACGCTGCGCGGCGCGCTCGCCGACGACCGGCGGGTGGTGCTGCTCGGCGAGGACATCGCCGATCCGTACGGCGGCGCCTTCAAGGTCACCCGGGGACTGTCCACGGCGTTCCCGCAACGGGTGCGCACCACGCCGATCAGTGAGGGCGCCATCGCCGGGATCTCCGCCGGGCTGGCCCTGGCCGGGTACCGCCCGATCGCCGAGGTGATGTTCGGCGACTTCCTCACCCTGATGTTCGACCAGGTGGTCAACCACATCGCGAAATACCAGGCGATGTACGCCGGGCAGGCGACCTGCCCGGTGGTGGTGCGGGCGGCCACCGGCGGGCACCGCGGGTACGGCCCCACCCACAGCCAGAGCCTGGAGAAGCACTTCCTCGGCGTCCCGCACCTGCGGGTGGTGGCCGCCTCGCTCTACCACGACCCGCGCGCGGTGTTCGCCGACTTCCTCGGCCGGGACGAGCCGGTGCTCTACGTGGAGCACAAGCTGCTCTACCCGCAGCACCTGAGCCTGCCGGCGCACGGGCGGGTCGGGGACCTGCTGGCCACCAGCGAGGCGTCGCCGGGCATGCTGCCGACCGTGCGGCTGTCCGCGGTGCCGGCGGCCGACTGCTCGGTCAGCGTGCTGGCGTACGGCTACCAGGCGCTGCTCGCCGCCCAGGTGATCGAGCGGCTCGCCGTCGAGGAGGAGATCTTCGCCGAGCTGATCGTGCCGGCCCAGATCGCCCCGATGGACTGGGCCCCGGTGGAGCGCTCGGTGGCCGTCACCGGCCGCCTGGTCACCGTCGAGGAGGGCGCCGACGGCTGGTCCTGGGGCTCGGAGGCGGCGTCGGTCATCTCCCGCCGCATGTTCGGGCGGCTGGACCGGCCGGTCGACGTCGTGGCCAGCGCGCCCACGGTCATCCCCTCGTCGAAGGCGAAGGAGGCCGGGGTCCTGGTCGGCAGTGCCCGCATCGAGGCGGCCGTCCGCGCCGCCGCCAGCTGAGGAGAGAGCGTTGAATCCGGTCCTGGTGCCCACCAACGACGTCAACAGCGAGCACGGCGTCCTGGTGATGTGGTTCGCCGACGACGGCGCCGAGGTGGCGAAGGATGAGCTGCTCGCCGAGGTGGAGACGAGCAAGGCGGTGCTGGAGGTGCTCGCCCCGGTCGCCGGGGTGCTGCTGCACCGGGCCGGCAAGGGCGCCGAGGTCCCGCTGACCGAGCCGATCGCGATGCTCTTCGACGACGTCGCGGCCCGCGACGCCTACGTCGCGCAGCAGGCCGCCGCGGCGGCGGACCGGCCCGCCGGTGGCCCGCGCGCCACGGTCAAGGCGGTGCGGCGCGCCGCGCAGCTCGGGGTGGACCTGTCCACCCTGGGCCTGGACCGGCTGATCACGGTGAAGGACGTGGAGGCCGCGGTCGCGCAGCCGGCCGCCGCGGCCGCGGTCGGTCCGGCCGAGCTGCCCGCGCCGCTGGCCGGCGCGCCCGGCCGGCAGCGCATCCTGCTGGTCGGCGCGGCGCTCGGCGCCACCCAGGTGCTCGACATCCTGGCCGGCAGCACCACCCAGCAGGCGGTCGCGATCGTCGACGACGACGTGTCCCGGTGGGGCGGCGAGGTGCACGGGGTGCCGGTGGTCGGCGGCACCGGCCGGCTGACCGAGCTGTTCCGGGCGGGCGCGTTCGACGCGGCGGTCATCGCGATCGGGCGGTCTCCGGCGGTACGCGCCCGGTTCCGTCAGGTGTGCGCGGACGCGGGCATCCCGCTGGCCAACGCCATCGACCCGACCGCGAAGATCGCCACCGACGTACGGCTCGGCCAGGGCAACATCATCTGCGCGTTCTGCCACGTCGCGACCGGCGTGCGGATGGGCGACAACAACTTCTTCTCGGCGTACACCTCGTTCGACCACCACAGCGTGATCGGCAACGACAACGCGACCGGACCGTCCTGCTACACCTCCGGCAAGGTGACCATCGGCGACCGGGTCCGCTTCGGCACCGGCATCGTGATCGAGCCGGACGTGCAGATCGGCGACGACGCCGCGATCGCCTCCGGCGCGGTGATCGTCAGCTCGGTGCCGGCCGAACACGCGGTCAAGACGAAGATCGTGACGACGACGGTGGTGCCGCTGCGCCGCTAGCGCCGTTCACGGTCGTGGACGCCACGCCGTCCGGTCCCGGCCGGAGTCGTCGCGGCGGCAGCCACCGCCGCGTCAGGGCCGGTTCACACAACCGCTGACATGCGACGGTGGCCGCTTGCTGTCCACGGGCGAGCCACTCCGGCGCAGCAACGGCGGCCGCAGTGTCAGAGCGAGGGACGGAAGCCGGGAACGACCGGGCGCTCGATGCGCCCGGATGTCCCGCCGTGTTCACGCGGACGGGCAGGCCGGTGTTTCGAAGGTCACCCCGTCCAGGAAGTTTCCCATTCCTGGATCGTTGCCCGCGGTCGCCACCGACTGGAACGCGAAGCGCGTGACGGTCTGGCCGGCGGGTACGACGTACACCCCGGTGTGACGGCCCCAGGCGGTGTCGCCGTCGGAGATGTCGGGTGTGGAGGCCCCGGCCGGGGTTTGGGCCACGGTGGCGCCCGGCGCGCCGACCAGCACCTGCATCACGTCGGTGCCCGCCCGGCCCCGGTGCTGCAGCGACCAGGTCATCCGCGTTCCCGGGACGGTCGGCAGATCCTGATACAGCGTGGCGGCCTGGTAGGCGTTGAGCTCGGCGAACTGCCGGCCGTCGGCTGCGGGCACCCCGTTCGTGCCGGAGCTCCAGAACTCCAGGTCGCCGCTGGCGTCAGTGGTGTGCCAGCCGATGCCCGGGTTGGTGGAGGCGGCGGGGAGGAACTGGACACCGTTCACGGGCGAGGTTTCGAAGCTGCCGTTGGCCAGGCGGATGGGTGTGTCGGTGCAGGCGACGGTGACGGTTACCTCGGCGGTGCCGGTACCGCAGGCGGTGGTGACGGTGTAGGTGAAGGTGTCGGTGCCGACGAAGCCCGGGCCGGGCGTGTAGCTCACGTTGGCGCCGGAGATCGTCGCGGTTCCGTTGGCGGGCCGGGTGACGCTGCTGATCGTCGGTGCGGTGGCGGTGTCGTTGGCCAGGACCGGCACGCTGATGGCTTTGCCCTGGGCGGTGGCGGTGTCGTCAGCGGCCCGGGTGGGCGCGATGGACTGTCCGGCGGCGATCTGGATCGGGGTGGCGGCGGTGTTGTTCCCGAGCTGGCCGGGGGCGGCGAGAACGCTGCTGATCCCGGTCGGCCGGATGGTCATGCTGTTTCCGGCGGTGCCCTGGCGGACCTGGAACGCGATGGTCTTGGCCGGTGGATCGGCCTTGCTGCCGGAGGTGATCGACAGGGTGGTGCCGCTGATGGTGCCGGTGCCGGACTGGCCGACGATGTCGGCGTGGGCCAGCAGCGACGACAGGTCCCAGGTGGTGGTGTAGGTGCTGACCAGCAGCGGCCAGCCGGCGGTGCGGTGGGTGAGGGTGAGGCTGAAACCGCTTCCCGGTGCGATCTGGCCGCCCCACAGCGACGGGGAGGTGGTGACCGCGATCGCTCCGCCGCCCAGCCGCGTCCCGAACGCGTTCTTCCAGTAGTACTCGACCGGATAGTTGGCCTGCCCCTGGCGGACGCAGGGCTGCGCGGCGACGGCCTGCCGCGCGGCGGGATACGGGTGCGCTGTCGCCGGTGGCGCGGGCGCGCCCAGCAGCACTGTCAGGGCGCAGGCCAGCGTGGCGAGGATGGATCGAGATCGGGGCAGTGTCGGCATGGCATTCCTATCTCGGGTGAGAGTGGCGTCGTGGCTCGAATCGCCCTGAGATTACTAGCTGTTGCCATGTCATCACCTGCAGTAGCGAGAAGCTTGCGGTGGAGCTCTGCCCTCCCGATTCGTCGGCGAGGCCGGCTGCGCCCCATAGTTCACCGGAGACACCAACCGACACTCGCTCATGGTTTTCCGGCCGCTCCCGGACCGGCCGGGTCGCCGGATCGCCCCGGGGCGTGGGCGTCCAGCGTGTCCGGATGGTCCGTCCGGGCGCGGGGCGGCCCGAAGCAGACAGCGACGTCGCGCGGGATCGTCACCGGGCTCGGGCCGCGAGGCCTGCGGACGGGGCTCCGGCATTCGTACCGGGAAAGGTCCGGCCAGGGTGGCGGCGGATGCCGGCCTACGGCGGCCGTCAGGGTTGCAGCGGCAGGACGGCGCAGGTGGACACCGCCGGCAGGCCCGCCAGGCGGTGGCTGAGCCAGTCCACCGCGGGACCCTGGTCGGTCAGCAGCGGCCCGACGTGGTTCAGCAGCGGACTGCCGGTCTCCGGCAGCACGACCGGGGCGTAGACCACGGCGCCGCCGAGCCGGCACCAGTCGGCGGCCATCGTGCGGGACTGGGCGTGCGGCACGAGGTTGTCGCGCAGGCCGGTGGCGACGCGGACCACACCGGCCGGCCTGCGGGCGCCGATACGCTGCTCGTCGAGGAAGGTCCGCAGGCGCGGTTCGGCCGCGATGACCTGTGCCAGGGACCGCCCGTCCGTGGTCCACGCCGAGCTGCGCCGCCCGGCATAGGCGAGCAGCGCGTCACCGACACACATCGTGGACAGATCGGCCAGCACGGCCCGGCCGGCGTCGCCGAGGTACTCGTCGACCAGTGGCCGCAGCTCCGGGTCGGACTGGACGAACCCGTTCACCGACCAGCCCAGCGCGCCGACCAGCTCGGTGCCGTCGATCGCCGCCGTCACCTCGGCGAGGTTCGCCGGCGGCGCGCCCGCGTACGTGGCCTTGAGCCGCACGTCTGGCGCGTAGGACGACTGCAGTTCCGCGGCCGCGGCGACCGCTCCCCCGCCCTGGCTGTACCCGTAGAGGCCGACGGCGGACCTCGCCGTGATCGAGGTGTCCGGCAGCGCCCGGACCGCCCGGGCCGCGTCCAGCACGGCGTGTGCCTCGTCCACCCGGTTGACGTAGGTGTGCAGCCGGTCGGTCGCGCCGAGCCCCGGATAGTCGGTCTGCACGACCGCGATGCCTTTGGCGAGCAGCCGGTACATGGCCAGGATCTCGTAGCCGATGGACACGGTGGTCCGGCCGGCGCCGGCGCCGACGACCAGGCCGCGCTGCAGGGCCAGGGAGGTGGAGCACTGGTCGCCCTGGCCCATCGTGCCGGGCGCGAGGACGACCAGCGGCCGCGGGCCGGGTCCGAGCCAGGGTGCGGCCGGCTCGACGTAGGCGCCGGTCACGGCGACCGGGCCGCCGCCCGAGTCGGTGGACCTGTACATGATCCGGGTCGCGGTGCCCGGCAGGGTGCCGGTGATGCCGGGCAGGGACAACGCCAGGCGCAGCGGCTCGCTGCGCACCAGCGCCCCGTCGGCGGCCGGCAGCGTGGCCGGCGGGGTGTAGAACGCGGGGATGGCGACGCCGCGGGACGTGACGGCAGCGGCGGCCCGCGCCGGCAGCGGGGCGGCGCCGCGGGACTCACCGCCGTCGGCCCGTGCCGGCAGCGGGGCGGCGCCGGCGCCGGCGAGGATCGCGGCCAGCAGTACGGTGGGGATGCGGGTGCGGAAGGGCATGTCCGGCCTCCAACGGCTCAGCTCGCGGGCCGCCCGCCGGTGGCGGCGGGGCGGTCGCGGTTACCGGACGGTAACCAGACGAACCGAGACATTCCAGAGGCCGCAACTCTCACTCCGGCCGGTGCGCGGGCTCAGATGCCCCGGCGGCGCCAGGACTGCCACCAGAGCCATTCCCGGCCCTTGGCGGCGACCGCGGAGAGGACCACCGGCTGAAGGTACGGCATGGTCCGCGCCCCGATGCGCCGACGCACCCGCAGGGCGCGGAACTCCGGCAGGCTGCGGTACTCCGGCCAGCACTCCGCGGCGAACGCGACCAGCTCGTCCTCCGGGACCACGGCGGTGCGGCCGCGGTCGTACGCGCGGAACGCCCGGCGCAGCGCGAACCGGGCCAGCCGCCGGTGCACCATGGCGTCCAGGCGGTCCGCCTCGGGCAGCAGGTGCCGGCACTTGGTCAGCACCGACTCGTACGCGATCTTGCGTTCCCGCAGGTCGTTGAGCGCCCCCTCGGCGGCGTGCATGTTCTGCCCGTGCAGCCGGTAGTACGCCTGGTCGGCCTTGACGTAGCCGACGTCGGCGTGCGACGCCAGCCGCATCCACATCTCGATGTCGGCGGCGTGCGGCAGGTCCGGGTCGTACCCGCCGACCTCGCGCTGCAGCTTGGTGCGCACCACCACCTCCGGCGAGGTGATGCACCCGGTGCCCTCCCGGAACCGCCGTTCCAGCCACCAGTGCCCGTCGTAGACGGTGCTGCCCCCGGTGTCACGGGCCGGCGGCGGCGGGCCCGGGTGCTGGAAGTGCACCGGGTGGCCGTAGGCGAAGCCGACGTTCGGGTTGGCGTCCAGCAGCGCCACCGCCCGGGTCAGCGCCCCCGGGGTCAGCAGGTCGTCGGCGGACAGCAGCACGGTGTAGTCACCGTCGGCCCAGTCCAGCAGGCCCTCGTTGTACGTGGCGATGTGCCGCTTGTTCTCGGTGTGCACCCGCACCTCGACGCGCGGGTCGCTCTCGGCGATGGCCCGCGCCTTGTCGGCCGAGTCGTCCGGCGACGCGTCATCGATGATCAGCACCCGGACGTCGACGCCCGGGTTGTCGAGCACGCTGTCCACACACGCCCGCAGATAGTCGCCGTACCGGTAGCACGGGATCACGACGCTGACCGAACTCACTTGCTCTCCTCGTCAGGGACACGGTGGGCCCGGCGCCGTGGCGGCGCCGGGCCCGTGGCGATCAGGGCGTGGTCGTCGTGAAGGTCACGTCGACCCAGTAGTTGCTGGCGTTCCAGCTGCTGGTCGGGAACGCCCGGGTGGCACCGGCCTTGAACAGCCCGTTGTGACCGGTGGCCGTGTCGGCGACCGCGGTCAGCGGGTACGCCGTGCGGGCCTGGCCGAAGTACGCCCCGCTGTAGGCGTAGAACCCGGTGTCGGTGTGGTACGACACGACGTACGGCGTGTTCGCGTCGATCGGCACCGGCGTGGCGAACGTGAGCGTCTGCCAGCCGCTGGCGGTCTCGTTCTGGAACGTGCCGGTGGCCAGCTCCTGGCCGGTCCCCGACCACAGCGTGCCGGTGTGCGTGCCGGTGTTGCGGTCACCCTTGTAGAACCTGACCCCGGTGACGTATCCGTCCACCGCCGAGGTGAACCGCATGCCCAGCTCCAGCGACGCCGCCTCGCTGGCGCTCTCGACGTCCGGCGTGGCCGCCGGGCCCCACACCGAGCAGGGGCAGCGGACCCCGGCGCCGGTGGTGAACTTCCACGTCTGCGGTGACGCCATCGCGTTGCCCCACAGGTCGGTGGCCTTCACCGACGCGGTGAACTCGGTGTTGGCCGCCAGCACGTTGTCCGGCAGCAGCGTCGCCTTGCGGGTGGCGTCGTCGTACGAGACCTTCGCGGCCACCGCGTCGGCGCCCGCCCTCAGCGTGAACTCCAGCTTCTCCGGGTCGATGTCGTGGTCGAACGTCGCCGTGACCACGGTGTTGCGGGCCACGCCCGCGTCCCCGGCGGCCGGCGACTTGACCGCGACGGCCGGCGGCGTGGTGCCCGCGGTCGCGGTCTCCACCACCACGTCCACCCAGTAGTTGGTGTCGCCCCAGCTGAGCGTGGGGAAACCGCCGCCGGCGCCGTACCGGTAGACGCCGTTGGACCCGGACACCCCGGACTGCAGCTGCCGCACCACGCCCTCGCCGGCGCCCTTGGCGGTGAAGTACGCGCTGCTGTACGAATAGTGCCCGGTCGGCGTGTAGTACGACACCACGTACGTGGTGTTCGCCGAGATCGAGACCGGCTTGGCGAAACTCATCGTCTGCCAGCCGGTCGCCGACTCGTTGCCGAACGTGCCCTGGGCCAGCAGCCTGCCGCCGGTGGTCCACAGCTTGCCGACGTGGGTGCCGGTGTTCGCCGCCGACTTGTAGAAGCGCACGCCGGTCACCTGCGCCGGCACCGCCACCTGGAACTTGGCGCCCAGCTCGTTCGGCGAGCCGTCGAACGAGTCGGCGTTGGCCGGCACGTCGCTCGCCTTGTACGTGGTGCACGGGCACTTCTGCGGCCCGACGGTCACGTTGATCGTGGTGACCGGCCCGAAGTTCAGGCTGTCGTCGATGCCGCGCACCCGGATCTGGGCGGCGCCCTCGACGACCGGCGTCCAGGTGTACGTCCAGTTCGCCAGCCCGGTGGCGGCCGACCAGGTGGCGCCGCCGTCGGTGGAGACCTCGACCCGGCCGAGCTGCCCGGCCGCGTCGGCGGCGGTGCCGGTCACCGTGATCGGCGACAGTTTCGGCACGGTCGCGCCCGCGGTGGGCGCGGTGACCGTCACGGCCGGCCCGGCGGTGTCGGCCGACTTGGTCGGCATGACCAGCCCGCTCTGCAGCGTCTTGGGCAGCGCGCCCATGTCGGCCAGCACGTTGGCGGTGGCCTGCTGCATGCGCGGGTCCTCGGAGCTGGCCGGGCCGGTGTGCTGCGCGCTCAGCCCCCACGACCACTGCACCGTGCCGGAGCCGAAGACCAGGGCGCCGGAGACCGGGTCGCGGTACATCACCACGCTGTGGGTGGCCACCCCGTTGCCGTAGTTGTTGCCCTCGTCGAGCAGCAGGGTGCCGTCGGTGATCTGCAGGGTGGTGGCGGAGAAACGCACCGCGCCCGGCGGCCGGGCGGCGTTGTCCACGTCGGAGTCCCACTCGTAGCCGAGCGTGCCGAGCGGGAACGTCGCCACCTCACCGGTGTTCAGGTTCCTGATCGAGGTGTCCCGCCACAGCCGCATCCTCTTGAACTCCGAGGACACCGTCATCGCGTCGCGGCGGTAGCCGTTGACCGAGAACAGCGTGCCGGTGATCTGGTTCTGCGCCTTGTTGCCGCCGGTGCCCGCGCCGGCCGGGTCCATCCAGGTGCCGGTCCACTGCCCGCTCGGGTCGGCGATGCCGTTCGGCGGGTTCTGGCTCATCTTGGTCATCTTGTAGCAGACCAGGGTGCGGTTGGCCCCGCCGTCGGTGGTGATCGACGGTTCCAGCCGGGTCCGCCAGAACGCCTCGTTGCCGCTGAAGAAGGCCAGGTTGACGCCGGCCGCGCGGGCCGCCTTGAGGTTGTCCCAGATGCCCTGGTCCCAGTACTCGTCGTGCCCGGAGGACAGGTAGATCCTGTGCTTGGGCAGCAGGGCCGGCTTGGTGGAGACGTCGATGTTGGAGGCGTAGCTGACGTCGTACCCGCTGCGCTCCAGCCACTGGATCATCGGGTACTCGCTGGACAGGATCCCGTTGTCGCCGGCGATCCGCATCGGACGGTTGTAGCTGACCTTGTACGCGCGGCCGTCCGGCGCCGGGCCGCCACCCTCGTACAGGTTCTGCCCGCCCCACTTGTTGTACGCCTGCCAGGTCTGGTCCGAGGTCTGCACGAGCACGTCGGAGCGACTGTTGTCGTTGGCCACCACGAACGGGTACGGCATGTACCCGGCCCCGTCGCCCTGGTCGAGCGCGGCCAGGTACACGCCGGACACCGCGTCGGACGGCACGGTCCAGGTGACGTTGGTGACCCAGTTGCCGCAGTCGACCAGGCCGGTCGCGTCCTTCTTGCAGTCGAGCTGCTCCTTGGCCGGGAACGTGGCGGTGGGCGAGGTCGGCATCCGGCGCGCCCCGTCGCCACCGTAGTAGCCCAGCCGGTAGAAGGTGACCGTGAACGAGGTCGGCGAGTGCACCTTGAGCTGCAGGGTCTCGCCGGGCTGGACGCTCATCTTCGTGGTGAAGCCGCCGATGTCACCCCACGCGCTGTCGCCGTACCACTCGTCGAGGGGCGTCCCGGGTTTCGAGTTCTCGCACACGATCGGATTGGAGTTGACGCCGCACGGGTCGTCGGCCGCGAGAACCGCTCCGGGGAGCGCAATCACGGCACCGATGACCAGTGTCGATATCACGCCGGACACTAGCCTGTGTATCATTCGGTGCTCTTTTCCTGACAACAAAGAGAATGTGATCAGTTCGGTTGGGGAACCTTTTTCCCGGTGGGCACCCCGTCGATCGTGCCCACCACGTTGTTCGACCACTCCCCGAAGGTGACCGGACAGTTCTTGTCGCAGCCGCCCGCGGCCCCCCAATGACTGGGGCCGAAGACGTTGTCGCTGACCTTCAGATCCGTGCCGGTCTGGGCGTACAACCCGTAGCCGCCGAGCGAGATGAAACTGTTGCGCACCGAATAGTCGCGCAGCACCGAGCCGTCGACGCTCTGGGTGAACAGCACGGCGGTGATCGCTTTCCAGTAGTTCTTCACCGGTTTGCCGGTGTGCGCGTCGATGCCCGGCTCCAGGCGGCTGTTCTCGATGGTGACCGGGCCGCTGCCGCCGTACGGGAAGACGCCGCCGGTGTGCGCCTCGCCCGGGTCGCGCAGGTTGGCGATGTAGTTGTCGTGCAGCCAGCTGTTGCGGATCGTCGTCCGCGCGCCGCACAGGCACATCCCGCCGGTGTTCGCGACGTCGACCCGGTTCAGCGAGATGGTGCAGGTGGCGCAGTCGTTGATCGCGTGGTCGTTGAGCGGCGTGCTCGTGCCGCCCAGCCCCACCGGCTCCGGGCGGATGGTGACGTTGGTGAGGTTGAGCCGCAGCGAGCCGGAGGCGTCGGCGTTCACCAGGATCGCGCGGTTCACCGAGCCGGGCGGCGGCGCGATGATCGAGTTGGTGATGTTGACCGTGCCGTGGCAACCGGTGCCGATGTAGATGGACGCCCGGAAGTATCTACGGTCCAGGTTGACGGTGCCGTTGCAGTCGTAGAGGTTCCATTCCTTGCTCTCCTGGTTGCTGGGCTGGACCACCCGGTAGCCCTTGGGCACCGGCAGGGCCGCGTCGGACTGCTTGTAGGGCCGCACGCCGGGCGCGCCGACGGTGAACCGCGCCGGGTAGCGGCCGCCGCCGGTGGCGGTGGCCGGCAGCGCCCCGGTCCGGCTGGGCGCGGCGGTCGGCTCCTTGGCCGGGCTCGACGCCGGGGCCGACGTGGCGCCGGAGGCGGGCGCCGAGGCCGGTGGGGACGAGTTGGGCCCGCTGGTGGCCCGCGGCGCGGTGGCGCCGGGCGTGGCGTTCGTGCCGGTGGCGGTCTCCGAGCCGCCGCCGCGCAGCGCGACGACGATCGCCACCGCGGCCGCGAGCAGCACCGCCAGCCCGGCGGGGAGTACGACTTTCCGCAGACCGGGCCTCATGAAAGCTCCCAGGGGGTCCAGTAGCTGTCCGGGTTGATGGTGTAGTTCACGGTCGGCTCGGGAATGTGCTCGACCCGGTGCCGGCGGCTGAACCGGTAGACCAGCTCCCAGTCCTCCTTCGGCGCCACCGAGGTGGTGCGGCGCAGCCGGCTGAACCGGGTGGCCGGCAGCCGGCGCAGCACGAGCGGGTTGTTGTCCAGGTAGCAGCGTTCCCAGGCGAGCCGGCGGTCGAACGGCACGGACAGCACGTCGCGCACCGTCCCGTCCGGCATCAGCCGGCGCATCGCGGTGTAGACCGCGTCCGGCCGGCCGGCGGAGCCGGCGGCGCTGTCCAGCCGGTCCAGGGCGGTCGCCAGGTGGTGCGGATCCCAGGTGTTGTCGTCGTCGAGGAACGCCACGAACCGCGAGTCGGTCAGCCCGATGCCGACGTTGCGCCCGACGCCCGGCACGTTGATGTTGTGCCGCAGGCTGACCACGTGCAGCCGGGGATCGTCCGGGAACCGGGGCAGCTGGCCGCCGGCGTCGTCGACGACCATCAGGACCAGGTCGCGTACGGTCTGGGCGAGAACCGACTCGACCGCGCGCAGCAGCCCGTCCGGGCGCCGGTAGGTCAGCACCACGACGGCGACCCGGGCGCGCGGGCGTACCCCGCCCGGCATGGTGCGCAGCAGCCGGCGCACCTCGGAACGCTCGAACCGGCCGAGACCGACCGCGGTGTGCCCCAGCACCACCTTGTTGCGCAGTTCCTCGAGCGGCAGCCAGCCGTAGCGGGCGCGGAGCCGCCGCTTCAGCGAACGCATCGTCGGTCTCCTAGGAGGGGTCGGCGGCCGTGGCGGCGAGCGCGGGCTCGGCGGGGGCCGGCTCGGCGGCGCCGGACCGCAGGCGTGTGATGATCGGGAGGACGAACGGCACGTACGCCGCCAGGGCCGCCACGCCGGCCACGGTCAGGCCGAGCAGGCCGCCGCCGAGCCAGTGGTGCGCCGACCAGGCCGCCACGCCCATGGCCAGGCCGCCGAGCGCCGGACGCACGCAGCTGAGCAGCACCTGCGCCGCCGGGATGCCGAGCCGGCCGAGCACGACCAGGAACACCGGGGCGACCAGCAGGCCGGCCACCACCACGTGCCCGGCGGCGACGCCCGGCACCCCCCACCGGTGCGCGAACAGCACCAGCACCGGCAGCAGCGAGAACAGCCACCAGGCCTGCATCAGCATGAGTGTCTTGCGGACCCGGGTGGCCAGGCAGTCGTAGGCCAGCTCGACCGCGGTGCGCAGCAGGCCCAGCGCCACCAGGAACTGCAGCGGCCGGGCGGCGGCGGCCCACTGGTCGCCGTAGACGAACGTGATGATCGGCTCGGCGAGCACGCCGAGGACCACACAGATCGGCACCGCGGCCGCGACGACCAGGGTGAAGGCCCGGACGAAACCGGTCGCGAACTCGGCCGGCGAGGAGTCGGCGAGCCGGGAGAAGCCGGCGAACGACACCCGCCGGGCGGTCTCCGAGACCATCCGGACCGGCCAGCTCGACATGTTGAACGCCATCGCGTAGATGCCGAGCGCGGCCGGGCCGAGCACCGAGCCGACCACGACCGAGTCCACGTTGACGATGCCCAGGGTCAGCAGGCTGGCGGAGGCCAGCGGCAGGCCGTACCGCAGCAGCTGCCGGGCCTGCTCGCGGTTCCAGCCGAAGCGCAACATGCCGGGCGCGCACAGCCCGAAGCCGGCCAGCGCGACCAGGTTGCCGGCCAGCGAGCCCCAGGCGAAGCTCATCGCGCCGACGCCGGCCGCGGCGAACCCGATGGTGACCGCGGTGTTGACGGCGAAGTTGAGGATGTCCACCACGGTGCGGCCGAACTGCCTGAACTCGCGGTTGAGCTGGCCCAGCGGGACGCACGCGATGCCGTCGATGATCACGCTCAGGCACAGCACCCGCAGCATCGTGGTGGCGTCCGGCGAGCCGAGCAGCCGGGCCACGGTGGGCGCGCAGAAGTAGAGGACGACGTAGAACGCGCTGCTGCTGAGCGTCGAGAGGGTCAGCACGGTCGGCGCGAACCGGCGGATGTCGCCCTCCCAGCGCACCAGCGCCAGGCTGACGCCCATCTCGTTGAGCGACAGCAGCATCGCCAGCACGAGCAGGCCGACCGCGTACAGGCCCCACTCGTACGGCCCGAAGAACAGGCGGGCCAGCACCACCCCGGAGGCGAACGTGCCGACCCGGCGCACGACGGTGTTGACCATGCTCCAGCGTGCCGCGCCGGCCACCCGTCGGTTCAAATCCGTCACTGTGGAAGGTCTCCGATTCTCGCCCGTTCCCGGCGAGCCACGCTCAGGTACGCACCCGACAGGCCCATCATCAGGAAAGTGGATCCGGCGACGATCGGGAAGCTCAGTGTGTCGAATGTGGCCGTTACGACAAGCATCACGAACCCGACGGCCACAAACGCCTGACCGGTCTCCCGGCGTGCCGGGTCGGTGGATCGACGCCGGCCCGCGCCGCCACAGTGGATGGTGGTGACGTACAGGCCGACGATCGCGATGAGGCCGACGACGCCGATCTCCAGCATCGCGAGCAGGTACTGATTGTCGGTGAAGCGGTACATCTCCGGCAGGAACGTCCCGGGGCCGCGGCCGAACCAGAGGTGCCCGTCGAGGAACTCGCCGACGTCGGCGCTGGTGGCCGTCCGCGACTGGGTGCTGTTGTCGCCACCGTCGAGCATCGCGCTGAACAGCCCGATCAGCGTGCCGACCAGGCCGGGGACCAGGACCCGGGTGGCGCCCAGGGCCGGGATCAGCATCAGGAAGGTGTGGCCGACCCGCCGCGCCGGCCAGGTGGGCAGCAGCACCAGCATGACGACGGCCAGGCCGACCACCGAGGTCCGGGAGACCGTCATCACCGAGGACAGCGCGATCAGCGCCACCGGCAGCCAGCGCTTCCACGCCTTGACGCCGTCGCCGTGGAACGCCTGCTGGATCGCGAACGGCAGGGCGATCACCTGGGTGGTGGCCAGTTCCAGGCTGTGCGACGCGGTCGCGGTGGGCCGGACGAAGTCGCCGCGGGTGACCAGCTCGGCCGTCGTGTTGGAGGACAGCCCCGGGATCACGATCCAGGCGGTCAGGCTCTGCTTGAGCAGGAACTCCAGCATCGCCACCACGGCCACCACGGCGCAGCAGCGGACGAACAGCCGCAGCAGCCGGTCGATCTGCCGGTACTCGGTCAGCGACGTGGCCAGCAGCAGCAGCGGCAGCCAGATGAGCAGTTGCAGCAGGGCGCGGTCGGCGGCGCTGTACTCGCTGACGTCCGCGGTGCGGCGGCCGACCGCGACGTACGCCAGCAGTACCGCCACGGCGTAGAGCAGCAGCGCGACCCGTGGCGGCCGGGTGTGCGGCGCCGGCGCGATCCGGCGCATCAGCCAGCTCACCGCGTACCACATCAGCGAGGCGAGCAGGAAGAGATTGGCCACCGTGCCGGTCGCGCCGATGCTGGCCACCACCAGCCGGGCCGGGACGAGCAGCAGCAGGACGATGTAGACGGCCAGCAGCGTGTCCGGCCCGAGCGTGCGCAGCCGCTGCTGGGAGCGGTAGAGGCGGCCCGGGCGGCGGCTGTCGGCGGGCGGCGGGCGGCCCGGCACGGTCTGGCGGCGGGGCTCAGCTTCCGTTGATCCGGCCGGCATCCTGGCCCCTGCGTTCCATACCGTTCGACTGGTACGTCGAGGCGGGCCCGGAGCGCGACGCCCCGCCCGTCGACGGGGCATCGCCCTGGCTCGCCGGACGCTGCGGCGCCCGGATCACCTGGGTCTTCGCCTCGCTGGGCGACACCGGCTGCCGCGGCGCGGCGGCGGCCGGCGCCTTCGGCGGCAGGTGCAGGACCATGGTGCCCTCGATGTCCGGGGTGGCGGTGGCCGCACCGGTCGCGGTCGCCGGCTCGGCGTCCCCGGCGCCGGCGAGCGCCTTGCGTCGCCGGGACCGGGCGATGCTCTCCACCACGAACGCCAGCACCAGCCCCAGCGCGGCGGTGCCGCCGCCGGCCACGATGACGTACTTGAGCTTCTCCTTGGTCAACGGCTGCGGTTTCTGCGGCGGGATGACCTGGGTGAGCTTGATCCGGTCCTTCTCGGCGACGTCGTTCTGCTTCTGGATGTCGGCGAGGGTCTTGCCGGCGTACTCCGCGAGCTGGTTCGCCGAGGCGAGCAGGTGGTCGCGGTCCGCGCCGGTCAGGGTGAGGGTGAGGAACGGGCCCTGGGCGTTCTCGGCGAGCGCGACCTCGTACTTCTCGGTCAGGCCGGCGGTCTTGAGCTCCAGCTGGGTGTCGGTCGACTGCAGGCGGCGGCCCAGGAAGTCGGCGGTGGCCACCAGCGAGCCGTTGAAGTTCAGGAACGGGTTGTCCTGTCCCTGCGTCGCGGCGGTGGTGGCCGCAGGCGCGCTGAGCAGGCTGACCATCGTGTAGGTGGTGTAGGTGGTGGGCACCGCGGCGTACACGCCGGCGCCCAGGCCGGCCGCGAGCAACAGCATGGGCACGACGATGTACCAGCGGGAGCGCAGAACGCGCAGGATCTCGCCGAGGTCCACGGACGCCTCTCTAAATTTCCGCCAGGACGTCTTTCGTCGCCACGGATCTTTGCCGGGAACACCGCTGTGGCGGCCCCCCGGCGCACGATCGCCAAGTTATACGACGATCGCGACCGTGGCTATTGGACATCCGATCGGAATCGAAGTTGACGAGATCCGACCGGAGACGCTAATGAGTGGCGGAGCGAGCCGATACCGAGGGAGCAGCCGACCGATGTTTCTGTCCGATCTGGCGGGAGTCCTCGAGCGCCGCTGGTATCTGATCATCACGGGGGCATTGCTGACCGCGGGCGCCGCCAATCCCGCGGTGCACACCGAGGACCGCTACCTGGCCTCCGAGATCCTGATGATCCAGCCGCCGGTCTCGCCGTACGAGCCGAATCCGGTCACCGGCCTCTTCCCGTCGATCGCGGTGACCGCCGCCGCGGTGGCCAATCGGCTGAACACCCCGGACTCGCAGGAGATGTTCCGGGCCAAGGGGGTGACCGGGACCTACCGGTTCGAGCCCCGCAACACCGGGACCAGGCAGGAGCCGCGGTACGTCATCGGCTCGATGGCGATCACCAACATCAGCACCGACGAGGACGCCGGCCTGCGCTCGCTCCAGCTGCTCAGCGACACGTTCGAGCAGGAGCTCAAGCGGATGCAGGACGAGTGGAACGTGCGGAAGGGCCTGCGGATCACGGTCGCCACCCTGGTCCCGGCGACGTCGACGCTGCTGACCCACTCCCCGCTGCGGTCACTGATCGGGGTGGGGCTGCTCGGCGCCCTGGCCACGTCCGCTGTCACATTGTGGACAGACGAATTGCTGCGCCGCCGGCGCCGGCGCGCGACAGCGTCATTGTCCACGCACGACTCCCCGAATTGGACCGATTCACCGGTCCGTTCAGCCCCTTAGCTGTGACCGAGGCGGCATGTCCACATGAGGCCGTTTCTGCAATGTTGTTCGCGTCAGGATGGGGCGAACGGGGTGATCGTGGTGAAGGACCGGCGACCGAGTGTCGCGATTCTGGTGGCGAACCTGCCGGCCGAGAAGGATCGCCGCGTCATTCGCGAATGCCTGAGCCTGGAGGCGGCCGGCTTCGACGTCACGGTGATCGCGCCGCGCGGCGACCGCAGCCTCACCGTGCTGCCGGGCAGCCGGCGCACCCGGCTGCGGCCGTACCCGGTGCTGCTGTACGGCAGCGGGCTGATCTCGTTCGCCGGCGAGTTCCTCTGGTCGTTCTTCTGGATCACCGTGCGGCTGCTCGGCGAGATGCTGCGCGGCCGGGCGCACGCCGTGCAGGTGTGCAACCCGCCGGACGTCTACTTCCCGCTCGCGCTGCTGGTGCGGGCGCTGGGCCGGCCGTGGGTCTTCGACCACCACGACCTCTCCCCCGAGGTGTACGTCTCCCGCGGCGGCACCCCGAACCCGTGGATCTCCCGGCTGCTGGTCGCCTTCGAGTGGCTGACCCTGCGCACGGCCACCGCGGTGTTCGCCACCAACGAGTCGTTCAAGGACAACGCGGTGCGCCGGGGGGTCCGCCCGGAGAAGGTCACCGTGGTCCGCAACGGACCCGCCCACGCCGAGATCGCCGACCGGCCCGGCGCCGCCGCTGATCGGCCCGACGGCCGGCACCGGGTGGTCTACCTCGGCGTCTTCGGCCCGCAGGACAACGTGGCGGGCGCGGTCCTGGCCGCCGAGGAGCTGACCCGGCTGCGCGGGCGCGACGACTGGCGGATGGTGCTGGCCGGCGACGGCGAGACCGCCGCCGCGCTGCGTGAGCTCACCGCCGAGCGCGGCCTCACCGACGTCGTCGAGTTCACCGGCTGGCTCGACGGGCCGCAGGTGGACGCGCTGCTGCGCGACGCCACCGTCGCCCTGCAGCCGGATCTGCCGACCCGGATGAACCAGCTCTCCACGATGGCCAAGACCGTCGAGTACCTGGGCCGGGGCGTCCCGGTGGTCGCCGCCGACCTGATCGAGACCCGGGCCACCGTCGGCGACGCCGGCCTCTACGTGCCCACCGGCGACCCGGCCGAGTTCGCCCGGGCGATCGACACGCTGCTGGACGACCCGGCGATGCGCGCGCGTATGCACCGGCTCGGCAAGGAACGCTTCCGCGACTTCCTGTCCTGGGAGCACCAGGCGCAGCGGTACGTCGCGGTGTGGCGCCGGCTGCTCGCCAAGCGGCTGCCGCCGGCCGGCCCCGCCCCGGTCCCGGCGCCGCGCACGCCGGCCGACGACACCGCGGCCACCCGGGCGGACGCGCCGTGACCAGCGTCGTCATCGCCGCCCACAACGAGGCCGCGGTGCTCGGCCGCTGCCTGGACACGCTGCTCGCGGACGCCGCGCCCGGCGAGTTCGACGTCACCGTCGCCGCCAACGGCTGCACCGACGACACCGCGCGGGTGGCCGCCCGGCGCGGCGTACGGGTGATCGAGCTGCCGGCGGCGGGCAAGGCCGGCGCGCTCAACGCCGGCGACGCGGTCGCGGTCGGCTTCCCCCGGGTCTACCTGGACGCGGACATCGTGCTGAGCACCGACGGGCTGCGCGCGCTCAGCGCCGCCGTCGGCGGCCCGGTGCTGGCCGCCACCGCCCGCCGCGAGCTCGACCTGTCCGGGCGGCCGCTGCCGGTCCGGGCGTACTTCAGCGTGCACCGGCACCTGCCCGCGCTGCGCACCGGCCTGTTCGGCCGGGGCGTGATCGTGCTCTCGGCGGCCGGGCGGGCCCGTTTCGAGCGCTTCCCGGACCTGGTCGCCGACGACCTGTTCGTCGACTCGCTCTTCACCGCCGCCGAGAAACGGCAGGTGGAACGGGTGCCGGCCCGGGTCGCCACGCCGCGCCGGACATCCGACCTGATTCGCCGCCTGATCCGGGTCCGCGCCGGGAACGCCGCGATGCGCGCGGCCGCCGCACGCGGCGAGGTGACCGCCGACGTACGACCGGCCGGCCGCTCGTCCTGGCTCACCGACGTGGTGCTGCGCCGCCCCTGGCTGGCGCCCGCCGCGGCCTGCTACGCCGGCATCACCGTCTACGCCGCGGTCCAGGCCAGGCGGCGGCCCACCGCCGGGTGGGGCCGCGACGACTCCACCCGCACGCCGTCCGGGCCGGGGGCCGGCCGTGCCTGAACACATCAACGTCCTGTTCCACGGCATCGGCGCCCCGCGGCGCGAGCTGGAGCCGGGCGAGGACGCGTACTGGATCACCGAGGACGCCTTCGCGGCGATCCTGGACGAGGTCGCCACCTGGCCCGGCGTGCGGCTCAGCTTCGACGACAGCAACTGCTCGGACGTCGAGATCGCGCTGCCCGCCCTGCTCGAACGGGGCCTGACCGCGGAGTTCTTCGTGCTGGCCGGCCGCCTGGACGCGCCCGGCAGCCTGGGCGAGCGGGACCTGCGCACCCTGGTCGGCAACGGGATGGCGGTCGGCAACCACGGCATGTGGCACCACCCGTGGCGTGGCATGTCCGGCGCCACGGCGCACGAGGAGCTGGCCGAGGCCCGCGACCGGATCGCCGCGGTCGTCGCCCGGCCGGTGACCCGGGCGGCGTGCCCGCTGGGCCGCTACGACCGGAGCACCCTGGTGGCGCTGCGCCGGCTCGGCTACACCACCGTCTTCACCAGCGACCGCCGGCCGGCCGTCGCCGGTCGCTGGTTGCAGCCGCGGTTCAGCGTCTACCGCGACGACACCCCGGAAACCGTCCGCGCCGCGGTCGAGCGGTCCCGGCGGGTCCCGGTCCGCCTGCGCAACGCCGCCGCCGGGGCCGTCAAGCGCTGGCGGTGACCGCCGGCCCGGGTCCGAGATCCGGATCCGGGACATCACGCTGAACCGGCTCGTGAAGCGTGCCGTGGTCGACGGGTGGCGGCCGGGCCCGGGCGGCCACCCGTCGCCGGACGCCCGGGCTCGCCGGCGAGGCGAGTCGGTGTGCTGCTGGGTCTGCCCCGGCATCACCACGCCCGTTCCGGCTACCAGCGCGCCACGCTGGCCGGGCCGGGGGTCTCGCGCAGCCGCGCCGGGCTCAGCAGCTCCCGGGTCGCCGCCCGGCTCGGCCGCTTGCCCAGCGCCGCCCGGCTGGCCTCGCGCAGCAGCAGGGCCGCCCAGTACGCGCCGGCCCGCACCCGCCCGTGGCGCTTGCGGAACAGCCGCACCTTGTTGAGGGTGAGCAGCGCCCACAGGCCGGGCGACACCCGGGAGTCGCCCTCCAGGTGCGTGGCGTGCGCGGCGGGGACGTACCGGGTACCCAGGCCGGCGTCCCTGGCCCGCAGGGCGAAGTCGGTCTCCTCGGAGTAGAGGAAGAACGACTCGTCCCAGGGCCCGCACCGCTGCCAGCACTCGGCGCTGATCAGCATGGTCGATCCCTCGGCCCAGTCCGCGAAGCGCTCCCGCGCGTAGAGCCGCTCGTCCGCGACCACCTCGCCGAGCGCGCCGAGCCGCCCGGCCCGCCGCGCGCCCAGCACCGCGTCGCCGAGGGTGCGCAGCACGCTCGGCTCCCGGCGCAGCGTGTAGATCAGCTCGCCGGCGCCGTCCACGATGTGCGGCACCGCGATCCCGGTGCCCGGCTCCCGCAGCGCCTCCAGCAGCCGCGCCACGCACCCGGGCGCCAGCCGCACATCCGGGTTGAGCACCAGGATCGCGTCGTGCGCCGGGGACGCGGCGACCGCCGCGTTGATCCCGGCCGCGTACCCGGCGTTGCGGCCCATCTCGACCACGGTCGCGTCCGGCGCGAGCCGGCGCACCGCCGCGACGCTGCCGTCCTTGGACGCGTTGTCGGCGACCGTGAGATGCCATGCCAGGCCGTCCAGGCCGGCGCGCAGCCCGTCGACGAGGTCGGCGAGCAGCCGCTCGCTGTTGAACGTGACAACCGCTACGAGCACCGTCATCGGGCGGCCAGCCTCGCTTTCAGTCCGCGGAGCACCCTGCCGGTGCGGCCGCTCTTGAGTTTCTCCCCCAGCGCGCCCTGCTTGATCGAGCGGGTCAGCGCGGACTGGGTGCGGCGCGCCGAGGTGACCGCCCAGGACCGGCCGACCCGGCCGGCGGCGACCGGCGTCTCGTCGTTCATCAACCGCGTCTTGTAGAGCGCCTCGGACTTGCCCAGGTCGATCTGCCGGATGCCGTCGGCGGCGCCGGCCTCGGCCATCCGCAGGCACAGCAGGATGCCCGCGGAGTAGCGGGACAGGTCCACGTCGTACGACGGGAACCAGTAGGCCAGCACGGACCGGCTGCGCAGGCCCAGGTGCGCGGCGACCGGCCGGTCCCCGGCGTAGACGGTGGAGACGATCGCGCGGCAGTCCGGCGACGGCGCGGCGAGCAGCTCGTCGAGCACGCCCTCGATCCAGCCGGTGGTGAACCGGTCGTACTGCTGGGTGCGCCGGTACTGCGCGCCCTTCCAGGCGCGCAGGGCGCTCAGCGCGGCCGGGTCGTCGTCGTCGAACACGAACCGCTCGGCGCCGACCTCGCGGACCATCTTGCGCTGCTTGCGCATCGTCTGTTTGACGACGTCACCGGCGCGGTTGCGGTTCTCGACGTACGCCGGATAGCCCTCGGTGAGGCGGATCAGCGGCGAGCCGGCGCGCTCGGTGTGGAACCGTGCGAACGGCCGCTGCCCGGCCATCAGGTGGTCGAACTCCCACACCGGCAGGCGGCACGCCTTGAGCAGGGCGAGCGGGTCCCAGTCGAGACCGTCCCGGTGGATCAGCCCCTGGCAGTCGGTGATCCCGGCGCCGATCGGCACCCCGATCACGCGGTTGCGCACCTCGTAGGGGAAGAACCCGGCGAGGCCGCCGGTGTCCTGCAGCACGGCGACCCGGGCCGCCGGCCGGTGCCGGGCGACGGCGAGGGTGAACTCGGGCGCCAGGAACGGGTTCTGCAGTTGCGGCTGGCCCTGCTGGAACTGCCGCCAGGCGGCCAGCTCACCGGGGCCCAGCTCGTCCGGGCGGACCACGGAGATCTTCACGTTTGTTCTGCTCCTTGCACGACGGGCCGGCCGAGGGCCCGGTACTCCCAGCCGGCGGCCCGCCAGCTGGCCGGGTCGAGCGCGTGCCGGCCGTCGACGATCCGCGGCTGCCCGGCCACCGCCGCCATCGCGGACGGCTCGATGTCCCGGAACTCGTTCCACTCGGTCAGCAGCACGACGACGTCCGCGTCCCGGGCGGCGTCCAGGGCGCTGGTGGCGTACGCCAGCTCGGGGTGCGCCCGCCGGGCGTTGTCCATCGCGGCCGGATCGTAGACCACCACCACGGCGCCCATCCGGTGCAGGGTCGCCGCCACGTCCAGCGCGGGCGCGTCCCGGATGTCGTCGGAGTCCGGTTTGAACGCGGCGCCGAGCGCGGCCACCCGCCTGCCCGCCACCTGGCCGCCGCACAGTTCGACGACCAGGTCGACGGTGCGGGCCCGGCGGCGGCGGTTGATGCCGTCGATCTCGCGCAGGAAGCCGACCGCCTGACCGACGCCGAGCTCCTCGGCCCGGTGCGCGAAGGCGCGGATGTCCTTGGGCAGGCAGCCGCCGCCGAAGCCGAGGCCGGGCCGCAGGAACCGGCCGCCGATCCGTTCGTCGTAGGCGAGCGCCTCGGCCAGGTCGTGCACGTCGGCGCCGGTGGCCTCGCAGACCTCGGCCATCGCGTTGATGTAGGAGATCTTGGTGGCCAGGAACGAGTTCGCGGCGACCTTGACCAGCTCGGCCGTCGGCAGGTCGGTGACCTTGACCGGCACACCCTGGGCCAGCACCGGCTCGAACGCCGCGCGCAGCCGCTGCTCGGCCCAGGCCGAGGTGACACCGAAGACCAGCCGGTCGGGTCGCATGGTGTCGTCGACGGCGAAGCCCTCGCGCAGGAACTCGGGGTTCCAGGCCAGCTCGACCCGCTCGCCGGCCGGGGCCAGCTCGCGCAGCAGAGCGGCCAGCCGGGCCGCGGTGCCGACCGGCACGGTGGACTTGCCGACCACCAGGGCGCGGCGGCGCAGGTGCGGGGCCAGGGCGGTGACGGCCGCGTCGACGTAGGTCAGGTCGGCGGCGTCGGAGCCGGCGCGCTGCGGGGTGCCCACGCAGACGAAGTGGACGTCGCCGAACTCGCCGGCCTCGCGGAAGTCGGTGGTGAACCGCAGCCGGCCGGACTCCAGGGCCTTGGTGAGCAGTTCGGGCAGGCCGGGCTCGAAGAACGGCAGCTCGCCCGCGGCCAGCTTGCCGATCTTGGCGGCGTCCACGTCGACGCCGAGCACCTCGAAGCCCAGGACCGCCATGCAGATCGCGTGGGTGGCGCCGAGATAGCCGGTGCCGATGACGGTGAGGCGCATCAGTAAGCCCCTGAGCTGCGCACCACGGCGCTGAGGGTACGGAACAGGATGGCCAGGTCCATGGCGAGCGACCAGTTCTCCACGTACGACAGGTCGAGCCGGATCGACTCCTCCCACGACAGGTCGGAGCGGCCGGAGACCTGCCACAGCCCGGTCAGGCCCGGCTTGACCACAAGCCGGCGCAGCATGTCGGAGGGGTAGCCGGCCACCTCGCGGGCCAGCGGCGGGCGCGGCCCGACCAGCGACATGTCGCCCTTGAGCACGTTGAGCAGTTGCGGCAGCTCATCGACGGAGAACCGGCGCAGCCAGTGGCCGATCGGGGTGATCCGCGGATCCGCACGGATCTTGAAGAGCTCGCCGTCGTGCTCGTTGAGCGCCCGCAGGTCGGCCAGGCGCTGCTCGGCGTCGACCACCATGGTGCGGAACTTGTACAGCATGAACGTGCGGCCGTCCTTGCCGACCCGCTCCTGCTTGAAGATCGCCGGGCCGCGGCCGCCCGGGCCGAACATCACCAGCGCGGCCACCACGAGCAGCACCGGCGCCAGGAGCAGGAGCAGCAGCAGGGCGCCGACCCGGTCGAAGGTGGCCTTGAGGAAGCGGGCGCTGCCCTTGAGCCGGGGGTGCTCGACGTGCAGCATCGGCAGGCCGTCGACCGGGCGGATGGTGGTCCGGTCGCCGGCCACGTCGACCAGGGTGCTGGCCACGATCAGGTCGATCTCGTCGCGCTCCAGCTGCCAGGCGAGCCGGCGCAGCGCGGGGCCGTCGATCTCCGGGCAGGCCAGCACGATCACGGTGTCCGCGTCGGCGCGGGCGACCGCCGAGTCGACCGCGTCGAAGGTGCCGTAGACCGGCGGCATCCCGGCGGCGAACGTCTTCGGGCTCGGGGTGGCCGGCAGCACCGCGCCGATCACGCCGAGGCCGTGGTAGCGCTCGCGGCGCAGCCGGCGGGTCATGTCGGAGACCGCCTTCTCGTGGCCGACCAGCAGCACCCGGTGCAGCCGCTCGCCGCGGCCCCAGCAGCGGTGCAGACGCTGGCGGTAGAGGTAACGCGCGCCGAGATCGACGGCGATGGCCAGGGGCAGGGCGATGCTCACGTACCCGCGCGCCAGCCGCAGGTCGAACGCGAAGGAGACGATCGCCAGGGCGGCGGTCAGGGCGACCCCGGAGCGGAACACCCGGGCGTACTCGTCGGTGCCGACGAACAGGTGGCGCGGCTCGTAGGCGCGGTTGGCCGACAGGCAGGCGATCCAGGCGAGCGGCAGCACGGCCGTCAGCAGGATGTAGCCCTTCATGTTCGGCTCGTTGCCGCCCGGACCGAACCGCAGCACCAGCGCCCAGCAGGCGGCGCCGAGACCGACGGCGTAGTCGATCAGGTACAACGTCCGGGCGTACCGGTTCTGCCAACCGGCACGCGTCTCACCGGCCCGCTTTCCCTGTCTGAGCTGCGAAGCTCTCTCGCCCAGGTCCACCGTGGCCAGTGATTCGATTGTCTGCACGCCTCTGCCCCCATTGGCTGCGATCAATCCATTATGATATTTAACCGGCAAACCGGACACGCCGGCCGCACCCACGCCGCAGCGCCTCCGGCGCTCAGCAGTGACCGGCGGGACACACGTCGGCGACCCACCGGACACATGAGACAGACTGCTGAACCGTAGCCGGTCGGCGCTACACCTTTACGTCCGGCGCAAATGGCGATTCGGATGAGGGTGGAAGACCAAGCCGTGCAAGCCGTTCAGATCGGACCTGTCCGCATTTCTGAACTCACATACTACGAATGCCCGGACAGGTCAATCAGACACTCCGAACTATTGACTGTAATCAACACGACCTAATGTTTCGGCGTAGTCACGGCAGGCGTCGTACCGGGGCAGCAGGCCGGCCTGCCGGGCCTGCGACAGCGTCGGCGCCGCGGCGTCCTTGGGCGACAGCGACGGCGCCCCGGCCGGCCAGGTGATGCCCAGCTCCGGATCCAGCGGATGGACGCCGTGCTCGTGCCCGGGCCGATAGGTGGCCGAGCACAGGTACGCCACGGTGGCCCCCTCGGTCAGCGCGCAGAACCCGTGCCCGAGCCCTTCGGCGAGGTAGACCGCCCGCCGGTCCTGGTCGTCGAGCGTGACCGCCTCCCACTGCCCGAAGGTCGACGAGCCGACCCGGATGTCCACCACCACGTCCAGGACCGCGCCGGCCACACACGTCACGTATTTCGCCTGGCCCGGCGGCACGTCGGCGAAATGCACGCCACGCACCACCCCCCGGGTCGAGGTGGACAGGTTCGCCTGGGCCAGGTCGAGCCGGTGGCCGACGGCCGCGGCGAGGTGGTCGAACCGGTACCACTCCAGGAACGAGCCGCGCTCGTCGGTGTGCCGCACCGGGGTGACCTCCCACGCCCCCTCGATGCTCAACGGCCGAACCTTCACCGGACACCTCCGAACGGGCCGCTCTCCAACAGGCGCTCCAGATACCCGCCGTACCCGCTCCGGAGCAGCGGCCGGGCCAGCTCGCGCAGCTGGCCGTCGGAGATGAAGCCGGCCCGCCAGGCGGCCTCCTCGACACAGCCGATCTTCAGGCCCTGCCGCTCCTCGATCACCCGGACGTACTCCGAGGCCTGCACCATGGACTCGAACGTGCCGGTGTCCAGCCAGACCGTGCCGCGGTCGAGCACCGTGACGTCGAGCCGGCCACGGCGCAGGTACTCCTCGTTCACCGCGGTGATCTCCAGCTCGCCCCGGTCGCTGGGGTGCAGCCCCTCGGCGATCCGCACCACGCCGGGTTCGTAGAGGTACAGGCCCGGCACGACGTACCGGGACTTGGGCTTCTCCGGCTTCTCCTCGATGGAGATCACCCTGCCGGACTCGTCGAACTCGACGACGCCGTAGCGCTGTGGGTCGGCCACCGGGTACGCGAAGATCCGCCCGCCGGACGGCCGGGCGGAGCGGGCGAGCTGCCCGTCGAGCCCGATGCCGTGGAAGATGTTGTCGCCGAGGATGAGCGCGACCGGCTCGTCGCCGATGAAATCCGCACCGATGCGGAAAGCCTGGGCGATCCCGTCCGGTTTCGGCTGCTGCGCGTAGGACAGGGCGAGCCCGAAACGGTCGCCGTCGCCGAGCAACCGCCGGAAATGCGGCTGGTCCTCCGGAGTGGTGATGATCAGAATCTCCCGGATTCCGGCGGAGACCAGGGTCGTCAACGGGTAGTACACCATCGGTTTGTCAAAAATCGGCATAAGCTGTTTCGACATGGCCATGGTGATGGGCCACAAGCGGGAGCCGGTGCCACCGGCCAGCAGTATTCCGCGCACTGACGAAGACTAATCACAGTGGACCCGGTAGTACACTCGCCCGCTGTGCAGATCTTCGTGACCGGCGGCGCCGGTTTCATCGGTTCGGCCTATGTCCGGGCGGTACTAAAGGATGAATTCGCGGGCGCGGCCGGCGCCTCGGTGACCGTCCTGGACCTGTTGTCCTATTCCGGCAACCTCGCCAATCTGCCGGTGACGGATTCCCGACTGCGCTTCGTGCGCGGGGACATCACCGACGCGGCGCTGCTGCGCGAGCTGCTGCCCGGCCACGACGCGATCGTCCACTTCGCCGCCGAGTCGCACGTGGACCGCTCGATCAGCGGGGCGCTGCCGTTCGTCACCACCAACGTGCTCGGCACCCAGGTGCTGCTGGACGCGGCGCGGGAGGCCGGCGTCGGCCGCTTCCTGCACGTCTCCACCGACGAGGTGTACGGCTCGATCGACGCCGGCTCCTGGACCGAGACGTGGCCGCTCGCGCCGAACTCGCCGTACGCCGCCTCGAAGGCCGCCTCCGACCTGCTGGTGCTCGCCGCCCACCGCACCCACGGGATGGACGTGGTGGTCACCCGGTGCTCCAACAACTACGGCGCCCACCAGTTCCCGGAGAAGGTCATCCCGCTGTTCGTGACCAACCTGCTGGACGGCAAGCCGGTACCGCTCTACGGCGACGGCGGCAACGTCCGCGACTGGCTGCACGTCTCCGACCACTGCCGGGGCATCCAGCTCGCGCTGGAGAAGGGCCGGGCCGGCGAGGTGTACAACATCGGCGGCGGCACCGAGCTGACCAACCGCGAGCTGACCGGCCGGCTCCTGCAGGCCTGCGGCGCCGGGTGGGACATGGTCCGCCCGGTCGCCGACCGCAAGGGCCACGACCGCCGGTACTCCCTGGACATCAGCAAGATCAGCAACGAGCTCGGGTACGCCCCGCAGGTCACCCTGGAGCAGGGCCTGGCCGCCACGGTCGCCTGGTACCGGGACAACCGGGCCTGGTGGGAGCCGCTGAAGACCCGGGCCGGGCTCTGATGCGCTGGCTGATCACCGGCGCCGGCGGGATGCTCGGCCGGGACCTGCGGGCGGTGCTGGCCGAGAGCGGGGAGACCGACGTGGTCGCGGCCACCCGCGCCGACCTGGACATCACCGGCGCCGATCGGGTGCGCGAGGCGGTCCGCGGCGCGGACGTGGTGATCAACGCGGCGGGCTGGACCGACGTGGACGGCGCGGAGACCGCCGAGGAGGCGGCGACCGCGATCAACGGGCACGGCGTCCGGCACCTGGCCGCCGCGGCCGGCCGGCGGCTGATCCACCTCTCCACCGACTACGTGTTCGACGGGACGGCCACCACGCCGTACCCGGAGGACGCCCCGCAGGCGCCGGTCAACGCCTACGGCCGCGGCAAGGCCGCCGGCGAGCGGGCGGTGCTGGCGGCCGGCGGGTTCGTGGTCCGGACCGCCTGGTTGTACGGCGCGCACGGCCCGAACTTCGTCCGCACCATGCTGCGCCTGGCCGCCGAGCGCGACACCGTCGCGGTGGTGGACGACCAGCAGGGGCCACCCACCTGGTCGTACGCCCTCGCCCACCAGCTGGTCGCGCTGGCCCGCGCGGCGGTCACCGGGCGGGCCGCCCCGGGCGCCTACCACGGCACCGCAGCCGGCTCCACCACGTGGTACGGCCTGGCCCGTGCGGTCTTCGCCGAGGCCGGCCTGGACCCGGCCCGGGTCCGGCCGACCACCAGCGACCGCTTCCCGCGCCCGGCCCGGCGGCCGGCCTACAGCGTGCTCGGGCACGCCCGCTGGGCCGGGACCGGCGTCGCCGCCCTGCCGGACTGGCGCCCGATGCTGGCCGAGGCGATGCCGCGGCTGCGCGCCTGAGCCCGGGACCGGTCAGCGCGGTTCGGCCAGCCACTGGCCGAAGGTCTGCGTGCCGCGCACGCCGGGGCGGTCGGGCAGGTTGCCGCCGGTGGCCATCGCCCGTCCCGCCCGCCCCGGCATCGGCACGCCGAGCACCAGCTTGCGCGGGCCGTGCCGGCGGGCGGCCCGGCGCACCATGTCGGCCAGCGGCACCGGCTCCGGCCCGGCCATCTCCGGGGCCATGCCCAGCGGCGGGCCCGCGGCCAGCCGGACCAGCTCGGCGGCCACCTCGCGGGCCGCGACCGGCTGGCTGAGCATCCTGGGCACCACCGCGACCGGTCCGGGGAAGCGGGTCAGCGACTGCACGGCGAACTCGTGGAACTGGGTCGCGCGCAGCACGGTGGCCGGCACGCCACCGGCCAGCGCCACCTCCTCCTGCCGCAGCTTCGCCCGGTAGTAGCCCCACGGCACACGATCCACGCCGACGATCGAGAGCAGCACGTGATGGGTCACCCCGGCCCGCCGCTCCGCCTCCTGCAGCGTGCGGGTGACCGTCTCGAAGAACCGGGTGGCCACGCCCCGGTTCATCGTCGCGATGTTGGTCACGTCGATCACCACGTCGGCGCCGCGCAGCGCCTCGTCCAGCCCGGCCCCGGTGGTCACGTCCACCCCGGCCGACCGGGCGATCACCACGGCCTCGTGGCCCGCCGCCCGGGCCTGCCCGACCACCAGCCTGCCGATCATGCCGGTGCCACCGGCCACCGCCATCCGCATCCCGTCCACCTCTCTCGTACCTCGGTCCCATTCATGGACGAGACAGCCGGCGCGGATGTGACCTTCGCCGGCGCCCTGGGCCGGCGCCGGTCCGGCACGCGATCATGGCCGGATGGAGATCACCACCTGGTACCTGGAGCAGACCGATCCCGCCCAGCTGGTCCCCGGCGGCGCTCCGGCCGTGCCGGTGCAGGTCGTCCGGGCCGAGCTGCCCTCGCCGGAGCTGAGCCGCTTCCTCTACACCGCCGTCGGCGGCGACTGGTCCTGGACCGACCGCCTGCCCTGGACCTGGCAGCAGTGGCTGGACCATCTCGACCGGCCGGGCGTGGAGACCTGGGTGGCGTACGTGCGGGGCACCCCGGCCGGCTACGTCGAGCTGGACGGCACCCGCCCCGGCGAGGTGGAGATCGTCTACTTCGGGGTGCTGTCGCCGTTCATCGGCCGGCGCATCGGTGGCTTCCTGCTCGGCGTGGCGCTGGAGAAGGCGTGGTCGCTGGCCGGCCGGTGGCCCGCTCTGCCGCCGGTCACCCGGGTCTGGCTGCACACCTGCAGCCTGGACGGACCGGCCGCGCTCGCCAACTACCAGGCCCGCGGCCTGCGGGTCCAGCGCACCGAGACGACCATCGCCGAGGCCCCGGCCGAGGCGCCGGGCCCGTGGCCGGGCGCTGCCCGGCCACGCTGACCGATCCGTCCCGGCGGCGGGCTCCCGGCCGCCCGGTACGGCTCAGCCGGGCTTGACCGCGATGCGCCCGGGACCGACCGGCAGCAGCAGCAGCCGCGCGCCGGTCTGCGCGACGAACTCGTCGACGGCGTCCCGCGCCCCCTGGAAGGTCCCGTAGTCGTCGATGATCAGCACACCGCCGGGGGCCAGGCGCTCGTACAGCGACACCAGCTCGTGCCGGGTGGACTCGTACCAGTCGGTGTCCAGGCGCAGGATCGCGATCCGCTCCGGCGCCCGGGCCGGCAGGGTCGTCTCGACCGGCCCCTGGACGTAGTGGATCCGCTCCGGCGGGTACGGGATCGCCGCCAGCCCCTGACGGACGTCGGCCAGGCTGGCCACCGCCCAGATCCGCGCCGTCCGGGGCTGCGTGCTCAGCAGGTCCGCGACCGGCCGCCCGCCGTAGGTCAGGTCCTTGTCGGTGGGCGGCGTCATGCCGTCGAAGGTGTCGAAGAGGTAGAGGTCCCGGGTGGTCTCCCCGATCGCGAGCAGGGTGCGCGCCACCACGTGCATGCTGCCGCCCCGCCACACCCCGCACTCCACGATCGCCCCGGGGATGTCGTGCTCCACCACGTACCGGGTGGCCAGGTACAGCGCGTAGCGCTTCTCCTTGCGGGTCATCGTGTACGGCAGGGCGGCGCGCAGGATCGGCACGGCCAGCTCGTCCCAGTCGGCGGGGTAGGTCTCCTCCGCCGGCGGTCTGCCGGGACGCTCGGCCACCGGGGGCGGGGCGCTCTTCGCCGGTTGCCGCCCGCCGTTCGGCCGGCGCGGCACGGCCCGGGCGATCCGGTAGCCGGTGGTCGAGGTGAGCACGTGGTTGATGCCGGACTTCAGCGACCGGCGCCAGCGTTTCCCGGTCCCGGTCATGACGTCGTCACCGCCCTCCCCGGTCGTGCCCCGGCGCCGGCCGGCGCCGGGAACACCCGCCGGACCACCCGCTCGGCGGCGCCACCGTCGTCCAGGTAGCAGAATCGCTGCCGGAATCGCAGCCGGGTCTTGGCCGCCCGGTCGTCCGCGTACGCCCCGGTGCGGAACACCTCCAGCAGGTCGGGATAGGTGGTCGTGACCACCCCGGGCGGCTCCTCGAACAGGTCGAAGTAGACGCCGCGGACCACCCGGTAGGCCGGCCAGTCCGGGGCGAAGACGACGATCGGCCGGTCCAGGACCGCGTAGTCGAACATCAACGACGAGTAGTCGGTGATCAGCACGTCGGAGGCCAGGTAGAGGTCCTCCACCACCGGGTAACCGGACACGTCGCGCACCGGGCCCGGGCCGGCCGCGCGACCGCGTCCCGCCTTGACGTAGAAGTAGTGCGCGCGCACCAGGATCAGGTGTCCGGGCCCGAGCCGGCGGGCCAGGTCCTCGACGTCGAGCAGCATCCGGTGGGTCGGCTGCCATTCCCGGTGTGTGGGGGCGTAGAGCACCACCGTGGTGCCCGCCGGGATGCCGAGCCGGTCGCGCACCGCGGCGACCTCCCGCGCGGTGGCCCGGGCCAGCCGGTCGTTGCGCGGATAGCCCACCTCCAGGGTCTCGTGCCGGCAGGGGTAGGCGCTGTCCCAGTGCTCGCTGGTGAAGGCGTTGGCGCTGACGCTGAAGTCCCAGCGGTCCGCCCGGCGCATCTGCGCCACGAAGTCCGGGTCCTTCACCCCGGCCGGATACTGCGCCTGGTCCAGGCCCATCGTCTTGAGCGGGGTGCCGTGGTGGGTCATCACGTGCACGGCGTCGCGGCGCTTGGTCGCCCAGTCCGGCCAGTTGACGTTGTTGACCAGGTACTTGGCCCGGGCCAGCGCCCGGTGGTAGGCACGGGTCCCGCTGATCACGAAGTCGACGCCGGGCGGCAGGTCCGGCACCCGGTCGCGGTGCACCGCCCAGACCCCGCGCAGTCCGGGCACCAGCTCGCGGGCCTTCTCGTAGATGGCGGCGGGATTGCAGGCGTAGCCGCGGTGCCAGTAGGCGGAGTAGAGGACCAGGGTCTCGTCGGCCGGCAGGCGCAGCTGCAGCCGGTAGTACAGCCGCAACGCGAACGCGCCGACGGCTCCGGCGGCCCGGCGGGTCCGGCGGCCGGTGCGCCGAGCCGTACGCTTGGTCCACATCCGGCAGCGGTTGGCCACCCGCAACAGTTCGAAGGTGCGGTAACAGCCGCGGGCCACGCACCGGTGTTTGACGCCCTCGACGCCGGGCGGGACCGGGTAGCCGCCCGGCGGCAGCAGCGCCGCGTAGTGCTCGTGCGCGCGGCTGAAGAACTCCCGCCGCGAGCGGCCCTCGATCCGCTGGTTGTTGGCCAGCACCCGCAGGAAGTGCCAGATCATCTGCCGGAAGAGCACGGGCCGCACCGCCGCCGGGTCGCGGCCGCAGCGCTCGACCAGCTCATGCGTACGGGCCCAGGCCGCGAAGATCGCGAAGTGCCCGTGGCCGGCGGTCCGGGTGGCGGCGCCCAGCCGGCGCTGCCGGTAGTGCACGCACGGGCGGTCCAGCAGGCTGATCCGCTCGGCGGCGGAGAGCACCGAATACGTGTACGGCAGGTCCTCGTACCAGCCGGCCTCGAAACGGAAGCCCAGGCGGTGCAGCAGCCGCCGCCGGACCACCTTGTTCCAGCCCACGTGCAGCATCCCGATCAGCGGTGGCCAGTCGTGCAGGGCGAAGACGTCCGGGGCGTCGCGGAAGACCCGGCGCGTCGCGCTCCTTCGGACCTGGCCCGTCCAGGACACCCGGACCCAGTCGACCACGAGCACGTCGGGGCCGGTCTCGCGGAGCCGGTCGGCGACCGCGGCGAGCGCGCCGGGCGCCAGCCAGTCGTCGCCGTCGACGAACCAGACGTATTCGCCGGTGGCCCGGTCGAGCCCGGCGTTGCGGGCCGGGCCGGGGCCGATGTTGGTGTCCAGGGTGACCGTGCGCACGCGTGCGTCGCGGGCGGCGTACTCGGCGAGGATCCTCGAGCTGCCGTCGGTGGACGCGTCGTCGACCACGATCACCTGCACGTCGGCGAACGGCTGGTCGAGGATCGAGTCGAGACATTGACGCAGATATCCCTGTACGTCGTGAACCGGGATCACGACGCTGATCAAGGCCATCACATCATCTCCGGCTGGAGGGACCGGACAGGGCCGGCCGATCGACGCCGCCACGACAAACGTGCGGGAACTCCCCGAAAGCGAAGGTATTCCCACTTTATCCGGCGGATCGGTCCGGCGCGGCGGTTCCACCGTCTCGGCGGGCGCCGGCCGCGTCGAACCGGTCGCCTGTCACGATGGGGGCGCACCCGGACATGAGGTGACCGTGAGCTCCGACGATCAGTTCCGGCAGGTGTACGCCGCCACCTTCGAGCCGCTGCTGGGCTACGCCCTGCGCCGGGTCGAACAGCCCGCCGACGCGGCCGACGTGGTGGCCGAGACGTTCCTGATCGCCTGGCGGCGCCGGGCCGAGATGCCCCCGCCGGAGCAGATCCGGCTCTGGCTGTACGGCGTGGCCCGCCGCGTCCTGGCCAACCACCACCGCGGCGGGGACCGGCGCCGGCGCCTCGGCGAGAAGCTGCGCCGGAGGCTGACCTCGTGGTCACCCGACCCGGCCGTCGAGGTCCCGGAACGCCTCGCCGTCCGCGACGCCCTCGCCCGGCTCGGCGACCTCGACCGGGAGGTGCTCACCCTGACCGTGTGGGAGGGGCTGCGCCCGGGCGAGATCGCCCAGGTGCTCGGGGTGCGGCCGGCCACCGTGCGGGCCCGGCTGGCCCGGGCCCGTGCCCGGCTGCGCGAGCTCGTCGGTGACGATCCGCGACCACCCGGACATGTGTGGGATGTCCTGATCGCACCGACCCCGGAGGAGGGCCGATGACCGACGACCTGGAGCGGATGATCCGCGACGCCGATCCGTACCGGGCCGGCCTGTCCGAGCACCTGCGCGGGGCCGAGCACGAGCTCCTGGAGGAGATCATGTCCACCCCGACCCCCGCCCCCGCGCGCCGCACGCGCCGTCTGGTGGCGCCGCTGACCGCCGCCGCGACGGTCACCGGCGTGCTCGCCGTGTCGATCGCGCTCGCCGACCGCTCGCCACGCCGCGACGCCGCTGCCCCGGCGGCGCCGGTCCCGGCGTCCGTGCCCGCCGGCGCGCCGTCGGCCGGCGACGCGGCGATGTCGCTCAAGGCGGCCGAGGAGAACCCGCGGCTGCTGATCGGCGAGCCGGGCTGGACGGCGGTCAGCGTGTCCGGTTTCGCCACCGAGAGCGGTGACATCTTCTTCGCCAAGGGCGAGCGCACCCTGAACATGACGTGGTACCCGGAGCGGTACTACGGCGAGTACTACGCCGACCGCCTGCACGTCAGCAGACCGGAGCTGGCCCGGGCCGGGGACTGGCCGGGCACCGTCTTCACCTACCGCGCCGACGACTTCGCGATGCTGCTGCGTCCCCGCGACGGCGTCTTCGCCGAGCTGCGCACCAGCGGCCCGTGGACCCGCGAGCAGTTCGACGCGCTCCTGAAGAAGATCAAGCGGGTCGACGCCCGCACCTGGCTGGCCGCCCTGCCCCCCGAGGTCGTCACGCCGGAGCGGGCCGCCGGGGCGGCCACCGAGATCCTGGCCGACGTGCCGCTGCCACCCGGCTTCGACAGTGGCTCGCTGACCGGCCTCGGCGCCAACGACCGGTACCAGTTCGGCGCCCAGGTGATCGCCCGGGTCGGCTGCGGCTGGATCGCCGAGTGGGAGCGCGCGGACCGCGCCGGGGACGCCGCCGCGCGCGACCGCGCCGCGGACGCCATGCGCGGCAGCCGGCAGTGGCAGATCCTGCGGTGGATGACCGGCGAGGGCGACTGGGCCGAGGGTTTCTGGCAGATCGCCGACGACGTCGCCGCCGGCCGCCGCGTCCCCGGCTACCGCGAGGCGCTCGGCTGCGACTGATCCCGGGCGGCACGGCGCCGGCCCGCACCGATCGGAAACCGAACCGCTCCGGAAACACCCTGCGGGAACCGGTCGCGCCGCCGACCGTGCGGGTGTGGAAATCACCGGGTACCTCTCCGCCTGTTTCGTCCGCCACCCGAACGGCGCGCTGAGCGCCGAGGCCGGTCCCGGCCGCGCGCCGGGCGCGCGGCCGGCCCCCGACGTGCGCCAACCGACCGGCGCGCGCGAGCGGGCCGCCGTCCGGGAACTCGTGTACGGGGGCACCGATGCGTCCTGACCTGACGAAAGCCGTACGCGACGGCTCGTCTTCGCCCGCCGGCCACCGAACGGAGATCCGGGGAAAGCGGACGCGGTACTTCGCCGTCACGGCGCTGGTGCTGGCCACGGCCACCGGGTGCGGCGCCACCGATGAGACCGCGGTCAGCCAGCCGGACCGCGGCACGATCGGGATCGCGATGCCGACCACCGAGTCGGTCCGCTGGGTCGGCGACGGCGAGAGCATCGTCCGCCAGTTCCAGCTGCTCGGTTACAAGACCGACCTGCGGTACGCCGAGGACGACATCGACAAGCAGGTCGACCAGATCAGCGACATGATCGAGAACGGTGACAAGGCCCTGGTCATCGGCGCGATCGACGGCACCGCGCTCAAGAGCGTGCTGGCCAGGGCGGCGGACGCGGAGATCCCGGTGATCTCCTACGACCGGCTGATCCGGGACACCCCGAACATCACGTACTACGCCACCTTCGACAACTTCAAGGTCGGCGTGCTGCAGGCCGGCGCGATCGTCAAGGCGCTCAAGCTGACCGGCACCAAGGACTCGTACAACATCGAGCTGTTCGCCGGGTCGGCCGACGACAACAACGCCACGTTCTTCTTCAACGGCGCGATGAGCGTGCTGCAGCCGTACCTGCGCTCGGGCCGGTTGCGGGTGGCCAGCGGCGAGACCGCGTTCGCGAAGGTCGCCACCCAGCGCTGGGACGGCGCGGTGGCGAAGAAGCGGATGCAGCGCCTGCTCGCCGGCCCGCTGCAGGGTGAGCGGGTGGACGCGGTGCTCGCCCCGAACGACGGGCTCAGCCGCAGCATCCTCGAAGCGTTCGAGGAGGACGGGTACGGCCGGGCCGGCCGGAAACTGCCGGTGATCACCGGCCAGGACGCGGAACTGGAGTCGGCCAAGCTGATCGCCGCCGGCAAGCAGACCCAGACCGTCTACAAGGACACCCGGGAGCTCGCGAAGGTGGCGGTCCAGATGACCAACTCGCTGCTGCTCGGCGGCGTGCCCGAGGTCAACGACGAGAAACAGTACGACAACGGCGTCAAGGTGGTGCCGACGTTCCTGCTGCAGCCGGTGAACGTGGACCGCTCCAACTATCAGCGAGTGCTGGTCCAGGGCGGGTACTACACCGCCGGCCAGCTGGCGGGGTGAGGACCATGATCCAGCGCTTTCTCGACCTGTCGGTCCGTATCAAGCTGACCGTGCTGGTCGCCGCGAGCCTCGTGGCCCTGGCGGTCTGCCTCGGGGTGACCGTGGTCAACGACCGTACCGCTGAGAACACCGCCCGGGACCTGGCGAACCTGAACTCCGCCAGCTCCCTGGTGCTGCAGCTGGACCGGGAGGCCAGCGAGCTGCGCGCCAACGGCATCCAGTCGGTCGTGCGCACCGACCCGGCGAAGCAGGCCGACCTGCTGCGGGAGCGGATCGACACGACCGAGGACCTGCTCACCCGCCTGGACGCGATCGCGCTGCCCAGCGGGCTGGACGCCGCGGTCAACCGGATCAAGGACGTCACCGCCGACTACACCGTCACGCTTCAGCGCTTCGTCGACTCGGCGGCCGCCGACCAGGCCGGCGCCCGGCTGGCCTGGGAGCAGGTCGGCGTCGACAACTACCTGATCAGCGCGGTGCTGGCGAACGAGCGGGCGCTGTTCCTGGACACCGTCGCCCAGGCCAACAAGGCGTCCGCGGACCGTCAGGCCTCCGCCGAGCGCATCCTGTGGCTGGCCGCGGCCATCGCGTCCATCGCGGTGATCGTGCTCGCCCGCATGATCGTCCAGTCGATCACCCGGCCGCTGCAGCGGGTCCGCGGGGCGCTGCAGGCGATGGCCGCCGGCGACCTGACCGTCGCGGCCGACGTGCGCGGCCACGACGAGGTCGGCCAGATGGCCCGCGCCCTCGACGAGGCGCAGGCCAACACCCGCCGGGTGGTGTCCTCGGTGGCCGGCTCGGCGCAGGCGGTCGCCGCGGCGGCCGAGGAGCTGGCGGCCACCGCCGGCACCATGTCGCAGTCCGCCGTGCAGGCCGCCACCCAGGCGCAGACCGTGTCCCAGGCGGCTGCCGGTGTCAACGACAACGTGTCCAGCGTCGCGCAGGGCACCGACCAGATGGGTGACTCGATCCGCGACATCGCGCACAACGCCACCGAGGCGGCCCGGGTGGCCGAGCAGGCGGTGGCGGTCGCCGACGCGACCACCGCCCAGGTCGGCAAGCTCGGCGAGTCGTCCAAGGAGATCGCTGACGTGATCAAGGTGATCACCAGCATCGCCGAGCAGACCAACCTGCTGGCCCTGAACGCCACCATCGAGGCGGCCCGGGCCGGCGAGTCCGGCAAGGGCTTCGCGGTGGTCGCCGGCGAGGTCAAGGAGCTGGCCCAGGAGACCGCCCGGGCCACCGAGGACATCTCCCGCCGCGTGCAGGCCATCCAGGCCGACACCGCGGGCGCCGTCACCGCGATCGGCGAGATCACCACGGTGATCGCGCACATCAACGACTACCAGGCCACGATCGCCGCCGCGGTCGCCGAGCAGACCGCCACGACCGAGCGGATGAGCCGCAACGTCGCCATGGCGGCCTCCGGGGCCGGGGACATCGCCGCCAACATCACCGGGCTGGCCACCGCGACCCAGGTCAGCACGGAGGGCATCGCCCAGTCCCAGCAGGCGGTCACCGAGCTCAGCACGATGGCCCACAACCTGCAGAACCTGGTCAGCCACTTCCGCTACTGAACACCCGAAAGGCGGGGGACGCGAGCGCTCGTCGCTCGTGTCCCCGCTTTCGTGAGCGCGGTCAGGAGCGGGCCAGCGCCAGAAGACGCTGACCCCACCAGACCGCGACGGCGATGCCCACGCCCGCGCCGAAGACGCCGATCGTGCGGGGGTCGGCGATGAAGCCGCCGAACACGCCCAGCACCAGCGCCGCGATGCCGCGCAGCACCGTGATGCGAAACAGCAGCAGGGCCACGCCGGCGCCGACCAGGGCGCCGCCGAGACGGCACGCGGCCTCGCCCCAGGCCTGCGTGCCCGCCGGGAAGCCGGCCCGCACGGTGACCGCGAACAGCACGCTGCCCACGCTCAGGATCAGCGTCGCGACCGGCGGGAACTCCAGGTTCACCGCGGGGCTCAGCCGCCTGCGGATCAGCACCGCCACGGCGGCGGCCAGCAGCGCGGCGGGCAGCACCGGCAGCAGCGACCACTGCAGCGGCTCGCCGAACGGCACCACCAGGTACAACCCGGCGGCCACGGCGTACAGCGCGGCCACGGTCACCCCGAAGGCGTCGCCGGTCAGCAGCCCCGCCGACACCTGCGCGGCGGCGTCCCAGCCGCCGCGCTGCCCGGCGTCGCGGGCCAGCGCCGCCCCGATCCACGGCGCGGCGGCCAGGCACAGCACCAGCGCGAGCACCCCGGCGATGGCCAGTTCGCCCCAGCTGGAAGCGGTCGCGCCGCGCGTGGTGAAGACGAAGTGGCCGGCCAGCACGATCGAGGCCAGGCCGGGCACGATCAGCCCCAGCGTCCGCAGCGCGGTGAGCCGGGGCACCTCCGGCGCCGGTTCGGTGTCGGGCGCCGCCGGGCCCTCGGCCTCGGCGACGCCGAGCACCACGGCCGCGCCGGGCATCTGCGCGACCCGCGCGGGCCGGCCCAGGTGCCGTTCCAGAGCGCGGGGCACGGCCGGCATCGCGGCCGCGGCGCCGACCACCCGGACCGCGTCCAGGTCGGCGGCGACCAGGCCGGCCGCCTGCAGGGCGTCCGAGGCCAGCGCGGTCACCCGGCGCAGGACCGGCTCGGCGGCGCGTTCCACCAGGGTGGCGCTGAGCACCACGGCGACGCCCGGCGCGGGCAGCGGCACGGTCACGGCCGGCTGCACCGAGACCGCCTCCTTCCCGGTACGCAGTACCGCCGCCGTCTCCGGCGACGCCGACCGCAGCACCTCGCCGGCCCCGGACGTGGGCGGGTCCGCGAACCGCGCGCCGGCGGCCGGGCTGTCCAGGAGCATGGCGACGAGGCGCTCGTCGACGGCGTGCCCGCCCGCGTCGGCGCCGGTCGCCGTGGCGAGCACCTCGGCGCCGTCCGGGCCGCAGCGCAGCACGCTCACCTCGGTGGTCGCGCCGACGTCGCAGACCAGCACGAGCCGGTCGGCAACGGTCGTACCGGAGAAGGGCGATCCGGCCGGTAGCGGGGCCGAGGTGGCGCGCAGGGCCGCGACCGGCGCCTCGACCAGGCGCGGCCGGCCGAGGCCGGCGTGCCGCGCGGCCCGGCGCAGCCAGGCGCGCCGGGCCGGATCCCAGCCGGCCGGCACGCTCATCCGGATGTCGGCCGGCAGCATCCCGGCGATCCGGATCGCCTCGTCCGCGATGCGGCGCAGGGTCGCGGCGACCAGGTCGGCGACCTCCACGGTACGGCCGTTGACCCGGATCGTGCCGGTTCCCGCGCCGAGCGGCGCCGCGACGAACCCGGCCGGATCGTCGGCGGCCAGCCGCCACGCCCGGGCGCCGGCGGTGATCGCGCCGTCGGCGCCGACATGCACGGCGCTGGACGGCTCCGGCGTCCCGTCGAGGCTGAGCGCGTGCCACCGGCGGTCCGGCCAGGCCAGCACCGCGCGGGCGCACGCGGTCCCGTAGTCGATCGCGAGACGCGGCGCGACGTTCTGCATGACGCCCAGTGAAACAGATGATCACCGATGCGTCAGCCCGCCGCGCGCGACCGCCGCCGCGGTGCGCGGTCTAGTACTTGAGGTACCGGCGGGTCAGTTCGGCGACCTTCTCGACCAGGGCGATGCCGCTCTCCATCGACGCGTTGTTGTGCGAGAGCACGGCCACCGACACGTCGATCTCGTCGTCGTCGGAGGTGATCCGGCCGATCGTGTTGACCGCCCAGAGCCCGCCGTCGGCCGAGCGCGTGTCCCAGCCGTTCTTGACCGTGCAGGTCTCGCCGGGCGCGGCGACCGCCGGCACGCCCCAGTCCTGCGTCTCGTCGACGGTGTTCATCAGTGTGAACGCGGTCTTGCGGGAGCCGGCGTCCAACGGCCCCTTGGGGTCGACGAGCTCGGACAGCAGCGTGATCTGGTCGGCGGCCGTGGTCCGGGTCAGGCCCCAGGAGCTGTTCACCACGGTGTCGGTGAGTCCGAGCCGCTTGTTGCACCTGCCGACCGCGGTGCGCCCGCCGAGCCGCTGGAATAGCGCCGTGGTGGCGTTGTTGTCGCTGAGCCGGATCATCGGCTTGGCCAGCGCCATCTCGGCGGAGCTCGGCTCGCGGCCGGCGTCCTGGTCCTTGAGCAGCATGCAGGCCAGGATCTGGGTCTTGACGATGCTGGCGGTGTCGTAGTGCTCGTCGCCGCGGAAGGCGTACGTCTGACCGGTCCTGGCGTCGCGCACCGCGACCGAGAATTCCGGCGAGGTCGCCGCGAGCCGCTTCAGCGCGGCGTCGAGCTGCTTCGCCCGCTTGGCGCGCTGGGCCTCGGCCAGTTCCTCGGGGCTGGGGCCGGTCGGCGACGGCGACGCGGCCGGCCCGCCGATGCTCAGGGAGCCCGGAAGCACACTCCCGCCACCGGCGCCGCCGTTCCCGTCGAGGCCCAGGTAGATCAGGCCACCACCGCCGAGAACCACGGCCGCCGCCACAGCCATAATCGCCACCCGGTAACGCCGCACCCGTGCATACTGCCGTGCCACCGGCACGTTCACAACTCGCCCTACCGTGGGCACCTGCCCCGCCACCTGCAGTGATTGCCGTGCGGGGCGCTACCGGCGGGGTTCGGCTCCGATTAGGATCCCGGCGTGACCATCGACAGGCTCGACACCGGGGTGCCGCACCCGGCCCGGCGGTACAACTACTGGCTGGGCGGCAAGGACAACTTCGCGGCCGACCGGGAGTCGGGTGACCTGCTCGCCCGGTCGTACCCCGCGGCGCGGATCGCGGCCCGGGCCAACCGCGCCTTCCTGCGGCGTGCGGTGGGTTTCCTGGCCGGCGAGGCGGGCATCCGGCAGTTCCTGGACATCGGCACCGGCCTGCCCACCGCGGACAACACCCACGAGGTGGCGCAGCGGATCGCGCCGGAGAGCCGGATCGTCTACGTCGACAACGACCCGATGGTGATGGCGCACGCCCGCGCGCTGCTGACCAGCACCCCGCAGGGCCGGACCCGGTATCTCGAGGAGGACCTGCGCGAGCCGGAGAGCATCCTGCGCTCCCTGGAGATCCTCGACCTGTCGCAGCCGGTGGCGCTGATCCTGGTCGCGGTGGTGCACTTCCTGCCCGAGCAGGCGCGCGCCCGGGAGATCGTCCGGACGCTGGTCGACGCGCTGCCGTCCGGCAGTTACCTGACCATGTCGATGGCGACCACCGACTTTCTGACCCCGGAGCTCACGGCGAACTGGGACGAGTCGCTGCGGACCGGGCGCTCCGACGTGTACCCGCGCACCCGCGCCGAGTTCGACGAGTTCTTCGCCGGTCTGGAGCTGGTCGACCCGGGCGTGGTGGCGGTCAGCGAGTGGCGGCCCGACCCGGCCGCCGAGGAGCGTCCCACGCCGGTGGAGGCCTCGCTGTTCGGGGCGGTGGCCCGCAAGGCGTGACCCGGGCCGCGTCGCGGCGGTCGTCGACGGCCTCGTGCGTGGCCGGCTTGCGGAGCGGCCGCGCCGCTTCGGCGTACCCGCCGCGGACTGTGGAACGCGCTCGGCGGCAACCCGCCGGAGCCGCGCGGCCAGGGACGCCCACCTCGCGGTGAGCGCCCCTGCCGGTGGCGGCCGCGGCTACCTGCAGGCGATGTCGCTCCGGGTCACTTTGCCGCTGCTGTCGGTTCCAGCCCTCGCCGAGGCACTTCGGTTCGCTGCCCTCGGCGACGCCCTGATACCTGCCGCAGACCACCACGCCGGAGCTGGTGCTGACGGTGACCCGGGTGATGGTGGCGGTGTCGCCTTCGTTGCTGTTGATGCCGGCGACCATGTCGATGTCGTTCAGGACTGGTCGTGGCATCGGTGCCTCGCCTTCATCGCGGGGAACGGTCGCACTTCGGAAGAGGGGCGCGACGCGCGGGCGGGGCGCACGGACACGCGCCGGCAAGGGTGGCGGCGTTGCCCCGCCGCCCTCGTCGCGATACGTTCTTCGCATCGATGCGGAACGATATGCTCGGCCGACGGCGAGGGGGTTGGCATGGCCACGGCACTGAATCGCCGCAGCGTACTGGCCGCCGGGGCGGGCGCCGTGGCCGGCCTGACGCTGCCCGGTCCGCCCGCGCGGGCCACCGGATCCGGCGGCGCCGGCGTACGGTTCGAGCTGAACGCGCGGACGCTCGACGGCGGCGAGCAGGTCACCTCGATCACCCTGCGGACCGCCGGGCTCGGGCCGATCGCGCCGGAAAGCCTCACCACCGGCACGTTCACCGTGCACGCCCGGGCGACGAGCCCGATCCCGCTCGCTCCGGGCGACCAGCCCTCCGCCGAGTACGACCTGGACCGCCCGGTCACCGCCGCCCGCCTGGACCGGCACGGCGACATCGTGCTCGACCTGAGCCACGCCGAGGGCCAGACCGGCGGGAACACCCTCGGGTATCTCGCCAGCCGCGGGCGCAACGTCCGGCTCGACCTCGCCTACACGGTCACGCAGCGCCACCCGCTGGTGCGGCGCCACGGCGGCCCGGTCACCATCTCCCGGTTCGTCCCGGGCCGGCTCGTCGATCCCGAGGTGGACGCCTTCACCCACCACGTCTCCCGATCCGGCATGAAGTACCGGTTGTACTCCCCCGGCCGCCGGACCGGCCGCCATCGGTACCCACTGATCGTCTGGCTGCACGGCGGCGGCGAGGGCGCCTCGCTGCCGGACGGCTACTACGACAACGAGACCACCCTGCGCGCCAACCGCGGGGCGCTGGGCTTCGCCACCCCGCGGGCCCAGCGGATCTTCGGCGGGGCGTACGTCGTCGCGCCGCAGAGCAGCTCGTACTGGATGGCCGACGGCGACCGCTTCGCCCCGCTGATCCGCGAGATCGTCGGTGACCTGGTCCGGCGGGAACGCGTCGACCCGGCCCGGATTCACGTCGCCGGGTGCAGCAACGGCGGCTACCTGAGCCTGAAGATGACGGCGGTCTACCCCGCCCTGTTCGCCGCCTCGGTGCCGATCTGCGGCGTCGTCGCCGGACTCCGGGCGGGTGAGCCGCCGCTGATCCCGGACGCCGAGCTGGCCCGGATCAGCACTCCCACCTGGCTGGTCGCCTCCCGCGACGACGACACCGTGCCGCCCGGGCCGAACACGGTCCACGCGCACGACGTCATCCCGCGGTCCCGGCTGACCCTCTACGACCACGTCGTGTGGGACGGCCACCGGTTCCCCGGCCACTGGTCGTGGATCTACGCGGCCCGCAACGACCCGAACATCGACGGCACGCACCTCTGGCAGTGGATGGCCCGGCAGCACCGCTGACCCGGCGACGGGCGCCCCGCGCCGGGCGGCCGGAGCCATCCCGAACCGCCGCCCGCCGAGGCGGCCGGGATCCCGGTCCGGGCCGTGTCCGGCGATCGGCTGCACCGGAGCGACCACCCGGCTCCGACCCCCCGGCCTAATATGGAGCTGTCCCGGCTGCTGCCCGGCACGGCGCGGACCATGCGGCGGATGGCGAGGGTGACCGGACGCAGCGACGACAGGATGATCCTGCGCGGCGTGAACGTGTTCCCCACCCAGATCGAGGAGCTGGTGCTGCGGGTGCCCGGGCTCGCCCCGCACTACCAGTGCGTGCTGGAGCGAACCGGGCGGCTGGACGAGATGACCGTGCGTGTCGAGGCCCGCGCCGGCGCGGACCCGGCGCTGCTGGCGGCCACCCTGGCGGCGCTGGTCAAGCAGAACGTCGGGGTGGCGGTCCGGGTGGAGGTGGCGCCGCCGGACGCCCTGGAGCGCTCGATCGGCAAGGCTCGCCGCGTCATCGACCGCCGGCCCGGGCGCTGATCAGGAGGCCACCGCCCCGGGCGCTGATCAGGAAGCCGCAGCCCCGGGCGCTGATCAGGAGGCCACCGCCGAGGACGCCTGGGCGTCGATGAAGCGGTGCAGCTTGCCCCATTCCACCTCGAGGAGCGCGCCGTACGCCCGGGCGTCGTCGATCAGGTCGCGGGCCCGGTCGTAGTCGCCGGCCAGGAAGGCGGCGCCGGCCGCGGCGTTGGCCTGCCGGCCCGCGGCCAGCAGCTGCTCGGCGGTACGACCGGGCGCCTGCGGCAGGCCGTGCTCCGCGACGTGCCGCCGCAGCCAGGCGCGCTCCTGTTCGCCGGCCCCGGCGATCTCGAAGACGTAGGACAGGCAGTCGCCCGCCACGTCGCGGTAGGCCGGCGCCCACCGCTCCAGGGTCAGCAGCAGCTCGCGACGCCGGACCCTGGTCCGTCGCTGCTGCAGGTCGTCGCTCTCGGCCACCGCGGTCACTGGGCCTCCCCCGGCCAGAAGATCAGCAAAGCGCCGCGATCATTCCCCCGGCTCGATGCGGCAAACCCGGTGATCGACACGAGCCGGTAACGATCGGTGGCGCGGCGCTCCGGGCCCGCGATCCCGTGGCGCCGGGCTGACGACCCGCGCGGCGGCCCCCCGCACGATCCGGGCCGTGCTCCCGATCCGGGTCACGTTCACCATCCGGGTCACGTTCACGATCCGGGCCGTGCTCCCGATCCAGGTCACGTTCACCATCCGGGTCACGTTCACCATCCGGGTCACGTTCACCATCCGGGCCGTGCTCCCGGCCCGGGGCCGGTGATCGATACAGTCACCGCGTGAGCAGACGGCGGCCCGGCCAGTTGGAGGCGGAGATCATGACGGTGCTGGGCGAGGCCGGCCGGCCACTGACTCCCGGCGAGGTCCGTGATCGGCTGGACCCGTCCGGTGAGCTGTCGTACAGCACCGTGGTCACCACCCTCACCCGGCTGCACGAGAAGGGCTCGGCGTCCCGGCACCGGGCGGGCCGGGCTTTCCGGTACGGAGCCCCGGACGGCCCGGCCGGCCTGATCGCCGACCGGATGACCCGCCTGCTCGCCGTCGAGGCCGATCGCGCCTCGGTGCTGCGCCGCTTCGTCGGCAACCTGGACGCCGACGACGAGCGCCTGCTGCGGGACCTGCTCAGCGAGTGATCGCGGGCGGCTGGGAGACCACCGAGACGGAGGAGAACCAGGCGTTGATCCGCACCCGCACCTCCGGGGTGCCGGGCAGCCGTGGCACCGGGGCGAGTTTCATCTCGTGCGAGCTGAACGCGTTCGTCCCGGTCAGATCGACCTCGACACCCTCCGGGACGATCACGGTCAGCTCGCCGAACCAGCAGCTGCCGCTGATCTCGATGACGTGCTCGCCGGTCAGCACGGCGCGCAGGTCCAGCTCGGTGGAGCCGAAGACGGTGTGCGCCCGGACGGTGCGGTCGCGCAGGCGCCAGCGACCGCGCCGGCGGGTCTGGCTGAACACCGTGATCACCTTGTCGACCGTGGTGGCCGAGCCGACGATCGGCTGGGCGGCCAGGCCGTGGGTGGCGGCGGCCAGCTCGACGTCGTTCTCGGCGGCCCACACCGCCCCCACCCGGGCGCTGAACTCCTCCAGGGTCAGCCGGCCCTCGCCGCAGGCTCGCTGCAGCAGCTCGGCCACGCGTTCACGGTCGCCGTCGGAGATCGGCGCCGGCACAGGAAGTCCCACGGCACAGACCCTAGCCATCCGCCGCAACCGCCCCGGCGAGCGGGCGGGGCGGTTGCGGGACCGGCACGGTCGGCGGCCCCGAACCGGGGAACCGGACGTGCGGGCACGCATCGGAGCAACCCTCGCCGCCCTCGCCGCTGTGGTCAGCATCGCAGGTGGCCTGGCCGGTCCCCGTTACGCGGCGTCCCGGACGAGCTGACAAACTTGCAGGATCATGACGCTGACCGATCGCCTTCCCGGCACCGCCGAACCCGACGCCGTCTTCGATGCCTTCCAGACCTGGGTGGCGGAACAGGGGCTGACCCTCTATCCGCATCAGGAGGAGGCCCTCATCGAGATCGCGACCGGCTCCAACGTCATCCTGAACACCCCGACCGGCTCGGGCAAGAGCCTGGTCGCCGCGGGCGCGCACTTCGCCGCGCTGGCCGACGGCCGCACCACCTTCTACACCGCGCCGATCAAGGCGCTGGTCAGCGAGAAGTTCTTCGCGCTCTGCGAGATCTTCGGCGCGCACCACGTCGGCATGCTGACCGGTGACGCCAGCGTCAACGCGGACGCGCCGATCATCTGCTGCACCGCCGAGGTGCTGGCCAACCTGGCGCTGCGCGAGGGCGCCGACGCGGACGTCGGCCAGGTGGTGATGGACGAGTTCCACTTCTACTCCGAGCCGGACCGCGGCTGGGCGTGGCAGATCCCGCTGATCGAGCTGCCGCAGGCGCAGTTCCTGCTGATGTCGGCCACGCTGGGCGACACCACCCGGTTCGTCGACGACCTGACCCGGCGTACCGGGCGGGCCACCTCGGTGGTCAGCAACGCCGAGCGGCCCGTCCCGCTGATCTTCGAGTACGCGATGACACCGCTGCACGAGACGATCGAGGAGCTGCTCGCCACCAAGCAGGCGCCGGTCTACATCGTGCACTTCACCCAGGCCGCCGCTCTGGAACGCGCCCAGTCGCTGATGAGCATCAACATGAGCACCCGGGCGGAGAAGGACGCCATCGCCGCGGCGATCGGCGGGTTCCGGTTCACCGCCGGTTTCGGGCGTACGCTGTCGCGCCTGGTCCGGCACGGCATCGGCGTGCACCACGCGGGGATGCTGCCGAAGTACCGCCGCCTGGTGGAGACGCTGGCCCAGGCCGGGCTGCTCAAGGTGATCTGCGGGACCGACACGCTCGGCGTGGGCATCAACGTACCGATCCGCACCGTGCTGTTCACCGGCCTGTCGAAGTACGACGGGGTGAAGACCCGGCTGCTCAAGGCCCGTGAGTTCCACCAGATCGCCGGGCGGGCCGGCCGGGCCGGGTACGACACCATCGGCACCGTGATCGTGCAGGCCCCGGAACACGTGATCGACAACGAGCGGGCCCTGGCCAAGGCCGGTGACGATCCGAAGAAGCGGCGCAAGGTCGTACGCAAGAAGCCCCCGGAGGGGCAGATCGGCTGGGGCCGGCCGACCTTCGACCGGCTCGTCGACGCCGAGCCGGAGCCGCTGACCTCGTCGTTCCAGGTCTCGCACGCCATGCTGCTGAACGTGATCGCCCGCGGCGGCGACCCGTTCCAGGCGATGCGGCACCTGCTCACCGACAACCACGAGGACCCGGCCGCGCAGCGCCGGCACATCCGCCGGGCCATCGCGATCGCCCGCGCGCTGATCGCCGGCGGCGTCATCGAGCGCACCGAGCAGGGCGTCTACAAGCTGGTCGACGACCTGCAGCTGGACTTCGCGCTGAACCAGGCGCTGTCGCCGTTCGCGCTGGCCTGCCTGGAGCTGCTGGACTCCGGGTCGCCGGAGTACCCGCTCGACGTCGTCTCGGTGATCGAGTCGACGCTGGAGGACCCGCGCCAGGTGGTCTCGGCGCAGCGGCAGAAGGCGCGCGGCGAGGCGGTCAACGCGATGAAGGCCGAGGGCATCGAGTACGAGCAGCGGATGGAGCTGCTGGAGGAGGTGACCTGGCCGCAGCCGCTGCGCGAGCTGCTGGAGGCGGCGTACGAGACGTACCGGCGCGGGCACCCGTGGGTCGGCGACTACGAGATCAAGCCGAAGTCCGTGGTCCGCGACATGTACGAGCGGGCGATGACCTTCACCGAGTACGTCTCGTTCTACGGCCTGTCCCGCTCCGAGGGCCTGGTCCTGCGCTACCTCGCCGACGCCTACCGCGCGCTGCGCCAGACGGTGCCCGAGGACGCGCGCACCGAGGAGCTGGGCGACCTGATCGAGTGGCTCGGCGAGCTGGTCCGGCAGGTGGACTCCAGCCTGCTCGACGAGTGGGAGCGGCTGCGCAACCCGGGCGCGGTGGTCGAGGAGGTCCGCATCGACGACAAGCCGCCCGCGGTCACCCGCAACGTCCGGGCGTTCAAGGTGCTGGTCCGCAACGCCATGTTCCGCCGCGTCGAGCTGGCCGCGCTGGGCCGCTACGACGAGCTCGGCGAGCTGGACGGCGAGACGTCCGGCTGGACCGCCGAGCGTTGGCGCAAGGCGATCGACGACTACTTCGACGAGTACGACGAGCTGGGCACCGGCCCGTCGGCGCGCGGTCCGGCGCTGCTGCAGATCGAGACCGGCCCGGCGGTGTGGACGATCCGGCAGGTCTTCGAGGACCCGGCCGGTGACCACGACTGGGGCATCGACGCCACCGTCGACCTGGCCGAGTCCGACGAGATCGGCGGCGCCGCCATCACCATCCTGGCGGTCGGCCCGCACTAGCGACCACCGGTACCGGCATGTACCACCGGGGGCGCGTGCCGGGCCTACCGTCGCGGCATGACGCCTCGACCCACCGCCGACCCCGGCATCGGGGGCCGGATCCGGGACCGCCGCCTGCGCCGCGGGTGGAGCATCCGGTTCGCCGCCAGCCGCGCCGGGGTCTCGCACGCCACCTGGAGCCGCATCGAGCGCGGCCTGCAAGCGGCCGACAACCGGTTCATGCTGGCCGACCTGGCATGCGCCCTGGAGTGTTCCCCGGCCGAGCTGGCCGGCGCCGAGGTGCCGGCCGGCGACCGGGACGCGGTCGCCGCGCACGCCGCCGTGCACGGCATCCGCCGGGCCCTGGTCGATCTGGACCTGCCGGCCCCGGCGCCGCCGCGGTGATCGGCTCGTTGCAGCTGCTCTGCGCGTACGCCAGCCGGGGCCGCCGGCGCCTGGACGCCAGCCGCGCCTGGGCCGCCGAGGCGGGCGCGCTGGCCCGGCGTACCGGGGAGACCACCGCGCTGGGGCTGTTCTTCGGGCCGACGAACGTGGACATCTGGCGGATCGGCATCGAGGCCGACGGCGGCCCTGCCGCTCGGGTTCCGTCAGGTCTTCTACTACGCCGACACCGCGCGGGCGCTGGCCCGTCTGCGCGGCCGGGATCGCGAGGCGGTGCGGTTCCTGCTCACCGCCGAGCGCGTCGCCCCGCAGCACGTGCACACGTCGCCGCTGGTCCGCGAGAGCGCGCGGGGGTTGCTGGAGCGCTCCCGGCGCGCGGCTGGCGGCAGCGAGCTGCGCGGGCTGTGCGAACGCCTGCGGATCGGCTGAGGGGCGCGGCATGATGGTGGACCGCACCCGAGCGTCCCGTCGGCCAGGAACCGGACATGACCCAGCCCGAGACCGCAACACCCGCTCGCCCCGGTGACTTCCTGAGCATCCCGGTCGCGATGCACCGCAGGGAGGATCCCGCTCCGGCCCCCTGGCCCGGCCGGGACGAGCTGGAGACGCCCGGTTCCGTGGCCGCGCCGGTCGGCGGCGTCCCGCGGGTGGCGACGTGCTGGCGCACGCTGCTGCACGCGGCCGTCACCACCGGCGGACCCCTGCCGGTCCCCGCGGTGTTCCACAGTTCCTTCGCCGTCTCGGAGCTGATGGCCCGCCTGCACACGGTGACCAGCACGCTGGGGCGGTCGCTGGACCCGGACGGGGCGCCGGTGCTGCGCCCCAGCTGCTGGGTGGCCACCGCGGCCGATCCGACGGAGGTCCGGGCAGCCGGTTACCGGCTGGGCATGACCCTGGCCAACTGGCTCTGGCACTACCAGCTCGGCGGTGCCCAGACCCGGCACGTGGACCTGCTGTTCGGCACCGATCATCCGGTCCGCGGCAGGCCGAACCAGAAGAGCGCCGACCTGTTCAGCCGGCGGTGGGGCGCGTCGCACCACCCGTGGCTGATCGAGGCCAAGGCCAGCGTGCTCGGTTTCGCGATCAAGCCGGGCACCCGCCGCCGCGCCTGGGCTCAGCTGACGGCGGCGGCGGAGCGCGGCTATCCGACGCCGCACGGCCTGGCGCTGATCTCGACGGCCGCGTCCCCCCTGCTGCATCTGGTGCTGGAGTACGCGACGCCGCCCGGGCACGTGCCGCTGGCGGAGCCGTCCGCGTGGCCGCTCAGCGGCTGGCAACCGGCGCCGAGCGCGCGCGACCTCGTGGTGGACATGCTGCTGCGCCGCCTGCTGCTGGAATCGGCGCTGGCCGGGCCCGGCGCGGCTGCCCGGCCGGTCCCCGGCGCGCCGGGGACGCGCCTGCTGGAGATGCCCCTGCTGCAGCTCGCGGTCGGGCTGAGCGACATCCCGGTCGGCGCGGACATCAGCCTGCGTGCCGTCCACGCGGAGGTCGCCGAAGGGCTGGCGCTGGCCACCGATCTGCCGCCGTTCTCGGCGGAGGGCCGGTCGTGGTTCGTCGAGCGGGTGCACGATCTGGTGGACCGCCGGCTCCGGGACACCGGACCCGGGATCCTCGTGCTCGACGCGTTCACCACACCCGTGGTCCAGACGTCCGAGATCGACGAGGGTCCGTACCGGTTCCGGATCGAGGACCCGGCGGGGGTGGTGCTGCTGGCCGGGCCGGCCTGGTCGACGCTGCCCGACGAGGAGCGGCCCGGCTGAGCGCGGTGGTCAGGGGCGTTCGGAGCGGGTCCGGCTCGCCCGGACGTGCAGCCCGGCGGCCAGCAGGGTGTTGCGGGACTCGGCCAGACCGGCGGTGAAGTCGCTGCTGTCCTGGGTGTAGTAGCGCCGGAAGAACCAGGACGGCACGCGCGGCGCCCGACGCCGGGAGAGGAACAGCTGGTCCTGCACCTGCCGGGCCATCTGGCACAGCTCCCGGTGCACCTCCGGGTCGAGGTTGCCCTTGGCCAGTTGCAGGCACCGGGCGCGGGAGTGGGCGCGGACCCGGATCCGCTCGGCGGCCACGTTGCGCTGTTCCCGGAAGGTGTCCCAGCCGAGCAGGAACATGCCCAGCGAGGGCACGCACCACTGGACGAACAGGTCGGTGATCGTCGAGTTGCGGATCATGCCGGTGAACAGGCCGAGCGCCGCCCAGCCGAGCATCGCCAGCATGACGGCCTGGGCGTACCGGTGGCGGACCCGGCCACCCCAGGCCAGATTCTGCTGCTGGCGGACCAGCACGTCGAACGGCCGGGGCAGGTTCGGCATGTCGTAGAAGTCCGGCGGCGGGTCCCCGCGGTACCGGCTGCTGATGTGCCGGACGTCCTCCGGCGACACCTCCTCGCCGGCCAGGACGCAGTTCCACGGCAGGTGGAAGAAACGTACCTCGAAGGCCTCCTGCAGCAGCGCGGCCCGGCGCAGCTCGCGGTCCGCCCAGGAGGCCAGCCCGAGCGAGTAGGCGAGCGCCCACAGCACGCCGACGACGGCGATGGTGACGCTCAGCGGCTTGGTGGCGAGCGCACCCCCGGAGACCGTGAGCAGGCCGGCCACGGCGAGCACGGCCGAGATGATCACCCGGAGGGCGACGAGGCGGCGGACCCGCACGTGCGAGACGGCGGTCGCGCGGAGGAAGTGACTGAGGGTGGGATCGATGGGTCGCTGGCGCACCGACGGTTTACGGTCGGACATGGCTGTCACCGCCACGAATGGGGGATACCCACCATTGTCCCCAAACGCCCGGACAATCGTCTATACCTGCACGTCACGGCTTAGGTATCACTGTTACAGAATGCGATGATGCGTACAGCACACAGGGTAGTGCTTCAGCTACCCTTGGTCATCGGAGTCGTCGATGGCGGTGATCGGTCCGAGGGTCAGCCGGACTCCGGCCCGGGCCGCCCGGCCGATCAGCTCCGCCCCCAGCGCCTCGTCCCGCCCGGCCGGGCAGTGCCACCATCCGACGATCTCCCGCTCGCCGGGGAACAGCCCGGCACACGTGGTCCAGCCGCCGGCGAACGGGAACGACCGCAACGCCCCGGCCACCCGGTCGACCGCCCACGAGCCGACCGCCGTCCCGGCCCCGAGCACGACCTGCACCCGGCGCCTGTCCGGCAGATCCGCGTACGAGTCGGCGACCTCCAGGGTGTCGTGCTCGCTCAGCACGGCGGCGGCGATCCGGTGCATGCCGTCGAGAATCTCCCGCCGCGCCGGCTCCACCACGATCGGCTCGGCGAAACCACCGTGCCGCACCAGCTCGACACGCAGCAGCTCGACGCGCTGGGCGCTGCCGGGGTCGGCGAGCAGGCCGCGGATCGCGCGCTTCCACCCCGGCCCGCCGAACGCGGGCCGGTAGGTGGCGAGGACCTCGGCGGGCGACATCCGGCGTACGGTCACCGGGAAAGGCTGTCATGCCCGGATTGACCTGCCTATTCACCGAAAGGCGAACAGCGGTGCCACCGATAGGGGGACCGGACGCGGCGCGACGGCGGCTGATCGATTCGACTCCGGCACACCGCGCCGGGTCGTACGGTGACCCTGTGGGTGACGAGGCGGCGGAGTACTACGACCGGATGCTGGTGGACGCGGAGTGGAGCGAGGCGTTCTGCCTCACCTTCGTCCGGGGCCTCGACGACGCCGCGCTGATCACCGCGTTCGGCGGCGACCCGGCGGCGCTGATGTCGCAGGCGCAGCTCGCCCAGACACTCGACGGTTTCCGGTACGGCGCGGAGCCCGCCACCCTGGTCGTCGCCGCGCTCGGCGACTGGCGGGTGGGCATCGAGGTCAACGGATGCCAGGGCAACCGCCCGGAGGTGCTGCGCCGGGCGGCCGCGGCCGGCGACGGGGTGGCGGCCAGCGTGTTCCGCGACGTCACCGGGCGCAGCGAGTTCACCTACGTCAGCGGCGACCGGGTCCGGGTGGTGCTCGACCACCTGCGCCCGCAGCGGCGTTCCGGCGAGGACCCCGGCCTCTTCGACGAGCACGTGGCGGACCTGCCGTTCGGCTATGCCGACGACATCATCCCGGAGGCCGCCGGGCTGGCCCTGGTCGAGCGGATCACCGGCGTCCGGCTGCCGGCCGACCTGATGGAGCGGGATCTGCCCGGCGTGCTGCTGACGCTCGTGCCGGACGATCTCGTGCCGGAGGGCGGGCGCGGCCTGGCCGCGCTGGAGCACCCGTTCGTGCGGCGGATGCTGGCCGCCCCGACCATGGAGAACCTGCCGGCGATGGCGGCGTTCCGGGCCCGGCTGATCGCCGAGGACGCCGGGCTGGCCGGCGAGCCGGTGATCCGCGAACTGCTGGCCGCCCTGGACGCCGCCCGGGAGCCCGGCCCACACCTGCGCCCGCGCCTGCGTGAGCTGCACGAGCGGCTCGCCGGGGACCTGCAGGCGATGAACGCGGTGCAGGACATCGCGGCCGCGGCGTTTCCCGGCGACGATCCGGCGGAGCGGTTCGCGACCGCGTACGCCGTGCAGGACAGCGACCGCAGCCTGCAGGCGGTCGTGCTGCGGCGATGCGCGTTGCGCGCGATCGGCGAGGTCCGCCGGCCGGCGCCCGCGCCGGTCCCGCCGCCGGCCGCGACGGCCGTCCCGGCGCCGGAAGCCCACCTGCGCTACCCGGTGCTGGCCCGCCAGTTCGCCGGCTGGACGCCGGAGAAGCAGCGGGCCGTGAGCCGCTGGTTGGCCCGCCGGGCGTTCGAGGTGGCCGGGCTGGACACGCTGGAGTGGGCCCGTCCGGCGCTGGAGGCGCTCGATCGCGGCGACCCGCTGCCGTTCCCGGACCGGCGCGCGGTGTTCCGGCTGATCTCCGCGGCCGCCCTGGTGACCGCGGCCACCGGCCTGCCGCTGGACCAGATCGGCGACCGGCTGTCCGAACGGCAGCGCGCCGAACTGCGCGAGCGCATCGATCGGGCGCCGATGGCGGTGATCACCATCTTCAACACCACCGACCCGGATCCGGCCCGGGCCCTGGCCGACACGTTCACCACCGCCCTGGCCACCTTCGACAGTCTCGCCGAGGACCTGGTGAATGAGCTGCGCGCCCGCTTCGGCTGAGCCGACCGTCCACCCGCGCACCGCCATCGAAGATCACCACATCGGCCGGGTCCGCTGAGGACCGTCCGGCGGGTACTACGATGCGTGCGGATGTTCGGCTGACCTACAGGAGGCGTCGGTGGCTGACCGGCGGCACGCACTGGACCGGATCGACACCACGGTGGCGCACCCCGCCCGGCGCTACAACTATCTGCTCGGCGGGAAGGACAACTTCGCCGCCGACCGGGCGTCGGCCGAGGCGATCGAGCGGGCCATGCCGACCATCCGGCTGGCCGCGAGGGAGAACCGCGAGTTCCTGCAACGCGCGGTGACGTTTCTGGCGCGGCAGGGCATCCGGCAGTTCCTGGACATCGGCACCGGCATCCCGTCGGCCGACAACACCCACGAGGTGGCCCAGCGGATCGACCCGGCCGCCCGGATCGTGTACGTCGACAACGACCCGATCGTGCTGGCCCACGCCCGGGCGCTGCTGACCAGCACCCCGCAGGGGACGACCGCCTACATCGACGCGGACCTGCGCGAGCCGCGCGGCATCCTGGACGACGCCGAGGTGCGCGCGACCCTCGACTTCACCCGGCCGATCGCGGTGATGCTGGTGGCGGTGCTGCACTTCGTCCGCGACGACGAGGACCCGCAGGGCGTGGTCGACACGATCGTCGACGCGTTGCCGCCGGGCAGCTACGTGGTCGCCTCGCACTCGACCTGGGAGTACCTCTCGGCCGAGGCGATCGAGAAGCTGGAGGCGGCCAACGGCGACGGGCGGTTCCGGGCGCGTACCGGCGAGCAGCTCGGGCATCTGTTCCGCCGGCTGGAGCTGCTGGAGCCGGGCGTGCAGTCGGTGGCCCGGTGGTGGCCGGAGGAGGCCTCCCAGCCCCGGCCGGCGATCGAGGACGTGGCGTTCAACGCGATCGTCGGCCGGGTGCGGTGACGCCCGCGGCCGGCGACGCGCGAACGGCGCGGTGACCGGCCCGGACCACGGCCGCGGCGTCCAGAACGCTCAGGACCGCCCCCGCGCGGTCGATCACCGGCATGGTGCCCCGTGGAGCCGGTGAGAGGAGGACGATGGTCAACCGGTCGGCGATAGCCCGCCATGCGCGCGGCGCCGGGTTGGTCGCCGGACTCCTGGTGCTGGTGCTCAGCGTGTTCACCAGTGTGCTGGCGGCCCGGGACAAACAGGTCTCGGCACAGGACCACGCCCTCGGCCTCGCCCTGGAACAGCAGGTCGCGGCGGTGAAGAACTACTTCGCCCAGTCCCGCGCCATCGCCGAGGTACTCGCCGACAGCCCGGTCTTCATCGACTTCTTCCAGGCGCCGGGCACCACCGCGGAGAAGATCGCCGCCGGGGGTCCGCTGCTGGAGCGGGTCAATGACGCCCTGGCGTACCTGGAGCAGCTGTATCCGGACCGGATCGGCGAGGTGTGCTTCGTCGACCGCGACGGCGTGCAGATCGCCCGGATCGACGACGGCCTGCCGGTCCCGCCGGCACAGCTGCGCGACACCGAGTACCGCAGCTCCTACTTCGCCCCGACGCTGGCGCTCGGCCCGGAGCGCGTCTACCAGACCCGGGCGTACGAGTCGCCGGACACCCACACCGCGGTCATCGCCAACTCGATCGTCGTGTCGGCGGCCGGGCACACCGGCATCGTGCACTTCGAGACCGCGCTGGACAGCTTCCGGATCGAGGCGACCGGCGGCCGGGCGGCGTCGATCATCGACACCGGCACGGGCCGGGTGCTGGTCGACTCCCGGACGGCGACGAGCACCGACGGCAACGACGACCGCAGCTTCATCCCGCTGACGGTGGGCGGCGCGCTGAGCGGGGTGGCGACGCTCGGCGATCGGCGGGTGGCGTTCCAGCGCCTGCCGGAGGCCACCAACAACGCCAACGACTGGTACGTCGCGGTGTCCGCCCCCGCCTACGGCCTCGGCTGGACCGGGGGGCTGAGCGTCGGCTCGCTGGCGCTGCTGGCCGCCGCCCTGCTGACCATCCTGGTGTCCGGGTTGAGCTGGCGCGGGCACATGCGCTCGGTGCGCCGGGCGGCGACCCACGACGCGCTCACCGGCCTGCCGAACCGGGCACTGTTCACCGAGCGTACCGGGGCCGCCCTGCGCGGCGGCCGGCCCGCCGCCGCGCTGATCGTCAACCTGCAGGGGTTCCGGAACGTCAACGACGTGCTCGGGCACCGCCACGGCGACCTGCTGCTGATCCAGGTCGCGCAGCGGCTGTCGCAGGTCGCGCCGGCCGGCGCCACGGTCGCCCGGATCGGCGCCGACGACTTCGCCGTGCTGCTGCCCGGCGAGAACGAGGACAGCGCCCGCGCCGTGGCCGACCGGCTGCTGGCCGCACTGCACCACACCTTCCTGATCGACGACTTCCAGCTGGACGTGGAGGCCAACGCCGGCCTGGCGGCCGCTCCCGGCCACGGCGCCGACGCCGAGACCCTGCTGCGGCACGCCGACGCCGCCCTGCACCTGGCCCGGGAGCAGGCCAGCACGGTGCAGCAGTACGACCCGGCGCACGACACCAACGCCGCCCACCGGCTGGAGCTGCTCGGCGAGCTGCGGCGCGCGATCGGCGCCGACGATCAGCTGACCCTGCACTACCAGCCGAAGATCGACCTGGCCGGCGGCCGGGTGACCGGGGTCGAGGCGCTGATCCGCTGGCAGCATCCGCGGCTGGGCCGGGTGGCGCCGGACGCGTTCATCCCGATGGCCGAGTCGACCAGCCTGATCCGCCCGCTGACCGCGCACGTGCTGGACCTCGCGGTACGTCAGGCCAAGGCGTGGGCGGACCAGGGCACCCCGATCCCGGTCGCGGTCAACCTGTCCACCCGGTGCCTGCTCGACGCGGGCTTCGCCGACCAGGTGTTCGACCTGCTGCACCGGGTCGGCCTGCCGGTCTCGCTGCTCAAGCTGGAGATCACCGAGAGCATGGTGATGACCGACCCGGACCGGGCCCTGGCCGTGCTGCGCACCCTGCGGTCGGCCGGCGTCAGCCTGTCCATCGACGACTTCGGCACCGGGCACTCGTCGATGACGTACCTGCAGCGTTTCCCGGTCGACGAATTGAAGATCGACAAGTCGTTCGTGCAGGCGATGGCGAACAGCCACGGCGACGCGGTGCTGGTACGTACCGCGATCACGCTCGGGCACAACCTGGGCCTGTCGGTGGTCGCCGAGGGCGTCGAGGACGACGCCGCGGTCGCCGCGCTGCGGGCCCTCGGCTGCGACGTGGCGCAGGGCTACCACTACGCGCGGCCGATGCCGGCCGAGGAGTTCGACCGGTGGCTGATCGACTACTCCAGCCGGTCGTACACGGCCCGGCACGCGGCGGCCACGCCGGTCGGCCGGGCGGCCACGCCGGTCGGCGCGACGGCCACGCCGATCGGTCCAGCGGCCACGGCGGTCGGCGCGACGGCCACGCCGATCGGTCCAGCGGCCACGGCCGTCGGCGCGACGGCCACGCCGGTCGGTCCGGCGGCCACGGCCGTCGGCGCGACAGCCACGCCGGTCGGCGCCTGACACCGGGCGGCGGCGCGCCGGTACCGTCGCGGGGTCAGACGACCTGGCCGGTGACGTCGCCGTACGCGCTGCGCACCCAGTCCTTCCCGGCCAGCTTGAGGTGCAGCTCCCGCAGGCGGGTGGCGCGCCGGGTCGCCTCCACCGGACGTACGTGCCCGGCGATGGCCCGCAGCGCGGTCACGTCGTCGAGGTCCTCCGGCAGCGGGCAGCGCCCGGCCTGCCGCGCCCGGCGCAGACCGGCCTGCGCCGGCACCACGGCCAGCGGCTCGGCGCGCAGCTCCCGGCGCAGGTAGTCGGCGTCGGTCTCGTCGACGACCTTGTTGCCGACCGTGACCAGCAGGTCCGCGACCCCGGCCGCGGTGGCCAGTTCGCGGTAACGGCGGGCCACGGTGACCGACTCCGGGGTGGGCTCGACCACCACGACGATCGCGTCGAACTGGGCGTGCAGCGAGTTGGCGAACGCGTCGGTGCCGGCCACCATGTCGCAGACCACCCAGTCGCCGGGCGCCGGGCGCAGATGTGACAGCAGGTTCTCCAGGATGGCCAGGTGGCCGTGGTAGCAGCCGCCGCCGATGTCCTCCGGCTCGTAGGTGCCGACGTGCATCACGTGGGTACGCTCGTCGAGCGCCACCCCGTGGCCGGCCAGCACCGGGTCGGCGGCGTCCAGGGTGACCAGCCGGGAACCGGGCCCGGGCGGGGTGGTGGCGACGAACCGCTCGACCCCGCCGACCAGCGTGTTCGCGCCCAGCAGGTGGCGGCGCACGGCGGCCGCGTTGTCCGGGTGCGACAGCGCCGCACGCCGGTCGGCGGTCACTCCGAGCAGCGGTGCGAGGTGCACGTTGACGTCGGCGTCGATGGCCAGCACCCGGTGGCCGGTGGTCCGCAGGTATCCGACGAACAGCGCGGCCAGGGTGCTCTTGCCACTGCCGCCCTTGCCGGTGAAAGCGATTTTCATTACCGAGAAGCTAGTGACGCGGGCGGACACCGGCAAGCGGAACACGCCTTTTCGTAACGAAAACCGTTCCCAAGAGGGTCAGTGGACCGCCAGGTAGATGTCGGCGCCACCGGCGTGGTGCACCTCCAGATCGGTGGTGAACGCCCGGGCCGGCTCGGCGCCGGCGTCGGTGTGCCGCCAGATGTCCTGCCAGGCGGTGATCAGAGCCCGCGGCATCGGGCCACGCACGGTCCGCAGCAGGCAGCGCGCGGCCGGCACCCGCACCACGGTCAGCCCGCCGGCGCCGCCCGGGTCGCCGACCGCGACACCGACGACCTGTGTGTACGCGCCGCGGTGATCCGACTCGTAGTCGGTGAGCACCGCGTACATCCGGTCGTCGAGGCGGCCCGTGACCCGGGTGAAGGCGTCCGGGTCGAGGGCCCGCCGCCACAGGCCGGGCAGTCCGGCGGTCGCCGGATCGGCCTCGGCGGCGTTGGTGGTGGTGCGCAGGGCATATCCGGCGACGAGCACCTCGGCCCGGTCGACAGGTGTCACGATCTCTCCTTGACGCGATGGACGTGCGCGGTCAGCCACTGCTCGGCGGCGGCGCGGCCGCCCGGCACGGGCAGGTCGGCGAGGCTGACGGCGTCGAGCACTTCGAGGTACGCCATCTCGGCGCGGCGCATGACCGTCGCGACGGCACAGGGCGTCCGGCACTGCTCGGGGGTGGCGGCGCACGGGCCGCGCCCGCGAATCTCGGTGCAGACGAACAGCGCCTCGGCCAGCCCGGTGGCGCGCACCACCCGGCCGACCGTGAGCTCGCCCGGCGCCGCGGCGAGCCGGTAGCCACCGTGCCGGCCGGACGCCGAGACGACCACCCCGGCGACGGCGAGGTCCTGCATTACCTTGGCCAGATAGGCCGGGGGCAGGTCGAACAGCTCGGCCAGCCGCTGCGCCGGCAGCTGCTCGTCGGGCCGCAGCAGGGCCAGGACCAGACAGGCGTGCACCGCCCACTCCACGCCCTGCGGCAACCGGCCCGATCTCATACCCGGATACTAACCATCCGGGTTTTCGGTCGGCGCATCGCGTGACTTGCCGCCGCCGAGCCGTAATGATCTGCGGGTGACCACCGGATCGCCGAAGGGACCAGCCGTCGCATGAGTGTCGTAGTCACCCGGGTCACCGGGCATCTCGCCCGGATCACCCTGAACCGGCCGCAGGCCATCAACGCGCTCACCGCCGAGATGGTCGCGATCATGCGGCGGGCGCTCGCCGGGTGGGCGTCCGACGACCGGGTGCGCACCGTGCTGATCACCGGGGCGGGCGAGCGCGGCCTGTGCGCCGGCGGCGACATCCGGGCGATCCACGCGGACGCGGTCTCCGGCGGGACCGCGGCACTGGACTTCTTCGCCGACGAGTACCGGTTGAACGCGACTATCGCGGCGTACCCGAAACCGGTCGTCGCTTTCATGGACGGCCTGGTGATGGGCGGCGGGATCGGCGTCTCCGCGCACGCCTCGATCCGCGTGGTGACCGAACGCTCCCGGCTGGCGATGCCCGAGGTCGGCATCGGCATGCACCCGGACGTCGGCGGCTCCTGGCTGCTCGCGCACGCGCCCGGCGAGCTGGGCACGCACCTCGCGCTGACCGGCACGCCGGTCGGCGCCGCCGACGCCATCGCCGCCGGCCTCGCCGACCACCACGTCGCGTCCGCGGACCTGCCGCGGCTGGCCGCCGCGCTGAGTGAGCGGGACGCCGCCGAGGCGGTCGCCGCGTTCGCCGGCGCCGCCACGCCGGGCGAGTTCGCCACCGCCCGCGCCTGGATCGACGACTGCTACCGCGGCGACTCGGTACGCGACATCGTGGCTCGCCTGGCCGGGCACCCGGAGCCGGGCGCGCAGGCGGCCGCCAAGGAGATCGCCACCCGCTCGCCCACCGCGCTGACCGTCACCCTGCGCTCGCTGCGCAGCGCCGCGACCCTGCCGGACCTGGGCGCCGCACTGGACCAGGAGTACCGGCTGTCGGCCGCGATGCTGCGGCTGCCCGACCTCGCCGAGGGCATCCGCGCCCAGATCATCGACAAGGACCGGCGGCCCCGCTGGCGGCCGGCGACGCTCGCCGCGGTGCCCGGCGAGCTCGTCGACGCCTGCTTCGCCCCGCTCGCCGACGCCCCCGACCTGCGCGGGTAGGTTGTCCCGCCACGGGTGACCGACTTCGCTGCCCGGCCGATACCGGCGTGGACGGCGGCCGGTCACCGACGCCCACCGGCGGAGCCGGATCCGCGGCCGGTCCGGTCACCATCCGCGGCGGCGGAGCGTCGCGGTGGCCATGCTGGACCTGACGTGAGGCAGGCGGATCGGCCCGGGCAGTCCGGACCACGGACCGTGCCGGTCCTTCATGATCACTCCATAACGTACGGTCATGGGAGATCACCGCACGGTCGTGGCCGGTGTCGACGGCGCCACGACGAGCTCGGCAACCGTCGGCCTGGCCGTGGCCGAAGCGGTCCGCCGCTCGGCCCGGCTACGGATAGTGCACGTCTGGCCCGGCCGCTACCGGGGCCGGTTCCGGATCGCGGACGCGCACCGCGGCGTCGCGGAGGGCCGGCGCCTGCTGGCGCTCGCCGCCCGGCACGCCGCCGGCCTGGACCCCACCCTGGTCATCGAGACCGAGCTGCGCGCCGGCGTCGCCGCCGAGGCGCTCGCGGACTCGTCCCGGGACGCCGGGCTGCTCGTGATCGGGCACCGGGACGGGCAGTTGAGCCGCTCGGACTGGGGTTCGACGGCACGCGGGCTGGCCCAGGCGTGCGCCTGCCCGCTGCTGGTCCACCGGGGACGTACGGGGATGCGCGGCCCGATCGTCGTGGGCGTCTCCGGCCGCGACACCGAGCCCGCGCTGGGCTACGCGTTCGTGCAGGCCGCGCTGGCCGGGGCGGATCTCGTCGCGGTGCGCGCCTGGCACCGGTCGCCGTCCCGGCGCGACGAGCGGCCGTTCCCGGTCGGTGGCGACGCCGGGGAACGGCGGGCGGTGACCGAGTCGCTGGCGGCCGCGCTGGTCGTGTGGTCCTGCCGGCTGCCACAGGTCACCGTCGAGCCGCTGGTGGTGCCGGAGGTCGAGGTGCCGTACACGCTGGCCCGCGCGTCGCGGCGGGGGCGGCTGCTGGTGGCCGGGACCGGCGGGCGCGGCGAGCTGACCGAGCTGATCCGGGGCCCGGCCGGGCAGCCGGGCAGCCACGACCGGCTCTGCCCGGTGCTGCTGGTGCCGCCGCAGTGGCCGGTCGAGCTGGCCGCCGCCCCGGGCCTGGGAACGCTACCGGCGCGGAGCCCGGCGATGTGAGCGTCACGCGCCGGGTTCACCGGGCGCCTTGACTTCTCCGTTGTGATCGCTAACATGATGGCAATCGCATCGACGTCGGTAACTGCGCTCTCCGGTGCCGTCATCCACGCGGCCCACCCGGTGCCCACCATCTGATCCCCCGCCCGGCGGCAAGCGCCACCCCCGCGCCGGCCGCCGGGCGCCCCCGTCCCCCGGCGGCGCCGAGGTCCCCGACCGGCCCGCCGCCCACCGGAAGGCGATCCCCATGCGACACCGCTTCCGTGCCCTGCTGCTCGTCACCGTCACCGGCCTCGCCACCATCACCGCCGGCACGGTCGGCGTCCCCGGCGCCGGCGCCGCGACGTACCCCGACCCGGGGGTGGTGACCGGCTCGACCGGCGCGCACGACCCGACGATGGTGAAGAAGCCCGGCGGTGGCTACCTGCTGGCCGCCACCGGCGACGGCATCACGCTGAAGACCTCGGCCGACCGGACCCGGTTCACCGACGCCGGCCGGGCGTTCCCGAACGGCACGGCCTGGGCCGACGAGTACACCGGCGGCAGCGCGAACCTGTGGGCGCCGGACATCTCCTACCACGGCGGGAAGTACCTGATGTACTACGCCGCGTCCAGCTTCGGCTCCAGCAAGTCGGCGATCTTCCTGGCCGGCTCCACCAGCGGCGCGGCCGGGACCTGGACCGACTACGGCAAGGTGATCGAGTCGACGGCCACCAGCGGCTGGAACGCGATCGACCCGAACCTGACGGTCACCCCGTCCGGCGAGTGGTGGCTGAGCTTCGGGTCGTTCTGGTCCGGCCTCAAGATGGTCAAGCTGAACCCGTCGACCGGCAAACGCGCCGACCGCACCATCCACAACATCGCCGAGCGCTTCGACAACAGCAAGTCCGTCGAGGCCCCGTTCGTCTTCCGGCACGGCGGGTACTACTACCTGTTCATGGCGTTCGACTTCTGCTGCCGGGGCGCGTCGAGCACCTACCGCGTCATGGTGGCCCGGTCGACGACGATCACCGGGCCGTACCGGGACCGGGCCGGCACGCTCACCACGGCCGGCGGCGGCACCGAGATCCTGGCCTCGCACGGCGCCATCCACGGCCCGGGGCACCCCGCGGTGTTCACCGACAGCGACGCCGACGTGCTGGTCTACCACTACTACACGTCCGCGGGCGACGCCCGGCTCGGCATCAACCTGCTCGGCTGGGACTCCTCCGGCTGGCCGTACGTCTACTGACGCCGGCGGCGGTCCCGGGGCCGCTTTCGGGGCCGCCGTGGCGCTCAGTGGAACGTGTTGGTCTGGATGTTGTGGTCGCCGATCTGCACGCCCCGGCCCCGCGAGAGATCCACCCGGAACGTGCGCCCCTGCGGGCCGGCCAGCTCCAGCAGCTCCCGGGCCACGGCCACGATCCGCTGGTCGTCGGCCGCGCCGGAGTCGGTCAGGTCGTCACCGATCCGTGCCGCCCACGTGCCCGGCTCGGTCTCGTCGGCCTCCAGCGCCTGCCGCGCCTGCGGCCGCCCGCCGAACCGCTGCCTGATCATCGTCTTGAGCAGCTGATAGCTGTCGCTGACGGCCTCGGTGGCGGTGCCGGACACGCCGGCGCTCGCCCCGGCCGCCAACGCGGCCACGATGACTTCCAGCATCTCCCACCTCACGCTGATGACCGCCGATACGCTGATGACCGCCGATCCCGGGCCACCCACGGTATCGGCGCGGCCACCGTCCGGCCACCTCCGGCGGTGTCGTCTTCCGGCACCGGTCGCGCCGGACCACCCATGCACGGCCGTCAACGCCGGACCGGCCACGGCGTGGCAGCATGTTGCCGGTCGGGCGGATCACCGCGCGGTCCTCGCCGGATGCGCTCACCCCCGGGCAGGGGCGCGCGCCGTTCGAGAGTGCCGATACCGTCAGGGGGTCGCGCCCGTTCGAACGCGGCGACCACCGCGCCGTGCGAGGAGTGCCGATACCGTCAGGTGGTCGCGGACCAGGTCCGGGCGGTGGGCGCGGTGATCCCCGGCGCGGGCCCGCGGCCGGCGCTGCCCGCCGTACGAGGAATGGTTCGACGGCGCCCGCGGGCGCCCCGAGAGAATCCGGTGATCATGGCCCGTCTCCTGCTGGTCCGGCACGGTCAGGCGTCCTTCGGCGCCGACGACTACGACGCGCTCTCCGCGCTCGGTCACGAGCAGGCGCGCACGCTCGGGCGCGTGCTCGCCGCCCGGGGCGTCCGGCCCACCCTGGTGCTGCGCGGCACCATGCGGCGGCATCAGGAGACCCTGGCCGGGCTGCTCGACGGCCTCGGCGCCCCGGCTCCGGCCGAGGTGGACGCGGGCTGGGACGAGTTCGACTTCCAGCACGTCGTGGAGATCCACCGGCCGCTCTACCGCGACCGCGCCGCCATGATGGCCGAGCTCCACGTCCGCGAGCGCCCCGAGCAGGCGTTCCAGGAGGTCTTCGACGCGGCCACGGCCCGCTGGTCGTCCGGCGCCCACGACGCGGAGTACGCCGAGTCGTTCGGCTCGTTCCGGGCGCGGGTCGCCATCAGCCTGCGGTCGGCCCGCGACCGGTTGCGCGAGCACCGCGACATCGTCGCGGTCAGCTCCGGCGGCCCGATCGCGATGGCGTCCGCGCTGCTCACCGCCGGGCCGGACGCGCCCGCCGCGACCCTGGCGACGCTGTGGGCGGCGCTGAACCGGGTCTCCGTCAACACCGGCGTCACCAAAATCATCTCCGGCCGCAGCGGGCTGTCGCTGTCGACCTTCAACGAGCACACCCACGTCGAGCGCGAGCCGCGGCTGCTCACCTACCGGTGACCGGACCGGCCGGGCGGAGGTCGCCGGCCGGCCGGCCCGGGCGCCGGCGACGTGCCCCTACGCCGTGCCGTGCCGCAGAGAACCCCCGCGGCGGAAAGGACACGCCGCCCGCCACGGGGCGCCTCGGGTTCGGTGACGCTCGCCGGTGACGGCCCGCGCCGGCAGCCCTGGTCGCCCGGCGCGGTCAGGCCGCGCGGGACAGGGTGTCGAACTCCTCGTCGGTCAGCTCGACGTCGGCCGCCGCGAGGTTCTCCTCCAGGTGCGCGACCGACGACGTGCCGGGGATCGGGACGATGACCGGCGAGCGGCGCAGCAGCCAGGCCAGGGCGAGCTGGCCGGTCGTGACACCGGGGTGCGCGGCCGCCACCCGGTCCAGCGGGCCGCCCGGCCGGGCCAGCGCGCCCGCGTCGACCGGCGCCCACGGGATGAACGCGATACCCTGCTCGGTGCAGTAGTCCAGCAGCTTCTCGGCGCGCCGGTCGCCGAGGTTGTAGCGGTTCTGCACCGACGCGACCGGGATGCCGGCGTCCTGCGCGGCCCGGACGTCCTCGACGCTGACCTCGGAGAGGCCGACCTGCTTCGCCAGGCCCTCGTCGAGGAACGCCCGGATCTCCGCGAACTGCTCGTCGCGCGGGGTACGCGGGTCGATGCGGTGCAGCTGCCACAGGTCGATCTGCTCGACCCCGAGCCGGCGCAGCGACATCAGCAGGCACTGGCGCAGGTACTCCCGGCGACCCAGCGCCACCCAGTTGTCCGGGCCGAGACGGGTGAAACCGCCCTTGGTGGCGATCACCACGTCGCCGTAACCGGTGCCGTCGTGCAGGGCCTCGCGGATCAGCTGCTCCGAGACGTACGGCCCGTACGAGTCGGCGGTGTCGATGAAGGTGACTCCCAGCTCGGCGGCCCGGCGCAGCACCCGGATCGCCTCGTCGTGGTCACTGGGCGGACCCCAGATGCCCGGCCCGGTGATCCGCATCGCACCGAACCCGAGCCGGTGCACCCGCTTCCCACCGAGATCGATACTGCCGCTGCCGGCGACGCTCATGGCTCTTCCCCTCCGAGGAACTCGTCGATCACCGGCACGATCTCGTCGGCGAACTCGTCGAAGAAGCCGTGCCGGCCGCCCTCGTGAAGGTACAGCCTGGCGCCGGGGATCCGCTCGGCGAGCAGCGGCGCGTTCGCCGCCGGGACCATGCGGTCGTCGGCGCCGTGCAGGACCAGGGTGGGCGCCTGGATCAGCGGCAGCTCGGCCCAGGCGTCGTGCCGGTTGCTGGCGCGCAAATGCGCGCGGCTCTCCTCGGCGGTCATCCCGGGATCGCCGAACAGGTGACTGTGGCCGGTCCACGCGTCGGTGTAGAACAGTGCGCGCAGGGTGCGCAGCCGGGCCGCGCCGTCCGGGTCGGCCAGGCCGCGCCGCACCTCGGAGCCGCGTTCCCGGGCGTGCCGGCCGCCCGGTGACGTGCAGGCCAGCACCAGGCGCCCGACCAGCCCGGGATGCCGGGCGGCCAGGAACTGGGCGACGCGGCCGCCCATCGAGGTGCCGTACACTGCGGCCGGCCCGCCGCCCACGGCGGTCAGCACCGCGGCGGCGTCGGCCGCGAATCCGGCGGTGGTCCAGTCGGCCACCGGGCCCCGGCTGTCCCCGGTGCCGCGGTAGTCGAAGGTGACCACGTGGAATCGGTCCTCGAAGCGCTCGCGCAGGCCGGTCCACCAGGTGTGCGAATTGGCCTGCCCGGGCAGCAGGAGCAGCACCGGCCCGTCGGCACGGCCGCTGGCCTGCACGGCGAGCCGGAATCCGTCGTCGGTCATCACCACGCTGGTCACCGGGGGAGCCTACCGTCGTCGGCCGGGCGTTCACGACGGCGCCGGTGGCCGCCCGCGGCCGGGGCGACGGCCGTTCACGACCGCGCCCCACTACCGCGCCGATGGCTGTTCACGACCGCGCCGATGGCCGTTCGTTACCGCGCGCCACGACCGCGCCGTGACCCATCACCGCCGCGCCTCCCTGCCGCGCCGGTGGGCGGCCGCGGCCGTGGCGATGGCCGTTCGTTACCGCGCCGATGCGGACCGGGCCGCTCAGGCGAGGCCGCGGGCGGCCTCGTCCAGGTGGGCCAGGAAGCGGGTGACCGCGGGCGGGGCGGTGCGGCCGGCCAGGGTGGCCGCGTACACACGCCGGACCGGGACGTCGTCCGGGTGCAGCCGCAGCAGCGTGATGTCGGCCGGGGCGCCGCGCGCGGCGAGCGCGGGGACCAGGGTGACGCCGAGACCGGCCGCGACGCAGCCCAGCTTGCCGGTCCACTCGCCGACCGCGATGTCGATGCGGGGCCGGAACCCGGCGGCGGCGCTGTCGCCCAGCAACGTCTGCTCGGCACGCGGCGAGCTGGCGATGAAGGACTCGTCGGCCAGCTCGGCGAGGCGCACCGTGCGGCGGCGGGCCAGCCGGTGGTCCCGGGGCACCGCGACCAGCATCCGCTCGTCGAGCAGGGGGCGCAGGTCGAAGCGGCCCGCGTCGGGTGGGCCGCCCGGAGCCGTGCTGACCACCGCGACGTCGGCGTCCCCGGCGGCCAGTCGCTCCAGCAGCACCGGCGACATGCCCTCCACCAGCGACCAGGTGATCCCGGGGTGCGCCGTGCGGAACGACGCCAGGGCGCGCGGCACCAGCGCGGCCACCGCGGTCGCGAACGCGCCGACGCGCAACCGGCCCGCGTCGACGGAATCCAGCTCGTCGACCGCCTGCCGGGCGGCGGCCAGCCGGTCGAGGACCGCGTCCGTGTACGGAAGCAGGGCACGACCCTGCTCGGTGAGCGCGACGCCGCGCGGCAGCCGGTCCAGCAGCCGGGCACCGATCTCCGCCTCCAGGGCAGCGACCTGCCGCGACACGGCGGACTGGGTGAACCGCAGGTGGCGGGCGGCAGCGGTGATCGAGCCGAGGTGCGCGACCGTGCGGAACACCTCGAGCAGCTGGGTCTCCACCGAGCCATGCTATCCACGCATCGCAGCCATGCTTAACAGTCGCTGGTCGCATGGCTGGCGCTCACCTAGCGTTCCGGTCATGACGGATATCGCGGTGCTCGGCACCGGACGTATGGGTGGCGCGCTGGCCGGTCGGCTGTGCGCGAACGGTCATCGGGTGACGGTCTGGAATCGCCATCGCCAGCGCACCGCCGAGGCGGCCCGCGCGGGCGCCGGGGTGGCCGCGTCCGCCGCGGAGGCGGTGGCCGCCGCGGACCTGGTGATCACCATGCTCACCGACGGCGGCGCCGTCGAAGCGGTGCTGTTCGGCCAGGGCGCCGCCACCGCCCTGCGGCCGGGCGCGGTGCTGGTGCAGATGTCCACGATCGGACCGGCGGAGACCGCCGCATTCCTCGGCCGACTCCCGGCCGGGGTGCACTTCGTGGACGCCCCGGTCGGCGGGAGCGTCGACGCGGTCGCGGCCGGCTCACTGACGGTGCTCGCCGGCGGCACGACCGAGGCGCTGCAGCGGGCCGAGCCGGTGCTGCGCGAGCTCGGCACGGTACGCCGGTGCGGTGACGTGGGCGAGGCCACCCGGGTGAAGCTGGTCCTGAACACGGCCTGGCTCACCGCGCTCGGCGCGCTGCACGACACGCTGGGCACCGCCGCCGCGCTCGGCCTGGACCGGCAGGTCACGCTGGAGCTGCTGGCCGCTGGACCGCTGGCCGGCGCGCTGCGCCGGGCGAACAGCGCCACGGCCGACTTCGCGGTCGCGCTGGCGGTCAAAGACCTGGATCTGACGTACGGCGAAACGCCCGACCGCCCGGTCGTCGCCGCCACCCGGCGGCTGCTGCACGACCTCCCGGACCAGGACGCTGACCTGGCCACCATCGTCGATCTGGGGAACCGATGAAGCTCACGCTGGACAATCCGCCCGGTGTCGCCGCGCCGTACGCGGACCGGTTAGCCAACGTCGCGCGCCTCGACCTGCCCGGCGGCGCGCTGCTCACCCTCGCCGGTCAGGTGGCGGTGGACGACACCGGCACGGTCGTCGCACCGGGCAATGCCGGCGCTCAGGCTGAACGGATCTTCGAGATCATCGGCGGGCTGCTCGCCGCGCACGGGGCCGGTTTCCGCGACGTCCTGCACGTTCGGACGTTCATGATGGACCTGGCCGACCTGCCGGCCTACGCCGCGGTCCGCCGCCGGGTCTTCCCGGCCGACCCGCCGGCCAGCACGACCGTGCAGGTCAGCGGGCTGTTCCTGCCCGGCCTGGCGCTGGAGGTGGAGGTCACCGCAGCGGTCAGGAGCGGCTGACGAGGCGGGACAGCAGACGCGCCCGGGCTGCCTGCCGCGCCCCGTCGGCGGCCGGCCACCAGGGGCACGCCACGTGCATGGCGGCAACCCGGCCGGTGGCCGTCAGCCTCGCGCAGGCGGCCACCACGGCGTCGGTGGACGGCCCACCCGGCACCGGGAAGCGCAGGCCGGGCAGCTCACCGGCGTCGACGACGTCCACATCGACATGCAGCACGAGCGGCCCCGGCGGGACGGTGGCCGCCCCGATCTCGGCAACCGGGAGCCGGCGGGTGGCGCTGGCCGCCAGGTAGGCGGCCTCGGCTGGGTCGAGGTCCCGCGCGTCCGCCAGCACCGCGCGCTCCGGTGAGACCGGGCGCAACCCGAACGCGTCGGCATACTTCCCCGGGTGCGCGCCGGTGACCAGGCGCAACGCCAGGCCGCCGAGGTACCCGGAGGTGCTGGTCTGCAGGGTGTGCACGTCGCCGTGCGCATCGAACCAGACCACGGCCGGGTCCAGACCAGCCCGCTGCACACCGGCGATCACTCCGCCGGCCACCAGGCAGTCGCCGGACAGAACCAGAGGCACCGCACCATCCGCGACCACCGGCGCTACCGCCACGGCGGTCGCGTCACACACCGCGGTGATCCTCGGCCACACGTCGCCGTCGGGAAACCGGGGCTCGACGGTCACGTCGGCGGGCACCGGGATCTCGTCCTCCGCCAGCCGCTCGTCTTGGTGATACGGAACCAGGATCGTGGTCATCCCGGCAGCCTACGGGGGCGCGGCGGCGCGGATGGGGCGTGGCGGCGCGGCGGCGCCGACAGGCACGGCGGCGCCGACAGGCGCGGCGCCCGGCGGCGCGGACGGGGCGCGGCGGCGCGGACGCGGGCGGGGTGCGGGGCGGGGTGCAGGCGAGGTGCGGGGCGGGGCGCAGGCGAGGTGCGGGGCGCGGGCGGGGCGCGGCGGTGACACGGCGGCGCCGACGGGGCGCGGCGGCGCGGACGCGGGCGGGGTGCGGGGCGGGGTGCAGGCGAGGTGCGGCGGTGACACGGCGGCGCCGACGGGGCGCGGCGGGGCGGACGGGGCGCGGCGGCACCCGCGAAGCGCGGCCGCAACGGCGAGACGCAACGACACCAGCGAAGCAGGGCCACAACGACGCGGCAGCCACAACGGCGAAGCGCGGCCATACGGGCGGGGCAGGCACGTGCTCATCGCACGGCCTCGTCGAGCGCCGCCGGAAACTCCTCGACGCCGAGAACCCGCAGCAGCTCCAGGCGCTGCCGGGCCTCATCGTCGGCCGGCGTGAGCACCAGTAGTTGCTGGCCCAGGTCCGGGGTCATCAGAGTCTCGCAGTCCATGGTCAGCCGGCCCACCCGCGGGTGCCGGAAGGTCTTCCGGTCGGCACGCCGGACCTTCACCTGGTGCTCGGCCCAGAGGCGGCGGAAGTCCACGCTGGCCGCCTGCAGCCGCTCGACAAGGCGGGTGACCACCGGGTCCCCGGGACGACGGCCGGCTGCCGCACGCAGGTCGGCCACATACTGCCGGGCGTGATGCTCCCATTCCTGCGGCGGGTTGAAGTCGCGGACGGCCGGCTCGGTGAACCAGCGGTAGATCAGGTAGCGGCGGTCGCCGGTGAAGCTCGTCAGGTCTCCGGCCAGCAGGATCGAGGCGCGGTTCTGCGCGAGCACCTCGCCCAGGTCGGAAATGACCAGCGCGGGAGCGTCGCCAAGCAGATCGAGCATGCGCACCAGGCCGGCGCGTGCGATCCGCGCCGCGCCGTCGGCGGGCGGCGGCTGGTGCCCGGCGAGGCGGAACAGATGATCGCGCTCGTCGTCGGAAAGGCGCAGGGCCCGGGCCAGCGCGGCCAGCAGCTGGGTCGAGGGCTGGCTGCTGCGGCCCTGCTCCAGGCGGACCACATAGTCCACCGACATGCCGGCGAGCAGCGCCACCTCTTCCCGGCGCAGGCCGGTGGTGCGGCGCCGGGAGCCGCTGGCGATACCCACCTCGGCCGGACGGATCGCCGCACGGCGGCGGCGCAGGAAATCGGCGAGCTCGTCACGCTGCATGTCCCCATCGTCCCCGGGTGCGACGGGCTCAGCCAGGGAGCGGCTCTCCCACGATAAGCGCTCCGCTCCCACACGCCGCCGCCCCGGCGCAGGCTGGACGGCATGCAGACACGAACCTTGGGAAACACCGGTCCGACCGTCTCCGCCCTCGGCCTGGGCGCGATGGGCATGTCGAACGGCGCGTACGGCGCCGCCGATCGCGCCGAGAGCATCGCCACGGTGCACGCCGCGCTGGATGCCGGCGTCACCCTGATCGACACCAGTGACCACTACGGCGCCGGCCACAACGAGATGTTGCTGGCCGAGGCGCTGCGCGGCCGGGACCGCGACAGTTATGTGCTGAGTGTCAAGTTCGGCGCGCTGGTGGGGCCGGGCGGCGGGTTCAACGGGCAGGACGGCCGGCCGGTGGCGGTGAAGAACCTGCTGGCCCACTCGCTGACCCGGCTGGGCGTCGACCACATCGACATCTACCGCCCGGCCCGGCTGGATCCGGCGGTGCCGATCGAGGAGACGGTCGGCGCGATCAAAGAGATGATCGACGCCGGGTATGTGCGGCACGTCGGCCTCTCCGAGGTTGGTGCCGACACGATCCGCCGGGCGCACGCTGTGCATCCGATCGCCGACCTACAGATCGAGTATTCGCTGGTGTCGCGCGCGGTGGAGGCGCAGGTGCTGCCGACGTTGCGCGATCTGGGGATCGGGCTGACGGCGTACGGGGTGCTCAGCCGGGGTCTGATCTCCGGGCACTGGAACGCCACGGAGCCGCGCCCCGGCGACCACCGGACCCACCTGCCCCGGTTCTCCGGCGAGAACGTGCGGCACAACCTGGCCCTGGTGGAAGGCCTGCGCCAGGTCGCCGAGGCGAAGGGCTGCACGGTCGCGCAGCTGGCCATCGCCTGGGTGGCCGCGCAGGGCGCGGACATCGTGCCGCTGGCCGGCGCGCGCACCCGCTCACGGCTGGCCGAGGCGCTGCCGGCGCTGGATCTCACGCTCACCCCCGAGGACCTGGCCGAGATCGAGCGGGCGGTGCCGAAGGGCGCGGCACGCGGCGACCGCTACCCCGCCGCCCTGATGTCCGGCGTCGGCGTCGGCAACTGACCCCAGGCCGCCGCGCCGGCCCGGCGCGTCATGGGGAGGCGCGGTCCGCGTCGGCTCACGGCCGATCCTTCCGGTACGACGTCGGAGCCCTTCGGAGCAAATTCCGTCCCCAGGCGAACCCCGGCCAGGCGAGCACCGTGAGTTGAACAGCCCCATCCGCAGACGGTTCCCCCCGACCGGGCGGGCACCGTGAGCTCAACAGCCCCATCCGCAGACGGTTCCCGACCCCCGGCCAGGCGAGCACCGTGAGTCGGACAACTCCGTCCGCAGGCGGGGCCAGGCCCCACCGAGGTCGTCGCGTGCGCCCTCAGCCCCGTGCCGACGCCACCGACGTGCTCACCGGGGGCGGATTGGCGGGGTCGGCCTCGCGACGTGCCTCCTCGGCTCGGTCCTGCGCCTCCTCCAGCTGCTCGTCGGTCGGCTCGGTGCCGGGCGGCTCACGGTCCGGGGTGGGCTCCCCGGACGGATGGTGCACCAGGTAGCGGATCGCGGTGTTCAGCACCGCGAGCAGCGGCACCGCGATCAGACCACCGATGACACCGGCCACCACGACGCCGCACGCGATCGCCAGGATCACCGACAGCGGGTGCAGCGCCACCGCGCGGCCCATGATCAGTGGCTGTAGGACGTGGCCCTCCAGCTGCTGGACCGCGATCACCACGGCGAGCACGCTGATCGCGGTCACCGGGCCGTTCGCCACGAGCGCGACCAGCACCGCTACCGCGCCGCTGAGGGTCGCGCCGACGACCGGGACGAAGGCGCTGAGGAAGACCAGCGCGGCCAGCGGCACCGCCATCGGCACGCGCAGAACGAGAAGGCCGATGCCGATGCCGACCGCGTCGACGAACGCGACCAGCACGGTGGCCCGCACGTACGACACCAGGGTGTGCCACGAGTAGTGCCCGGCGCGCGCGGTAGGCACCCGGGCCTCGCGCGGCAGCAGCCGGCACAGGAACGACCAGATCTGCCCGCCGTCACGCAGGAAGAAGAACAGTGTGAACAGCACGAGGAAGAAGCCGGTCACCACCTCACCCACGGTCGCCGCCGTGTTCAGCGCCCCGGTGGTGATCGATCCCTGGCTGGCGGTGACCGACTCGCGGATCCGGTCGACGTACTGGCTCAGCTGTGCGTCGGTGACGTGCAGCGGGCCGCGTTCCAACCACCGCTGGACCTCGGCGATGCCGTCGCTGACCTGCGAGGAGAGGTTGTCGAACTGGTTGAGGAAGGTGCGCACGATCAGCCCGAGACCGCCGAAGACCAGCACCAGCGCGGCGATCAGCACCAGCCCGGCGGCCAGCGACCGGGACATGCCGCGCCGCACCAGCGCGGCGCTGGCCGGCTGGAAGAGCGCGGCCAGCAGCAGCGCGACCGCGACCGGGATGAGCACCACGTGCAGCAGCGCGATCACCCGCAGGAACAGGTACGTGGCGACGACGAACAGGATGAAACGCCAAGCCCAGGCGCCAGCCGTGCGGACTCCGCTGGGCAGCACGTCAGCGCTGGACGATCGGTTGTTGACCACCACCACGGGCGGCGCGGTGTCCTGCAGGTCCGGCCCCACCGTGAACGGCGGTGGCGCGTTACGGTTCGCCGCCGCGGCGAGTGTGGCCCGGGTACGCTCCCGGACCGTCTGTGTCCAGCTCATCGACTTCCCCTTCGGTTGCAGCCTCGATGCCCGGGGACGTGCGATTTCATGCTTGATCAGTCGGACTAAGGTCACCGCATGTGGCGGATCGTGCGGTTGGTGCTGGTAGCGGCTTGGCTGACCGCGGCGGTGGCGGCCTGGTGGGGCGCGCCCCGCGAAGCCGCGGCCGAGCGGGCCGTGGCCGACGTCGAGGCCGGGCGGGTGGTCGCGTACCAGTGGGGTGACCACTGGTCGGACGACGCCCCGGACCGGTGGTTCTCGGTGCCGTCGCTGAGCTCGTCCACCAGCCAGCGCTCCTGGTACGCGTGGCGCACGCCGGACGGCCGGACGCACTGGACCGATACCGGAGGCGCACCCGAGGTCGCCGATCGGCTGCGCGCCTCCGGGCCGGAGTCGCGCTCCGGTGACGTCACCCCGCTGAGCACCCTGATCAACGGGATCGGCCTGCTTTTCACCGTGGTCTTCCTCGGCGTGATCCTCGCCGGGCCGGCTCCGCTGACCGGCACCCGGTGGTACTGGTTCTGGCTGTTCGCGCTGGTGCCGTTCGGGCTCGGCCTGCTCTACTGGACGTTCCGCGACGTGCCGTGGACCAGGCCGCGGCAGGTGCCGCCGCCCACGCCGGACGGCGCCGAGCACCGGCTGCGCGGCTTCCGCGGCCTGATCGCCGCCGCCCTGGTCTCGGCGGGGGTGTCCCTGCTCCTGGTGCTGCTCACCATGCTGTTGGGCGAGCGCTGGGTGCCCGAGCTGCTGTCCCCATGAGGATGAGCGACGCCCCAAGTCCGGCCGACGCCGGACGAACACCACTCACCCATGACGCTCCCCGACCCGCGCGTCACAAGCCCGGCCGGTACCGGACCGAACACCGCTCACCCAAAGCCGCTCCCCCGACCCGCGTGCCACAAGCCCGGCCGGTACCGGACCGAACACCGCATACCCAAGCCATTCCCCCGACCCCGCGACCCGGCCGCCACAAGCCCGCTCATACCAGACCAAACCACATATCCCCGCATCCGCGCGGCATGCGCCCGGGATCAGAGCGCCGCCAGGATCCGGGCCAGTTCGGCCGGGCGGGTCAGCATCGGCCAGTGCCCGGACTCGATGTCGACCAGGTCGACGTGCTTGGCGCGGGAAAGCTCGGGCAGCCTGCCCGCGGTGATCCACTCGCGGGCCTGCTCCGGGGAGTACTCCGGGCAGATCATCACCACGGGCACGTCGTACCGCCGCTGGTCGGTGTACCGGATGCGGCCCCGGGCGACGCCCTCCGGGACCGGGACGGCCCCGGACTCGAACTCCTGGCGTGCCCGCTCGTCCAGGTCCGCGGAGTCCGGTCCGTCGAACGCCGCCCAGCCGGGGAACGGCATCCACCCCTCGCTGATCTCGAAGAAGTCGCCGTAGCTCTGGCCGTCCTCGCGCGGGTATCCGCCGATCATGGCCACCCGCGACACCCGCTCCGGGCGCGCGTCGGCCGCCAGCCAGGCCAGCCCGCACGCGGCCGAGTGTCCGGCCACGACGGCCGGGCCGGGCGCCGCGTCGACCGCGGCGAGGACCGCCGCGACCTGGTCCTCGAGGGTCGCCGACCGGTGCACGGGAAGGGTCACCGCGACCGCGTCGCGGCCCCGCGCGGCCAGCTCGGCGACGACATCGTGCCACCTCGCCGGGTCCAGCCACAGGCCACCGACGAGGACGATCCGTTCTGCAGTCATGCAAGCAACCTAGAGCCCATTCCGGACGATCGGCTTCCGGTACTGTGCGCGATGTGGCGAATGTTCCCGGCCCGACCGCGCGCGCCCTGCGCACCATGGAGATCCTGCAGGCCCGGCCGGGGACGACCGCGCAGCAGCTGGCCGCGGCGCTGGAGGTGACCGAGCGCGCCGCCCGGCGCTACGTCGGCATCCTGCGCGAGGCCGGCATCCCGGTCGAGTCGGTCCGTGGCCCGTACGGCGGTTACCGGCTCGGCCGCGGCGCCCGGCTGCCCCCGGTCGTCTTCACCGAGGAGCAGGCGCTCGCTCTGGTGATGGCGGTGCTGGACGGGCGGCCGGCGGCCGGCGACGGCGACGATCCGGTCGGCGCGGCGCTCGGCAAGGTGATCCGGGCGCTGCCGGAGGGCATCGGACGGCAGGCGGCGGCGCTGCGGGCGTACGCCGCGGTCGCGCCCGGCCCGAGCGCGGCCCGCACCGATCCGGCCACCGCGAGCGCCCTGGTCGCCGCCGTCGCCGACCGGCGGCGGGTGGTGCTCGCCTACCGCGGGCCGGACGGCGGCGCGTTCGACGACGAGGTGGACCCGTGGGCGGTCGTCGTGCGCCACGGCCGGTGGTATCTGCTGTGCCATTCGCACCGCGCCGCAGCGGTCCGGACCTACCGGGTGGACCGGGTCCGCGAGGTGCGCCGGACCGCGCGGCGGTGCGCCCCGCCGGACGGGCTGGACCCGGTCGCCGCGCTGGAGGAGCACCTCGGCTCCGGATGGAGATACCCGACCCGGGTACGGTTCGACGCGCCCGCGGACCGGGTGGCGCCGTGGATCCGGCCGCCGATGGGCCGTCTGGAGCCGGACGGTGACCGGTGCGTGCTGACCGGCAGCACCCGCAACCCGGCGATGTACGCGCAGGAGTGGCTGGCCGCCGTCCCCTTCGGCTTCACCGTCGAGGAGGGCCCGGAGTTGCGGGCGGCGGTGGCCGCGGTCGCCGCCCGGTTCGGCGCGGCCACGGTTCCGGCGGCGGCGAGTGGGTAAATCCAGGCGCCATGAGGGAGTTCGCGTGGCTGGGCATCGTGCGTCATGGGCAGAGCATCGGCAACGTCGCCGCTGAACGGGCGGAGCGGACGAACGCCGAGGTGATCGACCTGGCCGAGCGGGACGCCGACGTGCCGCTGTCGGCCACCGGCCGCGACCAGGCCCTGGCGCTCGGCAAGTTCCTCGCCAAGGAGGACGACCTGCCGGAGATCGCCGTCGTCTCGCCGTACCTGCGCGCCCGGCAGACCGCCGAGCTCGCGCTGAGCGGCCTGCCGGTCTCGGTGGTCGTGGACGAGCGGCTGCGCGACCGCGAGCTCGGCGTGCTCGACCTGCTCACCAACGCGGGCGTGCACGCCCGCCTGCCCGGCGAGGCCCACCGCCGCGCCCGGCTCGGCAAGTTCTACTACCGGCCGCCCGGCGGGGAGAGTTGGGCCGACGTGCTGCTGCGCCTGCGGTCGCTGCTGCGGGACCTGCGCGAGGACTACCCGGGTGGCCGCGTGCTGCTCGTCGCGCACGAGGCGACGGTCTGGCTGATCCGCTCGCTCGCCGAGGGCCTGACCGAGCCGGAGCTGATGCCGCTGGCCCGCGCCGAGGCGATCGCCAACTGCTCGATCAGCTCGTGGCGCGGCGACGGCGCCGGGCTGACACCGGAACGCTTCAACGCGGTGGGGCACCTGGAGGACCACGGCGCTCCGCCGACCGAACAGGAGGACGTCCGTGCCGAACCAGCATGAGCGGGGCGAGGTGATCACGCCGCGGCTGCTGCGTGACTGGCCCCTGCCCGATCCGCAGGGTGACAAGCAGGCCCGCGGTACGGTCCTGGTGGTGGGCGGTTCCCGGTTCAACCCGGGCGCGGTCCTGCTGGCCGGCGAGGCCGCCCTGCGCTCCGGCGCCGGCCGCCTGCAGCTGGCGGTCACCGGCGAGACCGCGATCCCGCTGAGCATCGCCGTTCCGGAGGCCAAGGTGGTCGGCTTCCCGGCCGGCGACGGGACCCTGCCCGAGCAGGTCACCGAGCTCGCCGCCGGCGCCGACGTGATCGCCATCGGCCCGGGGCTCGACGACATCGGGCAGACCGAGGCGCTGATGCGGCAGATCCTCGGCGCGGCCGGGCCGGGGACCGGGGTCGTCCTGGACGCGTACGCCCTGGGCGCGCTGAGCAAGGACGCGAGTCTGCTGCGGCAGCGCCGCGCCGTCCTCACCCCGAACGTCACCGAGGCGGAGCATCTGCTGGGCCGGGAACCGGGCGACGATCTGGCGGCCGCGAGCCGCGCCCTGGCCGAGCGGTACCAGGCGGTCGTCTCGCTGTTCGGGCACATCGCCGAGCCCGGCGGCCGACTCTGGCGGGAGGAGAGCGGCGACGCCGGCCTGGGCACCTCGGGCAGCGGCGACGTGCGCGCCGGGATCGTCGCGGGCCTGCTCGGCCGGGGCGCGGACCCGGCGCAGGCGGCGTGCTGGGCGGCCTTCGCGCACGCGGTCACCGGCCAGCGGCTGGCGCCGCGACACGGCCGCACCGGCTTCCTGGCCCGCGAGCTGGTCGACGAGGTCGCCTACACGATCGCCACCGTCTGACCGCGGCAAGCGCACCGCGGAACCGAATCGCACCACCGAGACCCTCAAGTCCGCCCCGCCACGGAGCCGAATCGCACCACCGAGGGCCTCAAGTCCGCCGCGCCGCCGCCGATGTCCGCAATACGGCGGAGGGTCCGCGGTGAGGGAGGCGGCGGCATGGCTCGGACAGGCCCGCATCGTGCGGGGGCCCGGCTCACCGCGATCGCGATGCTGGCGGTCGTCGCCGAGGTGCTGCTGATCCCGCTCGGCACGTACGTCGCGTTCTCGAAGCTGCTGGTCTGGGTCCCGGCCACGGCCGCGCTGGCGGTCGCGGTCGCCGCCGCGCGCACGGCCGCGGCCGGGACCGACGGCCCGCTGCGTACGTTCTGGCGCCGCACGTCGACCGGCATCGCCGCCGTGCTGCTGGCGGCGTTGAGCCAGATCGCCGACATCACCACGCACCCGTACACCGGCATCCCGCCGGTCAGCGCCCGCACCCTGCTCTGCTACGTCGCCGGCACGTCCCTGGTGATCGCCGGACTGCTGCGCCTGCCGGGCGGCGGCAGCTCGTGGCGGCAGCTCACCACCGCCGTGCTGGACGTGGCGGTCGTCGCGGTCACCGCCGGGATCGCCGCGTCGCAGTACATGGGCTGGTTCAACGACCGGTTCGGGGTCAGCGCCTCGGCGTGGTGGATGAACATCGCCGTGCTGGCGATCGCCGTGGCCGGCGTGGTCGTGGTCATCAAGATCATGGCGGCGCGCCGCAGCCCGGTGCCGCGCGCCGCGCTGTGGTGGCTGGCCCCGCTCGGGCTCGTCGGGCCGCTGTCCACGGTGCTGATGACCCTGCTCAAGCCGTGGCCGCACCTCAACGGCAGCGCCGCGGTGCTGCCGCTCGTCGGCCTGTTCGCCACGCTCGCCGCACGGGCCCAGTGGCGGCAGGCCCCCGGGCGCGGCACGCGCGCCCGGCAGCCGGTGGACCTGCCCGGACACCAGCGCGGCAGCGCGATCCCACTGGTCGCCGCCGGCCTGACCAGCGTGCTGGTCGCCATCGTCTTCGTGCGCACCGGCCACCTGGGCGCCGCCCAGGTGGCCGGGACCACCCTGTTGCTGCTGCTGGTCGTGGCCCGGCAGGCGGTCGCGCTGGCCGAGAACAGCACCCTGCTGGACAGCGTCGCCCACCAGGCCATGCACGACGAGCTCACCGGCCTGTACAGCCGCCGGTACTTCACCGCGGCGGTCGCCGCCGCCACCGGCACGCACACCGTGGTGCTGATCGACCTCAAGGAGTTCCGGTCGATCAACGACGGGCTGGGGCCGGCGGCCGGCGACGCGCTGCTGGTCGCGTTCGCCGGGCGGCTCACCGCGCTGGCCGGCCACCACGCGGTGGTGGCCCGGCTCGGCGGCGACGAGTTCGGCGTGCTGGTGGCCGGGGCCACCGATCTGACCTCCCGCCTGGTCGCGGCGAACGCCGAGCCGCTGGACGCGGCCGGCCACGACGTGCTGGTCGAGGTGTCGGTCGGCGTCGCCGAGGGGGCTCTCGACCTGTACCGGCAGGCCGAGATCGCGTTGCGGGAGGCGGCCGCCGGCACCGGCGGCGGGCTGGTCCGCTACGACGCCTCGCTGGAGCAGCGGCTGACCCGGCGCGCGACGATCGCCGCCGACCTGCGCCGGGCGCTGCACACCGGCGAGTTGTACCTGCTGTACCAGCCGATCGTCGAACTGCCGCACGGCCGGCCGATCGCGGTGGAGTCGCTGATCCGCTGGCGGCAGCCGGACGGCCGGATCGTGTCGCCGGCCGACTTCATCCCGGTCGCCGAGGACACCGGGCTGATCGTCGAGCTGGGCGCCTGGATCATCGACACGGCCTGCGCCCAGGCCGCCGCCTGGCGGCAGCGGCACGGCGCGGACGCGCTGCGGTCGGTGGCGGTCAACGTGTCGGCCCGGCAACTGCTCGATCCGGCCCTGCCGGACGTGGTCGCGGCCGCGCTGGCCCGGCACGGCGTCCCGGCCGCGCAGCTCACCATCGAGATCACCGAGACCGCGGTGTTCGCCGGCGGACGCGCGCTGGCCACCGTCCACGCGCTGTCCCGGCTGGGGGTCAGTATCGCCCTGGACGACTTCGGCACCGGGCACTCCTCGCTGGGCCTGCTGCGCACCTGCCCGGTGGACGCCATCAAGGTGGACAAGTCGTTCGTCGACGGGCTGGGCGGCACCCCGCAACAGGAGGCCATCGCGATCGCCCTGACCGGGATCGCCGAGACGATGGGCCTGCGCACCGTGGCCGAGGGTGTGGAGACCGCCGAGCAGGCGCGCCGGCTGTTCGAGCTGGGGTACCGCCAGGCGCAGGGCTTCCACTTCGCCCGCCCGCTGCCGGCGGCCGACATCGACGCGATGCTGCCGGACGGCGGCGCCGCGGCGTCGCGGCGGCGCGACCGCGCGGCCTGAGGCCCGCTCAGCCAGGACCTTCCCCGGTACGCCCGGTCCGCCCCGCCGCGGGCACCAGCACCCCCTCGGTGAGCAGCCGGCGGACCAGCACCAGCCGGTCGGCGTCGGTGGCCAGCGGCAGGTCGCCGACCCGGTGCCGGGCGCCGTCGAGCACCGTTCGCAGCGCCGGCTCGCACTCCGCCGGCAGGTCCAGGAACCGGCCGGTGAGCCGCAGCGTCACCCGGTCACCGGCGGGGTCCAGCGCCCAGCGCAGGCCACCCCGGACCACCACCTCGGCGGCCGGGGTGAGCGCGTCGGCGAAGTCGAGCTGGGCGAGCGGGGCGAGCGGCGCGGGCCGGGCCGAGGGCCACGCCCGGTCGCGCAGCCGGGCGGTGATCGGCGCCGGGCCGGCGGTCAGCAGCCAGGAGCGCAGCGCGTCGACGGTCGCGGTGAGCTCGGCGGCGACGGCGTCCGGGTCGGCCACGTCGAATCCGTACGGCAGGGTGGCCCGCAACCGGGCCTCGCCCATCGCCTCGGCCATCAGCTCCTCGACGAGGTCGTACCGGGTCAGGCCGCGGATACCGACGGTCAGGTGCAGGGACCGGCCACCCTCGGTACGGGCCGAGTGCAGCCAGCCGCGGGGCAGGTAGAGCGCGTCGCCGGGGCGCAGCACCACGTCCAGCGCGGGCTCGCCCTCGGCGGTGGCCGCCACCTCGTCGGCGTGCCCGCCCCACGGCTGCCGCTCGACCGGGTCGGGCAGCACGGGCGGGTGCACGCACCAGCGTTTCGCGCCGTCGACCTGGAGCACGAAGACGTCGTGCGTGTCGTAGTGGGTCGCGAAGCCCTGACTGGACGGGGGCGTCAGGTAGGCGTTGACCTGCAGTGGCCGGCGCAGCTCGGCGCCGAGCCGGCCGGTGAACTCGATCAGCGGCGGCCAGAGCCGGTGCAGGCCCTGCAGCACCACGGTGGCGCCGTCGGCGTACAGGCGCATCACCCGCTCGTCGAGCACCTGGTCGGCGACCTCGGCGCCGGCGCCCCCGCCGCCGGTGTACCGCGCGGCGGGCAGCATCCGGCCCTGCCGCGCCACCCGCAGGAACGGGGTGCGCAGGCCGCGCCGGCTGAGCAGCTCGTCGACCGCGGCCGGGGAGAGCAGGTCGGTGAAGCCGCCCGGGCCACCGAGGTCGGCGGCCCGGGACAGCAGTGGCCGCCGGCCCCAGTAGGCGGCGGCGAACTCATCCGGCTCCGCCGCGACCGTACGGGCCAGCGCGCTGCCGCTCGCGGCCGCGGCCATCCGGCCGGGCCTCAGGAGGCGGTGCCGTCGGCGCCACCGTCACGACCGGCCGGGTTCGCCCCACCGTCCGCCGGACCCTCACCGGCACCCCCGTCAGCCCCACCGTCACGACCGGCCGGATTCGCCCCACCATCGGCCGGACCCTCACCGGCACCCCCGTCAGCCCCACCGTCACGACCGAGCGGGTTGGCGCCGCCGTCGGCCGGGCCTTCGCCGTCCTTGTCGGACGGGTCGGAGCTGATGATGTCGTCGTTGCTGAGTCCCATGGTGCTCCCCCGAATAATGGCCTTATATCCCCTAAATCGTACATAATCGGATCAATTGGGTCCAGCACCGCCGCCATGCGGGCCGCCGCTCCGCGAGACCGCGCCCCGGGCCCAGAACCGTGCCGCGGGCGGCTGTCACCGCACGGGAGCACCGCGGCTTTCCAGCCGAGGTGGTCTCACCGGCTCACCCGCCGCTCATCATCGCCCGGACGAAACCCGCGGTCACCCGGCGGCCACCGCACCGCACGACCCGTGGCACCGACCCGCCGAGCCGGCCTGGCGCCCGGACGCCGCCACCGCGTCGACGATCGCCCGCCGGCGCGAACCTCACTCGGGTGGCACGCGTTCCGCCCGGGTGGACGGCATCCGACAGTATTCCCGTATGGAGGGTCAACGGGGATGGCGGGCCGTCGGCGCCTGCCTCGCGGCGCTCGCCGTCGTGCTGCTCGGCGCCACGCCGGCCAACGCCATCGCCGACGGCCTCGCCGTGCCCGACGGGAGGTACGGCTTCGCGGTGAAACTGACCGGCGTCGACATCCCGGTCGCCGGTGGCGGCACCCGGGACAGCTCCTGCTCCGGCGGCCTGGTCTCGCCGCACTGGGTGCTCACCGCCGGCCACTGCTTCCGGGACACCCGCGGCAACCGGGTCGCCCGCCCGGTCGCCCGCAGGACGGTCGCCACCGTCGGCCGGGCCGCGCTCGGCGGCTCCGGCGGCCACGACGTACGCGTGGTGGCGGTCCGCCAGCACGGCTCCGTGGACGTGGCGCTGGCCCGGCTCGACCGGGCGGTCACCGACGTACGGCCGATGCGGGTGAGCCGCGTCGCCCCGAAGCTCGGCGCCCGGGTGCGGCTGGTCGGCTACGGACTGATCCGGGCGACCGCGCGCCGGACCCCGGACCGGCTGCGCACCGGGCTGTTCCGGGTCACGTCGGTCACCCGCACCGAGATCGGCATGTCCGGCGTCGAACCCGCGCGGACCACCAGCGCCTGCGAGCACGACTCCGGTGGGCCCTACTTCACCGCCGGCCCGAACGGCACGGCGACGGTCGTCGGTGTGGTGAGCCACGGCCCGGACTGCCCGCACACCGGCGCCGACCAGGCCGGCCGGATCGACACGGTGGCCGCGTGGATCACCTCGGTGATCGGCTCGGATGCCGCTCCCGCCGGCGCCCGCCCGGCCCCGCCCGCCGCGGCCACGCACGCGCCGGGATTCCGGATGCCGTGGGCGGCGTACCTCGGGGTGGGTTTCGCCGCGGTCATGTTCTGCGTCGGCCTGGCCGAGTCCCGCCGAGGCCGCAGAGCGAGGTCCGCCCGCAGCCGCACGGGCAGCCCGAGCCGCACGGGCAGCCGGGGCCGCACGCGCGGCAGCGGAGGCCCGGGCGGGGGCCGCGGCCACGGGGGCGGTCACCGGCGCAAAGCACCCACCCGGCGCCGCCGCTGACCGCGAGCACGAGCCCGGCGAGCGATTCGCGCGACCCCGGCCGGCGCCCGGCCACCCGCACCCCGCCTCCCGCCGCAGGGCCGCACCGCGCCGGATGTGCCGGTGGCAGGTCGCCGCGGGCGCCCGCGTCGCCGGGCATTCCGCAGGCCCGCGGATCCGCGGGCCTGCCGCGCCCGGCCGGCTCTAGCCCGCGCGCATCGCGGCGGCGGTCGCCCGGGCGTCGTAGCCGGGTGGGACGCCCTCGGCGAAGACCACGTCACCGGCGATGTGGCGGGTGCGCAGCGGGAGGATCTCCCGGTACGCCGGGGAGGCGTACCACGCGCGGGCCGAGTCCATGTCCGGGAAGGCGAGCATGACCAGGGCGCCCGGCCACTCCCCCTCGACGACCTCGACCTGCGTGCCGTGCACCAGGAAGCGCCCGCCGTAGGGCGCCATGGTGTCCTGCACCCGCTCGATGTAGGTCAGCACGTCCTCGTGGGCGCTGGTGGTGCGCAGATGGGCGACGGCGTAGGCGGTCATCATGCTCCTTCCGGTACGGCGATGTCTCGATCTTGCCGGTCGCGCGCCGCCGTGGCGATTACCCGCCAGGTCGTCGCCGGGCGCGCCGGTCACCGGGTGGCGAGGACCCGGACCCGACCACTCACCAGGCGGCGACCCACGCCCGACCACTCACCAGGCGGCGACGACCCGGACCCGACCACTCACCAGGCGGCGACCCACGCCCGACCACTCACCAGGTGCGAGGACCCGCGCCTGACCACCCGAGCCGCCCTCGTACGGGATCAGGCCGACGAAGACGGTCGCGCCATGCCGCGGGACGCGGTCCAGCCCGGCGAGGTTCTCCAGGCCGTAGCGGTCGGCGCCGGTGAGCGCGCGGTGGGTGTCGAAGGTCGCCGAGTCGCCGGGGTCGATGCTGAGCGTGTCGACGCCGAGACAGCCGATCGCGCGGTGGCGCAGAAGCCACTCGCAGGCGTCCGTGCCGAAGCCGGGGAAGTGCAGCGTGCCGGCCGCGTCGGCGCCGCGGTACGCGTCCGGGTCGCCGGCCTTCGCGCCCCAGCCGGAGTACATCAGCACGGCCGCGCCGTCCGGGATGCGGCCGTGGCGGCGCTCGAACGCCTGGATGTCGCGCACCGTCACGACGGTGTCGGCGTCGCGGGCGGCCCGCTCCGCGATGTCGATCACCACGGCCGGGCGGATCAGCTCGGACGGCCGCAGCTCGGTGGAGGTACGGCCGCCGGGGGTGAAGTGCGCGGGCGCGTCCACGTGCGTGCCGACGTGCTCGATCAGCCGCCACTGCTGCATGTAGTACCCGTCGTCGGGGATCGTCGTGACGGTGCCGCGCGCCGCCTCCTCCCCCGGGCTGAACGCCGGGAAGGCCGGCCCGAGCGGATGGGTCAGGTCACGCAGGCCACGGTGCCTGCCCGCGGCCTGCGCCGGCTCGGCCAGCGCCACGGCGGCGGCCGCCCCCGCCCCGCCGGACAGCAGCGCGCGGCGGGTCACTCCGGTCCGGCCCGGCCCGGTGCACATCGCGGATCAACCTCCTCGGCTCGGCCGCGGCTCGCCGCCCGTGATCGTCGCGCGACGCCCGCTCACTGCCCCCATCCTGCCCGCACGGATCGCGGTTGTCCGCCCCGGAAACGGCGGACGGCACGAGGCGCGGCCCGCGATGACCCCAGAACCCGACCTGTCCCGCGAACGGCGCGAGAGGTGGCCCGCCGACGCCGGCGGGGCAGCCTCAGCACTCGATGACGTTGACGGCGAGGCCGCCGCGCGAGGTCTCCTTGTACTTGATCTTCATGTCGGCGCCGGTCTCCTTCATGGTCTTGATGACCTTGTCCAGGGAGACGTGGTGCCGCCCGTCGCCGCGCAGCGCCATCCGGGCCGCGGTCACCGCCTTGACCGCCGCCATCCCGTTCCGCTCGATGCACGGGATCTGCACCAGGCCGCCGACCGGGTCGCAGGTCAGCCCCAGGTTGTGCTCCATGCCGATCTCGGCGGCGTTCTCCACCTGCTCCGGGGTCCCACCGAGCACCTCGGCCAGGCCGGCGGCGGCCATCGCGCACGCCGAGCCGACCTCGCCCTGGCAGCCCACCTCGGCGCCGGAGATCGACGCGTTCTCCTTGAACAGCAGCCCGATCGCGCCCGCGGTCAGCAGGAAGCGGACCACCCCGTCCGGAGAGGCGCCCGGCACGAACGACATGTAGTAGCTCAGGACCGCCGGAATGATGCCCGCGGCGCCGTTGGTGGGCGCGGTCACCACGCGACCTCCGGCCGCGTTCTGCTCGTTGACCGCCATCGCGTACGCGGTGAGCCACTCCATCGCGTGCACGGCCGGATCCCCGGCGGCGCGCAGCTGGCGGGCGGTCACGGCGGCCCGCCGGCGCACCTTGAGGCCCCCGGGCAGCACCCCCTCGGCGTCCAGCCCGGCGTCCACGCACTCGCGCATCACCCGCCAGATCGCGAGCAGTCCGGCGCGCACCTGGCTCTGCGGGCGCCACGCCGTCTCGTTGGCCAGCATCAGCCGCGAGATGGACAGCCCGGTGGCGCGGGTCAGCGCCAGCAGCTCGGCGCCCGAGGAGAACGGGTGCGGCAGCGGCGTGTCGCCGGTACGTACCCGGGAGGCGCCCGCGCCCACGACGAACCCGCCGCCGACCGAGAAGTAGGTCTTGCGCAGCAGCTCGGCGCCGTCGGAGCCGAGGGCCGTGAAGGTCATCCCGTTGGGGTGCTCGGGCAGCGACCGCCGCCGGTGCAGCACCAGGTCGACCTCGACCACGCGGCCGCAGGGCAGCGCGATCCGGCCGTCCGCCGGGGGTTCCAGGCCGGTGTCGACCGTCTCCGGATCGTGCCCGGCCAGACCGAGCAGGACCGCGCGGGGCGTGCCGTGGCCGTGGCCGGTGGCGCCGAGCGAGCCGAACAACTCGGCACGGATGCCGGTCACCCGGTCGTCGAGGTGGGCGGTGAACATCCGGGCGGCGCGCATCGGGCCGACCGTATGCGAGCTGGACGGCCCGATGCCGATCGAGAACAGGTCGAAGACGGAGACGGCCATGTCCTCAGACCTCCGGGTGCGGGCGGGCGGCGCGGGGACGGGTGGGCCATCCGTGGTCCCTGGTGTGACGCATCGGGCCTCTATCGTCGGTAGAAGGGGAGCGGAACGATGTCGGCTTCCTCATGGGTGCCCCGCACATCGACCACGAGACGCTTCTTCTCCAGGTTTTTCGCCACGTACGCCATCGCGATCGGGTGGCCCAGGGTCGGCGACGGCGCGCCGCTGGTGACCTCGCCGACCTTCGCGCCGGTGTCCGGGTCGAGCACGGCGTACCCGGCGCGTGGCGCGCGCCGGCCCCGGGTGACCAGCCCGACCAGCACCGTCTCCGGCCGCACGGCGCGCAGCGCGGGGCCGCCGACGAAGTCACGCTTGTCCAGCGCGACGACCCGGCCGAGACCGGCGTGGAACGGGGTGGTGCGCACGGTCAGCTCGTGGCCGTACAGCGGCATCCCGGCCTCCAGGCGCAGCGTGTCGCGGCAGGCGAGTCCGGCCGGGGCGGCCCCGGCCGCGGCGGCCCGTTCCCAGACCGCCTCGGCGTCGGCGTTGTCGCAGTAGATCTCGAACCCGTCCTCGCCGGTGTAGCCGGTGCGGGCCAGCAGCACGTCGCGGCCGGCGAACCGGTCCGGCTTGATGCCGTAGTAGCGCAGGTCGGGGTGCTCGCCGACGACCCGGACGGCGTGCGGGCCCTGCACCGCGATCAGCGCGCGATCCCGTTCGGTGACGGTGACCGTGTAGCCGCCGGAGTACTCGCCGAGCATGGCCAGCACGATCGCGGCGTTCGCGGCGTTCGCCACGACCAGGAAGCGCCGCTCGGCGAGCCGGTAGACGACCAGGTCGTCGAGGACGCCGCCGTTGGTGTGGCAGAGCATGGTGTACTTCGCCCGGCCGACCGGCACCGCGGACAGCCGCCCGACCAGGGCGTAGTCCAGGAAGGCGGCGGCGTCGGCGCCGGTGACCTCCAGCTGGCCCATGTGCCCGAGGTCGAAGAGGCCGGCCGATCTGCGTACGCAGTGGTGCTCGGCCACGTCGCTGCCGTACCGCAGCGGCATCTGCCAGCCGGCGAAGCCGGTGAAGGTGGCGCCGAGGCGCTGGTGCACGTCGTGAAGCGCGGTGCGTCGCAAGAGGGAGGCTCCTTGGCGGTCGGGCCTCCCTCGCTCTGTCATCGGGCCTGAGAGGTTCACCGCGCGAACGGTTTGCACCTTGGGCGCCGGAGTGTTCCGGACTTTCCAGAGTCGCCTGACCGGTGCGGTACGTGGGCCTGAGAGATTCTGAGGGAGAAGTTGCTCCTTCGGCGACCCCCGGGGTGGCGGGTGCTCTCCCGCAGCGGTTGCAGCGGCGAAGTCTTCATTTGTGGTTCGGAAGCTATCAGGCCGGCCCAGGGTCTTCAAGATCCATTGTCCGGGCCCTCCTTCTCCCCCGCCTCGGCCAGCCGGGTCAGGGCCGGAAGCGCCCGCAGGATGGCGTCGCTGTCGTCCGGTTGCAGCCGCTCGAAGAGCCGGTCCAGGGTCTCGGCGTAGTGGGCGTAGGTGCGCGCGAGCATCTGGCGGCCGGCCCCGGTCACCCCGACCAGCACGCCGCGGCCGTCGGTGGGGTCGGGCACCCGCTGCACCAGGCCGGACCTCTCCATCCGGCCGATCAGCTGGGTCATGCCCGGCTGCGAGGCCCGGGTCAGGCGGGCGAGGTCGCTGACCCGGCCGGGCCCCTCGTCGGCGAGCCGGCGCAGCACCGCGAGCGCGACCGAGCTGGGGTGCTCGGGCCCCTCCAGCTGGCGCAGGAAACGGACCAGTTGCGCCAGCACCGGCAGCAACTGTGACCCACGACTCCGGCCGTCCGCCATGTGCATAACCTCATTATGTACCTAGGGTTGAAACATCCAGATCTTGTCCTACGCGGAGGTGATCCGGTGAGTGGCGCTCCCGGTCCATCATTGTTCAACCAACCACGAGCCGTCTTCGCGGTCGCGTTCGCCTGCGTCGTCAGCTTCATGGGCATCGGGCTGGTCGACCCGATCCTGCCGGCCATCTCCGACAAACTGCACGCCACCCCCAGTCAGGTGAGCCTGCTGTTCACCAGCTACCTACTGGTCACCGCGGTGGCGATGCTGTTCACCGGCTGGATCGCCAGCCGGATCGGCGCCAAGGCCACGCTGATCACCGGGCTCGGCCTGATCGTCGTGTGCGCAGCGCTCGCCGGCCTCTCCGACACGATCGACGGCATCGTCGGGTTCCGGGCCGGCTGGGGACTGGGCAACGCGATGTTCATCGCCACCTCGCTGGCCGTGATCGTCGCGTCCGCCACCGGCGGCTTCGCCGGCGCGATCGTGCTCTACGAGGCGGCGCTCGGCCTGGGCATCGCGGCCGGCCCGCTGATCGGCGGCCTGCTCGGCGACATCAGCTGGCGGGGCCCGTTCTTCGGCGTCGCGGTGCTGATGGCGATCGCCCTGCTCGCCACGGCCGTCCTGCTGGAGCCGACCCCGAAGCCGGCGCGCCGCACCTCGGTCACCGAGCCGATCCGGGCGCTGCGCCACCGCGGCCTGCTCATCATGGGCGTCACCGCGTTGCTGTACAACTGGGGCTTCTTCACCATGCTCGGCTACGCGCCGTACCCGATGGAGCTCGGCGCCACGCAGCTCGGCTTCGTGTTCTTCGCCTGGGGCCTGCTGCTGGCCTTCTTCTCGATCACCGGCGCGCCGTGGCTGCACCGCCGGTTCGGCACCGCCCCCGCGCTGTACGGGGCGTTGAGCGCCTTCGCCGTCCTGCTGGCGCTGATCGGCCTGGGCACCGACACCCGCTGGGTGGTCGTGGTCTGCGTGATCGCCTCCGGCGTGGTGGCCGGCATCAACAACACGCTGACCACCCAGGCGGTCATGCTCGTCGCACCGGTGGAGCGGCCGGTCGCCTCCGCGGCGTACGGTTTCGTGCGCTTCGTCGGCGGCGGCCTGGCGCCGTACGCCGCCGGCGAGATGGTCGACCACGGGAACATCCACGTGCCGTTCCTGGCCGGCGCGGTCGCCGTGCTGCTCGGCGTCGCGGTGCTGACCACCGGCCACCGCGCGCTCGCCGCCGCCGACGCCGCGATGGCCGCCGACCCGCACGGCTCCCCGGACGAGGTGGCCGGCGAGGTCGCCGACGAGTTCGGCGGCGCGCCCGACGCGATCGACGTCGAGCGGGAGACCACGGGCACCCCGCGGCGCTGACACCACGTCGCCGCAGCGCTCACGGGTCGCCCCCGGCGGGCGGGGCGCCCGGCCCCCGCGCCGCCGGCCGGGCACCGCAGACAGCCTCGACCTGCCGGCCGAACTCCAGGCCGCCGACGGCGGCACCCTCACCGCGGGCTGATCGTGGTGCGTCCGCCCGGCGCCCCGTACAACCACAGGGTGCCGGGCGGCGGGGCGGGCAGCTTGCCCCGCAGCAGCAGGGCCAGCGCCTGGCCGAGCTCGGCGACCGGCCCCACCTCGTAGGCATGATCGCCGCGGAAGACGAAGTACCAGTCGCCGGTCTGGCCGGGCGTGCGCGGCGCCCGCTCCAGCATCCGCCCGGCGGTGTCGTCGAGCAGCTCGGCCAGCTCCTCCCGGGCGTCGGCGTCCAGCCCCAGCGCGACGTCGAAGAACAGGTCGCTGAACATGGCCTGGGCGCGGACCTCGGACACCCGCGACTCCCACCACCGTGGACGGTGATCCGGTGGGATGCCGTCGACGTCGCGCAGCAACTGGCCGAGAAGGACCGCGAGGGCGCCGTCGTACGCCCAGATTTCCCGTACCGGATCTGGCGCGTCCGGCGGCGGTCCCCCATAGCAGCCGATCGATCTGGTTCTGCTCACCCGTCCATGGTTGCGTACCGCACGGCGCGGCGAGGACCGCCGAATGGTCACGGGATGAGGATCAGCCGGATCGGGCTGTCCTCTTTGGCGTCCAGCCGCCGCACCGCCTCGGCCGCCTCGGCCAGCGGCCACGTCCCGCTCACCGACCGGGAGAACTCCACCCGCCCGAGGGCCACCAGCGAGAGCAACTCCAGCACGTGCTCCGGGCCGGACCCGTAGTGCCCGCGGATCTCCTGCTCCAGATAGCTGAAGCGGGTGCCGTCCGGGATGGTCAGCGGCTGGTCGGTGAGCCCGACCAGGGTGAGCCGGCCGCCCTTGGCCAGCGCCCGCGTGGCCTGCACGCGCACCGGCGCCACCCCGGCGAAGTCGAACGCGTACGCCAGACCGGCGCCCCCGGTGGCCTCCGCGACCAGCGCCGCGAACGCCGGGTCGCCCGGGTCCAGGGCCAGGTCGGCGCCGAACCGCACGGCCCGCTCCCGGGCCAGCGGCAGCGGATCGATCGCGATGATCGGGGCGGCGCCGATCATCCGCAGCAGCTGCACCGCGTGCGCGCCGAGACCGCCGACCCCCCACACGCCGACCGCCCGGGCCGGCCGCACGCCGGCGGTCGTGGTGATCGCCGCCCACGGGGTGGACACCGCGTCCGGGACGAAACAGGCCTGCTCGAACGAGAGGGTGTCCGGGATCGGCACGACCGTGCCCGCCGTGGCGACCGCGAACTGCGCCCACCCGCCGTCGTAGTCGACGCCGCGGGTCAGCACCACGCCGTCGCGGATCTCCCCGGCCTGCAGCAGCACCCGCTCGCCGACGGTGAGCCCGGTGACACCCGCGCCGACCTCGTCGATCACGCCGGCGGTCTCGTGCCCCAGGGTGACGCTGTCGCCGCTCAGATGCAGCGGCTTGAGCATCCCCTGGATCAGGTGCACGTCGGACAGGCAGACCCCGGCGGCGCGCACCGCGATCCGGACCTGGCCCGGCCCGGCGTGCGGCTCGTCCACCTCCTCGACGGCGAACGACCCGGTCGACACGTGCAGACGCCCAGCGAGCATTTCCGGTTCCTCCAGTTTTCGCGTGTCCTGTGCCCATGCGTACCACGAAACGGCGGCCGCCGGGCGGGGAGCGCGGTGCGGCCGGGGCGGCGCGGCGCCGGAACAACGCGGTGCCGGGACGATGCGGCGCCGGGACAGCGCCCGGCCGGCGTTGCGTGGGGCGGACCGGCCAGGGCCGGGTCGCCGCTGTCGGCCGGGCGTGGCGCGGGTCAGCGCGGGCGGGCCAGGCCGACGTCGTAGGCGATGATCGTGGCCTGCACCCGGTCACGCGCGCCCAGCTTGGACAACAGCGCGTTGACGTGCGCCTTCACCGTCCCGACCCCGATGCCCAGCACCGCGCCGATCTCCGCGTTCGACCGGCCCTGCGCGATGTGGACCAGCACGTCCCGCTCGCGCGGTGTCAGTGCGTCCAGCCGCGGATCGGCCTCCGGCGCGGGCGTGACGGCCCCGGTCACGAACGCGTCGATCAGCCGCCTGGTGACCGCCGGGCTGAGCATCGCCTCGCCCGCGGCGACGGTGCGGATCGCCGCGACCAGCTCGGCCGGCTCGGCGTCCTTGAGCAGGAAACCGGACGCGCCCGCCCGGAGCGCCCGGAACACGTACGCGTCCTGATGGAAAGTGGTCAGGACCAGCACCTTCGGTGGTTGCGGCCCGGCGGTCAGGCGCGCGGTCGCGGTCAGGCCGTCGAGCCCGGGCATCCGTACGTCCATCAGCACGACGTCCGGCGCCACGCGCGCCGCCAGCGCCAGGCCGGCAGCACCGTCCCCGGCCTCGCCGACCACCTCCAGGTCCGGCTGCGAGCCGACGATCGCGGCCAGCCCCGCCCGCACCATGACCTGATCATCGACGATCATCACCCGCACGCCGATGGCGGCACCTCCCGGTCCCGGTCGGTCCCTCCGGCCGACACCTCAGCATTGTGCACCGTCGCGGCGGGGGCACCGGCCGTCCCGGGACCGGGACGCGGCGGCTCGTCGGAGGCCGCGGACTCGGCGGTCGCGGGCGCGGGGATGGACGCCCGGGTGCCGGCGGGCGCGGGAGTTCCGCCGGGCGCGAGAGTTCCGGCGGGCGCGAGAGTTCCGGCGGGCGCGAGAGTTCCGGCGGGCGCGAGAGTTCCGGCGGGCGCGGGGGTCGCGGGCGGCGCGGGGCGTGGGTTCTGGAGACCGTCCAGGAGGGAGCGCATCGCGGTCAGGGCGTTGCGGGCGGAGTCGAGGACGCCGCCGAGGTCGCCGCGGTCGGCGGCGTGCGGGAGGGCCGCGGCGTGGCGCAGCACGGCGGCGCGCAGGCCGTCCGCGATGCGGGCCCGTTCGGCGCGGGCGCGCAGCTCGGCCCGGGCCCGGGCCGCGGTGACGCCGCCCTCCTCGCGGGCGAGGCGGCGGTCCCGGCGTGCCCGGGCCGAGCGCCCCGCGGCCCAGCTCCCGAACATCGGCCCGGCCAGCACCAGCCCGACGAGCACGGCGAACATGGCCGCCAGCAGCACGAGGAGGACCGGCCGCAGCGGGCTCCCGGGCAGCAGCCCGCCGTCCGGATCGTCGCCGGACACCGTGACGTCGGCCATCAGCACGCCCAGCGCCAGCGCGGACGACGCGGTCGCGGCGAGGGCGGCGAGCCAGGTCCGTCCGGGACGCGCGCCCCGGGCCGCGACCGCGTACACCGCGATCAGCTCGGCGCCGGGGCTGAACAGGAACACCCAGGAGTCGTCCGGGCCGACCACCCGGAGGACGACCAGCAGCGGCCCCAGCCACGCGGTCACGACCACCGCGAGCAGCACCCACCACGGCACGTGCCGCCGCCACAGCACCGGTACGACGTGCAGCACCAGCGCGGTCGCCACGAGCACGGTGGCGCCGCGCCCGAATCCCGGCCCCTCCCCCGGGGCGAACAACCCGGCGAACGGCATCAGCAGAGCGAGCCCAACCAGGCCCGCGTCGATCACGGCCTGGCTGCGCACCCACCGGACGAGCCGGTGGCCGTGCTCCCTGCCCGGTACGGCCGGCGCGTACGGGATCGACGCCCGCACCCGCCACCCACCGCCCGCACGCGGCCCGGCGGTGAGCGTCCCGCCGAGCGCGTGCGCCCGGTCCCGCATCCCGTTGACGCCACGGCCGCCGCCCAGCCCGGCCGCACCGGGCACATCGGCCGTTCCCCCGTCGTCCTCGACGACGAATTCGGCGGCGTCGCGCGCGTACCGGAAACGGAGGGTGACCGCCGAGCCGGGCGCGTACCGGAGGGTGTTGGTCAGCGCCTCCCGGGCGATGCCGTGCAGCGCGCCGGCCAGCGCGGGCGGCGGCCCGCCGTCCGGGAAGTCGACGGTGACCCGCTGCCCGAGCCGGTTGAAGCCGTCCACAAGTTCCGCGAAGCTCGCCGGTACGGGGTCGCCCGCGGCGGCCCGCGACGCGGCAGGCGGCGGCCCGGCAGGAGGCGGTCCGGCAGGCTGCGGCCCGGCAGGGTGCGGCCCGGCAGGAGCCGGTGCGTCAGGCGACGACCCCGCCGGCTGCGGCCCGGCAGGCTGCGGCCCGGCAGGCGGCGGCCCGGCAGGCGGCGGCCCGGCAGGCGGCGGCTCGGCCGGGAGGATCTCGACCAGGCGCCGGAGCGCGTCCAGGGTCTCCCGCCCGGTGCGCGCGGCGAAGCCCAGCGCCTCGGCCCGCAGCTCCGGCCGTTGCCCGGCGAGCAGGTCGGCGGCCTGCGCGTTGACCACGATCGAGGTCAGGTGATGGGCGGTCACGTCGTGCAGTTCGCGGGCCAGCCGGCGGCGTTCCGCGTCGGCGGCCTCGCGGTGCGCCTGCTCGGCGGCGGCCAGACGCCGGGCCGCCGCCTCCCGGTCCCGCCGCCACCGGCCGCGGATCCGGCCGCCCGCCGCGACCGTTGTGTCGAGGATCGCCGACAGCACCACCTCGGCGGCGAGGTCGGCGCCGATCCCGCTCTGCGCGGCGCTGACCGCCGCCTGCCCGGCGACGAGCGCGCCGAGGCTGATCAGCGTGGTGCGGGCCGGGCGACGCGCGGCGACGCTGAACAGCGCGATCAGGTCGGTGACGCCGAGCAGCAGCAGCCCGGGGACCTGCACGTCCGGCGGCACCACGGTGGTGGCGGCGGCGAGGCCGGCGAAGACGACCAGCAGGCTCGCCACCGGACGCCGCCGGCGCAGCCCGAGCGCGGCGGTGACCAGAGCGCAGGTGAGCGTCACGGTGACCGCCTGCACCGGCGCGACCGCGGCGCCGCGCAGCAGCGGCAGGCCGGGCCAGAGGGCGAGCTGCCCGAGGCCGAGCAGTACGGGCAGCAACCAGGTGGCCATGATGGCTCAGACTAGGCGGGCGCGTCTCTACCCTCGGATAGAGGCCGGCTTCCCGCTTCCGCCGGATGTGCCGCCCCCGCCCCGGCGATGAGACTGTGACGCATGCTGACTGCCACGCCGTACCACCATCTCGCCCGCACCGGCGGCAACCGCTGGTGGCGCACCGTCGCCGGCACGCTGGTCCTGATCGTCACCGGGGCCGTGCTGGGCCTGGCGGTGTTCCTGGTCGCGGCGGTGGCCGCCTGGCTCGCCGGCCGGCCGGACAACGTGGACGACGTGCCGAGTTTCGGCCCGCTCGCCGACCTGGCCGTCCTGTTCCTGACCATTGCCGTCTTCCTGCCGGCCACGCTGCTGGCGGCACGCTGGGTGCAGCGACGCCCGGCCGGGACGCTGATGTCGGTGACCGGGCGGCTGCGCTGGGGCTGGCTGCTGCGGTGCCTGGCCGTGGCGGCGGCGTCGATCGTGCTGTTCCTGCTGGTGGCGCTGGCCCTGGATCCGGGCGGCGAGCAGCTGGGGACCGACGGCGATCCGGTCGGCTGGCGGCCGTTCCTGGTCTCCGTGCTGGTGCTGGCGCTGGTGGTGCCGTTGCAGTCGGCGGCCGAGGAGGTCGTGACGCGGGGCTGGCTGCTGCAGGCGGTCGGCTCCTGGGTGCGCGGGCCGTGGCTGCCGATCGCGGTGCAGGCGGTGGTGTTCGCGGCGCTGCACGGGTGGGGCACGCCGTGGGGGTTCGCGGATCTGGTGGTGTTCGGGGCGGTGGCCGGGTGGCTGACGGTACGCACCGGCGGGCTGGAGGCCGCGATCGCGCTGCACGTCGGCAACAACCTGATCAGCAGCGTGCTCGCCGCCGCGTTCGGGGAGCTGACCGTGGACGAGACCGCGGCCGACCTGCCGTGGCGGTTCGCGGTGGTGGACGTGGTGCTGCTGGTGGCGTACGCCGCGGCGGTGTGGTGGCTGGCGCAGCGGCGGCACCTGGCGTTCGCCGAGCCGGCCCTGGTCCCGGCCCGCTGAGCGGACGGCGAGGCGCCGAGATGCCGCCTCGCGTGCCGCGCCCGGGGAATGCGCGCCGAATGTTGCGAAATGTTGAACGCCGGATCGACGTGCCGGCATCCGGCCGGTTAACGGCAAGAATCATTCCGCAAAAATGGATCATGGACGGTGTCCCGGCATTTCCGCCCGGCCCGGCGTGTGCCACCCTGGGTGCCGGATCACGGCCAGGGAGAAACATGACCAGACGCGTTTTCCTGCACGTCGGAGCGCCGAAAGCGGGCAGCACCTTCGTACAGAATGTGTTGTGGGACAACCATGCGGCGCTCCGACGTGCCGGGATCCTCCTACCGGCCACCCGCACCGCCCAGGACCAGGCGATGACCGATCTGCGCGAGGTGTCGTGGCGGGACCCGAACGCCACCTGGACCTGGGACCAGCTGATCGCCAAGGCGGCCCGCTGGCCCGGCGACGTGATCATCACGAACGAGGGGCTGGGCGGCGCGACCGCCGCGCAGGCCGCCCGCGCGGTCGCCAGCCTGTACCCGGCCGAGGTGCACATCGTCGTGATCGGCCGGGACCTGTGGCGGACCCTGCCGTCGATGTGGCAGGAAAACGTCAAGTCGCGCAGCATCGGCAGTTTCGAATCGTTTCTCAGCGCGATCGAGCGCGGCAAGAACGACGCTTTCTGGAACCACACCGCGAACCGGATGCTGCGTCGCTGGGGCGACCTGGTCCCGGCCGAACGCCGGCACCTGATCACGGTCCCGCCGCCCGGGTCGCCGCACAAGCTGCTCTGGGAGCGGTTCGCCGGTGTCGTCGGGATCCCGGACGGCCTGTGCGCGGTCACCGAGCAGTCCGCGAACGCGTCGCTCGGCGCGGCCGAGATCGAGCTGCTGCGCCGGCTCAACCGCAAACTCGGCGACCGGTACCCGCACCGCTCGCCCTACCGGCGCGGCGTGCTGCGGCACCTGGTCAACCCGGTGCTCAAGAAAAGCCGCAACGACCTGCGGTTCGGCATCGGCATGGACCGTGCCGGGTGGGTGCTCGCGCTGACCGAGGAACGCATCGAGGAGCTGCGGGCGTACCCGTGCGACGTCGTCGGCGACCTCGACGAGCTGCGCCCGGCCGATCTGCGGCCGGCGGTCTCCCCGGACGAGGTGACCGAGTCGCAGCTGCTGGACGTCGCGATCGAGGCGCTGATCGGCATGATCGGCTACGCCGACGGGCTGAGCGAGCGTGCCGAGCGGGACATCATGACCCGGATCAGGGGGCGGGTGTCCCGGCAGTTCGCCATCAAGCGCGGCTGATCCCGCCCGCGCCCGCCGCGGGACACGGCCGGCCGCGCCGCCCGCCTCGACGAGGAGGTCAGACCCGGCCGACGACCTCCCCGAGCAGGTGCAGCGGCGCGGCGCCGACACCCGCGGCGTCCAGGGCCTCCCAGTACGACGCGGCCTGCGCCGCCGACACCGGACCGCACACCAGCGGCAGCCCCGGGGTCACCGCGTGCAGCAGCGACTCCAGCTGGCACGACGCGACCGTCCCGGGCAGGCGGCCGGGATGCGCGGCGACCGGCAGGCCGGCGGCCGCGGTGCGGGTCGCCGGGCCGCAGTCGAGCAGTCCGCCCCCGACGATCAGCACGTCGGCGTGCGCCCGCATCCGGGCCAGCGCCCGCGTGGTGTCGAAACAGTGCGGGAACGAGTCGTCGACCAGGATCGTGCCCGGGCGCAGCCGGCCGACGTCCAGGGTGCCCGGACCGCCGCTGGTGGCCGCGACGATCACCTCGGCCCGGTAGACCGCGCCCGGGCCGTCCGTGACGATCTCGATCGGGCCCGGGTAGCCGCGCTCGCGCAGATCGGCGGCCAGCGCGGACAGCCGCTCGGTGGCCGACGGCAGGTCGCACAGCAGCAGCCCGGCCGGCGCGGTCTCGGCCCGGGCCAGCAGCAGCGCCAGCGACGAGGAGCCGATCGAGCCGACCCCCAGGACGGCCAGCACCCGGCCGGCCAGACAGCGCCCGGCCGCGGCGAACGTGGTCCGCGCCACCGAGGCGGCGGTCACCGCGTGTCCCGTGGTGACCCGGACCGGCGAGCGGACCAGCTCGGCCACGGCGGCGCCGTAACCGGTGTGCGCCGGGATCATCCCGGCCAGCGACACGGTGCGGGCGCCGGATCCGGCGGCCAGGTCGGCGGCGGCCGCGGCGTCGGCGGCCAGGCCCGGCGCGGTCAGCTCGTCGGCGAAGCGGGGCAGGCAGAGGAAGCCGGAGCGGCCCAGCCGGGTGTCGACCGTCTCCAGCAGGCGGGGTGCGCCGTCCGGGAAGACGGCGGTCCGGATCGCTTCGCGCGACAGGGTGGGGAGCATCCGCCGTACGGACTCCGGCAGGTCCCCGGCGAGGGCCGCGAGGTGCGCGGGCGCCGGAAGGTAACCGATCAGCGCGGCGTCCAGCGGCGCGTCGGCCGATCGCCGTTTCGCAGCCCCGGCGCTTCCCCGCCGCGCACCCGGCGCCGCCGCGTTCCCGGGCGCCGCGTCCGATGGTGCGGCGCGGCCCGCGGCGAACGCCTCCAGGTCGGCGCGGGCCTGGGCGGCCAGGGCGGTCAACACCGGCTCGGAAAGCCGGCCGCGGAAGGTCAGGCGCAGTCCGCTGCCGGCCGGCCGGGCCGCGAGCAGCACGTCGGTGCCCGGCGGGACGGCCATCTCGGCGTCCGTCCCGTCCCAGGCCAGGCGCAGGGTCCGGCCCTCCTGCGGGCCGAGCGCGGCGAAGTCCAGATAGGTGAAGAAGAACTGCCAGCCGTGCGGCGCCACGAAACTGCGGCCGCGCGCCGCGATCACCGCGTCCGCCATCCGCTCCAGGTCCGCGCCGAAACCGTCGTCCGGCCCGGGGCGCACGGCAGGCGCCGCCGGTCCCGGCTCGACGGGACCGGCGACGGTCCGGCCGGGGGGCACGGCATGAACGGCCGGTCCCGGCTCGGCGGGGGTTCGGCCGGCGCTCGGGCCGGGGCGCACGGCCACCGCGGTGGCGCACGGCCCGAAGAGCCGGGCCAGGTCCGGAAGGGAATGATCCCGGCCGGTCACCGCGACGCCGATCGTTGGGTCGGCACGGTGCAGCACCCGGCCCAGCGCCCGGTGGAAGGCGGTCAGCACCGGTGTCATCGGGGTCGTGCCGGCCGCCGCGGCCAGCGACCGCAGCGCCGCGACCACGGCGGGCCCGAGCGTCACACCGGCCGTCGCGGTCCGGGCGCCGCGCCCGAGCGGCGCCCCGTCATAGGGCGCGATCTCCGGCTCGGCACGCTCCAGCAGCGCGACGTAGTCCCGGAAGGACGATCGCAGCGGCGGCAGCGTCTCGTGGTCATAGACGGCCAGCAGCTCGCGGGCGAGGAGCGCCACGCTGTACCCGTCGCCGACCAGGTGGTGCGCGTGCAGCAGCAGCACGTGCTCCCGCGGCCCGACCCGTAGCAGCCGCAACCGGACCAGCGGCCACCGCGCGGGGTCGAAGCGGTGCGCCCGCTCGGCGGCCAGCTCGGCCGCGATCGGTCCGGGCTCGGTGACGTACTCGACGGTCAGCGCGGCGCCCGGCGCCAGCTCCCGCTGCACCGGCGGCCGGGCGTGCCTGCGGAACACCGTGCGCAGCATCGGATGCCGCTCCACCAGCACGTTCACCGCCTGCTGGAAGCGCTGCGCATCGAGCGGCCCGTGCACCCGCGGCGCGGCCAGCCAGGCCGACCCGGCGCCGACCGCGTCGGCCAGCAGGAACCCGCGCTGGCTCGGGGTGAGCGGGAACTCGGCCGCGTCGGCGCGCACGACCGGCCGCGTCGGCGCGGGCGCGGCGTCGATCTCGGCGGCGAGGGCCGCGAGCGTACGCCGCCGGTAGATCACCGTGGGCCGCGGCAGCACCGGGCGATCCGCCTCCAGCGCGGCGAACATCTCCAGCACGCCGATCGAGTCCCCGCCCAGCGCGAAGAAGTCGTCGTCGCGTCCCACCGCGGGCACGCCGAGCTGCCGCTCCCAGACCCCGGCCAGCAACCGCTCGGTCGGGGTGCGCGGGGGATCGACCGGCGCGCGGCGGGGGGACGACGTCAGCCGGGCCCGGTCGATCTTGCCGGTCGCGGTCAGCGCCAGCTCGGCGACCATCTCGATCCGGGCCGGTACGAGATAGAACGGCAGAATCCCGTCCAGGTACGCCCGCAGCCCGGCGGCGTCCACCGCCGCGCCCGCCTCCGGCTGCACCCAGGCGACCAGGCGGCTCCCGTCCACCCGCACGGCGACCCGGGCCACCTGCGGATGCCCGCGCAGCACCGCCTCCACCTCGCCCGGCTCCACCCGGTACCCGTGCAGTTTGACCTGGTCGTCGAGGCGCCCGCGGAACCACAGCACGCCGTCGGCGTCGCACACCGCCCGGTCGCCGCTGCGATACCAGCGCCGGCCGTCGCGCTCCACGAACGCCGCCGCGGTCAGTTCCGGATCGTCGAGATATCCGGCCGCCACCCCGGTGCCGCCGATCCACAGCTCGCCGTCCTCACCGGGCCCGCACCGCCGCCCGTCCGGGCCGATCACCTCGGTGATCGCGCCGCCGACCGGCCGTCCGATCGGCAGGTGCCGCACGTCGTCGGCGGGCCGCTCGCTGATCACGTGGAACGTCGCGTTGATCGTGGTCTCGGTCGGCCCGTACAGGTTGGCGATCCGCTGCCCCGGCCCGAGCAGGTCGAACCATCGCCGCACGTGCGCCGGTGACAGCTCCTCACCCCCGACGTGCACCCAGCGCAGCGCGGACAGATCGGGCCGGTCCCGTTCCGCCGCGGCCAGCAGCCGCTCCCACAGTGTCGGCACCGAGCTCCAGACGGTGACGCGGTCGGCGGCCAGGCGCTGCGCCAGCCGCTGCGGGTCCCGGACGGTGTCCCGGTCCCACGTCACCACGGTCGCGCCGACCAGCAACGGCGCGAGCAGCTGCCGGACCGAGGCGTCGAAGCAGATCGACGCGGTCTGCGCGAGCCGGTCCCCGGCGTGGTAGCCGAAGGTCGCCAGCGCCCAGTCCAGGTAGGTGGTCATCGAGCGGTGACTGACCGGTACGCCCTTGGGCCGCCCGGTGGACCCGGACGTGAAGATCACGTACGCGTCGTCGCCGGGCCGGGTGGTCACCGCGGGCGGCTCCCCGCCGGTCCCGTCCCACACGTCGACCAGGGTGAACCCGTCGAGCAGCGCCTCGGTGGCCGGCTCGCCGACGACCACGTCCACTTGAGCGCGGCTGAGCTGACCGGCGAGCCGGGCCGGCGGGTGCGCCGCGTCCAGCGGAACCCACGCCGCGTTCGCCTTGAGGATGCCCACCACGCCGACGACGGTGGCCGTGCCCGGCGCGGTGAGCAGCCCGATGCGCCGCGCCCGGTGCCCGGCCAGGCGGGCCGCCAGCCGGTCCGACGCCTCGTCGAGCTGCCGGTAGGTGAACGGTTCGCCGTCGGCGAGCACGGCGATGCGGTCCGGCGTACGGCGGCACTGTCGCCGGATCCGCTCGGCCACCGGCGGCACCCGCCCGGCCGGCGCCGCGGTCCGGTCCGCGGCGGCCACGGCGGTGATCTCGGCGAGATGGTCGGCGGCGAAGCGCCGCACCGTCCCGGCCTCGAACAGCGCGGCCGGATAGTTCCACGAGAAGTGCAGGGCGTCGTGGAAGTCGAAGCACACCAGTCCCAGCCGGGTGGCCGCCGAGGCGGTACCCGCCGTGGTGGCCAGCACGTGCGCCGCGGTCCCGCGGTGGCGGGGAAACCGCGCGAAGCTGAAGCTCGCCGGGCTGGCGGTGCGCGGCCCGGCGAGATCGACGGCCAGCATCCGGGCGAGGTCGGCGGTGCTGACGGAGCCGTGCCGTTCGCTCTCCAGCCACGCCTCGCGCAGCCGCTCGGCCAGGGCCACGATCGACTCGCCGGGCACGGCCCGGGCGAGCACCGGCAGCGTGTCCGCGAACGGCCCGACCATCCGGTCGATCCCGGCCAGCCGCGCGGTCCGCCCGGCGCGGGCCACCTGCACCGGTACGTCGTCCTGCCCGCTCCACCGGGCCAGGCACCGCACGTACCCGGCCAGCAGCAGGTGGAACAGCGACACCCCGGCGTCCCGGGCGTGCTCGGCCAGCCGCCGGCTCAGCCGCGCGTCGAGCGCCACCTGGTGCACCGCGTACGGCGGCTCCGGGTCCTGCCGCGGGTCCCCGTCGAACGGCAGCGCCAGCCCGGGGTAGCCCGCCAGCGTGGCCCGCCACCAGGCCAGGTCCTCCGCGTGCGGCCCCCCGCGCAGCGCCTGGTGATCGGCGAGGGTGCGCTCCGGTGCCGGTGGCAGGCCGGCCCCGGCGTAGCGGGCCCACAGCTCGTCGCCGAGGATCGCCAGGCTGTACCCGTCCACCGCGGCATGGTGCGCGACCAGGATCAGGTGCGCCGGGCCGGCGTCCTCGACCGCGAGCACCGCCCGGATCGGGGCCTCCCGTTCCAGGTCGAACGTGCGGTTCCGCAGTTCGGCGTCCACCTCGGCGACCGGCCGCGTCAACCGGGTCACGGTGAGCCAGGCCGGCCGGTCGCCGCCCGGCCGCTGGATCCGTTGGCCACCCCCGCCGAACCGGGCCCGCAGCATCGGATGCCGCCGCTCCACCTCGGCGAACGCCGCCGCCAGCCGGTCGGTGTCGATCGACCCGGCCAGGGTCTGCCGCACGTAGGCGTAGGACGGCACGCGCGGGTGGAGCCGCCCGTTGGTGTGGAACGCCCGCTGCACCGGGCTGAGCGGGAACTCCCCGGCCGGGTCCGCCGGCTGCGGTGGCTGCGGCGGCGGCTGCGGGCCACCGGCCGGGTCCGCGCCACGCGCGGCGCGCCCGGCCGGCTCGATGTCACGCGCGGCGCGCCCGGCCGGCTCGATGTCGCGCGCGGCCTGCTCGGCCCGGCCGCCGGTCGGCGCGATGTCGTGTGCCGCGGGTCCGGCCGGGTCGGCCGCACCGCTGAGGTGCGCGGCCAGTTCGCCGATGGTCCGGTGCTCGAAGAACAGTGTCGTCGACAGGGTCCGCCCGAGCCGCGTCTCCAGCTCCTTCACCAGATCGATCGCGGTCAGCGAGTCCAGACCCAGGGTCAGGAACGGCTCGTCCGGGCGGATCGTCGCCGGTTCCCGTTCGAGGGCCCTGGCCAGCAGTTCCCGGACCACCGCGATCAACTCGGCGACATCCCGCGGCGCGGCGGGTCCCGGCTCGACCGGCGGCCCGGCACCCTCCGGCGACGCGGCACCCTCCGGCGACGCGGCACCCTCCGGCGACGCGGCACCCTCCGGCGACGCGGCACCCTCCGGCGACGGCTCGGCCGCCGGCCGGGCAACGCCGGCACGCCCGCCGCCCACCGGGGCGCCGCGGCCCGGCCCGGGCGGGGTGACCAGCACCTGCGCGGCGCCCAGCCCGGCCGCTGCCCACAGCACCTGCGGCAGCCGCTCCAGGGGCAGCGCGTCGCCGCCGATCCGGTGGCCGGCGGCGAGGCCGCCACCGGCCAGGACCGGCAGGTTCACCGCGACGAACGCACGGCCGGCGGCACACTCGGCGGCGGCGAAGGCATCGACGTACGCGTTCCCGGCCACGTAGTCCCCGACCGCCCCGGCCAGCCCCGGCAGCACCGCCGACACCGACGAGAGCGCGATGAACAGCGGCCGGCTGTCGCCACCCGCGCCGGCCGGCGTCCCGCGGTCGGCGGCCGGTGAGTCCGGGCCGGGCGGCTGGCCGGTTCCGGGCCGGGGACCGAGCAGCGCGCGGGCCAGCAGTTCGGTGCCGCGCACCTTCGCCGCCAGCCCGGCCGCGAGCTCGTCGGCGGTCTTCGCCCGTAGGCTGCCCGGCCGCACCACACCGGCCGCGTGCACCACGACGTCGAAGGCGCGCCCGGCCACCAGCGCGGTCACGTCCCGCTCGACCGCGACGTCGGCCCTGCGGTACTCCACCCGCGCCCCCAGCCGGCGCAGTTGCGCCAGCAGCTCCCCCGGTTCCGCGGAACGCCCGGTCAGCAGAAGGGCGGGCCGCCCCCGCCGGGCGAGATGCCGGGCGATCTCCGCACCGGCCGCACCGGCGCCGCCGGTGATCAGATACCGCCCGTCCGGTGGCAGGACCAGCGGTTCCGGCGTGGCGGCCGGAACGAAGGCACGCGTCAGCCGCCGCACCCCCCGCCACGCCACGATCTCCGCGGAGCCCGGTGCCGGTGGCGCCTGCGACTCCCGCTCGACGACGGCCCGCCGCTGCTCCTCGGCGCTGTCCGAGGTGACATCGACGATACGTACGCCGAGGTCGGGGTTCTCGTCGGCCAGCGCCATCAGCAGCCCGGACCAGACCGCACACGCCGGGTCCGGGGTCTCCTGCCCGACCCCGGTGGCATACAGATCCGTGGTGACGACCAGCAGACGCCCGGATCGCGCCAGCGTGGGCACCACCGTGAGGGCATCCGCCGGCATCCGATCCGCCCGCACGACATGCACCACGTCGCCGGACGGCGTTCCGGCCGACACGCCGGCGGCCCCATCGACCGGCGCTTCCGCCCGGGCCGAGGCTTCCCCGATCGGCGTCTCCACCCACCGGGCGGTGGACAGCACCGGCGGCAGCGGATCGGTGACCCAGTACCGGCGGCGCTGGAACGGATAGGTCGGCAGCTCGACCCGCCGGGTCCCGGCACCCATCCACGTCCGGTCCAGCGCACCCCCGCGCCGCCACACCTCCGCGGCGGTGGCCAGCAGTTCCCGATCGTCGCCGCCCGCCGGAAGCACCGCGGTCCGCGGGCCGGACCCGATGTCCTGGGCCACGGCGGACCGCCCGGCCGGACCGCCGTTCGCCGCCTCGGGGCGCCCGGGCGCGATGTCTGCCCCGGGCGCAGCATCTGCCCTCGGTGCGGTGTGTGCGTGGTCCGTGCCGTGCCGCGATTCCGCGGCGTTCTCCGCGCCGACGACGACCACCGTGTCGTAACCGGCCGCGGCCAGCCGGTCGATCGTCGCGTCCAGCGCGGCGCCCCACGACCCGGTGCCGTCGCCGGACGGCTCCCGCATCGGGACGCGGGGGCCCGCGACGGCCACGGCTTCCCGTTCCCTCCCGGGAGAGCGCAACCGGTCCGCCTCGACGGCCGTGATGCGGTCGCCGGTCGACGGGTCGAGCAACGCGATCCGCGCCGTCCACGGCTCCCCCGGGAAGTCCCCGGGCGAGTCCGCCGGACGGACGACATCCTCGGGACGGCTCCTGAACGCGGCTGCCGGACCGACGACATCCTCGGGACGGCTCCCGAGCGCGGCTGCCGGACCGACGACATCCTCGGGCGAGGCCGCCAGGCGGACCGCGTCCGCTTCGCTGAGCAGGCCGGCGAACGCGGCGGCGGCCAGGGCGGCGGCGCCGACGCCGGTGACGGCATCCGGGCGTACGCCGAAAGCGCGCAACCGGGCCGCCACCGCGATGCCCGAGGCGACCGCAACCGCGTCGCGGAGCCCCGGGTCCGCCGCCGCGGCGGCCGGGTCCGCGAAGCAGGACGCGAGCGTCCGGCCGGCCAGCGGACCGGCCGCGGCCGACAGGCGGTGGACGGCCTCGCGGAAGCCGGGCGCCGTCGCGTACCGGTGGGCGCTGTGGCCGGGCTCCGGCGGGGCGAACAGCAGCGCGGTCCGGGCCGGTCGCGTCACCGGCGGCCCGGCGACCGCCGACGCGAGGCGGTCGGCGAGGTCTCCCTCGGCGACCAGCGCGATCCGGTACGGACCGTCGTCGCGTGCGGTGGCGGCGGTCGCGCAGACGTCGGCCTCCCGCAACTCCGGGTGGGTGTGCAGATGCGCCATGAGGTCGCCGAGCGCCGCCCGCAGCGCCACCGCCGACCGCGCCGAGAGGGTGAGCAGGTGCGGACCCGCGTCGTCCCCGGCCACAGAAGTCGCACCGGTGACGGACCCGGACCACGCCGCCGGCGGGCGCCCGGCGTCCGGGCCCGGGGCCGGTGCGGGCATCGGGGCGCGAGCGGGCACCCGGGCCGGAGCGGACGTCGCCGCGGGCACGGGGCTCGGGTCGGGCACGGATGCCGGGTCGGGGGCGGCCAGGATCGCGTGGGCGTTGGTGCCGCCGAAGCCGAAGCTGTTGATGCCGGCCACCCGGGGACCCGGCCACGGGCGGCGTTCGGTGAGCACCTCGAACCCGGCCCCGGCCAGGTCGAACCGCGGGGACGGGCGGGTGTGGTGCAGGGACGGCGGGAGCTCCCCGTGCTGCACGGCGAGCACCACCTTCACCAGCGCGGGCAGCCCGGCGACGTTGAGCAGGTGGCCGATGTTCGTCTTGACCGAGCCGAGCAGGCGGGGGCGGCCGTCCGGCAGCGGCGCGAAAACCCGGGCGAGCGAACGCGCCTCGACCGGGTCGCCGACGGCGGTGCCGGTGCCGTGCGCCTCCAGGTAGGTGACCTCGGCCGGGTCCACCCCGGACTCCCGGTACGCCGCGCTGATCACCTGATGCTGCCGCAGCGGGTTCGGGGACATCAGGCTCAGCGACCGGCCGTCGTTGTTGACCGCGGTGCCGCGGACCACGGCCAGGACCCGGTCACCGGCGGTGTCCGCGAGCCGGGTCAGGACCAGGGCCGCGCCGCCCTCGCCGGGGACGAAACCGTCGGCGTCCGCGTCGAACGCCCGGCAGCGGCCGGTGGGTGAGAGCGCCTGGGCGCCGGCGAGCAGGCGGTGACCGGTACCGGTCAGGTTCAGGTTGACGCCGCCGACCACGGCGACATCGCAGTCCCCGGCGGCCAGGCTGCGGCGGGCCAGGTGCAGGGCGACCAGCGCGGAGGAGCACGCGGTGTCCACGGCCACGGCCGGGCCCCGCAGGTCGAGCAGGTGGGCCACCCGGGCGGCGGTGAGGTTGCGCAGCGTGCCGGTCAGAGCGTGGGCCCGGTCCAGGTCGGTGTCGTCGAACAACTCGGGGTAAGCGCTCTCACCGACCGCGGCGAACACCCCGACGCGGCGGTCGTGGCGGCGCGGACCGGCGTACCCGGCGCGTTCCAGGGCTTCGTGGGCCAGTTCGAGCAGGATTCGGGCGTGCGGGTCGAGGTAGCGGGCCTCGGTCTCGCCGATCCCGAAACAGTCGGCGTCGAACTGTGCCGGGTCGGCCAGGAACGCCCCGTAGCCGTCCCACCCGGCGGCGCGCGTGACGCTGTCGCGCCCGGCGAGGAGGTTGGCCCAGAACTGCTCCGGCGTGTCCGCGTCCGGGAAGCGGCAGGCCATCCCGATGATCGCCAGCTCCCCGCCCCCCGGGGCCGGAGCCGGGGCCGCCTGGACCGGGGCCGGGACCGGGGCCGTCGGGCCCGAGGTTGTCGCGGCTGGGCCTTCGGCTTCCAGGAGGAGGAGCCGGGCGGCGAGGGCCGGCACGGTGGGGCAGTCGCGCAGGTCGGCGGGATCGAGCGTACGGCCGAAGGCGTCCTCCAGGTCGGCGAGCACCTCCATGGCCGCGAGCGAGGACCCGCCGATCGCGAGGAACCGGTCGTCGGGGCCGATCCGCTCCTCGGGCAGGCGCAGCACCCGGGCCCAGACGGCGCGGACCAGGTGCTCGGTCTCGGCCCGGGTGCGCGGTGGGCGTACCGGGGCAGTCCGGTGCCGCTCGTCCCCGTCGGCCGCGACCACCGGCGGCCTCCCGCCCCGCCGCACGTGCGTGTCCGCCGTCGGGCGGGCCAGGTCCGCACCGGGCCGCGGCGCGGAAAGGGCGGGCTGCGCCGCGGAAAGGGCGGGCCGCCTCGCGGAAGGAGCGGACTGCGCCGCGGAAGGAGCGGACTGTGCCCCGGGAGGAGCGGACTGTGCCCCGGGAGGAGCGGACTGTGCCCCGGGAGGGGTGGGGCGCGGCTGCGGCGGCTGGTCGAGGATGCGGTCGCGCAGCAGGTGCCGGCGCAGCTTCCCGCTGGTGGTCCGGGCGAACGCGCCGCGTGGGACGACGCGTACCTCGACGCCGTCGTAGCCGAGCGCCTCGGCGACCCGGGCCCGGGCCCGCTCGGCGGCCTCCGGCCGGTCGCGCACGGCCGGGGCGGCGAGGAAGAGGGCTACGCGTTCGCGGCCGGTGGCCGGATCGGTGGCGCCGACCACGGCGACCGGCCCCGCGCCCAGCCCCGGGGTCGCGGCGGCGGTCTCCTCGAGATCGGCGGCGTGGAAGTTGCGGCCGTGCACGAACAGGACGTCCTTGGCCCGGCCGGAGACGCACAGCCGCCCGGCGCGCAGGAAGCCGATGTCGCCGGTCCGGAGCCAGCCGTCCACCAGCGCTTCCGCGGTCGCGGCGGGGTCGCGGTGGTATCCGCGCATGACGTTCGGGCCGCGCACCTGGATGTGTCCGACCAGGCCCTCCTCGACCGGCTGCCCGGCGTCGTCGACGATCCGGATCTCGCAGCCCGGGACCGGGAAACCGACGTCCATCAGCTCGGCCACCCCGGGTGCGGGCACCGGCCGGTCCGGGTCGGCCGCGGGCGGCGACGCCGGATCCGGCACGTCCGCCACGTCGAGGGCGACGCCCCGCGACAGCGCGGCCCGGCTCACGCGTACCGGCCGCGCCGGCACCCCCAGCGGCGGAAACGCGACCGCGACGGTCGCCTCGGCGAGCCCGTACACCGGCTGCGGCGCCGCGGCGTCGAGACCGGCCCGCCGCAGCTTGGCGGCGAAGGCGCGCCACACCACCGGTGAGATCGGTTCCGCGCCCACCATGATCAGGCGGAGCCGGCTCAGGTCCAGCTGTTCCAGCACCTCGTCCCGGACCCGCCGCAGGACCAGGGCGAGTGCGAAGTTCGCCGCGGTCGTCACGGTGGCCCGGTGCTCGTCCGCGGCCCGCAGCCACACCTCCGGCCGTTTCGCGAAGGCGAGCGGGCTGATCCGCACCTGCCGGCACCGCACGAACAGCGGGCCCAGGTGGGTGCCGATCAGCCCCATGTCGTGGAAGTACGGCATCCAGGTGAGGATCACGTCGTCCGGACCGGTGCCGGCGGCCCGGGCCGCCTGGTCCAGGTTGGCGACCAGGTTGCCGTGGGTCAGTTCGACGCCCTTGGGCGCTCCGGTGCTGCCCGAGGAGAACTGCAGGAACGCGAGGTCGTCCGGGCCGGCCGGGACCGGCTCGGCCAGCGCGGGACCGGCGCGCAGCTGATCGAGGGTGAGCCGCCGCCCACCGTCCACGGCGAGGTCGCCGGCCAGGGCCGGCCCGCCCAGGTGCCGCCGGACCGCGGCGACGCGGCCGGCCTCCGGCGGCAGTGGCACCGGTACGACCCCGGCCACCACCGCACCCCAGAACAGCGGCAGGAATTCCGCGCTGTCCTCGGCCACCAGCAGCAGGCAGTCACCTCGCGTCAGGCCGGCCGCGCGCAGGCCACCGCCGACCCGGAGGGCGTCCGCGTACAACGTGGCGTAATCGGTCCGCCGCTGCCGTCCGTCGCCGTCGACGTGCACCACCACCTGCTCGGGCGCGCGGGTGGCGGCCCGGACGAGCACGTCGATCAACGTCATGATCGAGAGCCTATCGGCGGGGTTCAACCCGTCCGTGCCGCTACGTAGTCGCAGTTCAGTGACTGTGTGCGACAGAATCGGGGGCATAATGATGCGCTGGACTGCAAAAACGCGCTCAAGTTTCCCGCGCACAGGGGCAGAACGGACGTACCGCGCATCACACTGCGCTAACCCTCGCCGCGCGCCGGGACGGCGGGCGGGTAACGTGCCGCACCATGCGTGGATCCACCATCGCAGCTGTCGCCACGTGCACCCTACTGGCGATCACCGGCTGCGCTAACAGTGAAGAGTCCGCCGCCACCAGCGCCGCCACCGCGGCCGCGGCGGCGAACGTGGCCGGTCTCGACAAGGGCACCGCCGGCGCGTGCACGGTGGCCGACCAGGCCACCCGCGGTGAGGACGGGCGCGACCTGGACCTGGCCACCGCCAAGGAGATCGTGAGCCTCGGCAAGACCTCGCGAAGCACGATCATCACCGCCGCCACCGAGGTGCTCGACCGGGCGCTGCAGAAGGCGCAGGCCGCCGCCGGCGAGCCGAACGAGGCGGTGCTGACCGCGGAGGTGAGCTCGGCGATCCTCAAGGTCCAGACGGCCTGCCAGGACACCGATGCGGTGAAGGCGAGCATCACCTCGCCCAGCCAGACCAGCGGCTCCGAGGGCGCGGACGACTCCTCGGTCACCAACAGCAAGGTCAACTGAACCCAGCCACCACCGCGGGCCGGGACGCTGATCACCAGCGGTCCCGGCCTGTTTCGTACCCTTCGCCAGGGGTCAGCCGACCGGCTCGGGACGCCACGGCCGGCGCGCGTCGGTCGGTCTGGCGTCCGCGGCGACCTCCACCGCGTACGTCGGCCGCTCCCGCCCCGGCACCGGCCCGAGGTAGCCGTGGCCGGTCAGATGGCACCAGGCCGGCAGGTCCAGCGGCGCCGCCGGATCGGTCGCGATCAGGTGGACCAGCGCTCCGGGCGGCAGCGTGGCGATCAACCGCCGCAACTCGATCAGCAGCAGCACGCAGCGCCGATCCCCGCCGTCGAGCACGACCGGGCGCACCTGAGCGTTCACCTCGCGGCTCCCTCCGCCTGCGGACCGCCTCAGATCATCCCCGATCGGCTGATCATGGCGCGCCACCGCCCCCGGACCACCGGCGCCGGGCGCCCGCGAACCCGCCACGGGCCACCGGAGGCCGCGCCGCTCAGGTCAGTTCCAGCACGACCTTGATGTCGTCGGGGCGTGCCTGCAGCGCGTCGGCGAACCCTTCCAGCGGCACGCGGCGGGTGATCAGCCGGGACAGCCAGCCGAGCTCGGCGTCCGCCAGCGCGGTGGCCGCGGCGGCGTAGTGGCCCAGGTTGGCGTTGACCGAGCCGACCACCACGTCGTTCTCCAGCACCATCTCCCGGTTGGCGCCACCGATGTCGACCGAGATGTGGTGGCCCACCGGCGAGACGCCGGTGAGGCAGACCACGCCGTACGGCGCGTTGCCGGTCATCGCCTCGAAGACGACGCCCGGCACGCCGGTGGCCTCGATGACGATGTCCGGCCGGAGCGCGGCGACGGCCTCGCGCATCCCCACCGAGTGGTACCGGGCGCCGAGCGCCTCGACGACCGCGGGTTTCGGCCCGTCCGTGGCCACGTCCAGCACGTGCACCTCGAGGCCGCGCTGCATGCCGAGCAGCGCGGCGAGCAGGCCGATCGGTCCGGCGCCGGCGATCAGCACCCGCTCCGGCTCGAACCACGACCGGCCGCCCACCTTCGCCACCTGGTCCCAGGCCTTGGCGACGACCGAGGTGGGTTCCATCAGCACACCGACGTCGGCCAGCCGGGCGTCCAGACCGACCGCGTAGTCGGCCGGCACGGTCCACCGCTGACTGCCGTACCCGTCGATCTCCTTGATCCCGCACTCGGTGTACCGGCCGTTGCGGCACATGTCGAACTCGCCGTGCGCGCAGGCCCCGCAGGGCTCCGGGTCGGGCCGGCGCACCACACCCACCACCAGGTCGCCGGCGGCGAAGCCGCGGTCCGGCGGGGCGCTCAGCACCCGGCCCAACGACTCGTGCCCCAGCACCAGCCGGTCCCGGCCGGGCGGCGGCCAACCGTACTCCCCGGCGGCGATCTCCCGATCGGTCCCGCAGACGCCCAGCGCCAGGCCCTCGACCAGCAGTTCCCCGGCCGCCGGCTCGGGATCGGCCACCTCGCGGACCTCAGCGCTGCCCGCCTTGAGCGGCTCGACCGTCAACGCGCGCATCAGCTCTCCTCGGGCTGCCGGCGGAGTCACACCTGACCGGAACAGTTAACCGCGTAGCCGGGGGTGTTCGCCGGAAGTCCGCGCACCCACGGCCGGGGAGTACGGGCGCGCCCGCGCGCTCACCGGACCCGGGCGACGGCGCCGTAGCAGGAGACGTCCGCGTCGGACGGCCGGGTTTCCGGCGGGGCGTCCGGGCGCCAGCGCGCCACCGACACGATGCCGGGCTCCAGCAGTGCGAAGCCGTCCAGCAGTGCGGCGAACTCGCTGCGGCTGCGGGGGCGGAAGCGCTGGTCGGCGTTGTTGGGCTGCAGCCCGGCGATGACGTCGGCGCTCAGGTGGTCCCAGGTGGCGTGGGAGGCGACGAGGCAGCTGCCGGGCGCGAGCGCGTCGACGAGTTCCTCGATGATCCGCCGCGGGTCTTCGTCGTCGCGGATGAAGTGCAGGATCGCCACGAGCATCAGGGCGACCGGCTCGTCCAGGTCGAGGGTGTCGCGCAACACCGGGTCGGTCAGGATCCTGGCCGGCTGGCGCAGGTCGGCGTCCAGATAGGCGGTGGCGCCCTGGGGGCTGCTGGTCAGCAGCGCGCGGGCGTGCGCGAGCACCAGGGGGTCGTTGTCGGCGTAGACCACCCGGGCCGCCGGCTCGATGGCCTGGGCGACCTCGTGGGTGTTGTCCGCCGTCGGCAGGCCGGTGCCGATGTCGAGGAACTGGTGGATGCCGGCCCGGGTCAGGTGCCGCACGGCGCGTTGCAGGAAGCGCCGGTTCTCCAGGGTGGCGATGCGGATGGTGGGCATGGCGGCGGCGATGGCGTCGCCGGACTCGCGGTCGGCGGCGAAGTTGTCCTTGCCGCCGAGCCAGTAGTTGTAACGGCGGGCCGGATGCGGCCGGCTCGTGTCGATCCGCCCGATCCCGGGATGCTCGCCTCGCCGGTCCGACATCGCCGCCTCCACCACGATCCACTGTGCACGTCCGGGCGTCGAAGCCTACCGCTCGGCCACCGCGCCCGGTCACCGGCCGGTGCGGCGGCCACCCGGCAGGGTGAGCGCCGCCGGGCCGCTGAGCTCGGCGCGGTTCGCCCGGGCGCTGGCCGCCCACTGGCTCGACATCGGTCGCGCCGTCGCCGCCGCGACCCGGGACGCCGACCTGCTGCTGGCCCCGATGGGCCTGCTCGGCTACCACGTGGCGGAGGCGGCCGGGATCCCCAGCATGGGGGCCTTCCTGCAACCGCTGGAGGCGACCCGGGCGTTCCGGCCCGCCGTGCTCCTGCACCGCCTCACCGGTTTCACCCGCGGGCCGTCGCGTCCGGAGATCAGCCGGCTGGTGGCCGGGCTGACCAGCGGTGCCGGGTCCCGTCCGCCGGCCGGGTGACCGGCAGCACCGGGGACAGGCCGATGGCCCCGTGCGACCCGCTGCGTACGTGGTATGGCCGGTCTGGAATCGCTTCCGGACCCGCGAGCGCCGCGGCCCGGGCTACCGCCCGGCGACCTGGAGACCTTCCGCGCGGGCCAGGTCGCCGACCACCACCCGGTTGCGACCCTGTTCCTTGGCGGCGTACAACGCCCGGTCGGCGTGCCGCAGCAGGTCCTCGGCGCTCGCGCCGGGCGCGGTCTGGACCACGCCGGCGCTGAAGGTGGCGCGCAGCGGGCCGCGCGGGGTGTCGACCACGACCAGCGAGCAGGCCTGCCGCCAGCGCTCGGCCAGGTCCGCGGCGGCCCGCGCGTCGATGCCGGGCAGCACGACCGCGAACTCCTCACCGCCGTAACGGGCCACCGTGCCGGCCGTGCCGACCGCGCCGTCGATCCCCTGGGCCAGCCGGATCAGCACCTCGTCGCCGGTGGCGTGCCCGTAGGTGTCGTTGACCGCCTTGAAGTGGTCCACGTCGATCAGCACCGCCGACAGCGGACGGTCCTCGGCGGCGGCGCGCCGCACCTGCTCGCGCAGCACCGTGTTCAGGTGGCGGCGGTTGTAGACGCCGGTCAGGCCGTCCCGTACCGCCTGGTCGGTCAGCTCGGCACGCAGCCGTTCCAGCTCGGTGATGTCGCGGACCACCACCACCGTGCCGGAGGACTCGCCCCGGTCCGGCCGCAGCGGGACCACGCGCACGTCGTAGACGGTGCCGCCGGCCACCGTGATGGCCTGCTGGTCCGGCCCGGAGAGGATGGGCGCCAGCTGCGGCCCGGCGATCTCCTGCCAGGGCCGGCCCACCACGTGTCCGGCCGACGCCGGGTGCAGGGCGGCCAGCATCGCCGCGGCGGCCGGGTTGACGTCGAGGAACCGGCCCGCCCGGTCCAGCACCATCACCGCGTCGCTCAGCGCCGCGATCACCTGCTTGTACGCCACCGGCATGCGCCGGGCGGACAGGCCGGAGCGCTCCGCCCACCACCACATCGTCGCGGTGCCGACGAACAGCACGGGCGTCAGGTCGACCTGCCGCTCCCCCATGTCCACGAAGATGCTCACCAGGTTGCCGACGGCCGGGGCGAAGGCGCCGGTCAGGAAGATGACGAAGACCAGCCGGTGGCCGCGGACCGCCCGCCGCATCGCGACCACCCCGCGCGCGGTGCCCAGCCCGATCATGGCGTAGCAGTACACCGTGTGCAGCCAGTAGAGCGGGCCGGGCTCCGCGGTGACGCCGCCGCCCGGGGCGGCGCGGACCGCGTCGAAGAAGGCGTGATGCCAGGGGTCGGTCAGCACGAACAGCATCAGCAGCACCGGATGCACCAGCAGCAGGGCCTGCCGGCGGCGCAGCCGGTCCAGCCGGTGCCCGGTGAACACGGTGGTGTGCCAGACGAAGCCGGCCACGATCATCGCGACGCCGGGGAACATGGCGTAGGTCGCCAGCAGCGCGACGCGCGGCGACGCGCCGGCGGCCACCGCCTGCGCCAGCGACCAGTGCGTGGCCCCGGCCGTGATCAGCGCCAGCGGCGCCGCCAGCGGGGACAACCGGCGGCGGCGCCAGGAGAGCACCGCGTACAGCGCCGAGAGCACGGCCGCGGCGGCGTACACCCAGACCAGCGCGGCACCCATCGGTCACCCCCTCCACTCCCGCCGACGCAGATCGGCCGGTGGCGCGGGGAACTGAGCCGATCGCGCCGGGGCGGACGATCGGGGCGGGCCGGCCGCTCCGATCGTCGCCGGGTCAGGGCAGCTGGACGCGGTCGATCAGGCCGGCCGCGGTGAACGCCCGGACCAGCGCGTCACGCCCTTCGGTGAAGTGCGCCCAGCTGTCGAAGTGCACCGGCACGATCTGCCGGGCGCCCAGGATGCCGGCGGCCGCGGCGGCCTGCTCGCTGTCGAGGGTGAGCAGCGCGCCGTCGAACAGGCCGGTCCGCACCGCGCCGGCGAACAGGACCGCCGTGCCGACCGGGCCGAACCGCTCGGCGACCTGCTCGACCAGCTCCAGCGCGGCATTGTCGCCGCTGACGTAGACGGTGGGAAGTCCGGCGCCGGTCAGCACGAAACCGGTCACCTCGCCGGTGAGCGGCTCGCAGCCCACCGGGCCGTGCCGCGCGGGCACCCCGGTCACGGTGACCGCGCCGACGGTGACCGACTCCCACGGTGCCAGCCCGCGGGCCGTCCCGCCGAGCCGCTGCGCGCCGCTGACCGTGGTCAGGGTGAGCGGGACGTCGGCGAGCAGGGCCCGGCCGGCGTCGTCGAGGTTGTCGGCGTGCTGGTCGTGCGAGAGCAGGACCACGTCGATGCGGCCCAGGTCGGCGGGGGCGGCGGCGGGCGGGGCCAGCTTGGTCAGCGTGGTGCCGCTGGGTGAGGTGTAGCTGCCGGGCTGGTCGAACGTCGGGTCGGTGAGCAGGCGCAGGTCGCCGTACTCGAGCAGGGCGGTGGGGCCGCCGAGGGTGTGGACCGGGATCGCGTCGGACATGACTTCCTCACGGATAGCAGGGCTGTCATCCGTGAACCTAGCTGTTTGTCACGGATATCGGCAAGCTGTACCGTGAGAAGGGTGATCGAAGCTGCACCCGGCGCGGACCGGCACCCCGGCCTCGACCTGGCCAACAGCCGCCTCGCCAGGCCCGGCGTCCCGCCCACCGACCTGCTCGACACCCCGCCGGCCGCGACCCGCTGGCTCGTCGAGCGCGGGCTGGCCCCGGCCGGCGCCGGCCTGCACGAGGCGTGCGCGGGCCGGCTGCGAGCGCTGCGCGAGCACATCCGGGACCTGTTCGCGGCGCATGTCGCGGGCGGCGAGCCGCCGGCCGGGGCGCTGGCCGCGATCAATGCCGCGCTCACCCGCGTGCCGACCGCCGCCGAGCTGCGCTGGGACCCGGACCGCGGGCTGCACCGCGCCGCCGGGCACCCGACCGATCAGGTGGTCGACCACGCGCTCGGGGTGCTCGCCGCCGACGCCGCCGACCTGCTCACCGGCCCCGACGCCGAGCGCCTGACCGCCTGCGATTCGCACCCCTGCCTGCGGTTCCTGCTGCGCAGCGGGCGGCGGCAGTGGTGCTCGGTGCGCTGCGGCGACCGGGCCCGGGCGGCCCGGGCGTACGCCCGGCGCTCGGCCGCCCCGCGCTGACCGGCCGCCGGCCGCACGGCCACCACCGGTTTATCCGCGCCGGTACGCCGGTACATCCACCACGCGTCCCCTTCCGCGACAGCCCCGACCTCAGGAGAGCCGATGAGCCGAGAGATCGCCCGCGAACTGCACGTCAGCCCGGACTTCGACGCCGGGGTGGAGATCGAGCGCCGGCTCGCCTTCCTCGCCGGCACGCTGGTCACCACCGGCGCGCGGACCCTGGTGCTGGGGATCAGCGGCGGTGTGGACTCGTCCACCGCCGGGCGCCTCTGCCAGCTCGCCGCGGAACGCGCCCGGCAGGACGGGCACCACGCCGAGTTCATCGCGATGCGGCTGCCGTACGGCGTCCAGCGTGACGAGCACGACGCGCAGGCGGCGCTGGCGTTCATCCGGCCGGACCGGGTGCTGACCGTCGACGTGCGACCGGCCGCCGACGCCGCCCTGCAGGCACTGGTGGCCGCCGGGCTGACCACCCGGGACGCCGCCGAGCGGGACTTCATCCTCGGCAACATCAAGGCCCGGGAACGGATGATCGCCCAGTACGCGGTCGCCTCCGCGACCGGCGGGCTGGTGGTCGGCACGGATCACGCCGCGGAAGCGGTCACCGGCTTCTTCACCAAGCACGGTGACGGGGCGGCCGACGTCGTACCCCTGGAGGGCCTGACCAAGCGGCGCGTGCGCGCCGTGGCCGGGGCGCTGGGCGCTGCGGCCGGGCTGGTCGACAAGGTGCCCACCGCCGACCTGGAGTCGCTGCGCCCCGGCGTCGCCGACGAGGACGTGCTGGGGTTCAGCTACGACGACATCGACGACTTCCTCGAGGGCAAGCCGGTGCGGCCGCAGGTGGCGGACGCCATCACCGCGCGCTTCCGGCAGACCGCCCACAAGCGCCGCCTGCCGCTGGGCCCGTCCTGAGCGGCCCGGCCCGCGGGCCCCGCAATCCCGGTGAGCCCGCGGTCCGCGCGACCCGGCCTGAGCGAGGCCGCGGCTCACGGCGAGCCCGCGCCGGCCGGTCCGGCCGGCGCGGGCACCGGTCAGTTCGGCAGCACCAGGATCTGGCCCGCGACGATCCGGTCCGGGTTGGCGATCACGTCCCGGTTCCGGGCGAAGATCTCCGGCCAGCGGTCACCGTCGCCGAGCTGCGCGCGGGCGATGCCGGTGAGCGTGTCCCCACGCCGGACCGTGTACAGGCGCGGGATCGGGCCGGTCGGCTGCGCCGGCGGCAACGCCAGGACCTGGCCGGCGAAGATCTGATTCGGGTTGCGGATCACCGAGCGGTTCAGCAGGTAGATCTCCGGCCAGCGGCTGGCGTTGCCGAGCTGGCTCCTGGCGATGCCGGTGAGCGTGTCGCCGCGCCGGACCGTGTACGTCCGGGGCGGCTGGCCACCGGTCAGCACCCCGGCCAGCCGTAGCAGGTCGGCCAGCTCGAACGTGTCCCGCTTGGCGGCCGGCAGGAACGGCCGCCACGCCGGCAGCCGCAGGATCGAGTCCGCGCTGCGGCGTACCAGCCCGACCAGCACCTCGGCGACCAGGGTGCTGCCCACCGGGCCCAGGCGCGCGCCCCGGTGGAAGTGGTTCGCCTCGGCGAGGATGTAGAACCACAGCGGGGTACGCGACTCGAACCCGCCCGCCTGCAGCGCGGCGACCTGCTCCGGGCCGCCCGCCGCGGCGAGCAGTTCGTCCTTGCCGAGCACCGGCAGGTCGAGCAGCTGGGCGACGGCCTGTCCGGTGGGCACCCGCAGCCGGTAACCGCGCAGCAGGTTGCGTACCGGCAGCCGGGCGGCGTCCGCCGGCGTCTCGGTCACCCCGGTCACCGTGCGCAGGTTGAACAGCGCCCGGTTGCCGGTGGTGGCGACCCGGGTGTCGATCCGGCGCGCCTTGCCGACCGCCGGATCGTCACCGATGATGTTCTCCCACTCGATGATCCAGTTCTCCGGCAGCGTCGCGAAGTCGCCGAGCTGCCCGCTGAGCGCGGTGAAGGTGAACAGCAGCTCCAGCGTCGCGGGCACGCCGCCCGGACGGAGGTGGAAGTTGACGTTGAAGTTGTACGCCGCGCGCACCATCGTGTGGCCGAACCGGTAGCCGGCCGCCGCGAACTCCAGCGGCATCCGCAGCGGCGTGGCCAGCGGATCGAACCAGCGGTTGCCGCGGGTGACGACGTCGTCCACGATCTCCGGCTGGGCGATCCGCTTGAGGAAGTCGTGCACGACGATGTGCTGATAGTGCTGGCGCAGGATGCGCTGCGCCTCGGTGCCCGAGAATCCCCGCGTGACCAGCGCGTTGTGCGCCTTGAGGAACGCGACGTGCAGCTGGGCGATGATGGTGTTCTCGTCGTTGCGCGGGTCGCCGGTCAGTGCCGCGCGATCGTGCTCGATGTCGCCGCCGGCCGGTTCCCGGGGCAGGTCGTTGTCGTCGCCCTTGCCGGGCGGGCGGGCCAACGGCGGCTCGGTGCTGCCGGTCGGGCTGACCCTGCCCACCAGCAGTTTCGCGGGGTCGGCCGGATCGCGCGGCGCGGGCGCGCCGTAGACGCTGTCCAGGTCCAGGCTGCCGGTGCGCAGATTGCGCAGCGTGCCACGGATCTGTTCCGGCGGCAACGGGGTCATCGCCGGGTCGAGCAGGTCGCCGATCGCCGCCGAACCGACCTCCAGCGTGATGTCGTGGTCGACGAACTGCCCGAAATAGGTGTAGGCGGCCGGGATCGGGCTGTCCTCACCCGGCCGGTCCGGGTCGACCATCGTCGCGCCGAGCCGTTTGAGCAGTTGCGGCATGTTCGCCGTCGCGGGCAGCAGATTCGCCTCGTCCTCCTGCAGCCCGGGGAACAGGAAGTCGAAGCTGTGCGCGTCCACCGGTGGAGTGAGCGCGAATCGTGCCGGCGAGCGCGCGCTGAATTCCGCGAGGTCACCGGCGGCCCGGTTGATTTCCTGATCGGTGATGACTCGTCCGTGCGGCAGACGTGGCATGGCCTTCCTTCCCCGTCGAAGTGTGCGGCCGAGAGAACGCCGGGCGGAGGCGGTCACCGGACCATCCGCATCGACCTGCGCCAATCGGGCCACCATAGGCCGATTCACCCGTCCGGGGGCGGTCGGATCATGGACAGCCGGCGACGATGGCCGATTCCGATCGCCGACCGGCAGATCGCGATCCCGCACCAGACCTGCAAATGGGGATTGCGGGCGCGGCTCTCCCGGCGGCGAGAGATGCGGTCACGCAATTGCTCCGTCCCCGGAAACCGCCGGCGCCGCATCCGCCGAGGACTTCGCCCACCGCGGACCGGAATCGCGTTCGCCGCGAATGCGGAAACGACCGGAAATGCCGGCGGCATCTTTTTCCGCGAGGGAGAAGAATCACATGGCGCCATCCGTACGTGCTCGCCGCACGCGCCGATCGGCCGCTGCCGGCGCGCGCCCGCCACCATCGGGGCCCGGCACCGGCTATGTTGCTCGGATGCAGCGCACCGCCCTGGTCACCGGCGCCTCCTCCGGCATCGGGCTCGCCACCGCCACCGCCCTGGTCGCACGCGGTTACCGGGTCATCGGCACCAGCCGGGACCCGTCCTCGATCGGCCACCGGGTGGACGGCGTCGAGTACACCGCTCTCGACCTCGGCTCCGACGAGTCCATCGCCGCTCTGGCCGAGCCGCTCCAGCACGTCGACGTGCTGGTCAACAACGCCGGCGAGAGCCAGTCCGGGCCGTTGGAGGAACTGCCGGCGGACGCGCTGCGGCGGCTGTTCGAGGTCAACGTGCTCGGGCCGGTACGGCTGGCCCAGCTGGCGCTGCCCGGGATGCGCGAGCGCGGCTGGGGCCGGGTGGTGATGGTCGGCTCGATGCTGGCGTCGTTCCCGCTCGCGTACCGGTCGTCGTACGTCGCGTCCAAGGCGGCGCTCCGGGGGTTCGCCAGCGCGGCACGGCACGAGTACTCGCCGTACGGGGTGTGGCTGACCACGGTGGAACCCGGCTCGATCAACACCGGGCTCAGCGAGCGGCGCACCGTGTACCTCGCCGACGACTCCCCGCACCGCGCCGACTTCGGCCGGATGCTGGCCGCGCTCAATCGCAACGAGAAGGCCGGGGTGCCGCCGGAGCGGGTCGCGGCGACCATCGTCACCGCCATCGAGGCGGCGCGGCCCCGGCAGCGGTACGCCGTGGGCAGCAACGCGCCGCTGGTCTTCGCCCTGCGCCGGGTGGCTCCGGCCCGGCTGGTGGAGCGGCTCACCCACCGTAAGCACGATCTGGCCCGCTGAGCCCGGCGGCTATGCTCGTCGGGTGTCGCGTGCGGGTGGGTTGCTGCTGGTGCTGGACGGCAACAGCCTGCTGCACCGGGCGTACCACGCCAGCGACGGCTCGCCGGAGCCCGCCCCGGCGCTGCGCGGCCTGATCGGCTACCTCGCCCGGGCCGCCGCGCAGCTACGCCCGGACGCGGTGCTGGTCGGCTTCGACTGCCCGCGCGACTCGGCCCGGCGCGCCCAGCACCCGGGCTACAAGGCGCACCGGCCGGCGAAACCGGCCGAGCTGACCCGGCAGCTGGCGGCCGCCCCGGACCTGCTGCGCGCCGCCGGGGTGGGCACGGTCGTCCCGCCCGCCTGGGAGGCCGACGACGTGCTCGCCAGCTCGGCGGCGCTGGCCCGGCGGCTGGGCTGGCGGTCGGTGCTGATGACCAGCGACCGGGACGCGTTCGCGCTGATCGACGACAGCACCTCGGTGCTGCGCGTCCGCAACGGCGGGTTCGACCGGTCGGTCCTGGTCGACTCCGGCTCGCTGCCCGCGATGTACGGCGTGCACCCCTGGCAGTACACCGATTTCGCGGCGCTGCGCGGCGACCCGTCGGACAACCTGCCCGGCGTGCGGCGTTTCGGGGCCCGCACGGCGGCGCGGCTGCTGGCGGCGTTCCGGTCGGTCGACGAGGCGTGGCGCGCCGGCCACGCCGCCGTGCGCGAGGTGGTCGGCGAGCCGGCCGCCGCCGCGCTGTGCGAGCCGGGGGCCCGGGAGATCGTCGACCGGAACCGCCGGCTCATGCGGATGCGCCACGACCTGCCCGTCCCCAGCCCCGAGTCGGCCCGGCTGCCGCTGGACTACCTGGTCATCCGCCAGGCTCTGCGCGCGCACGGGATCAATCTGGGGCCGTCGCTGTGGGCGCTGACCGGAGGCGACGCCACGGTCGACGGGCCACCGCAACCGGAGCCCGCCTGGGCCGCGACCCTGCGGCCGCGGGTGCTGCGCGCCGCGATGTCCGGCCGCCGCGACCCGATCCCCGGCCAGGCCGCGCTCTTCTGACAACCCTTTCCGGGTACGAAACCCGCCGTCCCGCCCGCAGGCCACCGGCCGAGCCCCGGGGGCCGGGCCGCGCGACGCCCGCCGCGCGCCGGCCGGCGACGCGGCTTCCGGTGGGCCCCGCGGTGTCGGGTGGCCGTCCGGCGCCGGCGCGGGTTACCCTGCGGGACACATCGATCCCCCGGAATGGTTGATCACGTGCCCGCACTGTTCACCGCCGCCCGGAGGCGACGCTGGTCGGCACCGCCCCTGATCATGGGGCTCGCCGTGCTGGGCGGGGCGGCCGGCTGCGACGACGCCGCGCCCGCACCGCGCGCGGTGTCGAGCGAGATTCGCGGTTTCGATTTCGGCGCCGCGGAATGGGTCGACGCGATGAGCGCGTCCACCGTCCAGCTGACCGGCGGCCGGGCCCGGCGCGCCCCCGCGGCGGCCTGGGGCGGGATGTCCTGGCAGATGCTGGGCCCGAGCGCCTACCTGGATCTGGACGCCGACGGTGACGAGGACGCCGCGGTCGGACTGCACAGCCACGGCGGCCAGATGTTCTCGTTCGCCTGGTACATCTGGCTGTGGCAGGACGGCCGGGCGGTGCAGGTGCGCCGGCCGATCGCCGAGACGTCGCGGTGCGCGGGCCCGATCGACTCGGTGACCGCCACACCGGCGGGTTTCCAGGTTCGCATGCTGATCACCGAGATGGGCCGGGACGACTGCGCGGGCGGCGGGTCGGTGCCGGTCACCTACGTGGTGGGCATCCGCGACGGCTGGCCGGTGCGGGTCGCGCCGGACTTCGGCCCGATCGAGACCTGCAATCCGCACGAGCTGACCGTGCCGCTGTCGCCCCCGTCGGCGGTGCAGCTGCGCACCGCGCCCGACGACGCGGCGCCGCCGATCGGGTCGCCCGCGCGGTACGCCACCGTGCTCACCACCGAACTGGCGGTCAGCCCCTACCTGAGCGCGCAGGAACGCGGCGACTGGCTGCTGGTGACCGCGGTGGCCGCCGGCGGCCACCGCCGGTGCGGGTGGGCCCGGGCGGATCAGGTACTGCCGGGCTAGGCCCGGTACCGGCTCCAGATCTCGACGAGATCGGCGGCCGGGCTGTCCGTGGTCACCACGCCGATCGTCTGTGCCTCCCGGTCGGTCCAGACCAGGGCGCGGTGCGTGGCACTCCACTGGAACACGTGCGTCCCGGACGGCGGCGTCCGCTCCGTTCCGACCGGGTGCTCCGCCGCCGGGGCGCTGAGGTAGCGCTGCGACACGCCGGCGAAACCGGCCCCTGGCCGGAACTCGGCGAACATCACGGTGAGGTTCCCGCCGTTGCCGCACGACAGGCTGTGGACGGGTGGCTCAGGCTCGGCACGCCGGGCCGGGAAGCTGCCGTTCAGCAGGGTGTCGCCGGAGCCGGTCCGGCAGGCGACCCATGCCGGGTACTGGTCCCATGGCTTGACGAAGTTCTTGAACTGCGGCGTGTCGGCCAGCTCGGTCGGCCGGCGGGGCAGGCCGGTCTGCGCGTCGCTGGCGCCCGCGCCGCTGCCGCGCCCGCCGGGCTGGTCGCCGGCCGCCTCGTCGAGCAGCGGAATCGTCACGGCGAGCGCCGCGGCCACCACGCCGATCACGGCGACCACCACGATCTCGGACCGGCGGCCACCGGCCGGATCGTCACGACCGGAGCCGTCGCCGGGAGAATCGCCCCGGGCAACGTCGCCGGAAGGACCGCCCCGGGTCGGACCGTCACCGGAAAGATCGCCTTGGGTCGGACCGTCACCGGGAGGATCGTCGCGGGCCGCGTCGTCGCCGTCCGGGACCGGTGGCCCGGCGGCGGCCGGGTGCGTTGCGGCGGCGGCCCGTACCGCCTCCCGGATCCGGTGGTCGACGGCGGCGGCGCCGATCAGCGCGGTGTGCCGCGCGCACGCCTCGGGATGCCGGCGCAGCGACACGGCGGCGATCGACGCCGCCTGCCCGGACTGCGCCGAGAGCCAGGCCCGCACGGCGCCCCCGGCATCCGCGGCGGCGCCGGCCGCGTCCAGGTGCAGCGCGCTGTCGACGGCGTCCTCCAGCAGGTCCCACTCGCCGAGGCCGGCGGCGTGCCCGGCGATCGTTAACAGCCAGGTCACCACCCGACGGCGGCGGGCCGGCGACGGCGCGGTGCCGGCGTACCAGGACGGGGCCGAGCGGACCACCTCCGCGGCGGTCGCCGGGTCGGCCGCGACCGCGGCCCGCACCCGGTCCGCCGGGAGGTCGACGACGCTGTCGAAGAATCGGGCGTGGTCGTCGCCCGCGTGGCCGGCCAGGCTGAACAGCTCGACCAGCGCGCTGCCGTCGCCGTCGCGGATCGCGCCGGTCAGGCGGGCGGCACGGGCGGCCGCCGGCTCCGGGTCGAACTCGGCGGCGATCAACGCCAACAACCCGTCGACGCCGTCGGGGCGGCGCGCCGGGTCGTGGGCGGTGGCGGCCTTCGCGATGATCCGCCACGGACCGGACGGCGGCAGCAGCGGAACGTTGGGCTGCGGGTCGCGGCCGGTGCAGGCCCAGCCCACGATCTGGCCGATGCTGAAGACGTCGGCCTGCGCGCCGGCCAGATGCGCGTTCACCGCGAGCTCGGGAGCGGCGAAGCCGGCCGTGCCGAACTCGCCGCCCACCCTGGTGCGCGCCGGATCGGTGGTGGTCCCGCGCGGGCGGCGGCCGAGGCCCCAGTCGGCGACCACCCACCGCCGGTCGAACCGCAGGATGTTGTCGGGTTTGAGGTCGCGGTGGATCCAGTCACGCCGGTGCGGCTCGCGCAGCGCGTCGCAGATGGCGGTGATCAGCTCACGCAACGACGCCGGATCGGCCGGCCCCGCGGCCAGCGTCCTGGCCGTGCCGCAGGCCAGCGGCATCACGAACCAGTCATGGGCGGGACTGGCGTCCAGCACCGGCATGACGTGCGGATGATCGCCGAAGAGCCGGGCCGCCTCGATCTCGCGGCGCATCCGGGCGAGCGAGTGCCGGTCGCGCAACGCGGCCTTCTTGAAAGCGACCCGGACACCGGTCGGCTTGTGCACGGCGCCGTGCACCGTGGCCTGGCCACCGCGCGCTATCGGCCGCGGGTCGAGCGCGTAGTCCCGGCGCGACCCGCGCCCGGCACGCCGGACCGCGTCGAGCCGGCTGCGCTCGTCCGCGCCGGACGGATGCACACTCGCCAAGCTGGATGATCCTTCCGGAAGGGGGGCGCCGAGCCAACCGCTGATTCTGCCAGCCGGGCATCGATCTCGGTTTCCGGCCGGTCCGGCCGCGACGCCGCGCCGTCCGCCCGGTACGGGTCAGCCGGCACGCAGCCGCAACCGGCTCGCACTCAACCGGCGGGCACGGCGACCGATGGGTCCCTCGCCAACGCCCTCGACCGCGAAGGAAACCCCATGCGCCTCGTGCCCTCGTCCCTGCGCCGCCGGGGCGGCCTGATCGTGGCCGGCGCCGTCGCGCTGGTCGTGGCGGCCGTCGCCGCGCTGACCCTGAACACCGGCACCGCGGCGGCCACCTGGAAGACGCTGGCCGGCACCCCGACCTGCGACTGCGTGCTGCGCGACAGCGCGAGCAACACCTACCGGGCGGTGTTCGGCTATGTCAGCACCGCCTCCTCGGCGGGCACCATCGCGGCCGGCGACAACAACCGGATCGAACTGATCGGGGGCAGTACCCGGCGGACCACGCACACGGTGACCACCCGTTTCGAGCCGGGCGTCCACAAGGGTACGTTCGCCACCGGCTGGATCAGCCGGGACACCACGGTGACCTGGCGGGTCGGCGGCAAGACGGTCGTCGCCGCCTGGACCAAGCCGACCTGCGGCAAGGATGTCAGCCTGCCGGCCGGCGGCAACGGCACCGGCCCGCTGGCCGCGCTGGTCGTGGCCGGCGCGGTGGCCGCGTTCGTGCTGTGGCGCAAGCGTCGCAGGGCCGCCTGAGCCATGATGATGCGCAGCGTACTCGCGATCGGGGCGCACCCGGACGACATCGAGCTCGGCTGCGGCGGCACCCTGGCCGCGCACCGGGCGGCCGGCGACGCGGTGACCATGCTGGTGGTGACCGGCGGGCAGAACGGTCCCGGGCCGGTCGGTGAGCGGCGCGCCGAGGCGGAGACGGCCGCCCGCAGCCTGGACTGCCTGCTGCTGTGGGGCCGCCTGCAGGACTGCGCGGTGCAGGCCGACGCGGCGACCATCGCGGTGATCGAGGACGCGATCCGGCAGACCGAGGCCGATGTGGTGTACGTGCACGCGCCGGACGACTCGCACCAGGACCACCGGGCGGTGGCCGCGGCGACCGTCTCCGCGGCCCGGCACAACCGGCGGGTGCTGCACTACCGCAGCCCGTCGACCACCCGGTTCGAGCCGTCGGTGTACGTCGACATCTCCGCCCACCTGGACCGCAAGCTGGCCGCGCTGGCCTGTCACCGCAGCCAGGTGGCGAGCTCGGCGATGGTCGACCCCGAGGTGGTGGCCGCCTCGGCACGGCACTTCGGCGCGCAGGCGCGGGTCCGGTTCGCCGAGGCGTTCGTGCCGTCCCGCTTCGTGTGGGATCTGTCGCCGCCGCCTCAGCTGCCGCCGGCTCTGGCCGACATGCCGGTGTACCAGGCCGCGTACCGAAGCCGGGGGGTGACATGAACGCCGGTGGCCGCCACCGCCCGCGCCGCGGTCCGCGGTCGCGGGAGAGCTACCGGCTCGCCCTGGCCGCGCACGGCGCGGTGTTCGTCGCGGCGCTGCTGCTGTTCGGCCTCGACCGGACGCTGGGCTGGCTGGCCACCGCCCTGAACCTGGTCTTTCTGATCTTCTTCTTCCGGCACCTCGGTTTCGCCGTGGCCGCCGCCCGGTGGGCCGAACGGGACCTGAACGCGCCGCTGGTCGGGGTGGAGGACTTCACCCCGACGGTGGCCGTGCTCGTCGCCTGCAAGGACGAGGAGCTGGTGGTGGACGGCATGGTGGCGGCGCTGCTGTCGCTCGACTACCCGGCGCACGCGCTGACCGTGGTGGTGGTCGACGACGCCTCCACCGACGGCACCGGCGCCCGGCTGGACGCCTGGGCCGCCGCCGACCCGCGCCTGCGGGTGCTGCACCGCGAGCCGGGCGCCGGCGGCGGCAAGTCCGGGGCGCTCAACGACGCGCTGGCGCTGACCGACTCGGAACTCGCGGTGGTCTTCGACGCCGACCACCAGCCGGAGCCGGACGTGCTGCGCCGCCTGGCCCGGCACTTCCGGGACCCGCGGGTCGGCGCGGTGATGGGCCGCTGCGTGGTACGCAACGGCGTCGAGTCGTCGCTGGCCTCCACGATCTTCGTCGACTACCTCTCCGGCTACCTGGTCAACGAGTACGGCCGGCAGGCGCTGTTCGAGCTGCCCGCGTACGGCGGGGCGAACTGCGCGGTGCGCACCTCGCTGATCCGGGCGCTGGGCGGCTGGAACCCGGACACCGTCACCGAGGACACCGACCTGACGCTGCGGCTGCTGCTGGACGGTCACCGGGTGCGCTACGACCCGTCGGCGGTCGACTTCGAGGAGGCGGTGCTGTCCTCGCGGCGCTTCTGGAAGCAGCGCTACCGGTGGGCGCGCGGACACCAGAAGTGCCTGCGCGACTACTGGCGGCCGATCCTGCGGACGCCGCACCTGAGCGTGACCGAGAAGGTCGAGACGATCCTGTTCCTGTGGGTGTACCACGTCCCGGTGCTGTGCGGGCTGGGCCTGCTGCTGATCGTGCTGCACGCGTTCGGCGTCGGGAACTCGTCGGCGATCCAGATGGTGTCGCTGTCCGCGCTGCTGTTCGCCGGGCCGTTCTGCGAGCTGGCGGTGGGTCTGGTGCTGGGCCGGGTGGAACGGCGCGCGGTGTGGACGCTGGTCGGCTTCATCCCGGCGTTCGGCATGTCGATCATGACGGCCACCAAGGCGTACTTCGAGGGCATGGCCGGCACCACGTACACCTGGTCGAAGACGGCCCGCTCCGGCGCGACGTCGGTGGTCGCGGCGCCCCGGCAGCTCGAGCCGGCCGGATGAGCACGCTGATCGCCGCGCGGCTGGACCGGACGCTGCACCGGGCGGCCGGTCGCCGGCCCGCCGGCGCGACCGTCCGCCGCCTGCGGCTGGTGATGATCGAGCTGGCCGGGGCGGTGGCCGGCTGCGTCGCCGGCTACCTGCTGCTGGTCGACCACGCCCGCCGGTTCGAGGTGGCGCTCGCCGCCGAGCTCGTCGACCTGCTCGGGGTGGACCGGATCTCCGGTGTGCTCGGCGACTCGTTCGTGGTCTTCGGCCCGCGGATGGAGCCGGTCGTCGCCGAGATGACCGGCTCCTGCACCATCCTCAGCAGCGTCCTGGCGCTGGCCGCGCTCGCCTGCGTGGCGTTGCGGCAGCGGCCCCAGGCGTTGCCCGGCCTGCTCGCCGCCAGCACCTTCGTGCTCGCCGCCAACCAGGTCCGCCTGGTGCTGTCCCTGCTGGCCGGCCGCTACCTCGCGGTGGACGCGCTGGTGTTCTTCCACGACTGGATCGGCGCGGCCATCAACTTCGCGTACACCCTCTTCGGATTGCTCATCATGATCGGACTGACCATGTACGACGCACAGCGCGCCGAGCAGGACCGCTCCGGGCGGCACACCGCCGACCGCCCCGCCGCCTGGGCCCAGCCCGGCCTGGGCCACCGGGTGCCCGTCGAGGCCGAAACGCGGGCGCCCCGGGTGCGGGTCGCCGCGTTCGTGCACCGCCGGGTGCTGCCCGAGGCGCTGTCGCGGCGCCTGGCCCGCCGCCGTGAGCAGCGGCGCGTCGACTACCGGGTGGGGCACGAGAACCCGCAGCGGCGCGCCGAGATCGTCCGCCGGCTGGCCGCCAAGGGCCTGGCCGTGCACACCGCCACGCTGCTCGCGGTCGCCTCCTACGAGACCGACCCGATGGTGCTGGACGCGCTCGCCGACGCGATCGCCGAACGCCAGTGGGAGCCGCTGCACTCCGCCGACGTGGTCGCCCTGCGCCTGTGGGCCCGCGCCTGGCTGATGCGCGCGCCGCACCGGCCGCGGCCCACCGGCCGGCTGATCGCCGTGACCGGCGCCGGCGGCCCGGCCGGCGTCGCCGTCATCCACGCCCTGCAGGCGGCCGGCGAGCAGGTGCTCGCGCTGGACGCCAACCCGGACGCCGTCGGCCTGCGCCTGGCCGCCCGCGCCGCCGTGCTGCCCCGCGCCGACCGGCCCGGATACGCCGACGCCCTGCTCGCCGTGATCGCCGAGCACCGCCCGGCGGCCCTGGTCTGCACGGTCGCCGAGGAGTACGCCGCGCTGACGCCGCTCACCGGCGCGCTCGCCGGGCTCGGCGTCCGGACCTGGCTGCCCGAGCACGCCGACCTCTGCCTGGACAAGGTCGCGTTCGCCACCACGCTGCACGCCGCCGGGGTGCCGCACCCGGTGACCGCCTGGACCGCCGAGGGCGCCCGCCGGGTGCCCGGCCCGTGGGTGGTCAAGCCGGCCCGTGGCCGCGGCAGCCGCGACGTCGTGCTCGTCGACGACCCGGGCGAGCTGGCGCACGCGCTCGCCACCGTGCCCGGCGCGATCGTGCAGACCCGGCTGAGCGGGCGGGAGTTCACCGCCGACGCGCTGGTCGACCGGGACGGCACGATGGTGGCCTGCGTGCCGCGGTGGCGCGAGGAGACCCGGGGCGGCATCTCGGTGCGGGGCACCACGTTCGCCTCGCCGGCGGTGACCGAGGTGGTGGCGGCGACCCTGCGCGCGGTGCGGCACACCGGCCCGGCCAACGTGCAGGGCTTCGTGGCCGACACCGGCGAGGTGACGATCGTCGAGGTGAACCCGCGGTTCTCCGGCGGGCTGCCGCTGACGCTCGCGGCCGGGGCGGACGTGGTGAACACGTACGTCCGGGGCATCCTGGAGCCGGAGGCGAAGCTGCCTTCCCTCGGCTTCCGCGACGGCCTGCGGATGACCCGGCACTTCGCCGAGGTGTTCTACCCGGCCACCGAGACCGCGGCCCCGGCCGGGGCGCCCGAGCTGGAGCCGGCCCGGTGAACCGCCGGATCCTCGTGCCGTTCGGCACCCGCCCCGAAGTGATCAAGCTGGCCCCGGTCGTGCACGCCCTGCGCGCCACCGGCCACCACGTCACCACCGTGGACACCGGCCAGCACCGGGACGCGGCGATGAGCACCGACGTGCAGCGCGCGCTGGGGCTGACCGCCGACGTGCGGCTCACCCCGCCCGCCGGCCCCAGCCTTCTGGCCGCGCTGCTCAGCGGCGCCACCGAGGTTCTCGCGGCGCACCCGGCCGACGTCGTGCTCGCGCTCGGCGACACCCACACGGTTCCGGCGTACGCGCTCGCCGCGCGCGGCGCCGGCGTGCCGTTCGCGCACCTGGAGGCCGGGCTGCGCAGCTTCAACCCGCGCAGCCTGGAGGAGGTCAACCGCCGGGTGGCCGCCGCCACCGCCCAGGTCCACTTCGCGCCGACCGCGCGCGCCGCGGCGTTCCTGGCCGGCGAGGGCGTCCCGGACGAGCGGATCTTCGTGGTCGGCAACCCGGTCGTCGACGCGCTGCGCGAGCGCGGGATCCGCCCGGCGCCGCCCGCCGGCCGGCACGGTGTGCTGGTCACCGCGCACCGCGCCGCCAACGTCGACGACCCGGCCCGGCTCGCGCGCCTGGTCCGGGTGGTCGGCCGGCTCGCCGCGATCGGCCCGGTCCGCTTCCCGGTCCACCCGCGCACCCGTGCCCGCCTGACCGAGCACGGCCTGCTGGACCGGCTGGCCGCACTGCCCGGCGTGCTCTGCCAGGACCCCCTGGGGTACGACGATCTGCTGCACGTCCTGGCGCACAGCCGCGTCGTGGTCACCGACTCCGGCGGGCTGCAGGAGGAGGCGGCGTACCTGGGCGTGCCCGTGGTGGTGCTGCGCCGCTCCACGCCGCGCTGGGAGGGCGTCGAGGCGGGCGCCGCCGTGCTCACCGGCATCGGCTCCGACGACGAGGCCGGCCGGGCGGTCGAGGCCGCGCACCGGCTCAGCGCTCCGCAGTCCCTGGCCCGGACCGCCCGGCTGCCCTGCCCGTACGGCGACGGCCACACCGGCGCCCGGATCGCCGGGCTGCTCGCCGACCCGGCGATGGACGCGCTGCTGGCCCTGGACGAGCCGGACTACACCGGCGGGCGGCTGCCGTGGGCGCGGTGACCGCGCTGCGCCGCCCACCGGCCGCCGTCGTCGTCGATCTCGACGACACGCTCTACCCGCAGGCGGCGTACCTGTACGGCGCGGCCCGGGCGGTGGGCCGCGCCGGCGCCGCCGCCGGCCTGGATCCGTTCCGGCTCGGCCGCGCGGTCCGCCGCCAGCTGATCGCCGGCTCGGACCGCGGCGGCACCATCGACCGGGCGCTGGCCGCCTACGGCCTGCCACCGGACCGCGCCGGCCGGCTGGTGCCCGCGCTGGTCGCGGCGTTCACCGCCTACCGGCCGCGGCGCCTGCCGCACTACCCCGGCGTGCCCGAGGCGCTCACCCGGCTGCGCGAACGCTACCGGCTGGTCTGCCTGACCGACGGCAACCCGGTGATCCAGCGCGCCAAGCTGGCCGCCACCGGGCTGTCCGGCTGGTTCGACGCCGTGGTCATCACCGACGAGCTGGGCGGCCGAGCCGCACGCAAGCCGGACCCGGGCGGCCTGCGGCACGCCGCCGGGCTGCTCGGCGTCGCGCCGCGGGAGCTCGTCGTGATCGGCGACCGGCCCGGCAAGGACGTGGCGGTCGCGGTGGCGCTGGGCGCGCGGTCGATCCGGGTCCGCACCGGCGAGTACGCGGCGGCCCCGGACGAGCCCGCGGCCACCGCCGTGGTCGCCGACCTGACCGCCGCGGCCGCCCTGCTCCTCTGCGGCCGGGGCGGCCCGGCGCGCTCGCGCTGGGGCGCGGACCGCGGCCGGGGTGCGGATCCGGCGACGCTGGGACCCGCGCCCCGGGGTGCCGGTCACCACCGAGACCGGCAGCACCGCGGCGATCGGCGTCAGCTGCCGAGGTCCTCCCCGTAGACCCGGGTCACCTTGAGGGCCAGCAGGACCCGGCGGTCGGCGACCATCGCGGAGCGGTACTCGTCCCAGTCCGGGTGCTCCCCCGCCGCCCGGCGGTAGTAGTCGACCAGGGCCTGCACCTCGGGGCCGTACGGGTCGTCGCCCGGGCCGATCAGGGTGGCGTCGCCGTCGGCGGTCGCCCAGGCCCGCCCGTCCGGCCGGGTCACCTCGATCGCGGCGCGCGGGTCGCGGCGCAGATTGGCGGTCTTGGCCCGGCCGTCGGTGACCGAGACGTAGATCGTCTCGGCGTCCCGGTCGTAGTAGGGCAGGATGGGAGACAGCTGCGGGCGTCCGTCCTTGCGCAGGGTGGCCAGGACACCGAGGCGGCTCTCCGCGAGCAGCGCCCGCGGATCGAATGCGGTCGTCATATCTGTCGCCAAGTTCCCGCCCGCGCCGGGTATTCCGGATCACCCGATCCGCCGGGCGGACGCACCGAGTGGAGGGAGCCGCCGTGGCCTGGTGGTGGCAGACGCTGCTGAGCATCGGCGCCGCGGTCCTGCTGATCTGGCTGGCGCTGCTGATCGCCCTGCTGGCCGCCAAGCCGGACCGGGAGCGGCTGAGCGAGGCGCTGCGACTGCTGCCGGACCTGTTGCGGCTGCTGCGCCGGCTCGCCGGCGACCGGACCCTGCCGGCGGGCGTACGGATCCGCCTGGGCCTGTTGCTGGCCTACCTGGCGCTCCCGTTCGACCTCATCCCCGATTTCGTCCCGGTCCTGGGCTACGCCGACGACGCGATCATCGTCACCGCGGTGCTGCGCTCCACCGTCCGGCGCGCCGGGCTCGACGCCGTCCGCCGGCACTGGCCCGGCACTGAGGCCGGCTTCGCCGCCCTCAGCCGGCTCACCGGCCTGGACCGCTGACCCCGGCGCCCGCTCCGCCGGTGTGCCGCGCGCCGCGGGGTTCGTCCCGGCCACGACGCGGGTAGAAGAAGCCGGAGCAGCGCAACCGGGGACACCGGTGGTCACCGGGCGTGGTGGCCCTCTGCGCTCCGGCCGGTGGTGGGGCGGCGCCGCCGTACCGGTAGCACGACCCGCTGCCGGCGGGGCGCGCCGAGCGGATATTTTGTGAGCGGGCTGTGCCGGTGAGGAGAAGATTCGTACGGTGAGCGACGTCTTCGCTGCGGACGCCGAGGTGGGCCGGGATCTGGCCGCGGTCGACTGGGGGCGCACCCCGGTCGGGTCGCCGGACGGATGGCCGCAGAGCCTGCGGACCGCGGTCAGCATCCTGCTGTCGTCCCGGTTCCCGATGTGGATGGCCTGGGGTCCGGATCTGACGTTCTTCTGCAACGACGCGTACCGCCGGGACACGCTGGGCCGTAAGTACCCGTGGGCGCTGGGCCGCTCGGCGCGCGAGGTGTGGGCGGAGATCTGGACCGACATCGGCCCGCGCATCCGCAACGTGCTCGACACCGGCCACGCCACCTGGGACGAGGGCCTGCTGCTGTTTCTGGAGCGCTCCGGTTACCCGGAGGAGAGCTACCACACGTTCTCCTACAGCCCGCTGCGCGACGACGACGGCGCCCTGGTCGGGATGCTCTGCGTGGTCAGCGAGGACACCCACCGGGTGATCGCCGAGCGGCGGATGGCGACGCTGCGCGACCTGGGATCCGACCCGAGCGTGATCCGCACCGAGCAGCAGACCCTGGCGTTCGCCAACGAGCAGCTGGGACGCAACCGGCGCGACCTGCCGTTCACGCTGACGTACCTGTTCGACGAGGACGGCGGGGCCCGGCTGCGTGCGGCGTCCGGCATCCCGGCCGGGCACCCGGCCGCTCCCGGGGTGCTCGGCGGCGACACGGTGTGGCCGGCGGCCGGCCCGGACGGTCCGGAGTCGCAGCTGGTCGACCTGGACGCCACCGGCCTGCCCACCGGGGACTGGCCGGAG